>NC_013889.1:1627500-2227500 GCF_000025545.1 Thioalkalivibrio sp. K90mix
TCTTGTCCGGGTCGCCAATCCAGGTAGAAAACGTCCCGTACACCCAGCTACCGGCGACCAGCCCGGGCAACTCGCCGCGGTCGCGATCCTTCTCGCTGCGCCGGCAGACGTCGGCAAAGGTGCAAAGATTCAGCGTGGCGTGGTGCGCCAGGCGCTCATACAGCGCATTGAGAAAGTGATACCCATTCTCGGGGTAGTACTCCCAGGCGTTCTCGCCATCCAGGATCACCGAGACGACCCCGCCCTGGGGCGAGACGGCGGCGATGTTCTCCAGATGGTGGACGAAGTCCCCCACCGCATCGTCCGCATGCCAGTCCGCATAACGAAACCCGATCGCATCGGACAACCCGTCATCCCGGAAGAACAGTTCGATATCACTGCCCTGCAGCTGATAGGGCCGGTGCAGCCAGCCTTCCTCTTCGGCGGACCCGGTGTTGGATTCGGCCGTTTCGCCCGCCGCCGCCAGGCTGTTGGCCAGCACCGTCTGGCCGCTGGCCGTCCAGCACAGCTTGTATTCGTCCAGCAGGCGAATGGTCGCCTCGCTCAGGCTCCCCTCGGAGGGCCAGCACCCGCGCGGACGAAAGCCAAAATGCCTCTCGAACACCTCAAGCCCCCGTTCGATGTGCCAGCGCACCCGGGCCTCCCCGTCCGGATAGGCCGGGGACTTGGGCAGTTCCACCTCCGGCATCGCCTCGCGGGCGGAGGCCAGGTCGATCATCAGGGGCATGATCGGGTGGGCATAGGGGGTAAACGACAGCTCCACCCGGCCACTGGCCGCCAGCTCGCGGTAGCGCGGCAGGATACCCTTGACCTCGTCGCGGATCAGCGTCAGCAGGCGCTGGCGCATGCCGGGGTCGAAGTTCGTGTCCGTCTTCAGCCAGCCGCGCACCTCGGGGTAGGCCCAGCGAATGGTCTCGCCCAGCCAGGCCAGGTGGTAGCAGGTGGCCAGATCCTGGAAAAAGCGGGCATCCAGATGCCCCAGCAGCAGCGGCTCCTCGATCGCCTTGCGCGCGATATCGGCAAGGCGCTGGAACAGCGGAAACGGCTCGATCATGCGCGGGGCATGGGCCCGCAGGCACACCCGCAGAATCTCCTGACGCTGGGCGGGATCCGTCGGCACCACATCCATGTGCAGCAAATCCAGCACCGGGTCGCCCACCGGCTGGCGCTCCCGCACGCAGGTATCCAGGCGCTCGCCGTAATCGGCCAGCTGCTCCAGCAGGATCGGCGCGAAATTGACTACCGCGCGCGCCTTCGGGCAGGCCTCCAGATGCGCGGCCATGTCGGTGTAGTCCTTCAGCGCGTGGAGGTACGTCCAGGGCAGCGCATATTCACCCGCACCGCTCTCGAAGTACTGTGGCTGGTGCATGTGCCAGCACAGCACCACATCGAGTTTGGGTGGGGTCGGCACCAGCGCCGTACTAGCGCACATGATGCGTGGCCTGCCCGAGCATCTCGGGGGTTACCACCCGCACACCTTCGGGCGAGATGTAGTAGTCACGCGCATCCGCCTCGTCGTCCACCCCGATCCGGGTCCCGTCGGGAACCTTGCAGGCCTTGTCGATCACCGCTTTCTGGATCACGCAGTCCTCGCCCACCTTCACGCTGGGCAGGATTACCGAGTCTTCCACCGTCGAGCCGGCGTTCACCTGCACGTTCGAGAACAGCAGCGAGTGGCGGATCGTGCTGCCCGAGATGATGCAGCCGCCCGACACCATGGAGTCGATCGCCATGCCCCGTCGATCGTCGTCGTCGAACACGAACTTGGCCGGCGGCAGCTGCTCCTGATAGGTCCAGATCGGCCAGTCGGAGTCGTACAGATTCAGCTCCGGAGTCACGCCGATCAGCTCCAGGTTCGCCTGCCAGTAGGAATCGATCGTCCCGACATCGCGCCAGTAGCCCTGGCGCACGCCCTGCTCGTCGCGGAACGGGTAGGCCATCACCTGATAGCGATCGATGATGCTGGGGATGATGTCCTTGCCGAAATCATGCGTGGAGAAGGTGTCATCCGCGTCCTTGATCAGCTGCTCGAACAGGAACTGCGTGTTGATCACGTAGATCCCCATCGAGGCCAGCGAGTGGGTGTTCTTGCCCGGAATGCTCGCCGGGTCGTCCGGCTTCTCGGCAAACGAGGTGATGCGGCCCGCGGCATCGACCCCCATCACCCCGAAGGCCTTGGCGCGTTCAC
Organism: Thioalkalivibrio sp. K90mix; assembly: GCF_000025545.1. Classification (NCBI taxonomy): domain Bacteria; kingdom Pseudomonadati; phylum Pseudomonadota; class Gammaproteobacteria; order Chromatiales; family Ectothiorhodospiraceae; genus Thioalkalivibrio; species Thioalkalivibrio sp. K90mix. The sequence continues at coordinate 1,629,689 of NC_013889.1, forward strand.
GCTCCACCTCCAGGCAGCCCACCGTCATGTCGGCCCCGCTCTCCACGTGAAAGGCGATCATCTGGCCATAGTCCATCTTGTAGATATGGTCGCCGGCCAGGATCAGCACGTAACTCGGCGCATGCTGCCGAATGATGTCGATGTTCTGGTAGACCGCGTCCGCCGTACCCTGGTACCAGGACGTCTCGATACGCTGCTGCGCCGGCAGCAACTCGATGAACTCGCCAAACTCCCCGCGCAGGAAGCTCCAGCCGCGCTGGATATGCTGGATCAGCGAATGGGCCTTGTACTGTGTCAGCACCGCCACCTGGCGGATGCCCGAGTTGATGCAATTGGACAGCGGAAAATCGATGATGCGGAATTTGCCGCCAAACGGCACGGCCGGCTTGGCCCGCCAGAGCGTCAGCTGCTTCAGGCGGGAGCCACGACCCCCGGCAAGGATCAGGGCCAGCGTCTCGCGGGTCAGACGACTAACAAAACGTTGCGGTTGCGGATTCATGCACCCATCCTTGCGAAAGAAACCTCGGGGCCGTGACCCCGCCTAAACCTAGAGCGTGATTCGAGTATGACAACTGCCTCCAGCAAATGCATCACACCCGTTGCCGATACCCTGGCGCGTTTGCCGGAGGCGCGTCTCCATGATCCCCACAGCGTCCTCGGGTGCCATGAGCTGGATCAAAAGACTGCCTGCTACCGTGCCTGGCTGCCCCATGCCAGCGAGGTCTCGATCACACTTTCGGACGGATCCGGCGAATACTTCACGCCGAGTACCAAAATCCCCGGACTCTTCACTTGGCAAGGCCGAGCCAGCGCCCTCCCCAGGCACCCGGAACTGAGCTGGAAACCCGAGGACCGCAGCGACACCCTGCGAACCGTCGATCCGTGGAGCTTCGCACCGGACATCCCTTCGTTCGACCGTCACCTGTTCGCCGAGGGCCGCCACTGGCACGCCCACCGCATGCTCGGCGCCCATCCGCAAACGCGCGACGGGATCGACGGCGTGCGTTTCGCCGTCTGGGCGCCCAATGCCGAGCGCGTCTCCGTCGTCGGCGACTTCAACCGCTGGGACGGGCGCTGCCATCCCATGACCGTCCACCCGGGCAGCGGCATCTGGGAGCTGTTCGTCCCCGGCCTTGCCATGGAGACGCTGTACAAGTTTGAAATCCGCAACCGTGACCACGGCACCATCCACCTCAAGACCGACCCCTACGCCCGCGCCTACCAGGTGCGCCCGGAGACGGCCGCCCGCATCCAGCCGCAAAGCGAGTACGCCTGGGGTGATGACGACTGGCTGCAAAACCGCGACCCCGAGGGCTGGAAACACCGCCCGATGAGCATCTACGAGGTGCATCTCGGCTCCTGGCAGCGCAGCCCCGAGGGCCACTGGCCCAACTACCACGATCTGGCGGAACGCCTCGTGCCCTACGTCCGTGACATGGGCTTTACCCATATCGAGCTGCTGCCGGTCACCGAACACCCCTTCGACGGATCCTGGGGCTACCAGAGCACCGGCTTCTTCGCGCCCACCTCGCGTTTTGGCAACGCGGACGACTTTCGCTACTTCGTCGACCAGGCGCACCAGGCCGGGATCGGCGTACTGCTCGACTGGGTGCCCGGCCACTTCCCGCGCGACGAATTCGCCCTCGCTCGCTTCGACGGCACCGCACTGTACGAACACGAAGACCCACGCATCGGCGAACACCGGGGCTGGGGCACGCTGATCTTCAACTATTCACGTCCCGAGGTACGCAACTTCCTGCTCTCCAGCGCCCTGTGCTGGGTGGAGGACTTCCACATCGACGGCCTGCGCGTGGATGCCGTCGCCTCCATGCTCTACCGCGACTACGACCGCGAACCGCACGACTGGCTGCCCAACATCCACGGCGGCAACGAGAATCTCGAGGCCGTCGACTTCCTGCGCCACCTCAACGAGACCGTCCAAACCGAGCATCCCGGCGTCGTGATGATCGCCGAAGAATCCACCGCCTGGCCCGGCGTCAGCCGCCCGCCGTCCATGGGCGGACTCGGCTTCACCATGAAATGGAACATGGGCTGGATGCACGACACCCTGACCTACTTCGGCATGGACCCACTCTACCGCCACTACCACCACAACCAACTCACCTTCGGCCAGATCTACGCCTACAGCGAGAACTTCGTCCTGCCCTTCTCGCACGACGAAGTCGTGCACGGCAAACGCAGCCTGCGCGGCCGCATGCCCGGCAACGAATGGGAACAGTTCGCCAACCTGCGCCTGCTCTACGCCTGGCAGTGGCTCTACCCCGGCAAAAAGCTCCTGTTCATGGGCCAGGAGTTCGGCCAGGGCCCAGAATGGTCCGAGGACCGCGAACTGGACTGGTACGTCCTGCAGTACCCGCTGCACCAGGGCCTGCAACAGCTCGTGCGCGACCTCAACCGCGTCTACCGCGACCACGCCGCCCTGCACGGCCGCGAGTTCGAACCCGACGGCTTCGCCTGGCTGGACTGCGACGACGCCCAACACTCCACCCTCAGCTTCCTGCGCCGCGACACCCAGGGCCGCGAAAGCATCGTCGTCCTCAACCTCACCCCCGTCGAACGCGGCGCCCACCCCGTGCCGGCGCCTCATCCCGGCTCCTGGCGCGTCGTCCTCAACACCGACGCCCAGGCCTATGGCGGCGACTCCCGCGGCCCCGCCCACGCCCACGCCGAACCCATCGAGCGCAACGGCCACCCCGCCACGCTCTATCTCCACCTGCCGCCCCTGACCGCCCTCCTCCTGGAACCTGCCGATTGACGGCGTACGACTAGCGGACAGGCCCCAATCGGCCAGAGGGCTGGCCTCCTACAGAAGGTCTCGGGTTGCTGTAGGAGCGCAGCCCCCTGCGCGATGCGGCGTTGGACATAACCCCACCGCCTAAAGGCCGCCCACCTCCACGGCGACACCCCGCCCCGGTAGGAGCGCAGCCCCTGCGCGATGCGGCGTTGGACATAACCCCACCGCCTAAAGGCCGCCCACCTCCACGGCGACACCCCGCCCCGGTAGGAGCGCAGCCCCTGCGCGATGCGGCGTTGGACATAACCCCACCGCCTAAAGGCCGCCCACCTCCACGGCGACACCCCGCCCCGGTAGGAGCGCAGCCCCTGCGCGATGCGGCGTTGGACATAACCCCACCGCCTAAAGGCCGCCCACCTCCACGGCGACACCCCGCCCCGGTAGGAGCGCAGCCCCCTGCGCGATCACCCACACCCGACTACCACCAAACCCGCCCAACAAAAAAGGGCCCATCCCAGCAGGACAGGCCCTATTCACCCCCGACACAGAAAACGCGAACCGCTAGCCACGCCCCTCGACCAGCGCCTGCGTCTCGCCATCCAGCGCGCCCCAGTGGCTGCGCAGCCGCTCCGCCAGATCCGCCGGCTCCAGCAGGATCACCGGCATCGCCAGCTCCGCCGCCTGCTCGCGCGCCTCCGGCGCAAACCCCGCCAGACTCACATACATCCCGCGATCGGCACCCTCACGCCCCGAGGCGAAGGCCTCCAGCTCCGGCGCCTCCACCTCGCTGTCGTGATCCCGCGCCACCCCCACAATCAGGCGCGGCGCATCCGCACCGCCGCCCGCCGGGGCCACCACTAACTCCTGCCACACATCGCGACCGTCCGGCGGCGCATCCACCAGCACATACCCCATCCCGCGCAACAGCCCTTCGACCACACGCCCAATACTCGCCGTCCCAAACCCCGCCAGCCGCTCGGCCCAGTCATCCATCACAACGCCTCCAACTCAAACACCCCGCACGCTAATTCAAACTACGTCACAAAACCACCCATCCACATTCCCCAGATGGCTGTACCCCGCGTGCAAACCATCCATGTAGGAGCCCAGCCCCTGGGCGATCACCACGCCACCAATATCCCACCGGCCAGAGACTGGCCACCTACGCCAAACCCCACCCCCGTAGGAGCCGCCTCGGCGGCGAAGCCCCCGCCAACGCCCAATGAGGTCCAGGGCAGCCCACTGGGCCGCTGGCCAGGCAACTACCGACCACCTATAATTGAAAATATAAGTTTCCGACGTGAGGGCCGCACATGGGCCAGGTCACCATCTACCTCGACAATGAACACGAGCAGCGCCTCAAGCGGGCAGCCCGGTCCGCAGGCATCCCTGTGAGCCGCTACGTCGCCCGCCTGGTGGAAGAAAACACGCGCACCGAATGGCCGGACTCCATTCGCGCCATGGCCGGCCAGTGGCAAGACTTCCCAACGATCGAAGAGCTGCGCGACACCCCCCCGGACAGCCCCCGAGGGACACTGTGAAGTACGCCCTCGACACCAACACGCTCATCTATTTTTTCAAGGGGCAGGGCAACGTGGCCGAAAACCTGCTGGCCACAGCACCCGCGGATATTCAGGTACCCGCCGTCGTGGTGTACGAACTTCAAACGGGCATCGCCAAATCCAGCGAGCCCGACAAGCGCCAGCAACAGCTCGCTGAACTCCTCGACGTGGTCACCGTCCTCCCATTCGACAGAACCACCGCCGAACATGCCGCACGCATCCGGGCACATCTCGAACAACAGGGCACCCCCATCGGCCCCATGGACACCTTGATCGCTGCCACCGCCCTGGCCAACAGCGTCACCCTGGTCACCCACAATGTCACCGAATTCCAGCGTGTCCCCGATCTACCACTCGCCGACTGGTTCACCTGAAAGCAAAAGCCACCAAGGGGTTGCGAGGGGAAGGCAGACGGAGATCGGACTTTGCGATGGAGCCAGCGTCTCCGGCGACTCGGGGTCAAGTCCATCGCAATGGCCAAGTGGCGGGACCGCTACCTGGGAAAGTAACGCACGCCGGGGAGCCCCTCGAAATCCGCGTCCTGTGTCCAGAGCGTCGCCTCCCGGTCGATCGCCGTGGCATAGATGATGCTGTCCGCCAGCGGCAACTTCTTCTCGGCACCGATCCGTGCCGCCGACAACGCAAGCGACGACGTCAGCTCCACGACGAGGCCTTGCTGCATTAAGGAGACGCTGATTTAATCGCGCGTTCGCGCTCGAGTCGCTTTTGCGTGCGAACAAGGCGCGGCGACTGCCGTGCAGTCATTCTGCACAAGGGAGCCGCAACGCCGTTCCCGCGCAAAAGCGGCCGAGCCCCTGCATTGAATGGCTTGTGGGGTTGGTGCCCCCTGTTCCCCGATCCTGCGTTGCGGCCCTTGCCGGTAGAACCACTACCGGCTGCGCACCGCGCCTTGTCTCGGAAAACAGGGGGCACCAACGCGAACGCGCGATTAAATCAGCGTCTCCTTAAGGCAACCGCCTGCAAAGCCGCCCCTTAGTCTCGCTGCTGCAAAACACGCTTGAACACCTCATACAAGGCGATTACCGGGACGATCAGTGCCGAAGTCGCCTCGATCGGCTCTGCGAAACAGTCGGCATTCGCCCCGTTCGCGACATACTCCAGCCAGGCCGACGAGTCGACCACATTCACACACGATCCCCTTCTCGTGGGACTGATGGGTCAATTCCTGCGAGAAATCCACGCATCTCCTGCATCTTGCGCTCGGGAATCAACTCAATGCGGCCATCGTACGCAATCACCTGCACCTTCTGCCCAGCCCGAAGATGTAACGCCTCGCGCACCACCTTCGGTATCACCACCTGGTACTTCGGAGAAATCGTCAAAGTGTCCATGCTGCCTCCCGGATCGATCCAATAATCGTACTACGCCCCCTACATCGATCAAACTCCGAGGCACATCAACAGCATCGCTTCCTGTCTCCAAGCACCGGGACACCCCGATCACGCTGGATCACCCCGCTCCGCTCATCCCAGCCGCAGCCCAGAACCGCCTGCGAAGTGGGAGCGGGCTCGCCCGCGAAGCCTCCGTCAAACTCAACGCGGCCCCAGCGCCGCCACCGCCTTCCCAGCCGCAGCGAAGCGAAGAGCCGGGATCCCCCACACCAGCACAACACCCCGCGCCGGAAATACCACCCACCCAGAGATCCCGGATAACCGCAACGCGGTTTCCGGAATGCCCCCCGCTAAACCCCCTGTGGGAGCGGCCTCTGTAGTGGTCAAGCGATTTCGGACACCTCGATAGGAGGTTCGGCTGTCCATTTTCGCTCGTAGGCGTTGGGCGACAGGTAGCCCAGGGTTGAGTGCCTTCGGCGCTCGTTGTAGAAGCCGACGATGTAGTCGGTGATGTCCCGGGTGGCCTCGCCGTGATTGGCATAGTCCCGTCGCCAGACGCGCTCCGTCTTCAGGTTCAGGAAGAAGCGCTCGGCCACCGCATTGTCCCAGCAGTTACCCCGCCGGCTCATGCTGGCCCGGGCGCCGTGCTGCACCAGCAGACGCCGCCAGGCGTCGCTGGTGTACTGACAGCCCTGGTCGGAGTGCACCAGCAGCCCCGGCTCGGGTTGCCGGCTCTGCAGCGCCATGCGTAGCGCACTGCAGGCCAACTCGGCATCCAGCCTTCGGCTCATGGACCAGCCCACCACCTTGCGGTTGAACAGGTCCAGCACCGCCGCCAGATACGTCCAGCCGGTGCGGGTCCGGATGTAGGTGATATCCGTCACCCAGGCCGCGTTCGGGCGCGATGGCTGGAACTGCCGGTCCAGGTGGTTTTCCACCACCGGCGCGGTCGCATCCCGCTGGGTGGTCACGACGAACGCCCGCTTCCAGACCGGGCGCAGGCCCTGTTCCCGCATCAGACGGCGGACCCGGTAGCGGCCCACCGTCACACCGTCCGAACGCAGGGCGGCCTGCACACGGCGGCTGCCGTAGGTCCATTCCGACTGCTCGAACGCCTCCTTGACCCGTGCCTCCAGTGCACACGGCTGGCGCGGCCGCCGGCGGCGCGTCTGCGCCGCGTAGTAGCCCGACCGGTTCACCTCCAGCAGATCACACACCCGCTTCACCGGAGCCTTCTTCGCCAGCGTCGTGATGCAGCGAACCATCACAGCAGTTCCCGGGCGAAGAAGGCCGAAGCCTTTTTTAGTAGGGCCTTGTCCTCTCGCAGTCGGCGGTTCTCTTCCTCCAGCTCCCGGATCCGGCGTTGCTCCGGCGTCAGGGGGCGACCATCACCCGCCTCGCCGGATCGATCCGCCTTGAGCTGCTCGACCCAGCGCCGGACCGCCGTCTCGCCGACCCCCGTATCCCGCACCACCTGCGGCACACCCTGGCCCTCGTCCACCACCATCCGGGCAACCCGAAGCTTATACTCCGGATCAAAATTCCTGCGTCCCATATCGTCTCCTCGATCAGATCCTCATCATTCCACCGATCGAGGTGTCCACCAACATTAGACCAGCACACTCGGCCGCGAACGGGACACGAAAAAGGGACCGTCCCCTTTATCCCTGCACAACCTCGCCGACCCCATCCCAGCCCAGCACCCGCACAGCCTTCCGCTGGTGCTCGCCCTCGCCCCCGTAAATAAGCGTCGGCAAACGAGCCATATCGCCGGCCAGCGCGGTCCAGCGCTCGAGCCCGGTGAAAAAATCCCGGTTCAACGTCTGGCCTGACTTGATCTCCACCGGCATCAGGCCACCCGCCCACTCGATCAGCAGGTCGACTTCATTGCCATTACTGTCGCGCCAGAAGTGGAAGAGCGGCGGCTCGCCGCGATTGAGAAAGGCCTTTCGCAGCTCCGAAATCACGTACGTCTCGAACACCTGCCCGCGTAGCGGATGCACCACCAGCTGTTCCGGCGTCTGCACCCCCAACAGCCAGCACAACAGCCCGGTGTCGTGGAAATACAGCTTCGGCGACTTGATCAGCCGCTTGTTGAAATTCGCATGGTGCGGCCGCAGGAGAAACAGCACATAGCTGGCCTCCAGCACCGAGATCCACGCTTTGGCCGTGTTGTGGGTAATACCGCAATCGGCCGCAAGGGATGACAGGTTCAACACCTGACCACTGCGCCCGGCACACAGCCGCACAAAGCGCTGAAAGGCGTCCAGATCCTGCACCTGGAGCAATTGCCGCACATCCCGCTCCACGTACGCCGTGACATACGCCGGAAACCAGTGCCGTGGAGACACCGGCCGGTCATACAATGCCGGATAACCACCGGTAAACATCATCGCATCCAGAGCCGTTGGTGCCTGCCCGGCCTCCACCAACTCCGCATGGCTCAACGGCAGCAACTCCACAAACGCCGAACGCCCGGCCAGCGACTGCGAAATCCCGGACATCAACCCGAACTGCTGCGACCCCGTGAGCAGAAACCGCCCCATGCGTCCATCGCCGTCCACATGCGTCTGCAGATAGGAGAACAACTCCGGTGCCCGCTGAACCTCGTCCAGCACCGCCCCATCGGGGCACTGCGACAGAAACCCGCGCGGATCATCCAGCGCCAGCGCACGCACATCCGGATCTTCCAGGGAACGATACGGGCGATCCGCCATCACCGTGCGTGCCAGCGTTGTCTTTCCGGACTGGCGCGGCCCCGTGATCGTGACGATGGGAAAGCCGCTCAACAGCTCCCGGACCAGTGTTTCGGCAGTGCGCGGTATCATGCGCCTACCCTATCGCCACTTATGCACAATGGCAATCACATTTACAATTTCCATTCACCCATCATTCGCGGGCGAGCCCGCTCCCACAGAACCCCGGGCCCGGACCACCACCGCGCGAACACCCCCCGTGGGAGGCCAGCCCCCTGGCCGATAACCCACGCCCGACAACCCTCACCGGCCAGAAGGTTGGCCTCCCACACCGAATCCTGCCCCCTGTGGGAGCGGGCTCGCCCGCGAAGCCCCCGCCAAAGCCCGAAAACCACCAATGGCGCCACAGAACTTAACCCCGAACCCGATCCCCAGAACCCTTCCCCGTAACCGTCAAAACCAGATACCGGAAATAACTCACAAGCGTCAGCGACTCAATCATCTTCGCATCCATCTCGGCCAGCCTCTCGGGGTCCGACATATCGATCCCGTTCACCTGCGCCAGCCCGGTAATGCCCGGGCGCACCGCAAACACGCCACGCGCCTCCCGCGCCGCGATCAACTCCACCTGACTCACCAGACAAGGCCGCGGCCCCACCAGGCTCATCTCCCCCTTCAGCACATTCCAAAGCTGCGGCAACTCATCCAGCTTCGTTTTGCGCAGAAAGTGGCCCAAGCGCGTAATCGACGAAGCCTGCGCCAGATGCGTCGCCACCGACGCCGTATCCGGCCGCATCGTCCGAAACTTCACCAGCACAAACGGCCGCTGATACCGCCCCACACGCTCCTGCCGAAACAGCGGCGAACGCGCAACCCACCAAAGCGCAATCCACAACACCAACATCAACGGCACCGCCACAATCAACCCCAAAACCGACAGCACCACATCCAGAACCCGTATCAAGAAGCCTCCCCTCTATACCAACCTGCCCAACCTGTAGGAGCCCAGCCCCTGGGCGATAAGGGCTCAACCAACTCCCCAATCGCCGAGAGGCTCGGCTCCTACGCGGCCCAGAGTCACTGTAGATGCATAGTCCCATACCCCCGTAGGAGCCGCCTCGGCGGCGAAGCCCCTGCCAAAACCCGAAAACCACCAACCACCCCGTCATCGCGAGCAGCAAAGCGACTCGGCGATCTCCTCGGGCTACCGCGAGGCCACCCCATTACCCCGCCCGGCACACCACCCGCACCGTACATAGATCGGTCGAACTTCGACCGTATGCCAGGAAAACTCGACCAAGAACCCCCGGTCGTGTACACTGTACCCCATTGGCCGCAGACATAAGGACATGTCTCCACGTACCCCATGCCATTGAATTCATTGAAACCCCAACGTTTACTCGGCAATTCCAGACGATCGCGACAGATGACGACCTCAAAGAACTCCAGTGCACGCTGATCGCGCAACCCGACAAAGGGGACTTGATCCAGGGAACAGGCGGGCTACGGAAGGTTCGCATCGGGTTAGGCCAACAGGGCAAGCGTGGCGGTGGGGCGAGTCATCTACTTTCTGGCGAGTCCGCAGATCATCTATCTGATCCTGGCCTATCCGAAGAACGTGAAAGACAACCTCACCGCCACCGAAAAAGCAGCCCTGAAGGCACTGACCTCCCGGCTAAAAGCGGAAGCTCCCCGATGACCATCTACGACGAACTCCAGACATCACTACAGGAAGCCGTTGACATCAAGCAAGGCAAGAAAGCGGCCAGCCGCGTCACACGCCACGAAGTGGCGGACGTGAAGGCCATTCGCGCCCACTTGCACGTTTCTCAGGCAGAATTCGCCAAAGCCATGGGAACGAGCGTCGACACCATCAAGAGCTGGGAAGCCAAACGCCGCAACCCCACCGGACTAGCCGCCAAGGTCCTCGCCACCATCCAGGACAACCCGAGCTTCTTCAACGAAATCGCCGCACACTGACCCGAGCGACCCAAGGAACCTCCGCATCCCCCGTAGGAGCCCAGCCCCCTGGGCGATAAGACCCAACCAACGCCCAATCGCCGAGAGGCTCGGCTCCTACACGATCCGGAGCCACTGAGCTGCATGGGCCCGGCCCCCGTAGGAGCGGCCTCGCCCGCGAAGCCTCCGCCAAAGCCCGAAAACCACCAACCCCGTGGAAACAGTGCTCCGCGCACACAGCCGCCCCGGGCAGAACTTGCACGCCAGCCAGGCGCAGCGAGCGCGTCGATGGATCAATCCCTGGCTAGGCAGGCGGACCGGTTTCAGCCGAACGCCGGGCTCGCTCCAGAATCCGCGGCGCAACGAACAGCGCCACCATACCGAACAGGTCGAGTGTCCCAATAATGCCAGCCGCAACCGTACTGAAGGGCGCCATCGCAACCGCCGCACCCAAGCCCGCAACCGCAATGATCACTCCGTAGCGTTGGCCTCGGCGGTCTTTTTCGAAAGCGCCTTCCAGGCCGCGCTCCCGCACTCGGTGCGCGCATCTGCTCATCCACCGCCATCTGCACGATGGCGCGGCGAGTCGGCTCGTCAAAACGATTCAAGAGATCAGGGTGCGGCAATGGTCCGCTATATGATTCATGCCGCGTTGCCGCCATCACCAGCTCCGGTGGCCCGGCAACCAAAAGATCGGCGAGCCGCCGTTGCTCCTCCGCCGACAGGGAACCGGCCTCCAGCCTGTCCACCAATGCCACGAACGTACCGCCATTTTCGCTGGCGGCATCTGGCGGGTCCTCAGGCAGGCCCTCCGTCGGCCGATCGCTCATCCGTCATCTCCCTTCCCTGGCTGGATTCCACGCGCTCAATCCCTGCGCGCAACCGATCGCCCGCATAGGCCCAATGCAACGCCATACGCTGCTGTAGGGAACCAGCGGGCATAAATGCCGAGTAATCATGCGAAGGCCAAGAGTCCATCACCGACCCGGCGGCCAGCCACATCCTTCCAGTACTTCGCTGTCTCGTCTTCACCTTTTCACCACCATTGCTTCGATACCGGCCACAAGCCCATCTTGGCCCAGCCCGCCGCCACGTACAAATGCACCCGCCCCACCATCCACAACCCGCCCTCGCACCCGGCGTGCACCCTACATTGTGGGAGCGGGCCTGCCCGCGAAGCCCCGCCAAAGCCCGAAAGCCACCAATCACACCCTCATCACCAGCAGCCCCCCAACCACCCCGTCATCACGAGGAGCAAAGTGACGAAGCGATCTCCAAACGCTACCCGTTCTTCCGGCCCGCCCCCGTAGATACCGTGTCTCGGTCACTGGGTTCAACCGGTGCTGCAGCGAGGCTGATACGGCTGCTGAGACTTCAGCACACCGAAGGCGATATGGAGCAGCTTGCGCATCGCGGCGCCGATTGCCGCCATCTTCGCCTTGCCGCGCCGCAACAGCCGCTGGTACTGCGCCCGAACGTCGGCATTGTGGTGCGCGGCCGTGACCGCCGCCATGTAGAGCTTGCGTCGCAGGCGGCTGGAGCCGGCCTTCGCCAGCTGCGGTCGCCGCTGGACCGAGATGCCCGATTCCTGCTGGACCGGCACCAGTCCATGGAACGCCGCCGCCTGCCGAGCACTGGTGAACGCACGGCTGCGCAACGTCGCGGTCATCGAGGCCGATAACACCCGGCCGATCCCGGGGATGCTCTCCAGCAGGGCCCGATCCCGCTTCAGGTGGTCATGCGCGTCGAAGTGGTCGTCGATCTGCTGCTGGAGACGCCGGTGTTCCTCGCGCAGGGCCTCCAGCACGTTGCCGATCGACTCCTGGGCCAGCGCATCCTCACTGAACTGCGCCTTCTCCAGCCGGTTCTCCTCGCGCCGGATGTCCTGCTCCAGCGCCTCCAGCCGCCCCAGAAGACGCTTGAGTTCCCGCACCTCCGGGGGTTCCGGCTGCCACGGTGCGGGCGCGCGTTCGATGCCGTAACGCGCCAGCATCATGCTGTCCTTGCGATCCGTCTTGTTGCGCACCCCCATGCCCTGGGCGTGGAAGCGCACCTGGGCCGGGTTCAGCACATGGACCCGAACCCCCTGCTCATGCAGCCAGTAGGCCAGCGGTTCGTGGTAGATGCCGGTGGCCTCCAGATACACCTGAAGCGTCTCGGGCGCTTCACCCGTGTTGCGCTGCAGCCAGCGCAGCAACTCCGGGTACTGGTCCTGGCGGTTCGGGAATACCTTGGGCTTGACCTTGCCCGCCTCCAGATCCCGGACCCACATGCAGTCGAGCTTGTTCTTGCTGACATCAATGCCAATATGAGCCATCTCGTCCTCTCGCCTTGTCCGTACAGCCTCACCCGTCCGTCACGGAGGGGGGGCTTGGATACCGTTCAAACTTCGAGATGAAAACGGGCTCGGGGACCGATCTACCAATCAGGCTCAAAGCCTCAGGAGGCCAACGGGTTGCCCCGAGCCCAGTGCCACAGATGGTAGCGAACCATCTGCGACGACACACAAGGAGGCCAGCCCCCTGGCCGATTGGATGTTGGACAGGCCCCATCGCCGAGAGGCTGGCCACCAACGCCGACGCCACCCCCCGTAGGAGCCGCCTCGGCGGCGAAGCCCCCGCCAAAGCCAGAAAACACCACCAACGCTACCGCCGCAACGGCCCCACCGCCCGCCGCAACCCTTCATCCAGCGACACCGGCGGCGTCCACCCCAACACCTCCCGCGCCTTCGAAGCATCCACCTGCAACGACCCCAACAACCGCCGCGCCATCTCCCGCTTGCCCAGCGCCGCCGCCCCGGCCCGCAACATCCAAACCGGCACCGGCACCAACCGCGCCGGCCGCTCCAGTGCATCCCCCACCTTTCGCAACAACCCGGCCGTGGACACATCCTCCCCATCCGCCACCAGGAAGGTCTCCCCCGCCGCTGCCGGATGGTCCAGACACGTCACAATCAAATCCACCAGATTATCCAGCGCCACCAGACTGCGCCGGTTCTGCGTCACCGCACCCAGTGGCAATGGCACTCCCTTGTTCACCCAGCGCAGCAGGCTGCCGAAATTCGCCCCCACACCCGGCCCATACACCAGCGGTGGCCGGATGATCACCACCTCCAGCCCCGTCTCCGCACTCAGCGCCCGAAGCCCATCCTCTGCCTCGCGCTTGGACACACCGTAGGGGTCCTCCGGCGCCGACGCATCCGTCTCGCGGAACGGCTGCCGCGACGACGTATCCTCACCGTTCACCTTCACCGAGCTGACAAACACGAACCGCCGCACCCCGGCATCCGCCGCCTGGCGCGCCAACCTCAGCGTCCCTTCCACATTCACCCGCCGGAACGCCTCCAGCGGATCCGCCTCCGGCTCATCCATCACATGCACCCGCGCCGCCGCGTGCACCACCACCTCCACGCCCTGCAGCGCGCCGATCCAGTCCGCATCCGGACCAAGCGATGGCGTCACTGCCAGCTCCACACCCTCCGGCACCAAGACACTACGGCGGCGACAGCCCGCAACAGGAACGCACGGGCCCTCGCTCGCCAGCCTTTCGACCACGGCACCGCCCACAAACCCCGTCGCCCCGGTTACCAGTACACGCTCCACCATCACTCAGCCCCGCATTGTGAGTACAAATCGCCCACCCCAGGCTTGCCACCTCCGCCACACTGATCCAAAATAGCCGGTGGAGGCTTTGTTGGCGGCGACGCTGGCATTGCCTTTTTCATTTTCCACTCGTTGAATCGCGCTCTTCGCGTGGTCGCAGATCGTCGATCACCGCAAAACTCCACAGCGGGTAACGCTGATCACCGTCTTCTCGCAAGGTTCTGAACCGCAAGTCGCAAACCTTTTCCGCCAGCCCCGACAACTCGCTTCGGGCCGACCGCGTCATGGTGCCCACACGAACACCCCAGGCGACCAAATACGCCACGACATCCGCCAACTGAACCGCTGTCGTCAGATGGCTGTGCACGAAGAACGGCTCCGGAATCACTCGGGCCGCACGCATCCGTCCCTTGGCCGTCTCCCGGAAATACCGAGCCATCTGGCCGAGCAAGATATGTGCCTGAACCTTCTCAAGCTCGTCGAAAACCACCACGCCCATCCCGGCTCCGGACTGCTCCTCCAGAAAGTGGTAGTAGCGTTCGAACAGATACGCGTAGTCCTTACGGAGAAACTGTCCCTCGGGCCGTCGTGCGGCGCAGTCCACAATACTGGCGAAGGTGCGGACACGGTAACGCGCACAGATCTCCAACAAATGGTCCACGAAGGCGATTTTCGCCTGTGCCAGCGCCGTCAACTCCTTCCTCGTGGGCCCAGTGGCCCCGATATCCCCACGACGCTGAGCTTCCCCCTTCGTCAAACACGCACGGGCCAGCTCAGACCGCCGTTCGGGGGGAATGGGATCCATCTGCCCCGCCAACCGGAACGTCTTCCGTTTCAGTAGTTTTTTGCCCTTGAGCTCCAACTCGGCTGGAGTGATGCGCTGCCCGAAGAAACCTGTCTCCGCATCCTGAACTTCACAGACCAGATTCCACAGGTCCCGGTCCTCCACACACACTCCGGCCAGGACTTCATATGGCGAATCGCGCCGGTCCTGGCCGCTTTCATCCATGAAAAGCATAAAACTCACGCCCCATTCCTCCTCACTAAAAAGCCTCAGATATCCATTCCGACCCGCCTTGAACTCAACAAGCGCCGATAAACCGCCATATGCGCGTCCACCACCTTCTCGATCGCGAACTCGCGTTCCGCGAACTCGCGCCCGGCCCGGCCCATGGCGCGGCGTTCCTCGGGATTCTCGATCAACCGCTGCAAGGCATCCGCCAGCGCCCCAGCATCGCGGATCGGTACCAGCAGCCCCGTCACACCATCCTCGATCGCATCACGGCAGCCCGGATGGTCCGTGGTCACAATCGGCCGCCCACACGCGGCTCCCTCAATCAACGTCTTCGGCAATCCCTCGCCATAGTACGAAGGCAAGCTCACCACATGCGCCTGGGCATACAGCTCCGGTACGTCCGAGCGATGCCCCATCACCTCGACCATGCCCTCCGCCGCCCATGCCTCAACCTGTTCCGCGGTAATGGAGTAGGGATTGCCTGGGTCCGGATCACCAATCAGCCAGAACCGCGCCGAAATGCCCCGCTCGCGCAACTTACGAGCCGCCGCCACGAACTCCTCGACACCCTTTTGCTGGAGCAACCGCGCCGCAAACGCGACGATCGGCACGCCCGGTACCTCATCCCGAAAGGGCATCTGGGCAAGGTCCACACCGGACCCCCGGATCATCACCGCCTTTTCATCACGCAATCCCCCAGACCGGATCAGCGCCGCCTGGTCGTCCGTGTTCTGCAGGATGACCGCCTGGCGCGCCAGCCGCAGCGTGCCTTCCACATTCACCCGCCGGAACGCCTCCAGCGGATCGGTCTCCGGTTCATCCATCACATGTACGCGGGCCGCCGCATGCACCACGGCCTCCACGCCCTGCAGCGCGCCCCTCCAGTCCGCTTCCGGACCAAGCGACGGCGTTACCGCCTGCTCCACACCCGCCGGCACCGAAGCGCTGCGCCGACACCCCGCGACCGGCACCAAGCAGCCCTCAGCCGCCAGCTTTCTTATCACAGCGCTACCCACAAAGCCCGTAGCGCCTGTTACCAGCACACTCTTGTCGCTCACGTTCATCCTTCAAACCAAACAATGCAGATCACGCCAGCGTATCACCCGCCATCGCAGATCCATCGACTCCCGCGACAGCCCTTCCCGCATACTTCCCACCCAAGGACCACACCCTCTTCCCCCCAAACGAGATAACGGCCCCTAGGCTCCACGCCTCGCAATGGCAGCCTGATACAACACACGATGCTTTGCTACGTTACTATCCGCCGAATACAGCTCCTGGACCCTTTTCTGATTCGCGCGCCCCTTCGCGGCTCGCGCATCCACATCCATCGCATAGAACTTTATTTTTCCCACAAACTCGTCGGGCTCCCCCAAGATGCACCCGGCGTCATTCAGGACCTCAGACGGCCCCCCGCTATCCGTACTCAGCACGACACACCCCTCGCTCATGGCCTCAATCGCCGTTCTCCCGAACGACTCTGTCCCGGGCTTCGAAGTCATCACCAAAATATCCGTCGACCGAAAAAACTCCGCCATCTCTCCATGTGGCACGTTGACCTGCGCATTTAAGTCCTCCCCCAGCACAGCATGTGCATCGCTTAGAAAGCTTTCGGCCGCCCCTCGATCTCTCTCGTCCACGCAACCGACCGCCATTCGGAACTCCGCCGCCACAGCCCCATCCGCCACCAAACGGCGGGCTATCTCGAGCGCCAGCGGCCAATCCTTCCATCCGCAGTAACGACCTGCAAAGCCAACCGTTATCTTGCCGGCCTGCCCCATCGGCCGCGCCATCCAAGCCCCGTCGCTCGACACCGCATTCTCAATCACCGCATATTCCGGCCTCGACCCCACCCTCGAGAGCGCATCCTCCCAGAGATACCGATTCCGATGCGTGGTGGCCACTAGCGTATCCACCACCGACAGAGACACCCGAAACAGCGCCCGTACCAGCGCCGAATATTTCGAATATGTGCCCCGATCGGTGTGCACAAACGTGAACCGCTTTGGTATGAACCGCAACTTGATCGCAATACTAATCAGAAAGAGGCTCGCCTGCGCTTGCGTGTGCACCACTTTTGCTTCAGTCCTGCGTAGGAACCTGATAACCTTCACGATATAATATAAAAGCTCTACTGGGCGCATCACCAGCGCCTTGATGCGCGTACGCCTCCCGATACCAATGCAACAAAATCCAAGATCACTCTTCGCCGCCCCGGGCTGAAGGACCGCCACCTGAAACTCATCCGACAGATTTTGCGCGATTATCTTTATTGACTCCTGCTCCCCACCCACGGTCTCGACATTATTGTCGGTAACAATCAAGACCGTCTCCGAACACCCCCTAGACCCATAATTACTCAACCCTCCCTCCCTTCGCTCTTAAAAACACCGAAAACCACCCAAAGAGGAAGCCAGACCCCACTGGTTATAAACCAGACTTTCCAGGCTGCCCTAACACCATTAAAGGGTAACCCTATATAAAACATTGATCCCCTCAACGCTGACGACACTGCCCACATATAAAAATATTTATGCACGTTCACCCCTTGACTAGTAAGCAAGAACTAACAGGCGATCGCTACATCGCATGGGCAATACGTTTCTAATGAAAAACCGAATGATATGGGATAGCATCATGGGAACCTATCCACAACGAATACCCAAACAAGACCACATGGACAATCACCAAACCCCATAACAACAAAGCCCTTCCGCCCGAAAACAGCCTGCAAACTACCATAGGCCAGTACAACGTGCCTGCAATCCAAAAAAACCACCCAAGTCGACCGATAGCCCAAAACTGATAGGCAGCAATCAGCGTCACCACACCGAGGAAGAAAGCGTTTCTTATTACTATTTCGGCTATCCCTAGGTTACCCACCCGACGCCAAAAAACAATAACGAATAAGCCCGTCAAGATATACCAGACATACCCCAACCCAAAGCGATAATTCTCCAGTCGCTCCAAGACCAATCCGGGGTAATGGCTATATGTTGTAGGAATGACGGCGGGGATCCACTCCAGAAATGACGAAGCAAGTACCTTCTGGGTGGACAAAAGGACGGCTACGGCAAATAAGGCTCCGACCACAACGAGGCCCCAGTCACGCCGCAAAATCCAGTAGAAAGGGAGCATCAGCAATGCGGTATAGTGAAAACCGGCGGACACTATCCCGCCGGCAATCCATAATGCTGGCTTCCTGCTCCATACAGCAGGAAGCAGGAAGAACATCAGGGCGATGGCGACCACAAAACGAACGGCATTCGTGGCGAGGAAGGGATAGGTCATTCCAAAGAGCAAGACGATGCTGAACCATGGCAGGTCGCTGGTATGCAGCACGCGCCAGATTACAAGGACCGTTGCAAGCGCGGCAGCAACGCCAAAAACGAACGCGACACCCCAGTCGCCCAAAGGTGTCGCTGCTAGATTCAACAAGGCATAGAGAGGTTCGTAGCGCATGCCCGCTTCACCATCACGGAATGCGTTGTATATCCGCACATATGCATCGTAGTCGGTTCCAACGTCGGTCCGAAACGCAAGTAGCAACACGAGCGGTGCGCTGGCAACCATACCAAGAAAAAGGACTGGTCCTGAAAGCTGCCGGTTCGGAGGGAGTGCTGCCCGCCCGCAGCGCGATCCAAGTGCGAAAGAAACAAACAGCGCCCAGCACAAGGAAAAAACGTAAGGAAGCATCGGTCAATCCACCATCAAGCGTACGTTGACCGATAGGGCTCCGAAATCGCGTCTCTCAACGATGCCCCCGAGACGACTCAGCTGCTTTTTTCTCTGCCCGGTCGGCTTGACGCCCGACCACGAAATTCTTCCACCTGCCGAACTGGAATACGCGAAACACATCAATACGCATGTCGGAGGTCAGGCACAGCCACCACGTACGGAATGCCGTTCGCGGGCCATACGAAAATGATGCCACCATCCAGCCGGTCGCCGACGGAATGTCCTTTATCCCCAACGCCTTCAAGGCTGATGCCAGCCGTGCCTTCACACCGACACGCACCAGGAACGCCTCTGGGCTGGGGTTGGAAGTCAGGCTTTTTGGGCGGCGATGGATCCGGTAGACCGTAACCGGCTGCACCCGCACATGCCGCGCCTGTACAGCCGCCAATACGTTAAACACCACATCGTTGCTGACGGGGGTCTCCTCGAACCTCACCCCGCATTTATCGATAAAAACTCGGGAATAAACCTTCGCCACCGGCACGACGTGCCCAACCCGAAGCTGGCTCAAGTTCCGATCGGAGGGATCATCATGATACTCCATACACAGAGCATTGAGGCGATCCGCTCGATTCGAGGGCGAGCCGTCGACCTCTTGAACCGCGTCGGCCAAAAAGTACACTAAGTCGTCTTCGTCACCGACGTGCTCATCGAACCGCTCGAACGCCCCAGGAAGGAATTCATCATCAGAGTCCGAGAATAAGAGGCGATCTCCCCGGGCATGATCCAGTCCGATGTTGCGCGCCGCGCCGGCGCCGGCATTACGTGGTGTCGACAGCCAAGTCACCATCGACCAGCGAGACTTCACCACCTCCAGCGCTGGCTGGTTGGGGCTGCAGTCGTCAACCACAAGCACTTCCAGGTCCCGACGGGCGACAGGAATCGTGAGAAGCAAGCGTTCCAGGCGATCGGCATCGTTGAAATGAGGAATGATCACTGAATAGCGCATAGATTGACTTGTCATGTTCGGATCCGACGCTGTTCACGGCGATCGCGCTTCACCCTTCGCAAGAACTCCCGTATCTCGTCCGGGGACAGCTGACGGATGGTTGGCCAAAGTAAGCCACCCGCCAGCGTTTCCCTCACAACGCATACGAACGCACGAGGACCTTTTATTAGGCCCCGGTAAAGGTAGCCCGCGGCGTGCATGCGACCAGGCGTCCCCAAGGCCGCCAGACGGCGGTTCAAGCGCGACAATACACGGATACGCTCCAGCATTGACGACAGACTCTCATCAGCAGTCAAGCTGTCCGCCCGTCGGAAGACCCGGTAGATCTTTTCTGGGACAACGGTCACCGAACCGGCTTGTACAGAGGCGAGCACATTGAAGCCCACATCGTTACTTACCCGAGTCTCATCGAACGTCAGCCCGCGCTCCTCAACAAAACGCCGTGAATAGACCTTTGCCCAAGGAACAACATGCCCAAAGCGGAGTCGTTCGAGGTTCGATTTAGACGGTTCGTCAAAGTAACCCCTGCACAATTCGTTGGCCCGAATGGCGCGACTCGATGGCGTCCCGTCTACTTCCTGAACCGCCTCCGCCAGGAAATACACAAGCTCGTCGTCCGCCCGAAGCACCCGGTCGAAGGTCTCGAAGGCACCCGGCAGAAACTCGTCGTCTGAATCCGCAAACACCAGCCAGCGACCACGCGCAGCATCCAGCCCCACGTTGCGGGCAATCCCCGCCCCGCCATTCTCGGGTGTCGAAAGCCACTGCACCCGCGGCCAGTGCGCACGCACCGTATCCAGAGCGCTCTGATCAGGGGTGCAATCGTCCACCACGATGACCTCAACGTCCTCCCGCGCCACCGGAACCGAACACAACAACCGCTCCAGACGAACCGGATCGTTGAAATGCGGGATGATAAGGGAATAGGTCGGTTGCATCGCGCTCATGCCTTATCGGTTTCCAGATTGTTGGTGTCGGCCGGCGTCATTGTGCGCATCCTGCACGAGTGCGGGCATCGAGCACACCACACGCTTAGCCGGGAATCCGGCCCAATGGGCCCCAGACCATCTACGGGAGGGCGAACTCGGCTCGGACCTCGCTCGGACACGGCAGCCTGGATGACCCTGCACGGGTTAATAACTGATCATTGATGATGAAAGGGGATTTGGACCAGGCCCTACAGGCGAATATCCGCCTCTCCCTTCGGTAACAGGTATTTCAGGTCGTACAGCACATGCGGGTCACGGCCGAAGGCGCGGATGCCCTGCGCGCCCAGCTCGCGGAACTCGCGATGGGCCACCGCCACCACGATTGCGTCGTAGGCGCCACCTTCCGGTTCCGCGATGGGAACGATGTCCAGCTCGTGCTCGGCCTCTGCCGGGTTTACCCAAGGGTCAAATGCGTCCACCGCCAGCCCATAGCTCTCCAGCTCGCGTACCACATCAACCGCCCGGCTGTTACGCAGATCCGGAGTGTTCTCCTTGAACGTGAGTCCCATCACCAGCACGCGCCCACCTTGCACGCGTGTACCCTTGCGCATCATCGCCTTCACCAACTCGCCCACCACATACGCGCCCATGCCGTCGTTCAGCCGCCGCCCGGCCAGGATAATCTCCGGGTGATGCCCGATCTGCTGCGCCTTATGCGTGAGGTAGTACGGATCCACCCCGATACAATGGCCACCCACCAGTCCGGGACGGAACGGGAGAAAATTCCACTTCGAACCAGCCGCCT
This sequence comes from Thioalkalivibrio sp. K90mix, assembly GCF_000025545.1. Lineage (NCBI taxonomy): Bacteria > Pseudomonadati > Pseudomonadota > Gammaproteobacteria > Chromatiales > Ectothiorhodospiraceae > Thioalkalivibrio > Thioalkalivibrio sp. K90mix. The sequence goes on from NC_013889.1 coordinate 1,651,051, forward strand.
CCAGAACCTCCTGTGTATCGATCCCCAAGCGGTTGAACAGAATCGCCAGCTCATTGATCAGCGCGATGTTCACATCCCGCTGCGTGTTCTCGATCACCTTGGCTGCCTCCGCCACTCGGATACTGCTGGCCCTGTATGTGCCGGCTGTGATCACCTCGCGATAGAGCGCATCCACAAACTCCGCGACCTCCGGCGTAGAACCGGACGTCACCTTCTGGATCGTGGTCACGCGGTGTTCCCGGTCACCCGGATTCACCCGCTCGGGGCTGTAGCCGGCGAAAAAGTCCCGATTGTACGTGAGCCCCGAGACCCGCTCCACGACCGGGATGCAGTCTTCCTCAGTCGCGCCCGGGTAAACCGTAGACTCATAAACCACCACGCCCCCCGGCGAAAGTGCACGTCCAACCGTCTCACTAGCTGCCAGCAGCGGGCCCAAATCCGGGCGCCGGTGGGAATCGATGGGGGTAGGCACCGTCACGATAAACACGTTGCACTCCGCCAGCGCCGCCGCATCGTCCGTTACCCGCAGATGCTCCGCCGCCGTCAGTTCCCCGTCGGGCACCTCCAGCGTGTCGTCATGCCCCGCCCTCAGCGCAGCCACCCGCGCCGCGTTCACGTCGAACCCCACCACCGGGCGCTTCGCACCAAAAGCCACTGCCAGCGGAAGGCCGACGTAGCCCAGGCCGATCACCGCAATTTTCCCTTCGCCAACAGCCATCAATCACCCTGATAATAAAAAACGCCAAGTTTTATAAATAATAACGAGGGACAAGCCCTCAATCTATGCAAAAACATAAGGAAAACAATGAATCGATACAACCGCAAACTCGAAATCGACTACGATCACTTCACTTACGACTGCAGAAGCGGAAATTACTACCTATACAAGGAATCTATAGACAAGACTCTGACGGACGGATTGGTTTTGGAATTAATAGTAAGCAACAAGAACACCCAAACCAGCACGGTCATGACCCAGTTTCACAGCATTGCAGCCCTGATGGTCTGGGTCCAAAAACTTGAGTCCATGCCTTGACAACTAGAACGTCAACCAGAATAAATCGTAAACTGGGACAGATTTATTATCTCACGCCCGACATGATGGCGGGCGACCAGGGCGGCGGCGCTCAATGCGGCAGCCGATAATCTGCTCCACCTCGTCCACGAACCGCTGGTTGCCCGTGAGCTGACCGCGCTGGAGCGCCTCGCGCATCAGCGTCAGCTCCTTCTGCGGGACGCCCTGCTCCACGAAGCGGGCGTAGCGTGTGCGCCGCTCGGTCTCTTCATCCGCCAAGTCGAGATACGCCGGGTCCAAATCGATCCAGCTCTCCGTCTCGCCCATCCGCTGGCGGTAGCTGGACCAGATGTACTCCCGGGCGGCCGCCACCATACGCGCCCGCACCGGGTTCAGCTCGATGTAGCGAGCGCAGGCCAGCAGATACGTCTCCGTCTGCACCGGGCTGGACTTGTAGCGGCCTTCCCACAACGTGCCGGAGCGTCCCTCCAGCCGATTGCGGTACCGCGTGGCCCGCGCCGCCAGCGCCTTCATCAACCGGCCCATGGCGGCTACTTCCTCACCCGGCCCCAGCAACAGGTGCACATGGTTCGTCATCAGGCAGTACGCATACACTCGAATGTCCAGCGCACTGCTCAGCTCGCGCAGGTCCTCCAGGTACCGTTCGTAATCCCCATCTTCTGCGAAAACCACCTGCCGATTGTGCCCACGCTGCACCACATGGTGCGGCATATGCGGCAACACCACTCGCGCCATCCTTGGCATGCTTTACCTCCCTGCTCACTCACTACGACCGCCACGTCCATACAGCGGAAAATAAATCTGTCCCCGTTTTCCCCTCGTTCTCCCGTTGGAGATCACCGATCCGACAAAAACGGGGACCGAAAACGGGGACAGATTTATTTTCTCACACGCGTCGAGACGGTGGGCGGCCCGGACGCCGCCGCTCGATGCGGCAGCCGATGATCTGCTCCACCTCGTCCACGAATCGCTGGTTGCCCGTGAGCTGGCCACGCTGCAAGGCCTCGCGCACCAGTGTCAGCTCCGGCTCCGGAACGCGCTGCTCCACGAAGCGGGCGTATCGCGCGCGCCGCCTGGCCTCGTTGTCGCCCAGATCCAGGTACGCCGGGTCCAGATCAATCCACTGCGCTTCATGACCCATACGCTGACGGAAGCTGGACCAGGCATAGTCACAGGGCGCTGGCACGATCCGCCCCCGCACTGGGTGCGACTCGATCTACCGCGTCCAGGCAAGCAAATACGTCTCCATCTGCACCGGGCTGGACTTGTAGCGCCCCTCCCACACCTTACCGGACCGCCCCTCTAGCCTATTACGATACCGCGTAGCGCGGGCCGCTAACGCCTTCATCAGACGACCCATGGCGGCCACCTCCTCGCCGGGGCCCAGCGACGGATGCACGCGAAAACGGGGACAGATTTATTTTCTCATGCCCGGCATGATCGCGGGCGGCCGGGGCGGCGGCGCTCAATGCGGCAGCCGATGATCTGCTCCACCTCGTCCACGAAGCGCTGGTTGCCCGTGAGCTGGCCGCGCTGTAACGCCTCGCGCATCAGTGTCAGCTCCTGCTCCGGCACGCCCTGCTCCACGAACCGGGCGTATCGCGCGCGCCGGTCGGCTTCGCGGTGCGCCAAGTCCAGGTAGGCCGGATCCAGATCGATCCATTGCTCTTCCTCGCCCATACGCTGACGGTAACTGGACCAGGCGTAGTCACCGGCCGCTGGCACCATCCTCGCCCGTACCGGGTTGAGCTCGATGTACCGCGTGCAGGCCAGCAGATACGTCTCCGTCTGCACCGGGCTGGACTTGTAGCGGCCTTCCCACAGCGTACCGGACCGTCCCTCCAGCCGATTGCGGTACCGCGTGGCCCGCGCCGCCAGCGCCTTCATCAACCGGCCCATGGCGGCTACTTCCTCACCCGGCCCCAGCAACAGGTGGACGTGGTTCGTCATCAAGCAGTACGCATACACCCGGATGTCCAGCGCACTGCTCAGCTCCCGCAGATCTTCCAGGTACCGCTCGTAATCCTCGTCCCCGGCAAACACCACCTGCCGATTATGCCCGCGCTGCACCACATGGTGCGGCATATGCGGCAACACCACTCGCGCCATCCTTGGCATGCCTTCCCTCCCGAATCATCCGGCCCGCTCCCAGCGGCGAAAGTAAATCTGTCCCCGTTTTCTCCGTCCCCGTTTTCTCCATACCGCTCCTGCTGCATCACCGCGGCATCCTTGCGACGGAGAATCAATCTGTCACCGTTTCCGCGTATGCCCGCTCCACAAAAACGGGGACAGATTTATTTTCTCACGCCCGGCGTGATGACGATCGAAAACGGGGACAGATTTATTTTCTCACACGCGTCGAGACGGTGGGCGGCCCGGACGCCGCCGCTCGATGCGGCAGCCGATGATCTGCTCCACCTCGTCCACGAATCGCTGGTTGCCCGTGAGCTGGCCACGCTGCAAGGCCTCGCGCACCAGTGTCAGCTCCGGCTCCGGAACGCGCTGCTCCACGAAGCGGGCGTATCGCGCGCGCCGCCTGGCCTCGTTGTCGCCCAGATCCAGGTACGCCGGGTCCAGATCAATCCACTGCGCTTCATGACCCATACGCTGACGGAAGCTGGACCAGGCATAGTCACAGGGCGCTGGCACGATCCGCCCCCGCACTGGGTGCGACTCGATCTACCGCGTCCAGGCAAGCAAATACGTCTCCATCTGCACCGGGCTGGACTTGTAGCGCCCCTCCCACACCTTACCGGACCGCCCCTCTAGCCTATTACGATACCGCGTAGCGCGGGCCGCTAACGCCTTCATCAGACGACCCATGGCGGCCACCTCCTCGCCGGGGCCCAGCGACGGATGCACGCGAAAACGGGGACAGATTTATTTTCTCATGCCCGGCATGATCGCGGGCGGCCGGGGCGGCGGCGCTCAATGCGGCAGCCGATGATCTGCTCCACCTCGTCCACGAAGCGCTGGTTGCCCGTGAGCTGGCCGCGCTGTAACGCCTCGCGCATCAGTGTCAGCTCCTGCTCCGGCACGCCCTGCTCCACGAACCGGGCGTATCGCGCGCGCCGGTCGGCTTCGCGGTGCGCCAAGTCCAGGTAGGCCGGATCCAGATCGATCCATTGCTCTTCCTCGCCCATACGCTGACGGTAACTGGACCAGGCGTAGTCACCGGCCGCTGGCACCATCCTCGCCCGTACCGGGTTGAGCTCGATGTACCGCGTGCAGGCCAGCAGATACGTCTCCGTCTGCACCGGGCTGGACTTGTAGCGGCCTTCCCACAGCGTACCGGACCGTCCCTCCAGCCGATTGCGGTACCGCGTGGCCCGCGCCGCCAGCGCCTTCATCAACCGGCCCATGGCGGCTACTTCCTCACCCGGCCCCAGCAACAGGTGGACGTGGTTCGTCATCAAGCAGTACGCATACACCCGGATGTCCAGCGCACTGCTCAGCTCCCGCAGATCTTCCAGGTACCGCTCGTAATCCTCGTCCCCGGCAAACACCACCTGCCGATTATGCCCGCGCTGCACCACATGGTGCGGCATATGCGGCAACACCACTCGCGCCATCCTTGGCATGCCTTCCCTCCCGAATCATCCGGCCCGCTCCCAGCGGCGAAAGTAAATCTGTCCCCGTTTTCTCCGTCCCCGTTTTCTCCATACCGCTCCTGCTGCATCACCGCGGCATCCTTGCGACGGAGAATCAATCTGTCACCGTTTCCGCGTATGCCCGCTCCACAAAAACGGGGACAGATTTATTTTCTCACGCCCGGCGTGATGACGATCGAAAACGGGGACAGATTTATTTTCTCACACGCGTCGAGACGGTGGGCGGCCCGGACGCCGCCGCTCGATGCGGCAGCCGATGATCTGCTCCACCTCGTCCACGAATCGCTGGTTGCCCGTGAGCTGGCCACGCTGCAAGGCCTCGCGCACCAGTGTCAGCTCCGGCTCCGGAACGCGCTGCTCCACGAAGCGGGCGTATCGCGCGCGCCGCCTGGCCTCGTTGTCGCCCAGATCCAGGTACGCCGGGTCCAGATCAATCCACTGCGCTTCATGACCCATACGCTGACGGAAGCTGGACCAGGCATAGTCACAGGGCGCTGGCACGATCCGCCCCCGCACTGGGTGCGACTCGATCTACCGCGTCCAGGCAAGCAAATACGTCTCCATCTGCACCGGGCTGGACTTGTAGCGCCCCTCCCACACCTTACCGGACCGCCCCTCTAGCCTATTACGATACCGCGTAGCGCGGGCCGCTAACGCCTTCATCAGACGACCCATGGCGGCCACCTCCTCGCCGGGGCCCAGCGACGGATGCACGGAAAACGGGGACAGATTTATTTTCTCACGCCCGGCGTGATGACGGGCGGCCAGGTCGGCGGCGCTCAATGCGGCAGCCGATGATCTGCTCCACCTCGTCCACGAATCGCTGGTTGCCCGTGAGCTGCCCGCGTTGCAGGGCCTCGCGCACCAGTGTCAGCTCCGGCTCCGGAACGCCCTGCTCCACGAAGCGGGCATATCGCGCGCGCCGGTCGGGTTCATGGTGCCCCAAGTCCAGGTACGCCGGATCCAGATCGATCCATTGCTCTTCCTCGCCCATACGCTGACGGAAACTGGACCAGGCGTAGTCACCGGCCGCTGGCACCATGCGCGCCCGCACGGGGTTCAGTTCGATGTACCGCGTGCAAGCGAGCAGGTACGTCTCCGTCTGCACCGGGCTGGACTTGTAGCGCCCTTCCCACAGTGTACCGGAGCGGCCCTCCAGCCGATTGCGATACCGCGTGGCGCGCGCCGCCAGCGCCTTCATCAACCGGCCCATGGCGGCTACTTCCTCACCCGGCCCCAGCAACAGGTGCACATGGTTCGTCATCAGGCAGTACGCATACACTCGAATGTCCAGCGCACTGCTCAGCTCGCGCAGGTCCTCCAGGTACCGTTCGTAATCCCCATCTTCTGCGAAAACCACCTGCCGATTGTGCCCACGCTGCACCACATGGTGCGGCATATGCGGCAACACCACTCGCGCCATCCTTGGCATGCTTTACCTCCCTGCTCACTCACTACGACCGCCACGTCCATACAGCGGAAAATAAATCTGTCCCCGTTTTCCCCTCGTTCTCCCGTTGGAGATCACCGATCCGGGCAGTTGCGCGCGTCATGCCCGTAACCGTTGCAGATCCGGCACCGGCGAATGATCGGGCAGGTCTGTATGTTGTGACCGGACTGCCCGCAATGGGAGCAACGCGGTACGTTGGGGCAGTTGCGCGCCGTATGCGCGCCAGAGCCGCAATTGGAACAGGCCATCATTTATCCTCCGTAGAATGCGTTTCACTCGTTCGGGTCACTGGAATCCGCGCGCACCCCCACGCTCTCCTCCAGGCGCTGTTTCATGCAGCCGATGTCGTCGCCATTCTGAGGCACTTTCCAGCCACAGTGCAGGCGGCTTCCGGCATCCACGATGCGTCGGCACAGCGGGCAAAGCTCTTGGCTAGACTGGTCGACGAGGGTGCGAAGCCAATCGGCATCGTCCATTGAGCGGTATTCGGCGCGCTGAACTTCGACGAGATCCGCAATGCGGTCGCCGTCCGGGTCGATGCTCATCGAAAGGGCGCCAATGCCGTTGCTGCGGCACATGGCCAGCAACTCGCTCAAACGTGCCTCGTCGTGGAACTGGGCTGCGTCGAACAGCGGGATGATGATGTAGGTGTAGTTCGAGCGACTGCGGTAGTTGACCGCCTGGCTGATGGCCTGGGAGATCGCGGGGATGTCATTCGTGGCCTTCAGCTCAAAGCTGTACATCACGAACTCGTCATTGGCCATCTGGCGACGGATACGGAACCCGACGAAATCCGCGTTCTCGAATCGGCCACCCTGGCGGCGACTCTGTACGTGCTCGACCCGGGCAAAGTCGAACGCCTCCTTGAGCCAGGGCAGCAGCGCGTGGCCAAGCTGGTCTTCGCGCCGGCGGCTGTTGGTACCCGGGTATCGGTATTCCCGCGTTGCGGCGCTGAAGCGCTGGCTGCGCCCCTGCGCGAAACGATAACTTCGGTTGCCGCATACGGCGTCCTTGAACCCGGAACGAAAGGCGTCCAGGTCGCTGTCGATACCATGGCGGTGCATCAGCTCCGCGACACTCGGCATCCGTTGTTTGAGCACTTCATCCAGGCGACCTTCTGGGACGCCCTCGTTGAGTAGCTGCTCGCCCAGTGCCTTGCCCGCAGCGGCCGGCGGCTCGATCGCCGTGAGGCTCAAGGGGCCGCCCCGGCCGGGGGTTGGCTGCCAGTAGAAACCCATGTCGGCTTGATGCCCCAGCAACCGCTCCTTGAACGCTGCCCACTGTTCAATGCCCTTCTTTCCGCAAAGGGTGTGTCTCTGGTCGGCGCTCATGGCCGCCAGGCTGGATTTCAGCAGCCGCGGGGGCTCATTGTTTTGAGCGAAGCGCAGGCATTCGGCCGCGCTGCGTTCCATGGCATCGGGGGCGTTCATGCAGGCTCGTAGACGAAGAAGCGGTGGTAGGGAAACGCTGATCAATGGGCCTGCATCCGGCTCCGTGCCCCGCCGAAGCGTTTTTGGAAGGGCACTGGGGCCATTACGGCCGGCCTGGGCCCCTGTAACCGCCGTTTTTGGCGGTTACAGGGGCGATTTCCGGTCCTGCGGACACACTACCCCTGCGGCAGCAGCCCCCATTGTCGCGCACGGTACAGGTTCGCCAGGGCGAACAGGCTGTGCAGCTGCGCGGTGTTCTTCTTGAGGCCGCGGTAGCGCACCTTGCGATATCCGAACAGGTTCTTCACCACATGGAACGGATGCTCCACGATCGAACGCAACTGAGCCTTGTGCCGTTCAGCGGCGCGCACCTGATCGCGTTCGGGGCCCTCTGGCATCGCACGTACCGTGCCGCGCTTGCGCGCGATGTGCGTCTCCGGACGATGGCCTTCCAGTCGCTTCTCCGCACCGATGTAGCCGGCATCGCCATGCAGGCTCGCTTCCTCGCCGTGGAGCAGTTCCGGCACCTGCGAGACGTCCGAGACATTCGCAGCGGTACCCTTCACGGTATGAACCAGGCCGGTGACGACATCGGCCCCGATATGCGCCTTCATCCCGAAGTACCACTGGTTGCCTTTCCTCGCCTGGTGCATCTCTGGATCGCGCGCCTTCTCCCGGTTCTTGGTCGACGGCGGGGCCGCGATCAGGGTGGCGTCCACCACTGTGCCCTCGCGCAACATCAGTCCCCGCTGCTGCAGATGGGCGTTGATCCGGTCGAAGATCACCTGGGTCAGGTTGTGCTGCTCCAGCAGCCGGCGGAACTGCAGCAGGGTCGTGGCATCCGGGGCGTCTTCGCGGCTCAGGTCGATCCCGACAAAGCTCCGGATCGCCTGGCTGTCGTACACCGCGTCCTCGATCCCTTCGTCCGACAGGTTGAAGCACTGCTGGGCCACGTACATCCGCAGCATCCGTTCCAGACCAATCGGCGGACGACCCCGCTTCCCCTTCGGGTAGTGCGGCTCGATCGCCTCCACCAGCGCCGCCCAGGGCGTGATCGCATCGATCTCCCCCAGAAAGCGGTCGCGCCGCGTCTGCTTACGCTTGGCGGAATACTCGAGATCGGAAAAGCTGCGCTGGGACATCGGCCATCACCTCGGGCAGGAAACCTGGCGCCATTATCCCAAACCCGCCAGGTGGGCGGGACCCACGGCGGAATAAATCAGTGTTTCCGTAGGGGTTCTCGTTCACGCGATACGTCCTGGTCAGACGTACCGGCGCGGCATTCGAGAAGTCTTCCTGCACCTTCGCCAAGGGATGGCCCGCCTTGTTGATCTCCCAGTGGTGCTCGCCATCGAACTGGTGTTCACGCGCGCGGATGCGCGGCTTGGGGATGGATACCCACTTCAACCCCACGCGCGGGATGTGCAGCGCCATAGGCCAGCGCGTAGCGGCATCGGGCAGCGAGATAACCACACCCTTGCGGGCCACTCGAGCCATTTCCGCGAAGATGGCCAGACTCTTTTCGTAGGGCACGTGCTCCAGCATCTGAAAAGCGCAGACGACGTCGAACGCATCATCTTCAAAGGGCATGGCATCTGCCGGGGCCACGTGGTCGGGCTCAAGCTCTGGGTCCAGGTCCAGCGCTTCGACGTGAACCCCCATCACCCCAGCCGTTGCTTTGAACAGCCCCGGACCGGGCCCAACTTCCAGCACACGCTCCGGATTCAGCTTGATCACTTCGTCCAACTGGTGCCACATGCTGGCCCATCGGCGCTTGTGTACGTACTTGCCAAACTCGTAGTGCGACTTGTCAACTTGTTTTTGCATCGGTTCTCCACCGCATTGCGTGGGACAGGATCCACAACATCATTGCGCTGTATGCCAGAACGCCGATCACTGAGAACAGCGCAACGGCCCAGAGATCGCTTCCAAACCAGTAGAACCCGACAACTAGCCCCAAAGCTTTTGCACCGGTGCTGAACAGCTCGTACACAAGCAAACCACGCTGAATACCAAGAACTGGAACAGCCGCAACGGCGGGCTTGTTGATGAAGTTAAACAGGAAGAACAGCGCCAGCCAACGGGCGTACTCGCCCGCCATCACCCAATCCACACCAAACACGAGACCGAAAAACCAAGGGCCAAATACGACAACTAGGCCGAAAGGGACAATACCGATCGCCAGCAACGCACCGGTCGCCTGCACGATATGGCGCGGAAGATTCTCGCCATTGTGGGCGGCTTCCGTGATACGTGGATAGAACACGTCATTCACGGCCTTGCCAATGAGGGTCGTGGGCATACCCATGACCATCTTCGCCAGCGTGTAAAACCCCGCCGCCACCGGGCCGAAGAACGCCGCAAGCATCAGCACCGGCAGGCTTTGCGAGGCGGCATTGATGAAGTTCTGTGGCGCACGGTACAGCGGGAAATCACGGTGCCGATGCGCTAGTTCTCTCAGAGGTGTATGCGAGCCATCTACGCCCTCGGCTGCTTCTGCCTGGTAGCGCCTGCGCGCACCGATAAACAGCAGGGCGGCATGCAGCGCGTGGCCCAGCGTGGCCAGCACGATGAGTACGGCTCCAACCGGATGCAGCCAGCCGATGCCGCTTTTGGCGCTGTTCAGGATTAGCGAATGCGCGACCGCGGAGCGGGCGACCACGCCGAATTGCTTCTTGCGGATCAGCCATTGCTGGGCGATCTGCATCCACGCGGCGAAGAGCATCGCCACGGGGATCAGAAACAGGTAGCCGGCAACGGATTCGGCGCCGAGCGTTACCGTCAGCCAGTCGCCACCGAACGCCAGCAGCGCGGCAGCCAATAGCGCGACGCCAAACGAAAGGATGGCGGACAGGCGGACCAGGCCCAGTGCGTCGCGATCTTCGCGTGGCAGAACGATGGCGATGGGGTAGGCCAGCGCAGCAACCGGAATGGCGACGGCCACGATCGCCATGAAGGTGCCCAGCAGGCCGAACGCCTCCGGCCCATAGATGCGCGTGATGAGCGGGGCGAAGGCTATGGTAATGGCCTGTGCGCCGGCGGTGCCGGAGGCGACTACCGCCACATTGCGCGCAAAGCGGCTGCGCCATAAGCGGTCGAACGCGCGCCGCGGGAGGGCCATTGCGTTACTCATGCCGACGCGCTGCTGCCATGGGCGTTGCGAGCGCAAACCGATTGCCACGCGGTGGGGCCGCTCGCAATGACGGATGGTTTGAGGACGTAATGGGTTGGCACGTTATGGCTGTCCGATCCGGTAGTGCTCAGGATGGCACTCAAACTAACTGGCGCTGCCGGCAAAGTGAGCTGTTCGCGGGCGAGCCCGCTCCTACACGTGCTTTATGTTTCGGCGAGCGGAGGTCTCGTCGTGGCCACGCATCGAGGTCGGTGGCGCTCCGGGAGACTGCCGCGTCGCTGCGCTCCTCGCAGTGACGCGGGGTGTGTTCTTCGGCATCCACCCTACCCCCACACCACATAAGCCGCCCCACCTCGGTCATCCCGGAAACCGCGGAGCGGTTATCCGGGATCTCGTGCGTTTGGGGCTTCCTTATCGCTGGAGATCCCGGGTCTTCGCTTTGCTGCGGCCTGGAGGACGTTAAACCGCCCTTCTGGGTCAACGCGGAATCCGGTGCACGCGTAGGCCAGGGATCTTCTCAAAGTCGCCATCGCCCGTTACGAAAGCCCCGTCCGGATTGACCGCGAGCAGGGACGCCGCTTGAATGGCATCGGGTGTACGCAACCCATGGTGCGCGCGCAGCTCCGTGGCCTTGTCCAGAACGACCGTATCGAGCGCAATGACCGACAAGCCTGGATCGGTAAAAAACGTATCCAGCTGCTCCAGCGCCTGGGTATCCGATTCGCGCAGCGGACGCTCGCGGCATTCCAGCCGGCTTAATGCCGATACCGCCAACGTAGGCGTTGCGTCTCTGCGCCCCAGGTCCTTTAGCACCTGGCGGACCGCCGATCGGGTACGCGCATCACCTTCCAGCAAATAAATGATGGCACTGGCATCAAGAAACGCCAGCATCAATCGGGCCAGCCTTCGCGCTCCGCTTGCAGCTCGCGATCGAGCTCCGAACGGCTTCGCGCCACGACCCTTGGTGCATCGTCTTTCAGCAATCGATCCCACAGGCGCTGCCGAGCCTCTACGCCAGCCGACAGACGCTGGTAGGCGTCTTCGCTCAAAATCACGTATCGGGGCCGATTGCGCTGGATCACATGCACCGGTCCGTTCTCCAATGCCTGGTCCACCGCACTGATCCCGCGACGCTTGATCTCCTGCGCCGAGATTACGTTGTCCATATGCGCTCCAGTACTCGTTTTAGTACTGAGCATAGCACCTCGAACAACCCGACCAGGCCCCGGGACTGAACCGGCCGTCTCTGGGGAGCCCCCCAAGGGCGCCTTCCCAGAAACCGCAGAGCGGTTATCCGGGCAACCCCAGCCGCTGGCGATCCCGGCTCTTCGCTTCGCTGCGGCCGGGACGCCCGTTGGGCTGCGGTGGCTTCGGACCTGTAGGAGCCGAGCCTCTCGGCGATTGGGGCGTTGGACAGGCCGATCGCCCAGAGGGCTGGGCTCCTACGGGTACATGGCCCGGTGCTGTTTACGGTTGCGGATGAAGCCCATGGCTTCGAGCTTGGGCAGGATGTGATGGGCGGCTTCGTCCGAGCCCATGTCGCGGGTGTCGATGCGCTTGCGCGCTTTTACCTCAAAACCTGAATGGCGATCCCCAAGTCCAACTGACCCCACGCTCGGTCGGCGGTCAGCACAGGGAGTGCCTTGTCCATCGCCAGGGCAATACAGGCCCGGTCGGCCATCGACAGCCCGTGCTGCCGGGAAGGCTCCCAGAGCTGTGCGGCCAACGCGGCTTGTTCCGCTGTGAAGGGCTCGAAAAGCAGCCCGACATCGGCAAACTCCTGCTGCATTCCCTGGATACTCACCTTGCGCTGGAGCGATTTCTGCATCACTTCGGACCAGTTCACGGTCGAGACGCAGCTACCATCCAAAACGGCTGCCACGTGGTCGCCACCCGGCTCGTCATGCAGAAAGGCCAACAATGCCGAAGCATCCAGTACCGTGGTCATGGAGCCTTGCGTTCGCGCGTCGCCTCGGACCGCCGCTCGTCGATCAGCTCATCCACAAGGCTGACGTCCCTGGGGATGTGCTTGAACCGGTCGCGCAACCGTCTCTCGACGAGTTCTCGCCGTTCCAGCACCAAGCTCTCGCCAACCAGGCGCGCGATCAAGCGGTCGCCGGCTTGCAGCTTGAGCGTCTTGCGCAGCCCCGCGGGAATAACTACGCGGCCCTGAGCCCCTACCTGGACTTCGTTATCTTGATGTGCCATCAGTCGTTCCTCATGCCACTAACCACTAGAAGGTGACACGCACTCGTCCGGCGCGCAAGAACGACGGGGGCAGATCAGTTCTTCACGGTTCTACGTTTCGCGGCGGCCGGGACGCCCTCCCACTCCTACGTCATTCCGGAAACCGCGGAGCGGTTATCCGGGATCTTCCACGTCCGGGCAGCCCCACCGCTGGAGATCCCGGCTCTTCGCTTCGCGGCGGCCGGGATGACCGGGTGCGAGGACGGCTACGCCCGGGGTGGCGGGGTGGGAGGAAGCTACAGCCGAGACGACGGAGGGGGCAGGCTCCGGTCGGGATGACGGGTCGGGGTAGCGCTGGACGCCACAGTCGCCCAGGGATCCGGTCTCCAGTTCAAAGACACGGCATTTACCGTACGGGAACCCGTTGCCTGCCGACGCCTATACTGTTCCCTGGCGATAGACCGCATTGCGGTGTGCCACGCGGACGACAAGCACCCGGAACCGGTTATCCTCTATCGATGCAATGACACGGTATGGGCCGACGCGGTAGCGCCAGTATTCGCCCAGTTCTCCAGTAAGCGATTTACCCAATCGGCGCGGGTCGTCAAGTGGCGCAACCCGCTCGTTCAGGTATTTAAGAATCCGGTGGGCCGCCTGTTTGTCCAGCCCGCGGAGATCCTTCTCTACGCGCTTGTCGAACTCAATCGTCCAACTTCAGGGAGACGCTGACCGATTCGTACGTTCGCGTTGGCGCCCCATTTTTTCCGCGACCAGGCGTGTCGCGCAGACCGGTAGTGGTTCTACCGGCAAGCGGCGCAAAGCAGGATCGGGAAAAATGGGGCCCAACCCCGGAGGGGCTCGGCCGATTTTGCCCGCTGACGGCGTTCCGGCTCCCTTGTGCAGAGTGACTGCACGGCGGTCACCGCGCCTTGTCAGCAAGCAAAATAGACTCGAGCGCGAACGCGCGAATCGATCAGCGTCTCCCTTGCTGGCGCCTCATTTCATCCATGGAGACCGTCTCGCCGCTTCCCTTGCGGTGGTCAATCAGGCGCTGCTCGGCCAAGTAGATGTCTTCAAGGTCTTCCAGATGCTGAACGATCGCCTCACGCGCGTAGTAGCTCTTGCTACGACCTGTGGCCTTGGCCAGGGCAGCCAGGCGTTCTTCCACATCTTCAGGCAGACGCAAAGCCAGCATGGGGATCACCTCCGAGAAATTGCTATACAAGTATAGCACGGCGCACGACTACCCCAGTTCGACAGGTGTCGCACCGACATGATCCCAACGGCACCGACCATGGCCTTTTCCTCCGCGCCCCCACGAACTCCCTACGGTTCGTCCTCCCGGAAGTCGCACCCCCAGGGCCATCATCCCGGAAACCGCGTAGCGGTTATCTGGGATCTCCAACGCGGACGGTGCCCCAACCGCTGAGGATCCCGGCTCTCCGCTTCGCCGCGGCCGGGATGACGGTGGGGACGGGTGGTCCGCACAGATGACGGTTGGCGTGACGCTGAGCCGCGCCCCGTAGGAGCCTGCTCGCAGGCGAAGCCCCTGCCCGCGTCCGACTCTGGCAGGGGCTTCGCCGCCAAGGCGGCTCCTACGGATTGCGGGGCTCCGGGGCTACGGCCTCGGGCCTCGCGTCCCGGAGCTCGGCGCGGAGTTGTTCGATCTCGGTCATCAGGGCTTCATGTTCGACGCGTTTGCGCTGGAGCAGCGCGTACGCCAGGCGGGCCTTTTCCTGCAGGCCGTTGGGCGTGAGCTTGTACAGATAGGCCGAGCGGTTGTCGGAGCGGCGAAAGTTCTGCGCCTTGACCCAGCCGCGGTCGAGCACGGCCTTGAGCGCGTAGTGGGTCTTGCCCACGGACAGCCCCAGCGAACGCGCCAGCTGGCGCTGGCTCATGTCCGGCTCCTGCTCCAGCAGACGGAGCACTTCCAGATGAAGATCTTCTTCTATCAATGAGTTACCGGGGTTAAAGGCGGCGTTCGGGCACGCTACCGCCGGGACGGTGCGCCCGGTTCTTGCGGGCCCGCCACGGCTGGGGGAAGCACATTTTGTAGTGCGTTCACAATGTGAACGCAGTCTCGATTAGACCATAGAGGGGCCACTAGACGCAAAGAAGTAAGTGCCTCTGGCAGCGATCAGTGGTACCTGTCCAACCCCCAAGGAATAGGCATCTTCAGTTCATTTCTGATTAGGATTCAGCGACAATCACAGCCCCGTGATAACTGCCTGGACACTCGATGTCGACGAAAGACTCATCCCCCACAAGCGAAACCCGCACCAGTGGTGACCGACCCGATCCCGGCAACCATTCGCGATACGACGACGAGATCAGCCTTGTTGATCTGTGGAACGTGCTGTCCAGGCGCAAGTGGTGGATTGCCGCTGTGACCATTGCAGTCCTGCTCCTCGGCACGTTATACGGCTTCCTTAAGACCCCCTCGTACAGCTTTCAGACAACCATCCAGCTGGGCCAAGACGACCGGGGAAATCCGGTTGAGGACCCAAACGTGACGGTTACGTTCCTCAATAACGTCCTAATACCAGGCATTTGGCGTGATCTCCTCGCGGACAGCCCGGAGACCAGACCACCAGAGGCCAGTGCACGGTACGTGGATGGAACCGAGTACGTCCACCTGACGACATCAGCGCCAATGGACCGCAAAGAGGCGGTTGAACAACTCCACACGCTCACTACACGCGCGCTTCGTCAGAATCACGTTCAACACATTGACGATATTCGCGCGGAACTCGCCGATCAACGTCGTGAGCAAGAGCTACAGCACGCAGCCCAACTCGAGCAGCTGCAAGGCGACCTAGACTCGATCACCGAACATAAGGAACGTGCCACATCGCGACTGGAATTGCTGACAGAAGAACGCGCCCTATTGGAAGAACAGATCGATGGCCTTCACCCCCTTCGGGAGCAACTGGACGCGGCCCTCGCGGACACGGATCAGAGCGCCGCACCGTTGTGGAGCATGATGCCCCTAACCTCAATCGTGGACATGCGTTATAGCGCAGAAAGGCGTTTGCGGACCGAGCTTCCAGATCACGTACAGGAAGTTGAGCAGCGCCTCAGTGAACTGGAGTCCTCAAGCGAACGCATCGCATCACAGATGGAGCGAGAACAGAGCCGCCACGAAATAGCGATGGCTGCCCTGGATCGCAGAGAACAACGGGTTCGCGAAACGGTCGCCCGCGGATCGGATTATGCGTTGGCATCAAACACGCCAGAGGGTCCTGGACGATCCCTGTTCGTGGCTCTGTCTCTCATACTCGGCCTGATGCTGGGTGTCTTCGGGGCGTTTTTCCGTGAGTTTCTGGCGAACGTGCGGGCAACAGAAGCCAACTAGTACCCGTTTCTCACAGTTGATCATGCCGACCACCCTTCCGCTATCACCGCGGAAACCGCGCATCTGTGATCCGGGGTCTCGCACGTTCGGGCCGCGCCAACGTGGGAGATCCCGGCTCTACGCTTCGCTTCGGCCGGGATGATGGGGGCGCGGGGTGACGTCTGCATGCCCCCCATGACATGTGGGAGCGGACCTGGGTGGATCAATCGCTGTTGAAGAGGTCGCGGGTGTAGATCTTGTCGGTCTGGTCGCGGATGTCGTCGGTGATGCGGTTGGCGACGATGACGTCGGACACGCGCTTGAACTCGTCGAGATCGCGGATGACGCGGGAGCGGTAGAACTCGTCGTCGGGCAGCTCCGGCTCGTACACGACAACCTCGATGCCCTTGGCCTTGATGCGCTTCATTACGCCCTGGATGGCGGAGGCGCGGAAGTTGTCGGAGCCGCTCTTCATCACCAGGCGGTAGATGCCGACGACCTTGGGGTTGCGGCGGATGATGGCATCGGCGACGAAGTCCTTGCGGGTGCGGTTGGCATCGACGATGGCGCCGATGATGTTGTTGGGGATCTCGTCGTAGTTGGCCAGCAGCTGCTTGGTGTCCTTCGGCAGGCAGTAGCCACCGTAGCCGAAGGACGGGTTGTTGTAGTGGCTGCCGATGCGCGGGTCCAGGCACACACCGTCGATGATCTGGCGGGTATCCAGGCCGTGGATCTCGGCGTAGCTGTCCAGCTCGTTGAAGTAGGCCACGCGCATGGCCAGATACGTGTTGGCGAACAGCTTGATCGCCTCGGCCTCGGTGGAATTGGTGAACAGGATCGGGATGTCGTCGTCCACCGCCCCTTCGGCCAGCAGGCCGGCGAAGGTCTCGGCCCGTTCGGACTGTTCGCCGACGATAATCCGCGAGGGGTGCAGGTTGTCGTACAGCGCCCTGCCCTCGCGCAGGAACTCCGGCGAGAACAGGATGTTGTCGGTTTCCATCTGCGCCTTGATCTCGCGCGTGTAGCCGACCGGCACGGTGGACTTGATGACCATGGTGGCCTGTGGGTTGGCCGCCAGTACGTCGCGGATGACCGACTCCACCGTGGAGGTGTTGAAGTAGTTGGTCTGCGGGTCGTAGTCCGTGGGAGTCGCGATGATGATGAAGTCCGCGTCGGCGAACGCCTCCTGCTTGTCCAGCGTAGCCTTGAGGTTCAGCTCGCGGTTCTCGAGGAAATCCTGGATCTCGGCGTCGATGATCGGGGACTGCCTGCGGTTGATCTGCTCGACTTTCTCCGGCACCACGTCCAGCGCCACCACCTCGTGGTGCTGCGCGAGCAGGACGGCATTGGAGAGCCCGACATAGCCGGTTCCGGCGACTGCGATTTTCATCCCTGGATCCTTCGGTTGTTCAGTGTTGATGTTTGGCCTGTGGACACCTGTTTGCCTGTAGGAGCGGGCCTGTCCGCGAAGCCTCCTGCCAAAGCTCCATACGCCGGCAGGAGGCTTCGCCTGCAAGCAGGCTCCTACAAAGAAGGGGCCTGAGGGCGTTTGAGCGAAGAATACACAAGCGATTTCGCGTGTGTGAGGAACGGGTACTCAGGAATCGCACCCGTGCTACTCAGCGAAACGTTCTTGCGGCGGATGGTTGGCGGGCGCGTAGCCATGCACGACATCGCGGATGGTCTGGCAGGCGATTTCGGTATCCATTTCACGGTCCGCACGGTCCAGGCGTTTCATTGCGGCGCGCAGGTCGCTCGAAGCGGCACATTCCTCGCGGGCGCGCATGATCTTCACATGCGCGGTGGGCTCCACGTTGTCTCCGATCAACAGCTCTTCATAGAGCTTCTCGCCCGGGCGCAGCCCGGTGAACACGATCTCGATCCCGTCCTCGGGGTATCCGTCCTCTTTTACCTGTCGGCCGTGTAGCCGAATCATGCGGCGCGCGAGGTCGACAATGCGTACCGGCTCTCCCATATCCAGCACATACACCTCGCCCCCCTGCGCCATCGCGCCCGCCTGGATCACCAGCTCGGCCGCCTCGGGGATGGACATAAAATAGCGGGTGATCTCGGGATGGGTGACGGTGACAGGCCCGCCATCGCGGATCTGCTGATGGAAAAGTGGCACCACGGAGCCCGAGGAACCGAGAACGTTGCCGAAGCGCACCATGCTGAAGACCGTACCCCGGCCCTCCCGCGCCCGGTCCTGCAGCACCATCTCCGCCAGGCGCTTGGTGGCCCCCATCACGTTGGTCGGGCGCACGGCCTTGTCCGTGGAGATCAGAATGAACCGTTCGACGCCTGCCGCCTGCGCGGCTTCGGCCATCACGGCGGTACCGACCACGTTGTTGCGCACACCCTCAATGAGGTTGGCCTCGACGATCGGCACATGCTTGTAGGCCGCCGCATGGTACAGGGTCTGCACGCCATGCTCGGCCAGTACAGAGCGGACGCGACGCGGGTTCGCCACGGACCCGAGTACGGCGTGTACCGCCGGGGACGGGTCCAGTTGCAGTGAGTAGTCCTGCATCTCGCGCTCGATGCTGTACAGCGCAAACTCGTTGCGCTCGTACAGAATCAGCGCTGCCGGCTGCAACCGGATGATTCGGCGGCACAGCTCAGAGCCAATGGAGCCCCCGGCGCCGGTCACCATGACGACGCGCCCGCGAATGCTGCAGGCCAGCAGCTCGGGGTCGGGGGGTACCGGGTCCCGCCCCAGCAGGTCCGCCACATCAATGTCTTCCAGCTGTTCCAGGCTGGCCTGCCCGGAGACCACCGCCTCCATCGACGGGACCGACTGCACATACAGTGAGAACGGCTCGAGCTGTTCCAGGATGCGGCGCCGCTCCTGACGCGTAGCCGTGGGAACGGCGAGCAGCACGCGCCGCACATGCCATTGGTCAATCAGCCGTTGCAGGCGCCGGGGGCTGTAGACCGGGACGCCGTCAATCGAGCTGCCCTGCAGGGCTCGATCCTCGTCCACGAAGGCCACCACGCGGAACATCCCGCCACCACCCTTCAGCGCGGACAGCAGCTGCACGCCCGCCTCGCCCGCTCCATACACCACCACCGCTTCTGCACCCGGTGCCGCGGCCATCACCGATCGGTACCACGCCCGCACCAAGAAGCGACTACCACCGACATAGAGGAAGGCCACGATCGCAAAATTGATCGGGACCGAACGCGGAAAGCTCTCCACCTGGGCGATGGCGACCGCTGCCCAGACCGTCATCGCCAGGATGACCACACCAGAACCCACCGTCCAGATCGTGCGCGACCCCATAAAGCGCACCACGGCCCGATACAAGCCCAGACGCGCAAACAGCGGGATCCCCACGATCACCACCAGTGGGAATAGCCACCAGGTCTGCTGCATGATCGGGGGGAACGGCTCCGCGAGGCGGATCGCGAAGCCCGACCACAGCGCCAGCGGCAGCATGACCGCGTCCGCGGCAATCATCAGCCAGCGCTTCTTGCCGCGCGGCAAGCGCAGCAGACGTTCCAGCCCACGGTTCAGCATGGTGTGTTGTGCCCGCCTGGCATCTTCGCCTCAAGCCCTGTCGACTCAATCATGCCCAGACCACACTACATCAAGTACCGGTCCCTGGCGCCCGCCGCGTTCCCTGAGCGGCGCGCGAAGCATAAGCAACCCCTGATAAAAATGCATCCATGTGCCGGTCGCCGCGCGATAACCCTGGGCATTGCGGTCATCCAGCCCGGGCAGGAGCATTCGCCTGCGAGCAGGCTCCTACGGGGGGCTGGTCGCGCGTTGCGAGGCCCCTGTAGGAGCCGCCTTGGCGGCGAAGCCCCTGCCAATGCCGGACCCGGGCAAGGGCTTCGCCTGCAAGCAGGCTCCCACAGGGGATCTACAACCAGAGCGCATCCCAGTGCGGATAATCACGCAGATTGCGAACGAGGCCCGCTCTTAGCGGGTTGGCAACCACATATCGAGCGACGGCCTGGAGGTCTTCTTCGCGGCGTAGTGCGCGGTCGTGGTAGCCCTTTTGCCAGATGTGGCACCGCGTACCCTCAAGCCGTCCAATGCGGCGGGTTGTGTTTGCCTTCACCTTTTGTACCGCCACCGGGAGTTCGCCGTGGTCCAGTTGCAACAACCAGTGCAGGTGGTCCGGCATGACCACGAAGCATAAAGTCGTGATGGCATCTTCAACCTCTCGCAACGACTGCACACAGCAACGGGCCCGGGCAAACTCTGCAAACCATGGCCGCCGGCCCGCACACACCGTTGTAACGAGGTAGATGCGCCCCTGCTCACTGACCCGGCCGAGTCGCAGGCGATGCCCTTGTGCCTTCCGTGGCATGGGACCTCCTTCTGTATTCCGTTTGGTGTTCGAGGATATCAGGCGCTGATGGCAAAGCTGAGGCTGGCAGGAGCTTCGCCGCCAAGGCGGCTCCTACAACGGGCAGCCCCGTGCACGAACACCCCCCGTAGGAGCCTGCTCGCAGGCGAACGCCCCTGCCCGGGTCCGACTCTGGCAAGGGCTTCGCCGCCGAGGCGGCTCCTACGGGGGCGGGGTTGATCAGGCGAGGAGCTGGGCGAGGTCGTCGGGGCCGAGGATGGGGATGTCGAGGGATTCGGCCTTGGTGACCTTGGAGCCGGGGTCGGTGCCGGCGATGACGGCGGTGGTCTTTTTGGAGACGGAGCCGGTGACCTTGGCGCCGCGGGCCTCGAGGGCGGCCTTGGCCTCCTCGCGGGTCATGGTGTCGAAGCTGCCGGTGAGGACGTAGGTATTGCCGGCCAGCGGGGCGGTTTCGCCCTTCTCCGCTGCCGGACGCGCGGGCGGGTCGGGCCAGTGCACGCCGGCCTCGCGCAGGGCGCGGATCACCTCGAGGTTGTGCGGTTCGGCGAAGAAGTTGGCGATGTGCTCGGCAACGATGGGCCCAACGTCCGGCACCTCCTGCAACGCCTCGGCATCAGCCTGCATCAGCGTGTCCAGGTCGCCATAGTACGTGGCCAGGTTGCGTGCGGTGACCTCCCCGACCTCGCGGATGCCGAGGGCGAAGATGAAACGCGCCAGAGTGGTCTCGCGCGCCTGTTCCAGGGCGTTGACGAGATTCTCGGCGAGCTTGGGACCGACCCGCTCCAGCGCCTCCAGGCGCTCGGTATCCAGTGCGAACAGATCCGCCGGGCTTTGCACGATGCCGCCATCGGCGAGTTGCTCGATCAGTTTTTCGCCGAAACCCTCGATGTCCATGGCGCGGCGCGAAACGAAGTGCTTGAGGGCCTCGCGGCGCTGCGCGGGGCAGACCAGCCCGCCGGTACAGCGAGCCACGGCCTCGCCCTCCGGGCGTTCGATATGCGAGTCGCACTCCGGGCAACGGGTGGGCATCTCGATGGCACGGGTGTCCGCCGGGCGCTCGCCCCCGGCGCGACCAACCACCTCGGGGATGACGTCGCCCGCACGGCGCACGATCACGCGGTCGCCGATGCGGATGTCCTTGCGCGCAATCTCGTCCATGTTGTGCAGCGTGGCGTTGCTGACCGTCACGCCACCAACCAGCACCGGCTCCAGCCGCGCGACCGGGGTCAGCGCGCCGGTGCGGCCGACGCGGAAGTCGACGGCGCGCAGGGTCGTCGTCTGTTCCTCGGCCGGGAACTTGTGAGCGATCGCCCAGCGCGGCGCGCGCGAGACGAACCCCAGCTGCTGCTGGTCAGCCAGCGAGTCGACCTTGTAGACGATGCCGTCGATCTCGTAGTCCAGCTCGCGGCGCCGCTCGGCCAGGCGTTCGTAGTACGCAAGGCAGCCCTCGACCCCGTCCAACACGGCCCGCTCGGGGCAGACCGGAAAGCCCAGCCGGTGCAGCCAATCCAGCGTGCCGGACTGTGTGTCGGGCAGCGTGCCGCCCTCGACATGCCCCACGGAGTAGGCAAAGAAGCTCAGCGGGCGCCGCGCCGTCACCTTCGGATCGAGCTGGCGCAGGCTGCCGGCGGCGGCGTTGCGGGGGTTCATGAAGCCGCGCTGGCCATCGGCCTCCAGGCCCTGGTTCAGGCGTTCGAAGTCCGAGCGGCGCATGAACACCTCGCCGCGCACCTCGAGCACGCCGGGGGCATCGTCCGTATAGCGATCGCCCAGATGCAGCGGGATCGGCCGCACGGTGCGGACATTGCCGGTCACGTCCTCGCCGGTCTCGCCGTCGCCGCGCGTGGCGGCCTGCACCAGGCGGCCGTTTTCGTAGATCAGGCTGATCGCCAGGCCGTCCAGCTTGGGTTCGGCCATGTAGGCGACGGCCTGCTCGGCGCGCGCGGGATCGCCAGTCTGTTTGGCCAGGCGCTCGCGTACACGACGGTCGAAGTCGCGGATTTCGTCGGACTCGAAGCCGTTGGCCAGCGACAGCATCGGCAGACGATGGCGCACGGTGTCGAAGCCGGCGGCAGGCGCTCCGCCGACCCGTTGTGTGGGCGAGTCGGGGGTGACGAGGTCAGGGTGATCGGCCTCGAGCTGTTCGAGTTCGCGCATCAGGGCGTCGAACTCGGCGTCGGAGACCTCCGGGTCGTCGAGGACGTAATAGCGGTAGTTGTGGTGCTCGATCTGGCGGCGCAGCTGTTCGATCCGCTCGCCTACCTCCCCCGCCGCGCCCGTCGTGCCGTCCCGGGACGCGGAGGGAGAGCTCACCGCGCCCTCCGGCGCCGCAGCAGATCCGGGCGATGGCGCATCAGCCACTCGTTCAGGTCCTCGCGCATGTAGGCGAGCGTCTGGTTGGTGGCGGTGGACTGCTGGGCATCCAGGATGGACCCGCCAAGGTCGCGTGCCAGCGCATGCGCATTTTCCAGCAGGGCCTCGAACGCACGCTGCGGTTGGGCGCTACTGTGCACCTGCGTGAACAGCGTGATGCCCGGCGTCATCATGTCCGCCAGGTCCTGCTCGCGCAGCGTCCCGGGCGGCACCATATTCGCGGCGGAGAACAACGCCTGCCGGCTGTCGATATCGGGCTCGTGGTAGTGGTAGATGTCCATCTCGCCTGGTGCAAGCCCCGCGCGTTGCAGCGCGGCACCCAGCGCCACGCCGGTAAACGGCCGGTTGCGGGGTGCGACGACATGCAGGAGCAGGATCTTCTCGTCCGCGGCGGGGCCATCGCGTAGTGGGTTGCGCCCGACCACGCGCGGCTCGGAGACGTACTCACCCAGGGTTTCCATGTCCGGGGCTGGTTCCTCGATCAGCTCGGGGTCAACCTCATGGTCTGGGTCCAGACGGTCGCCAAGCGTGTCCTCGGCGCGCGGCTTGCGCAGCCGCCCGGAACGCAACGCGGTGATCCCAGAACGCAGGCGCCCGCCCAATTCGCCCGCCATGCCGCGCGCCGTCTCCAATGCGCTGGATTTGGGCCGCCGGCGTGGCGCGTCCGTCGGGTCCGGCTCGAACGCGCCATGCGGCGGAGGCGGCACCGGCTCGTCGTCGCTATCGAGGACGCCGTAGATGTCCTGGGCGCGATCAGCATGGCGCTCCCCTGGCGGCAGGGGTTGATCGTCCTCCGCGGAGGTCACGCCCAGACGCGGTTCCGCGCGTTCGTTTTGCGGCACGCGCACATCATCGAAGTCGGCGGTCTCGGCCTCCGGATCACGCGTGTACTCGCGCGAGGTCTCCAGGGGATCGGCCCAACCGGCATCGGCCCCCAGAGGCTCGGACTCACTCGCTCGCTGGCGCGGCCCCTCGTCGCCTTGCGCACGGATGTGCACAGCGTCGTCACCCCAGTCGGCGGCGTCGTCATCCAGATCCCGTCCGCGCTCGCGCGTACGCAGGCGGTGGGCCAGCCAGATACCGGCGACCAGCACAATGCCCAGGACCACCAGACTGATGCGCATCCAATCCACTCAATACCTCGTCAATCGTGTTGTGAAGCCACAGCGGCCGCTGGAAGCCACGGATCAGGCCTCGGCCAGTTCCACGGCTTCGTCGATATCCACGCTCACCAGGCGCGAGACCCCCGGTTCGTGCATGGTAACGCCGATCAGCTGTTCCGCCATGGCCATCGTGGCCTTGTTATGGGTAATAAAGATGAACTGGATCTGCTCCGACATGTCCTCCAGCAGCTCACAGAAGCGCCCGACGTTGGCCTCGTCGAGCGGCGCATCCACCTCGTCCAGCATGCAGAAGGGTGCCGGATTCAATTCAAAGATAGCGAACACCAGCGCCGATGCTGTGAGCGCCTTCTCGCCCCCGGACATAAGATGGATGGTAGACAGCCGCTTCCCCGGCGGACGCGCCATGATGGTCACGCCGGTATCCAGCAAGTCGTCACCGGTCATCTCCAGGCGCGCCTCGCCGCCGCCGAACAGGCGCTGGAATTTCTGTCCCAGCCCGGCGTTCACCTGATCGAAGGTCTGCTTGAATAGCTGGCGCGTCTCGCGATCGATACGGTGCATCGCCGCCTCCAGCGTCTCCAGGGCCTCGATCAGGTCCGCATGCTGTTCCTCCAGATAGCGTGAGCGCTCCTCCAGGCTGCGCGCCTCGTCGATCGCGGCCAGGTTGATCGGACCGAGGCGTTCGATCTTGCGGTCGAGCTCCGCGATGGCCTGCTCCCAGGCCGGCACCGAGGCATCCTCCGCGAGCCCTTCGGCGAGCGTCTCAGTGGCAAAGCCCGACTCCTGAAACTGAGCCTTGAGCTGATCAATCTGTACCGAGCGTTCGCGCTGGTCCAGGCGCAACTCCTCGCAGGTGGAGCGCTGGCTCTCGACGCGACTGTCCAGCTCGCTGGCTCGGGTGGCCAGCTCGCGCAGGCGCGCATCGCAGGCCTCGAGATCCGAGCGCGCCCGCGTGAGGCGTTCCTCCGCCTGCTGACGCTGCTCCGCGGCCGCCTGCAGGTCACCGCGCCACTGTTCCAGCGGGCCCTCGCGCCCGGCGAGACCCTGTTGCAGCTTCTCGAAGCGCTCGCGGTCCTCCGCGCGCTGCCGTTCCAGACGCGTGTGTTCGCTTTGCTCGCGCTCCAGCCGGTGGCGCGCCTCCTGTTCCGCCATCCGCGCGCGGCCGGCCGCATCGCGCGCCTCGCGCACGGACTCGCGGGCGCGACCCTGGGTGCCACGCGCGGCCTCCAGCCGGTTTTCCAGCGCCTCGCCGTCGGCGTCGAGGGTCTCCAGCGTGGCGAGCGCCTGGTTACGCTCCTGCTCCGCTGTGGCGAACTGTTCGCGCGCGCGGGCCGTTTCTTCTTCCAGCTCGCCTGCCTCGTGGTCGATTCGCGCCTGCTGCTGTTCCAGCTGGCGTGCCTGATCGTGCAGGCGCTGAATGCGCCGATCCCGTTCGTCGATCTCGCCCTGCTGTTCGCGCAACTGCGCATCCAGCCGGTCGCGCTCGGCCTGCGCCGCCTCGATCGCCTCGCTACGTTCGGCGAGCGTCGCCTGGTGCTGCTCGATCTGCCCTTGCAGCGCCTGCTCGCGTTCGCGCAGCTCGCGGGCCAGGCGCACCCGGGCGACCGCGCCAGAGGCACCGCCTTCCAGCGTGCGATGGGCCACCCACCCGGGACCCATCCAGGTGCCATCGGGTGTCATCACGCTCTCGTCCGGCGCCAGCGTGGCCATCCTGCGGCGGGCATCCTCCAGCTCGGTCGCACAATGGATGCGTGCCAGCCAGTGGCCCACCGGCGCCGAACCGCGCACACGCGCGGCGAGGGAGTCGCGCGGGATCTCGGCATCCGCGCCGGGCTCCGCGCTCACCAGGCGCAGCGCGGCATCCGGCCAGTCGCGTGTCGCCTCGGGCGCGTCCAGGACCGCCGCCTCGAGCCAGGCCCCGAGCGCTAGCTCCACGGCCGTATCCCAGCCCTCGTCGACCTCCAGCTGCTGCACCAGCGGCCGCGAGAGATCGAGCCCCTGCTCGCGTGCCCAGGCCTCGCGGCGCTCACGGGTCTCGGCCGGGTCATCCTCGCCGGCGAAGTGTTCCAGCCCCGCCAGGCGCCCGGCCACCTCGCGCGCCTCGCGCTCGGCCTCGTGCAGCGCGTCGCGGGCCTCGCGGCGGGCCTCGGTGAGCTGGTTCAGTTGCTCCTGCTGCTGCTCGCGTTCGTGGCGCAGCTCCTCCAGGCGTTCGGCCAGAGCATCGCGCTCGCGCTGCAGGCGCTCGGCCTCCTCGCCCGGATGGGTCTGTGGCAGAGCCGCGCGCTCGGCGTCGAGGCGCTCGCGGCGCTGGGCCAGACGCGCCAGCTGATGTTCGGCGTGATCCATGCGCGAGCGCGCCAGCTGGGCGTTCTGGCGCGGCTCGGCCAGCGCCCGCTCCCACTCGGACTGTGCCTCGCGCGCGGCCTGGAACTCGTTCTCGGCCTGCTCCGCAGCTGCCTCCAGACGTTCGCGTTCCGCCTCGGCAGTCTCCGCTTCCTGCTGGCGCTGATCACGCTCGCGTTCGGCCTCGACAATGCGCTGCTCGAGCGCCGCGAACTCGTCTCCCGCGGTCTGGATGCGTTGTTCGAGTTGCTGCAGTTCGGCGCGCTCACGTGCCAGCTCGTCCTCCGCGTGGCGGATCGACTGCTCCAGGCGCGAGACCTCGGCGGCCCGGTCGTAATAGGCGGACTGCGCCTCGGTGGTCGCCGCCTCCAGGTCCACGCGCGTCTGGCGCTGCTGTTCGGTCTCGGTGCGGACCTTCTGCGCCTCAGCCTGGGTGCCCGCCAGTTGCGTCTCGGCGTCCTGCAGGCGTTGGCGGCTCGCCTCCAATTCCTGTTCCTGGGCGCGCAGGCGCAGCAGGATGGCCTCGGCGCGCTTTTGCCGGCGCTCGGCAGCCAGGGTCTGGTATTTCTCGGCGGTGGCGGCCTGACGGTTAAGGCGCTCGGCCTGCTTGGCGACCTCGTCGCGCACATCGTCCAGACGCTCCAGGTTCTCGCGGGTGTGACGTACGCGGTTCTCGGTCTCGCGCCGGCGCTCCTTGTACTTGGAGATGCCGGCGGCCTCCTCCAGGTAAACGCGCAGTTCCTCCGGCCGGGCGTCGATCAGGCGCGCGATCATGCCCTGCTCGATGATGGCGTAGCTGCGCGGGCCCAGGCCGGTGCCAAGAAAGAGGTCCACGACGTCGCGCTTGCGCGCACGCTGGCCATTGAGGAAGTACTTGGACTGGCCGTCGCGCGTCAGCGCACGGCGTACGGCAATCTCGCCATAGGCGCTGTACTCGCCGCCCAGGCGACCGTCGGAGTTGTCGAAGATCAGCTCGATCGAGGCCTGCCCGACCGGCTTGCGGCTGGAGGAGCCGTTGAAGATCACGTCCTCGCTGGAGTCGCCGCGCAGGTGCTTGGCCGAGGACTCGCCCATCACCCAGCGCACGGCGTCGATGGTGTTCGACTTGCCACAGCCGTTCGGCCCCACGATGCCCACGCGGTTTCCGGGCAGCACCAGTGTCGTCGGATCCACGAAGGACTTGAAGCCGGCCAGTTTGATTCGGGCGAGTCGCACGTTCGGCGTGATCCACGGTCAGGGCATTCGCGGGTAGAATGGTACACGCTTACGGCCTGAGCGTGACCAGGCCCGAACAGCCCGTCACCGCCGTCCCTGTAGGCGCCTGCTCGCAGGCGAAGCCCCTGCCCACGCCGGCCCCTGGCAAAAGCCGTTCGCCTGCAAGCAGGCTCCTACGGTGGCACAGTCAACTGCGGGACCATTCATTCAACGAAGAGAGGCGTAGATGCCCAGCCAGCCGAGCAAGACCCTGGACACCTTTGACAACCCGGCGCCGGAAAACGACTTCGCGATCTATATCCGCATCCCGGAGTTCACCTGCCTGTGTCCAGCCACCGGCCAGCCCGACTTCGCCGAACTGCACCTGGAATACGTGGCGGACCGGAAGTGCGTGGAGCTGAAGTCGCTGAAGAACTACATGTGGTCGTTCCGTGACGAGGGGGCCTTTCACGAGGCGGTGACCAACCGAATCCTGGCGGACCTGGTCGCGGCGACCGAGCCGCGCTTCATGCGTCTGACCTCGTACTTCAACGTGCGCGGGGGTATCTACACCTCGGTCGTGGCCGAACATCGCCAGCCCGGGTGGACCCCACCGGAGCGCGTCACACTCCCACCCCCGGGGCGCAGCCCGCTGCATTCGGGCCTCTAGCCGATTTCCATGCACACGATCGGGCTCGACCTCGGGACCTCCGGCATCCGCCTGGCGCTTCTTGATCCGGACGGTGTACGGGTGCACTCGGCGACGCGGGATCTCCCGGAACCGGAGACGGACGGCGACGGCATCGCGGAACAGGATCCCTCGCAGTGGTGGACCCTGGTACGCGAACTGCTGCGCGAGGCCGCGGAACACCTGAAGGGCGAACCCGTCGCGATCGCGGTGGACGGCACCTCGGCCACGCTTTTGTTTCTGGATGCCGATGGCCGCCCGGTACGGCCGGCCATGATGTACAACGACGCCCGCGCCACTGACATGACGGCGATCCTCGCCGGGGTCGCGCCCAGCGATTCGGCCGTGCACAGCCCCAGCTCCTCGGCGGCGAAGCTGCTGTGGGTGCGCCGCCACGAGAGCCTCTCCGGGGTGCGGCGCGTTCTGCATCAGGCCGACTGGATCGCCGGGCGGCTGCGCGGGCGCTTTGATGTGATGGACGAGAACAATGCGCTGAAGCTCGGCTACGACGCCCTCTGGCAGGGCTGGCCGGACTGGCTGGAGGACATCCTGACCACAGATGCCAACCTGCTGCCGGAGGTCGTGCCAGCGGGCACGAACCTGGGGCCGATTGCCCCCGAGATGGCGCAGCACCTGGGGCTGAACCCGGCCTCGCGGGTGATCGCCGGGACCACCGACAGCATTGCCGGCTTTCTCGCCTCGGGCGTGGAGGACGACCGCACCGGCGTCACCAGCCTGGGTTCGACCATGGTGATCAAGCAGCTATCGTCGGAACCCGTGTTTGCCCCCGAGCTGGGCATCTACAGCCATCACCTGTTCGGCCAGTGGCTGATCGGCGGCGCATCCAACAGCGGCGGCGCGGTACTGCGCCAGCACTTTGACGACGACTCGCTTCAACGGCTCAGTGAGCAGATGGACCCGGATGTGGACACGGGTCTCGACTACCTGCCCCTGCCCCGACGGGGCGAGCGCTTTCCGGTGAGTGATCCGGAACTGGAACCTCGGCTTACGCCACGCCCGGATGACGACGCGCACTTTCTCCAGGGGTTGTTCGAGGGCATCGCGCGCATCGAGCGCGACGGCTATCGACGCCTGACGGAGCTCGGGGCGCCGCGCGTGGAACGCGTGATCACACTCGGCGGCGGTGCCGCGAACCCCACGTGGACACGCATCCGCAAGCGCATCCTGGAGATCCCGGTGATGGCCGCGGACAACGACGACGCCGCACACGGCGCGGCGCGCCTGGTGCGCATCGGCCTCGGGCTTGAGTCCTTTTCGCCTTCTCGCTGAATTCAACGGCGATCGGCCAGGGGGGGCTGGCCTCCTACGCATGACACACCCCTGTAGGAGCGCAGCCCCCTGCGCGATACGATGCTGGACAGACCCCATCGGCCAGGGGGCTGGCCTCCTACGCATGACACACCCCTGTAGGAGCGCAGCCCCCTGCGCGATACGATGCTGGACAGACCCCATCGGCCAGGGGGCTGGCCTCCTACGCAACCGGGGAAACTCGCGTTTCTCTGGATAGGTCACCACCGGCGCCGGAGATCGGTGCTACATTCAGGCAGAGAACCACAACAACAAAGGGACGTAGACATGCACTGGAGCCGTATTCTCGGAATCGCCCTGCTGGTCGGTGGCGTCATCCTGCTGGTCATGGGTTACAACGCCACCGAAAGCCTGGGTGAAGAGCTGCACGAGACCTTCACCGGGCGCTACACGGACGACACGCGCCTGTACCTGATCGGTGGCGGCATCATGGCCGCGGTGGGTCTGGTTCTGACGTTGTTCGGGGCCCGCCGCTGAACCAGCGGACAAGACCCCTCTCGCCGCTTTACGCGTTCCTCGCCCCGTTCCGGGGCCTGACACGCGTCCGCGAGCCCGCCCTGCGCGGGCTCGTGATCATTCCGCTGATCATCAATGTCCTGCTGGTGGGTGCGCTGATCGCAGCCGCGGCCGTGGGCTTTGATGCCCTGCTTGCCGCCTGGCTGCCGCAGACCCTGGACTGGCTGGCCTGGCTGCTGTGGCCGCTGTTCGCCCTGTTCCTGCTGCTGGTGATCGGGATATCCGCCGTGGCCCTGGCCGCGATCGTGGCAAGCCCCTTCTCCGGGCCGCTGGCCTATCGCACGGCCGAAGGCCTGGGCCATCCGCCCCTGGCCGCCCCCCGCTCGTTGACCGCGGAATCCGTACATGCACTGGCCACCGCAGCGCGCAAGCTCGGGTATTACGCCCTGCTGCTGATACCGGTGCTGATCATCACCTTCGTGCCCGGACTCAACCTGCTCGCACCCGCTGCCTGGTTCCTTTATGGCAGCTGGGTGCTGGCGGTGGAGTTCATGGAGGTCCCGCTGGCCAACGACGGCCTCAAGTTCGCAGCGGTACGTCAGCGGCTACGGGGGCGCCGCCTGCAGACCCTCGCGTTCGGCGCCGGAACGACGCTGCTGGCAATGGTGCCCCTGGTGAACCTGCTACTGGTGCCGGCCGCGGTGATCGGCGCCACGCACCTGCGTACCCGCCAGCTGGACGCAACTCCGTAAACCACCGACCAGGCGATCAGCCGGCGCGCAGGAATCGCCTCTGCAGTGCACGCCGATCACCCTGAACCGGGCTCACCGTCGGTTCCAGCCGCCGATCCGCGTACTCGGCCAGCATCCAGAGCATGCGCTCCACGCGGTGGGTGCGCTGCAGCACCCGGTCCAGCGCACCTCCAGGCTGGAAATGATCGGGGTCGAGGTAGCGGGCGCGCAGGGCATCGAAGCGGCTGCGCTGATTGGCCGTCATGTCGCGTAGCCAGGCCAGGTCTTCGCGATCCCTGGAGTACACGGCCATGGTCGCGGCATCCAGCAATCCGCGCAGGGCCTCGAGCACGCGGCCCTCCAGGGCCCGCGCTACCTCGTCGGCCGCGGTCTCCATATCCGTCACAGTCGCGCGCAGGTGGTCATACATCTGCTGCTCCAGGCGGGCGACCAGCCGGAAGCGATCACGCAGGGCCTCGTGCCGCCGCGCGGCGGCCTCCAGCAGGGGCTCGCCCGCCAGCCGGCCCAGCTCGGCAAACACCGGCTGCAGCAGGTATTCGAAGTCCTTGTGCAGGCGTTCCAACTCACCGGGATCGACCGGGCGGGCACGCCCCTCGTCATCCTCGGTAAGGTAGCCGGTCAGACTGGACCAGGCCTCCGGTTCGCGCCGCGCCAGTGCCTCGAGGCGCCGTTCCGGCAGGGTATGCGGGTCGCCCATCTGCAACGGGTTGGGCCGGCCCCAGTAGAGAACCCCGAGGCGCGCCAGGAACAGCAGCACGATCACTGCATGGGTGGTGATCAGGATGAATCCGAGGCTCAGCTCGACCGGGGGCCAAAGCAGGATCAGCGAATAGAGAATGCCGCCCAGGACGGAGATCTCGGCGAAGGAGTCGCGCTTGAGCATGTCGATGTTGAAGTCCGAGCGCACCACATCGCGCATGATCACGCCGAACGAGGCGGTCACCACGGCCATTACCGGGCCCCAGAGCCACAACGGGCTGGCCTGCGACTCGACGGCCACCCCGACGCCGATCACGGTGAACGAGGCCACCGCCCAGGCATCCAGTCCACGCTGCAGATTCCCCACCACGCGCCCGCCCAATCCCGCCTGCTGCCGCGTCAGGAGTTCCTGGACGACATGCCAGCGCACCAGTACATGATCGTGCAGCTTGTACAGCACGAAGCCGACGCCCACGACCACGATCGGGACCAGAAGAAACTCCGGCGTCTCGAAGATAAAGATCGGGTCGCGGCCCAGCAGGAGATCGCGCAGCACGCCGCCGCCGATCGCCGGCAACGAGGCCAGGACCAGCGCGCCGAACAGGTTGTAACGTTCGCGCCGGGCGAGGATCAGCCCGGAGGCGGAAAAAGCGAGGATCCCCAGCAGGGTGAGCGTATTGAACCAGGCCTCGCTAGTGGCCATCGAGAGAAACGCGGGCAGCACATGCTCGACTTCCAGCGCGGCCATCCGCCGGCTGTCCTCCAGCGCCTGCAACTGCGCGTTGAACTGCTCGACGAACGCCGCGGGGACCGTGGCGCGGGAGAACATCACCCGCACGCCAACGGTCCCCAGGTCCAGCGGATGCGTCTGGATCGCACGGGCACGATCGGTCCGCGCCAGCAGCAGGTCCACAATCACGGGGTCCGCGACAAAGCCGTCGATCCGGCCCTTGATCAGCGCCTGGATATGGGCCTCGTCACCGGCGGCGGGGTACAGGCGCGCGGCCTCCCCCGGATCCGCGACCAGGTCCGCGAGCTCGCTGGAGGCGTAGGCATAGCCCGTTGTCACCCCCAGCCGGAACTCTCCGTCGCGAACCGCCTGGACCAGGGCCGCGCGGTCCTGGAATGAATAGTCACCGTGCTCGCCGGCGCGCACATAGAGGGCGTTACGTTCCTGACGGTAGGGCTGCGAGTAATGCGCATAGTCGAGTCGACCGGAATCAAAATAGGTGCCGATGACAAAATCGATCGCGCCGTGGCGCAGCGCGGCGAGTTGGTCGTTCCAGGAAAGCGGCGTGAACTCGGCACCCCGCCCGACACCGGCCAGTGCCTCCTGCGCGACCCGCACGTCGAGCCCGGCCGGGGATGCCCGGGATGCGCTGTCGGAACCGGCCTGATACGGGGGACGTTCGAACCAGCCAGAGCGCAACGTTTCGGGCGCCGATTGCTGCGCGATCGGGATCGGGGTGCCGATATCGGCCGCGGACGGGGGCGAGGACGCACCGGCCGTGAACGGCGCGAGGATGGCCAGCGCCAACCCCACCCACAGCCCCCCCAGCCAACGCGCAACCCGCGAACGTCGGCCCCGCGGCCGCTCCCAACCGCTTCTCTGGCGCCACCGCGACGCCCGAATAACGCCCGCCTGACGGCTAGCGCGCGACTGGATGCGCCCGCAGGAACACCTCGGTATGCTGTCGCCGTCTAAGATCCCCCACGGCCGACTCCCTCCCCATGGACGCTGCATACGCACGATTCCCCAACTCTGCGGCCCATGGTCTGGGTTCCAACCTGCGCCGTGTAGTCGCCCTGGCGGCTGTCCTGCTTCTGTGCGCCAGCACTGCGATGGCCGACACGCAGACCCTGCGCTTTCAGCCCCATTGGGTCCCCCAGGCGCAGTTCGCCGGCTTTTACCTGGCCAAGGAGATGGGGTGGTACCAGGACGCCGGACTGGAACTGGAAATCCTCCCGCACGGCGCGGAGCACCCCGCCCCCGCGACGCTGGCCCGCCAGGAGGCCGATGTGGCTTTGCTCTACCTCACCCAGGCCCTGGAATTGCGTGAACAGGGCGTGGACGTGGTCAACGTAGCACAACTGATCCAGGACTCCTCTCTAGTGCTGGTATCGCTGGCGGAGTCCGGGATCCTGGTGCCCGAAGACCTGGACGGGCAGCGCGTCTCGCGCTGGGCCAGCTTCAGCCTTCAGCCGGAGGCGTTGTTCCGCACCTACGGGGTGCACCCCGACACGGTCGACCAGGGGGCGACGATGGCCGCATTGCGCACCGGTGCGGT
This sequence comes from Thioalkalivibrio sp. K90mix, assembly GCF_000025545.1. Taxonomy (NCBI): domain Bacteria; kingdom Pseudomonadati; phylum Pseudomonadota; class Gammaproteobacteria; order Chromatiales; family Ectothiorhodospiraceae; genus Thioalkalivibrio; species Thioalkalivibrio sp. K90mix. The sequence continues at coordinate 1,684,797 of NC_013889.1, forward strand.
CGCGGCCGCCACCGCCACGCGCTACAACGAACTGGTCGAGCTGTATCTCAGCGGTCTGGATCCGGACGAGATCGAGGTGATGCCGCTAGAGGATCACGGCGTGGGCCTGGCCGAGGACGGGATCTATGTCCTGGAGTCGACATTGCGCGAACGCCCCGAAGCCGTCCGCACGTTCGTCGAGGTCTCACTGCGGGGCTGGGAGTACGCGTTTGCCCATCCGGACGCCGCAGTGGACGCGGTGATGGATCGCGTCATCCAGGCCGGCGAGCCGACCAATCGGGCGCACCAGCGTCTGATGCTGGAGGCGCTGCGCCCGCTGTATCTGGAAGACGAGGCGCTCCGCGGTCCGCACCTGGATCGGCAGGACTACCAGCTGGCCGTCAGTCTGATGCGCAACCTGGGGCACCTGGAATGGGAGCCGGTGCCGTACGAACAGTTTCACCAGGACGTGACGCAATGAACGGCCGCAAGAGCCTCGCCGTCCGCCTCGCCCTGGTCACCCTGCTGACGACCGGGTCGATCTTCTTCATCTCCTCCGGCGCGCTGTACCTGATGGTGCGCGATATCATGCTGGAGCACGCCGAGGACCAGGCGCGCGAGCTGACCCACGCGACGGCCAACCGCATCCGCTCGTCACTGAACGAGGTGGCCGGGTCGGCACAAGGCCTCGCCAGCGCCCTGAATTCGGGACAGATTCGACCCGACGGCCTGTTTCCCGTGCTGGACAACGTGACGCTCCAGTCGGACGCGGTCCAGGGCGCCGCCGTGACCTACGAGCCCTATGCCGCCGACCCCGACGAGCGCTACTACGGCCCATTCTCCTACGAGACGCTCAACGGCATCGCGCGCATGCACCTGGGCGGCGACGACTTCGACTACTTTACCCGGGACTGGTACCAGATCCCGGCACTCACGCGCAGCGGCTTCTGGACCGAGCCCTTTCCATCGGCCGCCGACCCCAACCGCCTGATCACCACCTACTCGCGCCCGTTCTTCGACCCCGACGACGCCGAGGCACTGCGCGGGATCGTGACCATGGACATCGAACTGCCGGCCCTGACCGCGCGCGTGGACGAGGTGGAGATCTTCGACAGCGGCTTTGCGTTTCTGGTCAGCCCGCGTACGCGCTTTATCACCTATCCACAGCGCGACTGGATCATGCGCGAGAGCCTGTTCAGCCTGGCCGAAACCCTGGGCGAGCCGGAACTGCGCGAACTCGGACGGCGCATCCAGCAAACCGACGAAGGCTTCTCCCGCGTGCCGGAGGCCCTGCTGGAGGAACCCGCCCGGCTCTATCACGTGCGCCTGCCCGAGGCGAACTGGGCGGTGGGCGTGATCATCCCCGAGCGCGAACTGTTCGGGGATATCCTGCGGGTGATGCACTGGGTGCTGATCATCGCCGCGATCGGCTTCTTCATCCTGCTCGGCACCATCATCGGTATCTCGCGCGGCATCACCCGCCCGCTGAAGGGCCTGGCGAGCAGCGCCGGCGAGATCGCCCGCGGCAATCTGGACCGCCCGCTGCCGCCGATCCGCACCGGCGACGAGGTGGGCCAGCTCGCCCACTCGCTGGACGAGATGCGCCTGTCGCTGAAGGACTACATCAACGACCTGACCGCGACCACCGCCGCCAAGGAGCGCATGGAGAGCGAGCTGAAGATCGCGCGCAACATCCAGATGAGCTTCCTGCCCAAGCGACTGGACCTGTCCGACCTGGATGTGGGTATCGACCTCGCGGCCCGCCTGATCCCGGCCAAGGAGGTCGGCGGTGATCTCTACGACTTCTTCCCCCTGCGCGAGCACAACGCCCTGTTCTTCGCGGTCGGCGATGTCTCCGACAAGGGCGTTCCCGCCGCGCTGTTCATGGCCGTGACCAAGACCCTGGTCAAGGGTATCGCCGAGCAGGACCCGCGCGACCCGGGCGAGATCCTGACCCGAGTCAACAACGAGCTGTGCCTGAACAACGACAACGGCATGTTCGTGACCTACCTGTGCGGGGTGCTGGACCTGGGCACCGGCGAGGTCCGCTTTGCCAACGCCGGCCACAACCCGCCGTTGATCCACCGCGCCGATGGCACCTACGACTGGCTGAAGCTGCCGCCTGGGCTGGTGCTGGGGGCGATGGAAGACATGGAGTACCCGGTGCAGACCGTCCGCCTGGCGCCCGGTGATGCGTTGCTGCTGTATACCGACGGGGTGACCGAGGCAGCGGACGGGGAGCAGAAGCTGTATGACGAGGATCGGCTGTTCGCCTTGTACGGGGAGATCGCATCCCAGCCAGCACGACAGCAAGTCGACGCGGTGCTGGAGTCCGTCGAGCGTTTCGCGGATGGTGCTACACAGGCGGATGACATTACCGTGCTGGCGCTGCGTTACTGCCCGGGGGATGGGGAATGCGCCAGATGAAGGCGTGGACCGAGGCTTCGCGGGCGAGCCCGCTCCCACAACCCGCCCGAAGGCCCTGCTGGCGCTAGCGGATCATCGCGTCGAGGGGGTTGTCTCGGGGTAGCGCGCGCATGCGGCCCTCGCGCATCTCGTGGGCCACACCCTGCAGGCTGTGGCGACGGCTGGTCACGCCATCCAGCGACAGGAACAGGAAGCGGCGCGTGGCCTCCCCGCGCCAGACCAGCGCCATGCGCTGGGTCTCGCCGGTCGCCTTGTCGATGAACTCGAACCAGTCCCCGACCTGTACCCGCGAGGCCTCGAAAACATAGGGGTCGTCCTGGTCTGCCAGCAGGTCCGGATCGTCGTCCTCGAAGCGTATGGAACGCCGGGCCCGGATGCGCTCCTGCGGGTCGAAACGGGGCTCGTCCCCGGAGGCCCGGATCCGCTGCAGGTGGGCCTGCCCCAGGTGCTGCACCACGGCCTTCACGCGCTCCTCGGAGACCCCGGCCTCGCGCGCGGTCGCCACAATGCGCTGCACCATCGGGTTGACCTCCTTCGGGGTCGCGCGGTTGCAGATGGCCTTGGCCACGTCCTTGACCACCTGGTCCAGCCGTTCGGCCGAGTCACCATCGGCGGCCAGCAGGTCTTCCCAGGCCTCGGCGATCTGCTCAGCCGAACGTTCCGGCAGCTCCGCGCCGGTCTCCAGCACGCAGATGGTCAGGCTGCGCCGCGCGCGCGCCGCGCGCTCCTCCTGGCGCAGTGGATCGATATGGGGATCCTGCAGCTCCTGCCAGCGCGCATCCTCTTCCTCGATCGCCGCCAGCCAGTCGTCCACCAGGGCCTGCGCGGCATCACGGTCCATGCTGTCGGCTTCGTGGCGCAGCCGATTGACCGACTGCTGGATATGCTGCAGATAGGCCTCGATGGCATCGTTGCCCTCGGCCTGGTCATCCGGGCTGACGCGCACGCCGGTATTGATCAGGCTGCCGATCCACAGGCGTAACGGGTGCGAGCGATCGCGGAAGAACGAGAGATCGCGGATGACCACGCGCGCCAGCGAGAACTGCATGTCGGCAATGGCCGCACGCACACGCGAGTTGAACCCGACCTGCCGGAAGATGTGATCAAACATCCCCTGCAAGAGATCAAGGATGAATGGCGTCAAGGACTCGCGCGAGAATTCCGCGGATTCCGGGTCCGCCCGCTCACCGCCTGCGCCCCCGGCCCCGCTCCCATCGGCCACGCCGGCCGCATGCGGCGAACTGGCGGGCAACCCCTGGGCCTGCACCAGGGCGCGTGCCCACTGTGCCCAGGCGGTGGGGTCGGCATCCGGCGGGGGCATTTCGTGTTTCCCGGCGGAGCCCGCAGCGCCCAACCCGAGCGCCGCCGGGTCTCCGCCGGCGGTTGATTCGGAGGCGGATCGCGGCGGGCTGCCCGCGGTGTAATGGGCCCAGCTCGCGCGTTGCTGGGGCACGCTTTCGGACTCGTGCGCCTCCGGACTACGAGGCGGCTCGGTCACCAGCCCGCACTCGTCAATTGTCTCCACCACGAAGGCCAGCATCGGGGCGCCTGTGCGCCCCATGCACTTCACGTAGGCCCGCATCAGGTCCAGGGTCATGGCCGTGCGGCCGAACTGCCGTTCGGCGGCCTCGATCACCCGTTCGTACCAGTGCAGCGGAGACCAGGGCGCCCAGCCCGGGTGCTCGAAGCGGTGCTCCTCGCGCGCGGCCTGCTGGAACATGTAGTAGGAGTAGCGGTTGTGCTCGCGGATCACGCCCTCGAGCTTGTGCCGCAGGGAGCGCCGGGTGGACTGGTAGTCGTCGAGCACTTGCAGCCCGGAATCACCACCCGCATAGCGCGTGCCGGAGAAATCGTATTCGGGCGGATAGGTGGTGGTGCGCAGGTCGCGGTTCAGTGCCTCCTCGAACTCACGCCGCAGGACGTACTGATAGCCATGCAACTGGTTGGCCCATTCGACCGCATCACTTTCCTGGTCGCCCCAGACGCGTCCGGCGCTCCATTCGGTCGCGACCCACTCCATGCATTGATCCAGGTGATCGACCACGCGCGGGGCGACACCGGCGGCCAGCTCGGAACGCTGTGCCTCGGACAGCCCCGACAGACCGCTCCAGATCGCCGTGTCGTCCTGGTAGTTTCCCTGTTCTCTGGAGTCCTTTCCCGCCATGCGCCCTGCCTTCGCGACCGGCCGCGGCGCGGCCGTTAGCCCAGTGTTAATCGGCCAGTGTACAGGTCAGAAAGCGGCAAAACAGCCACAAGTTGCTATTTTGCACCGTAGCGCGGGAGGTTAACTGGAGAGCTTAGTCGTCCAGCGGCTCGGAACCCACCTGAACCATGCCGCCATGCACGCGAGTCGGGAAACGGGTCAGCGGGTCCTCCGCCGGGGGCTCCATCACCTCGCCGGTGCGCAGGCAGAACTGGGCCTCGTGCAATGGGCAGGTGATACAGTCATCGTCGAGCTCGCCATCGGCGATGGGCACTTCTTCGTGCGTGCAGAGGTTTTCGACCGCGAAGAACTCGCCGTCGAGGTTGAAGATCGCAACCTCGGTTCCCGCCGTGTCTACCAGACGATGTTCACCGTCCGCGATACTGTCGACCGGTGCCACGTCGATCCACTCGCTCATCTCTCCTCCAGGGCCTTGTGGTTGGGCTTCAACTTGCCGCCCAGCGAATCTCCATCTTGGGAAACACTGTCCCTAAGGCGTCGCATCCAGGGCTGCCGTTGCGGCCGGGTCGATCTCGATCAGGCGGCCTTCTTCCGGGTGGTAGCTGAAGCGCCCGACCACGCGGATATGTTCCCCCAGCCGATCCGATACCTCGTCGTGAGGCTCGACCGCCACGCGGTTCACATCCTCGTCTTCCAGCCAGTAGTGGTAGCGTTCGGGGTCCTCGTCAAAGCGCTTGACCACACCCTCGGTCTGCACCAGCTCACCGTTGAATTCGCCCGCCGCACCCGCCAACTGGGCCAGCGTTACCTCGGACACACGCTCACCACCCCCGCAGGCGGCAAGCCCCACCACCAGGATGGGCGTCAGGAGCAGGGGGCGCAGCGAATGTCTCATGTGAATCTCCGGGCCGAAGCAACGTTGTAGTACGCTCGCGAGGGTACCGAAACATGCCTTCAACGTCTCGATTCACCCCAATCAAGCCGGTAATGCCAATGGCCAAGACCTTCCCTGCCCTCGACGAACGACTCACGGGCTTCATCCTCGAACAGCCGGTTTATTTCGTGGGCTCCGCCCCGCTCGCGGCCGACGGCCACGTCAACCTGTCTCCCAAGGGGCTGGACACCCTGCGCGTCCTGGGTCCTCGCCGCGCGGCCTATCTCGACCTGACCGGCTCCGGCAACGAGACCTCCGCCCATCTCGCGGAGAACGGCCGCATCACGCTGATGTTCTGCGCCTTTTCCGGAAAACCGAAGATTCTCCGGCTATACGGCCGCGGGCGGACCGTGCTCCCGACCGATGGCGACTGGGAATCCCTGTACAGCGCGTTCCCTGCTCATCCAGGAATGCGGCAGATCATCGACATCGAGATCCACCGCATTCAGACCTCCTGTGGCTTCGGTGTACCCGAAGGCGAACTCCAGCCACGCCCCACCCTGACCGAGTGGAGCGAACGCAAGGGCCCCGAGGGCCTGGAACGCTACTGGGAGGAAAAGAATGCGGTCAGCATCGACGACCTGCCGACCCCACTTGGGAAACGCTGAACGAGCCGCCTACCGGGTTTTTGCCTGACGGGTCAGCAAGCGGTCGAGCTGGTTGGCGAAGGCCTGGCGATCGGCCTGGCTGAAGGCGGCGGGACCGCCCGTATCCACGCCGCTGGAGCGCAGGGTCTCCATGAAGTCGCGCATGCTGAGGCGCTCGCGGATCGTCCCCTCGGTATACAGCTCGCCGCGCGGATTCAGGGCCTGGGCGCCCTTGGCAATGGCCTCGGCCGCCAGCGGGATGTCGGCGGTGATCACCAGGTCCCCCGACTCCAGCCGCCGCACGATCTCGTTGTCGGCCACGTCGAAGCCGGCACCCACCTGAATGGCATCGATCCATTTCGACGGTGGGGTGCGCAGCGGCTGATTGGCCACCAGGGTCAGCGGCACCTGAGTGCGGTTGGCCGCCCGGAAAAGAATCTCCTTGATCACCGCGGGACAGGCGTCCGCGTCTACCCATATCTTCATGCTCACCGATCGTCGATTCGAGAGAAGTTCCGCAGCATAGCCGGTTCGGCGAAGCGCAACACACTCCACCGCTTTTCGATTGGCCCTGCCCCCGGCCGCATGCCATGGTGCTACGCTCAACGGACACGGCACTCGCGCCGACAAGGAGCCCCCATGGGTATCGAAGTCACCGGAATTCTCGGTCTGATCTGGCTGATCATCGTGATCTGGGCCATCGTCCGCACCGCGCAAAGCCCGGCTGGGCCGATGGTCAAGCTACTGTGGATTCTGATCCTGCTGTTCCTGCCAGTGGCGGGGCTGATCGCCTGGCTCCTCCTCGGGCCCAAGTAGCCCGGAAGACGGATCGGTCGAATCATCGCCGTTCGGGTTGCCGATGGGCGGGGACGGGGCTACACCGTCCCCGCGCCGTTCGAGCTGCTCGATCAGTAGCTGTCCCTCGTCGCGGGAATCGCGCAACCACTGCAACAGGTCCTGCTGCGAGCCGAACACCGCCACATCCACCCGGTGTATGGCATCGGGTTTCGGGATCGGCGTTGGGCGCTCGCTCGCCGCCAGCGGGCCGTAGCGGCCAAAGTCGGGCGTCACCACGTTTTCGGGCGGCTCCGGGCAAGCGGCATCCTCTCCGCGGGTTGCCTGTTCCAGACGCACGCCGATGCGCTCGAGTACGTCTTCGGAGGTCTCAGGGTGCTCGAGCAGCCATTCGATCAGCGCCTCCGGATCCACCGCGGGGATGCCAAAGCGATCGCGATAATCGGCCTCCAGCGTCTGGATCCACTCGGCCAGCGCGCAGGGCTCGTCGACCGCGCTCGCCAGGGCACGGAACTCCCGCCGCAGGGCCTCGAACCGCTTCTTCACCTCACTGCCGGACTCCGGTGCCGGGACTTCCACATCCGGAGTGCCACCCCGTTCGGCAAGCAGCCGCTCCGACGGGGTGTCATCCGCCCCGGCGTCAACCGCCACTGGCTCGCTCGATGCGGGTTTGCGCAATAGATGCCGGAACCAGAAACGGCTGAACGAGGCCTGGCTCGAGGGGTCCCAGGAGAGATCGTTCAAGGCCTGTGCCAGCCGCTGAAACGGACGTACTGACGGATCATGCTCCGAGAACATCGCTACGGGGTGCTGCAGGGTCACCGCCGCACGCAGGCTCTCGTCGCGCTGAATGAACCCGAGAAAGCCCACCGAGATCTTCAGATACTTCTCCACCGCACCACTGAAGCGCTGATACACCGCCCGCGCCTCACTGATGTCGGCCACCATGTTCACGACCACCTGACAGGTGAGCGGATATCGCCGTAGCGCGACCTTCAGCAACGAAAAGGCATCGGTGAGCGAGGTCGGCTCCGGCGTAATGACCAGCAGCACTTGATGTCCGGCGGCGACGAAATCCAGGGTGGTATCGCCAATCCCCGCAGCGGTATCCAGGATCAGGTCATCGAAATGCTGCTCGATCCGCGCCAGCTCGGTCACCAGCCGCCGCTGTCGGGCCGCCGACAACTCCACGCAATCGCGGATACCCGAGGCCCCCGGGATGACTTTCAGGCCATGGGGGCCCTCGAGAAGGACATCCTCGACCGGACACTCCCCCGTCAGGACCTCGGCCAGCCCCTTTTGCGGGTGCAGCCCCAGCAGGATGTTCACGTTGGCAAGCCCCGTGTCGGCATCCAGGATGCAGACCCGGCGCCCCGCCCGGGCCAGGGTAATCCCGAGGTTGACCGCGATACTGGACTTGCCCACCCCGCCCTTGCCGCTGGTCACTGTCAGGACACGCGGCTGAGCTGACTGGACGCGAGCCGTGCCAGACTGCCTGTCGATCATGGGCTTCAAAGCTTCCTGCCTCCGAAGTGGCCTCACGGGATAGGCCTCACGCACGCCTAACGTCTCGTCTACTGGAATCGCTGGCGCAACGCAAGTCCCAGCAGTATAGTCGGGAACCAGGGCGAGAAGCCGCGACGCAGCAACGGATCGGGGCAATACAAGGGCACCCTCTCGGGTCCCGGGGAGAAGCATGGCCACGGCGCATACGGCAACCGAAACCATCCCCAGCCTGCCACAGGCCCTGACGTCCGTTCTCGATGCGGGCCAGGCGGCGGAGGCCGATTTCGAGGCCCTCAGCCGTGCCATTCTGCGCGACACCGGCATGACCACACGCCTCCTCGCGGCAGCCAACTCCCCGTTCTATTACCGCGGCTCGCCGTGTCGCACCATCGATAGAGCCCTTTTCAGCCTGGGGCTGGACACCGTGCGCAGCCTCGCCCTGACCGCCGCGATCCAGCAGCTTTTCGGCCGCTACCAGCCCAAGCGCACCAGCACGCTTCGGACCATCTGGCGCCGTGCGCTGACCACCGCCATGCTCGGCCAGGTCCTCGCCTCCCTGACACGCCACCCACGGCCCGAAGAGGCGTATCTGTCAGGGCTTCTGGTTGATCTCGGCAAGCTGATGCGACTGGCGTCCGACGAAGCGCGCTACTGGCCGCTGCTCGAGGCCAGCAGCGACCACCGCGAACTGGTCTCCCGTGAACAGGCGACCTACGGTCAACACCATGCAGAACTGGCCGCCGAACACCTGGACCAATGGGGCCTGGACGGCTTCGTCACCGATGCGGTGCGTTTCCACCTCGAACCCACGGCACAAGTGCGCGATGCACACCACCTAGTGAAGATTGTCCATCTCGCCAGCCGACTTGGCGACGAACCACCCGACGCCATCGGCGACCCGGCCCTGGCAGCCGCCCACGACCTGTTTGGGCTCAATGACGGCCTGACCCGGGAACTGCGCAACCGCATCGAAGACGATGTCACCCGGGTTGCCGGTTCCCTGGGTATTGAGCTGGACGCGGGAGCCGAAACCGCGAATATCGAGGCACATCACCCCGATCAGGCGGCGCGCGAGGCGCTGGGGATGCGTGTCCGCGACCTCACCGAGCTGGAGCGGCTGTCCGGCGAGCTTCGCGCCTCGCGGACCCCCCGAGAACATTGTCTGGCCGCCCAGCGAACGCTGTTTCTCACCCTGGGTGTCGAACACAGCCTGATGTTCCTGACAGACGCGGACGGTGCATCGGTCTCCGCCTGGCTCGGCGAGGAAGACGAGCCCGACTTCACCCTGCCCCTGCTGCCGGGACGGAGCCTTGTGACCGACACCCTGCTGGACCGCGAGATGCGCCAGCACAAACCCGATGGCGAGACACCTACACCGGTCATCGACCAGCAGTTGTTCCGGCTCTGCGGTGCCGAGGTGATCTGGGCATTCCCTCTGCTGGCGGATGCCAACTCCTCGCCCGCAGGGGTGCTGATCCTGGGACTGGACCGAGAACGTGCCCAGACCCTGGAACCCCGAACCGGATTTGTCCGGGCCCTGGCGCGAGAGATTGCACGCGTGCTGTGCACCTCGCAGTCCGACCCGCCCGAGCAAGCGCACACCGACGATACGACGCAAGAGCGAATCCGCGAGACGCTGCACGAGGCGGGCAACCCCCTCAGCATCATCCAGAATTATCTGGGTGTGTTGAACACAAAGCTGGGCGATGAGCACGAGGCCAGCCAGGAACTGGCCCTGATCAAGGAGGAGATTGATCGCGTCGGCCGCATCCTGCTGCGTCTAAAGGAACCCGACCAGGCAGTGGACGGGCCGCCATCCTCGCTTAATCGGCTGGTCCAGGACGTGGCCGACATCGTGGACCGCTCTCTTTGCCACACGCGGGGCATCCGCCTGGAACTGGATCTGGCACCCGGCGATCCGCCCTTGTCTGTCTCCAGCGACCATGTGCGCCAGATTCTGACGAACCTGCTCAAAAACGCCGCCGAGGCCCTGCAGCCGGGGGGCGTCATTCGGCTGCAGACCCGCGACCCCGAGAGCTTCAATGGGACCAGCGTGGTGGCACTGGTGGTCGCCGACGACGGCCCCGGGCTTCCACCGGAGGTCCGCGCGGCCCATTATCGCCCGGTAGAATCCGCCAAGGGCGGGGGGCACGCCGGGCTAGGCCTGAGTATTGTCCGCCGCCTGGCGGACGAGATCGGCGCTCACATCCAGTGCGACAGCGACCGCGAAGGAACGCGGTTCGAGATTCGGCTCCCCCATCGCGAGGCCGAAACCGGAGCCCTCGGGGCGGGACAGGGATAGCCCCCGCGATGATGCGAGACCACGGCGGGAGCCGCACATGAACGAACCCGGCACACCACAGACCCCTCGCATCCTCGTCGTCGACGACGACCCGCGCCTTCTGGAAAGCGTGCGCCAGCTGCTGGAACTGCAAACGTTCAACGTGGAAACCGCGCCGGGCGGCGGCAGCGCCATCGAGGCCCTGCGGCGGGATCCGCCCGATCTCCTGCTGCTCGATCTGTGCATGCCGGAACTGGGGGGGCGTGATGTCCTGCGCTTCATCCAGGCCGCCGGGCTCGCGGTCCCTGTGGTGGTCATCAGCGGCAACACCTCGGTGGACGATGTCGCCGGCGCCCTGCGCGACGGGGCCTCCGACTACCTGAAAAAGCCCTACCAGCCCGACGAGCTGCTGGCGACCGTCCGCAATGCCCTGCACAAAAAAGACCTGGAAGACGCCAACCGCCACATGCGGGCACGCCTGGAGCGTTCCGAGCGCCTGCACCGGCTGATCGTCAACAACTCGCCGGACATCGTGTTCATCCTGGACCGCGACGGTCGGTTTCGTTTCGTGAATTCGCGCGTCCACGAGTTGCTCGGCTATTCCCGTCAGGACCTGCTGGACACCCGTGTCCTGGATCTGGTCGAAACCGACGACCACGAGAAGGCGGAGTACTTCTTCGAGCAGGCCGGGCGCAGCCATGCCCACATCCGCTCCGTGGAGCTCGCGCTCAAGCCGCGGGAGATGGCCCGCACCCGGCGCTATTTCGAGGTCGCGGTCTGGCCGACAGCGGCCAGCGACGATACAGGCGAGACCCTGGTCTACGGGACTGCCCGCGACATCACCGACCGCAAAGAGTCAGAAGCCTTCATCAACTTTCAGGCCTACCACGACCTGCTTACGCGCCTGCCCAATCGTGCCCTGTTCCGCGACCGGGTCGATGTGGCCATCGCCCAGGCACAGCGCCAGGGTCACCCCCTGGCCGTGATGTTCATCGACCTCAACCGCTTCAAGGTCATCAACGATTCGCTGGGGCACACCATCGGCGACCGCCTGCTGCAGGCCGTCGCCCAGCGCCTGCTGGGCTGCATTCGCAAAGGGGATACGCTGTCGCGCTTCGGCGGCGACGAATTTACCCTGCTGCTCCCTCAGATCAGCCGCCAGGAGGCCGCGGTTGATGTAGCCGAAAAGATCCTCGAAAGCCTCAATGAACCGTTCCACCTGGGGGGCGACCACGAGTTGTATGTCGGGGCCAGCATCGGGATCGCGATCTACCCCGAGGGGGGCGACACGCTCGAGACCCTGATCCGGCATGCCGACATCGCGATGTACCGGGAAAAGAACACGGGCAAGAATGGCATCCGCCTGTTCGCACCGGAGATGCACGGCAACACGCCACACCGCCTGCAATTGGAGCAGGACCTGCGCAAGGCCCTGGAGCGCGAAGAGTTCCACATCCTCTACCAGCCGCAGGTCGATGGCGAGACAGGACAGCTCCTGGGCGTCGAGGCGTTGGTTCGCTGGAATCACCCCGATCGCGGCATGCTGGGCCCAGCCGAATTCATCCCGGTCGCCGAAGACACACGTCTGATCGTCGACCTCGATCGCGCGACCCTGCGCAACGCCCTCGGCGACATACGCAAAGCCCATCAACACGTACCCAACCTGCGCCTGGCGGTGAACCTGTCACCGGTGCTGATCGAGCGCGACGACTTTGTCGACGGCGTGCTGGGATTGCTGGTCGAGACCGGCTTCCCCGCAGAACTGCTGGAGATCGAGATCACCGAAAGCCTGTTGATGAGCGACACCCACGATACCGTGGCCAAACTCAACCGCCTGTGCGAAGCCGGCGTCCAGGTGGCGGTGGATGACTTCGGCACCGGTTATTCGTCGCTGAGCTATCTGCAGAAGCTGCCGGTCCACACCCTGAAGATTGATCGCAGCTTCACCCTCACCATCTGTACTGACGGGGAGGCCTGTATCGTTAACGCGATCGTATCGATGGCGCGCGGCCTGCAGATGAACATCGTCGCGGAGGGCGTGGAGACCGCAGCCCAGCAGGAGTATCTGCGCCGCCTTGGCTGCCCGATGATGCAGGGCTTCCTGTTCGGGCACCCCTCCCCCCTCGCGGACCTGCTACAGGCGGAATCCGACTTCGGGCGTCGAACTGCCCGATCCTGAATCCGGTTTACGGTCCCGTCCCGCCCTCGCAGCAGACTATGCGCCAATGCCTTGCAAGGCATTATCGGCCGGGGCCGGGCGGCCCAGCAGGTAGCCCTGCCCGAAACGGCAGCCCTCGCGTAGCAGGAACGCTTGCTGGCCCGCCTCTTCCACACCCTCGGCAATCAGGTCCAGCCCCAGTGCGTCGGCCAGGGCAATGATGGCGCGGATAATCGATTCGTTGTTGCGCGAGTGCCCGATATCGCGGACCAGTGACTGGTCGATCTTCAGCCGCCGCAGCGGCAAGCGACGCAGATGCGCCAGGTTGGAATAGCCCGCACCGAAGTCATCCATGGCCAGCGTCACGCCGAGCGTTTCCAGGCGGTGCAGCACGGCCAGCGCCCGCTCTGGCTGCTCCATCATCATGGTCTCGGTCAGTTCCAGCTCCAGCCGGTCGGGCTCCAGACCGTGGTGCTCCAGGATCTCCTGGATCGCCGCCACCAGAGTTTCGTCATGCAGCTCGCGCGCGGACAGGTTCACGGCCACGGTCGGCACGCCTCGGCCGTCCTGGTCCCAATGCGCCAGCTGGGCACAGGCCGCGTTCAACACCCAGCGATCAATGGCCTGGATCATCCCGGTTTCTTCCGCCAGCGGGATAAACTCCGCGGGGGACACCATTCCGCGAACGGGATGACGCCAGCGCACCAGCGCCTCCATCCCCACCAGCCGGCCCGACTGCATCTCCAGCTGCGGCTGAAAGTAGAGCAGCAGCTCGTCGTTGGCGATGGCGCTACGCAGGTCGTTTTCCAGGAACAGACGATGTTCCGTCTGCGCCCCCATTCCGGGCTCGTAGACATGCCAGGTGTCCCCGCCAACGCTGCGCGAGGCCGCCATTGCGAGTTCCGCGGCGGTCAACAATTCGTCACGCGTGTTGCCATGTTCGGGGAACGTCGCCAGCCCGACGCTCGCCGTGGTGACCAGCGCACGCCCACCGATAGCGCAGGGTTCGCGCAAGGTTTCCAGCAGCTGCTCGAGGAAGGCCTCGGCGCCGCCATCCATCGGCGGGTTTTCGATAATCAGGCAGAACTCGTCTGCTCCTACGCGAGACACCGTATCCTGCGGCCCCAGTAACCCCCCAAGCCGTTCCGCCAAACCTTCCAGCACGCGGTCGCCCGCCGATGTTCCCAGGGTCTCGTTGACATTGCGGAAGCGATCCAGGTCGATCAGCACCACCCAGCGCGCAAGACCATCGGCCATCGCGCGTTCCAGGGTGTGTCCCAGCCGGTCGTGCAACAGCACGCGGTTCGGGAGGCCGGTACGCGCGTCGTAATGGGCCATCTGCCGCAGCGCTTCTTTCTGCTCCATGCTGGCGGTGAGATCCGTCCAGCTGCCGACCACCTCGGCCCCGCGCTGTCCCTGATTGCCGCCGGGAATGATCCGCATCTCGTCGCGAATATGGCGCAGCTTGCCCCAGCCATCGAACAGGCGCAGTTCACGGACCATGTGGCGTTCCTCCTGCAAACGCCGGTTCTCGCGCATGGCCGTGGCCCGGTCCTCCGGATGGACTTGCTGCTCCCACCAGCCCGGCTGCAGCGCCACCCTGGAATTGAATCCAAACAGCCGCGCGAAGTTGCCACTCACCCAAAGCGGCTTGAAATCCAGCGCATTGAGTTGATAGAGCACGACCGGTCCACTCTCGAGCAGGTGTTCGAGACGCTGATTGGCCTCGCGCAGGGCACGTGTCTGCGCGCGCACGGTGCGTCGCAACCAGACCGCCATCAGCCCCAGGACGAGTGCGATCACGGCGGCGGACGCCAGCGCCGACCAGGCCCACGTCGGGATTTCCCCCTCCCCGAGGGGTGGTTCCAGTGCCTGCTCCATCGCGTGCTGATAGGGCGACCCCGCGTCGCCCTTCCAGCGCTGGAGGTAGGCGTCGATAACCTCCAGTCGGTCATCCTGCCGCCCAGGAGCAGCGGCGTAGTAAAGACCGACCTGGTCGAAGGTGACGGGGGTTTCCACCAGCATATGCTGGCGTGCATGACGCCGCGCATAGAAGTTGTTTGTGATGGCCACGTCGGCATCGCCCGACGCGACAGCAGCCAGCACGGATTCCATGTCGCCACGGGTCACAAGGGTCCAGTCCAGGCCGGTGTCCAGTGCGTACTCGCGCAGGTAGTCGTATTGAATCGATCCATCGAGCACCGCAAGGCGGAGGCCTTCCAGCGCTTCGATGCGATCCAGCCCCGAATCGATCGGCGCCAGCACCTGGCTCCATGCCTGAGCCACCGGGATCGAGTGAAACGCGAGGCTCTCGCGCCGCTCCGGCGTCAGCGCGACATCCGGCATCAGGTCGATCTCGCCCGCCTCCAGGGCCTCCAGACAGGCCGACCACTCGCACGAGACATACTCCAGCCGCCAGTGCTCGCGTCGCGCGATGGCGTCCAGCAACTCGACGAACACGCCCCCTGCCGCCCCATCGTCACCCGTGCCGACCTTGGGCACGTTCTCGTACAGCCCTATGCGCAGGGGATCATCCGCGCCGGCCCCGGCGGGCAGGCACAGGGACACCGCCAGCAGGACAGGCATGACCGCACGGCGCCATCGCGTCCATTTGCTCCTGGTTCTGGGTTTCCAATCAGGCACGACGCGCCCCTGTGCGTTCGGTACCGCATAGTGCCATGGATGGCCAGGCCACGGACCGCCCGTTGTTATCCGTTCGTTAGACCGATCGCGCCCCTCGCGCCTCCACCAGTGCGCGCGTACGCTCCATGATCCAGCGCCCGGGCTCGCCCATCGCCTGCTCCAGCGTGATCGTGCCATCACAAAGGGCGCGCGCGTCGGCGAGCCCCACCGCCTCGAGTTCCTCCGGGGTAGCATCGATCGAACCGGCCACGGCGACGACCGGCACACAGCAGCGCCGTGCCCGCCGAACCACCTCGGCCACGACCTTGCCATGCGCGGTCTGGCCGTCGACCTGCCCCTCGCCCGTGATCACCAGATCGCTCCCGGCGATCGCCGCATCGAGATCGATCAGATCCGCCAGGTACACCGCCCCCATGCGTGACTGCCCGCGCAGGACACAGGCCAGTGCAAAGCCCAGTCCGCCGGCAGCCCCCGCCCCGGGCATGGCGCCCGGGCGGCGCAACTCCCCCGCCTCGTCAATCGCGCGTTCCAGCCGCTCCATGTAGGCATCCATGCGTGGCACGTCTTTCGTGGCCAGGCCCTTTTGCGGGCCGAACACCGCCGCAGCACCCCGGTTGCCCGTCAACGGGTTGTCGACATCGTTCAGCACCGTGATGCGGAGTCCCGCAAGCCGTGGCTCCAGACCAGAGAAATCGGCACTTTCCAGGTGCTCCAGCCGGTCCGGGACAGGATCCAGCTCGGCCCCTTCTCGGTCCCGAAAGCGGACCCCCAGTGCGTGCAGCATCCCGGCACCGCCATCCACCGTGCCGCTGCCCCCGAGGCCGATCAGCACATGCCGGGCACCGGCATCCAGGGCGGCAAGGATCAGGTGCCCCACGCCGCGGGTATCGAGCCTCCACGGATCGCGCTCGGCCTCGGGCACCAGGCCCAGCCCACAGGCCGAGGCGACATCAATCACCGCGCGTCGGGTGACGGCATCGCACCCCCAGCCCGCCGAGACATGCTGCCCACGCGGATCACGGACATCGGACAAATGCCAGGCCCAACCCATGGTATGGCTGACCAGTTCCGCCGTCCCTTCTCCCCCATCCGCCATCGGCAACGCCCGGATGCGGGTGGATGGACTCGCGGCATGTACACCGCGAGCCATCGCCTGGGCCACGTCTGCCGCATCCAGACTGCCCTTGAAGCTGTCCGGACACAGCACGACCCGCCTCAGCTCAGACAAAGACGAGCCCCAGCAGGTAGATCACGATCATCGCGCTCACACCCTGCAACAGCGTGGCGGTCGTATAGGCCTTGTAGGCGGTCGACACCTTCATGCGGCTGAACTGGGTCACCACCCAGAAGAAGCTGTCGTTGGCATGCGACACGGTCATCGCGCCCGCACCCACGGCCATCACGGCCAGCACCATGCCCATGTCGGAATCCAGGCCCAGCGCTGGCAGCAGCGGCGCCACCATACTGGAAGCGGCCACCAGTGCCACCGTCGACGAACCCTGCGCCGACTTGAGCGCAGCCGCCAGCAGGAACGGCACCAACAGGCCCAGGCCCAGCCCTGTCAGCATGTCGCCGAGCTGGTCACCGATCGGTGTTTCCTGTAGCACCGAGCCAAACGCGCCGCCCGCCCCGGTGATCAGCAGGATCGGGGCCGCGAGCAGAACCGCATCGACCGTCATCTGGTGGAAACGGCCGCGCTTGTCGCCGCCCTTGACCAGCAGCAGGGCGAACACCACGCCAATGGCCAGCGCGACGACCGGCTGGCCGAGGAAGATCAGTGCCGCCGCGAACATGCCGGGATCGACATCGCGGGTGGCGAGGGACGCGATCGAGCCGATGGAGATCAGGATGATCGGTGCCAGGATCGGCATGAACGCGGCCAGGGTCGTGGGCGGATTGGCCAGGTCGGGCTCCGGCTTCTTCACCTCCTGACCGGTCGCCTCCTCAATCGGGTCCGGCTCCAGCAGCTCGTCGTCGTTCGCGTGGGTATAGCGGCTGGCCCAGAGCCAGCCAACCGCGGCCGCCACGGCGGCCACCACGAGACCGAACAGGATCACCAGCCCCAGCGCATCGGCAATCCCGATGTTGCTGGCTGCGGCGATCGGGCCCGGCGTCGGCGGAACAAAGTTGTGCGTGGCGAACAGGCCCGTCGCCAGCGCGACACTCATCGCCACCATGGACACGCCGGCCTTCTTCGCCAGCGCGTTCTTCAGGGAGTTCAGGATCACGTAGCCCGAGTCGCAGAACACCGGGATCGACACGATGTAGCCGATGATTGTGGCCGTGAGGTTCGGGAATCGATCCGACAACGCGCGGATGATTGCCTCCGCCATCACGATCGCCGCCCCGGTGCGATCCAGGATCACCCCGATGATCGTGCCCAGCGCGATCACGATCCCGATATAGCCCAGCGTCCCGCCAAAACCGTCGTTGATGACGCTGATCGCCTCTTTCGGGGCAATACCCCCGATCAGCGCCATCACAAAGGCCGCCAGCAACAGGGCAAGGAAGGGGTGGACTCGCAGCTTCACGGTGGCGAACACCAGCGCCGCCACGACGATAATCAGGCCAATAATCAGCATCTCGCGTCCTCGTCTTGTTGTGGTTATCGAGTTAAGAGCATAGACCCTGTAACCCGTCTTGGGACGAGAAATTCCATACTGGATTCAATCCGCGCTCGCACGACAGACCGACAAAAGAAAAGGCCGCCCGAAGGCGGCCCTGGCGTGAAGCACGATGATGGAGGCTGGGGTCGGAATCGAACCGGCGTACACGGATTTGCAGTCCGCTGCATAACCACTCTGCCACCCAGCCTGTATCGGGTGGGTCCCGGCCCGCATGATGCCCGCGTGATGCGACAGGCGGCAGCCGAAACAGAAAACCCCGGCCGAACCGGGGTTTCACGAATCTGTTGGAGCGGGAAACGAGATTCGAACTCGCGACCCCAACCTTGGCAAGGTTGTGCTCTACCAGCTGAGCTATTCCCGCTCTTCGTTAACGGCGCGTATTCTACCGCACCGGGGGTGAACGTCAATACCCCACCGGCGTTTCCGTGCGGCCGATCAGCGCCCGCGCGCGGCCGCCAGCATGTACTGCACCATCGAGACCAGCGTCAGGACGGCCGCCAGATACAGCAGCCATTCACCGATCGCGAAAATCGGCAACCCGGCGACCGGCTCCGCCCACAGCAGCAGGAAGATTGCCACCATCTGGGCGGTGGTCTTGACCTTGCCGACCCAGGATACGGCCACCTTCGCGCTGGCGCCCACCTCGGCCATCCATTCGCGCAGGGCCGAGATCGCGATCTCGCGCCCGATGATCACGACGGCCGCCAGTGCCAGACCCACACCCGGGTTGTGATCCACAACCAGGACCAGCGCGGCGGCCACAATCAGCTTGTCCGCCACGGGATCCAGGAAGGCCCCGAAGCGGGTGGTCACCTCCCAGCGCCGGGCCAGGTAGCCGTCCGCCCAGTCGGTGATCGCGGCGAGCGCAAAGACAATGGCGGCCACGATGCCGGCCGTAGGCATCGGCAGGGCATAGAACACGACGATCAGCAGCGGGATCATCACGATCCGCGACCAGGTCAGCCAGTTGGGGAGTTCACGGATCATCTGCTGGTCAGCCCCAGGGAAACACTGATTAATGTACACGCTCGTGCTCGAGTCGCTTTTGCGTGCGAACAAGGCGCGGTGACTGCCGTGCAGTCATTCTGCACAAGGGAACCGCAACGCCGTTCCCACGCCCGTTTTTGATAACAACGGGAGGCCGAGCCCCTTCGGGGTTGGCACCCCAGGTTCCCCGATCCGGCGTTGCGGCACTTGCCGGTAGAACCACTACCGGCTGCGCACCGCGCCTTGTCTCGGAAAACCTGGGGTGCCAACACGAGTGTGTACATTAATCAGTGTTTCCCTAGTGAAACTGGTCGTAAATCGCCTGCGCGAGCCGCCGGTGGATACCCGGCACCTTGGTCAGCTCGTCGACGCCGGCCCGGGCCACCCCGCGCAGCCCCCCGAAGTGGCGCAGCAACGCACTGCGGCGCTTCGGCCCCAGCCCCGGGATCGCCTCCAGGGTCGATTCCTTCCGGGCCTTGGCCCGGCGCGCACGGTGCCCGGTAATCGCGAATCGATGGGCCTCGTCGCGGATCTGCTGGATCAGGTGCAGGGCACCCGAGTGCGCCGGGAGTATAGAGGGGGCCTCGACCCCGCTCAATATCAGAGTTTCCATACCCGGCCGGCGTTCCTCGCCCTTGGCGACGCCGATCACGCGGATGTGATCGAGCCCGAGGTCCGCCAGCACATTGAGCGCCTGCGTGACCTGCCCCTTGCCACCATCGATGAACAGGATGTCCGGCTCCTGACCTTCCCCCTTCTTCAGGCGGGCGAAGCGCCGGCTCAGCGCCTGATGCATTGCGGCGTAATCGTCGCCGGGCTCGATGCCGTCGATATTGAACCGCCGATAGTCGGATTTGATCGGCCCGTCAGGCCCGAACACCACGCAGGAGGCCACCGTGCGTTCGCCCCCGGTGTGCGAGATATCAAAGCATTCCATGCGCTTGGGCGGACTCTCCAGGTTCAGTTCGGCGGTGAGCGCGTCCAGGCGCGCGGTCTGCCCGGCCTGACTGGCGATGCGTGTCTTCAGGGCCAGTTCGGCATTGCGCCGCGCCATGTCCAGCCAGCGCGCGCGGTCGCCGCGCAGCGACCAGGCAAGCTGGACCTTGCGGCCCCCGCGCCGCTCCGACAGGAAGGCCTCCAGCGCCGACGCACCTTCCGGCTCGTGCGACAGCAACACGCGCGCCGGCGGGTCGCGTTCGGCGTAGTACTGCGCCAGCACTGCCGCCATGATCTCGCCGGTGTCAGTGGCCTCCGGCACGTTCGGGAACAGTTCGCGGTTGCCCAGGTTCTGCCCCCCGCGCACAAAGAAGATCTCCACGGCCACCACGCCCGCCTCCTGTGCCAGCGCAATCACGTCGGCATCGCCCTCGCCGCCGGAGACAAACTGCTGCTCGGAGATCTGGCGCAGCCGCGCAATCTGGTCCCGCAGCCGCGCCGCATGCTCGAAGTCGAGACGTTCGGAGGCCGCCTCCATGCGCTGCATCAGGTCGGCGATCACCACCTCACTCTTGCCCTGCAGGAACTGCACGGAAGACTCGACGTCGCGGGCATACTCTTCGGGCGTGATGTAGCCCACGCAGGGCGCCGTACAACGCCCGATCTGATACTGCAGACAGGGCCGGGAGCGGTGCGCGAACACGCTGTCCTCGCACTGACGCACCTGAAACAGCTTCTGCAGCAGCGCCAGGCTCTCGCGCACCGCCCCGGCCGAGGGATAGGGCCCGAAGTACCGCACCCCCTTCTTCTTCGCGCCCCGGTGAAACCCGAGCCGCGGATAATCCTGATTCGACACGAAGATGTAGGGGTAGCTCTTGTCGTCCCGCAGCAATACGTTGTAACGCGGCCGGTGGCGCTTGATCAGGTTGGCCTCGAGCAGCAGGGCCTCGGCTTCGGTATGCGTGACCGCGACACGAATGTCCGCGATCTGACGCACCATCGACCGGATCCGCGGCCCGCGATCGTCCGAACCGCGAAAGTAGCTGGCCACACGACTCCTGAGATTGCGCGCCTTGCCGACGTACAGCACGCCGCCGCTGGCATCCAGCATCTGATAGACACCGGGCGACTGCGTCAGCGTCTTCAGGAAGGCCTTGGAATCGAATCCGGTCTCGGGCGTGCTCATCACAGCGTCAGGATACCGGATCAACCAGCGAAATCGGCCAGTACCCTTATGGCCAAGGGCGCGCTATCCACCAAATGCGCCACCCATTCGCGTTCCTGGCTCGGGGATGACCCGTTGCGCTCCCCCTTCAATGAAGGGTCCCCCGGCCCCAGCCAGTTCTACTCGAGATGGGCGCGAATGCGGGCGAAGAGTTCGCCGAACATGGCCGGGGTGAGGCGGCGGGTCTGGGTGTTGTAGCGCGAGCAGTGGTAGGAATCGATCAGCCGCATGCCGTCCAGCGCATGCTCGGCGCCGTGGGCAAAACGCAGGCTGGACAGGGGCAGACCCCGGGCCCGCAGCACCGCGTCATGGGCGATCTTGCCGAGCGCCAGGATCACCCGGGGCTGCATCGCATCCATCTCGGATGCCAGGAAGCCGTTACAGGTGCGGATCTCCTCGGTGGTCGGCTTGTTCTGCGGCGGCAGGCACTTGACCGCATTGGTGATGCGGCAGTCCAGCAGTTGCAGCCCGTCGTCCGCACTCACGCTCTCGGGTGCGGTGGCGAAGCCGTACTGGTGCAGGGTCTCGTAGAGCAGCACCCCGGCGTAGTCCCCGGTGAAGGGGCGCCCCGTGGCGTTGGCCCCGTGCATCCCGGGGGCCAGCCCGACGATCAGCAGCCGCGCATCCAGTGGCCCAAACGATGCCACGGGCGCGGCGTGGTAGTCCGGGTGCTTCGCCCGCACGTCGTCCAGGAAGCCCGCCAGGCGCGGACAGCGCCGGCAGTGCGGATCGAACACCGGAAACGACTCAGCTTGCATCGGGCCAGTCGCGGTAGGGATTCCGGGCCAGCTCGGTGTTGTAGTAGCGCGGGTCGTGCGAGACCTCCTCGCCCAGCCACTCGGGCCGCGGGAACTCGGCATCGCTTGCGGGCAGCTCCAGCTCGGCCACGATCAGGCCGGTATTGGCGCCCTCGAACACGTCGATCTCGTATTCCCAGCCGTCGACGTCCACCCAGTAGCGTGTCTTCTCGACCTGCGGGCCGGCGAGGGTGTCGAGCAGGCGGTGCGCCTCTTCGACCGGGATCGCGTACTGGTACTCGTCGCGTTCGACACCGAGGGTCGCGCTCTTGATGTTCAGGTTCGCGCCCTCCTCGTCCACGCGTACGCGGATCGAGGCGCGGTCGTTGCCGCACAGATAGCCCTGGCGCATGCGCTGCGAGCGCGCCACGTGGCTGCGCCAGGCATCACTGGCCAGCAGAAACTTGCGTTCGATCTCGCGACCCATGTCGTCGACTCCCGTCTTTCGGCGAACCGCTTCGTATCAGGCTTTGGCAGGGGCTTCGCCTGCAAGCAGGCTCCCACAGGAATGGAATCGCGAAGTGGCGCGCGCTACATGCGGATCAGCGCGGAGCCCCAGGTAAAGCCGCCGCCAAAGGCCTCGGTCAGGATCAGGTCGCCCTTCTTGATACGCCCGTCGCGCACGGCAGTATCCAGCGCCAGCGGGATGGACGCGGCGGAGGTGTTGCCGTGCCGGTCGACCGTGACCACAACGTTGTCCATGGACATGTTCAGCTTCTTGGCGGTGGCCTGGATAATGCGGATGTTGGCCTGGTGCGGGACCAGCCAGTCCAGCTCGGACTTGTCGATCCCGTTGTACTCCAGCGTCTCGTCGACGATCTGATCCAGCGTATTGACGGCAACGCGGAAGACCGCGCGGCCCTCCATGCGGATGAACTCGAGATCCGGGTTGTCGCCGGGCTGCGAGACCCCGCCCGGGACCTCCAGCAGGCCCTTGTGGTGGCCATCCGCGTGCAGGTGGGTCGAGATGATGCCCGGGTCCGGCGAGCGCGACAGCACCACCGCGCCGGCACCATCGCCCCACAGGATGCAGTTGCCGCGGTCGGTGTAGTCGGTGATGCGCGAGAGCGTCTCGGCCCCGACGACCAGCACATGCCGGATCTCGTCGCTCTGCATGAAGCGATCGGCCGTGGCGAGTGCATAGACAAAACCGGAACACACCGCCTGCACGTCGAAGGCCGGGCAGCCGCCAATCCCCAGCTTGGCCTGCAGGATGCACGCGGTACTGGGAAAGATCTGGTCCGGGGTCGTGGTGGCGACGATGATCAGGTCCAGGTCGGCGGGGCGGATGCCCGCGGCGTCCAGCGCGCGTTCGGCGGCCTTCAGCGCCAGGTCGGAGGTCACCTGATTCTCGGCCACGATGTGGCGCTCGCGAATCCCGGTGCGCTCCTGGATCCAGGCATCCGATGTATCCACCATGGCCTCGAGATCGGCGTTGGTCAGGATGCGCTCGGGCAGGTAGCTCCCGGTCCCGCTGATGCGTGCATGCTTCATTGCGCGTGCTCCTGCCCCAGTAACTGTCCCAGCTGCTTGTCGATGCGGCTGGAGATGTTGGCCTCGGCCTCGACCCGGGCAATGCGGATCGCGTATTCGAATGCCAGGGCATCGGCACTGCCGTGGCTCTTGATCACCACGCCCTGCAACCCCAGCAGCGAGGCCCCGTTGTAACGCCGGTGGTCAAAGCGGTGGCGCAACCGGCGCAGCACGGGCAGCGCGAACAGACCGGCCAGCCGCGAGTACAGCGAGGCGCGGAACTCGGCCTTCATGTTCGTGGAGATCATCTTGGCCACGCCCTCGCTGACCTTCAGCGCCACGTTGCCGACAAAGCCGTCGCAGACCACCACGTCGACATCGCTGCAGTAGACGTCGTTGCCCTCGACGAAGCCGACATAGTTCAGGCTGGATTCCTCCAGCATGCGGCCCGCCTCGCGTACCCGGTCGTTACCCTTGATGGCCTCCGACCCGATATTGAGCAGCCCCACCTTGGGGGCCTCGAGCCCGTCCACCGCATTCGCCAGCACCGAGCCCATGACCGCGAACTGGTACAGGTGTGCCGCCTCGACGTCCACGTTGGCGCCGAGATCCAGCATGTGGGTATGACCGTACAAAGACGGCAGCGCAGTCGCGATCGCCGGACGGTCAATCCCCGGCAGGGTCTTCAGCACATAACGCGCGGTGGCCATCAGCCCGCCGGTGTTACCGGCCGACACGCAGGCCTGGGCCGTGCCTTTCTTGACCTGGTCGATGGCCACCCGCATCGAGGAGTCACGCTTGGTACGCAGGGCGACGGCCGGCGACTCCTCCATGCCGACCACCTGGCTGGCATGCACGATTTCAACGCGATCGCGCTCGGTCGCCGTCCATTCGGCAAGACCGGATTCGATCGTCGCCTCGTCCCCCACCAGCAGCAAGCGGAAGTCGTCTGCCACCTTCAGCGAACGGCGGGCAGCCGGGAGCACCACGGGGGCCCCGTGGTCGCCGCCCATCACATCCAGGGCGATGGTGAATTCACGGCTCATGCGCGGGCCCGATTAAACGCGGAAAGGCCACGGTGCAGCCGCAGCCGTGGCCCCAGCAAGGTCATCACGCCGAGCTTAGTCTTCGTCGTCTTCGACTTCGACGTCCTGCTGGATCACCTGACGACCACGGTAAAACCCGTCCGGGGTCACGTGGTGCCGGCGATGGACCTCTCCGGTGGTCGGATCGGTGGACAGGGTCGCGCCCTTCAGCCCGTCGTGGGAGCGGCGCATATCGCGCTTGGAACGGGTCTTGCGGCGTTGTTGCACAGCCATGATGAATCTCCAGATTAATCAAATCCCGCCTGTGCGGGGTTAGCCCGAATCAAAAACGGGCGCAAGTATAGCGTTTCGAGCCGGGCGGCGCCCTGCTCCGCCCGGCCTACCGATCGTTGCCGTGGCTCGAACTGCCCTTTAGCTGCTCGAGCACCGCAAACGGGTTGTCCTCGCGCTGCCCGGGAACAAACTCGGGCTCCACCGCCGGCTCGCAGTCCGCGTGGCGCGGCACCAGCGGCCAGGCCAGCAGCACCTCGTCCTCGGCCCACACGGCCGGGTGCAGCCGTCCGTCGTCCGCGAGTTCGAGGATGTCCTCGTCCGCGCCCAGGCCTTCTACGGAGCCGCCCGCCGGCAGGATCACCGCATCGGTCTCCAGCCGGAATTCCCAGGCCATCGGCTGCAGGCAGCGCTGGCAGGTCTGCCACAGCTCGCCGGTGATCACACCGGTCAGCCGCACCTCGTCCAGCGCCCCGCGCTCCAGCCCGAAACGGACATGGACTCGCAGCGGGTGCTCGGCCAGCGACTCGTCCCGCAGGCGCGGCAGGTCCTCCGCAGACAAATCGCCTTCGAATTCCTGGTGCCGGGCTCGTGGCTGCCACGGGTCGAGAGATACGGGAATACGACTCATAGAACACTCAAATACAAGGGCGCGGAATATACGCGCGCGAGGGCTGTTCTGTCAAAGCGAAACAGAAACTTGCAGCCCTTCGACTGCATGCCGATACTCGGGTTGTCACTGACCTTCCCGGGACCTTCCGTTTGATCCGCAAGCTGCTCATAGCCAACCGGGGCGAGATTGCCGTGCGCCTGATCCGGGCCTGCGCGGAGATGGGAATTACCTCGGTCGCGGTGCATACCGATGCCGACCGCCACGCCCTGCACGTAAAAAAGGCGGACGAGGCCTATGCGATCGGGCCCGACAGCATGGGTGGGTATCTCAGCATCCACCGGCTGATCAGCGTCGCTCGGGCCGCCGGCTGTGATGCCGTGCACCCCGGATACGGTTTTCTCTCGGAGAACGCGGATTTCGCGGCGGCCTGCGCGGCGCGCGGGCTCATCTGGGTCGGCCCGGACGCCAGCGTCATCCGCCGCATGGGCGACAAGGTGGCCGCGCGACAGGCGATGATCGAGGCCGGGGTGCCGGTCACCCCCGGATCGGAGGGCAACCTGGAGACCCTGGAGGCCGCACTGGAGGCCGCCGAGGCCATCGGGTATCCGGTAATGCTCAAGGCCACCAGTGGCGGCGGCGGGCGCGGCATCCGGCTGTGCGAAGACCCGGACGCCCTGCGGCGCAACTTCGACCGCGTGCGCTCGGAGGCCACGCGTGCATTCGGCAGTACCGAAATCTTCCTGGAAAAGGCCGTGGTCAACCCACGCCACATCGAGGTCCAGATCCTCGCCGACACCCATGGCAATGCCGTTCACCTGTACGAGCGTGACTGCTCCGTGCAGCGGCGCCATCAGAAACTGATCGAAATCGCCCCTTCACCGCAATTGAACGAGGCACAACGCGAGCGCCTGGGCGCGCTGGCCGTCACGGCCGCACAGACGGTCGGGTACCAGAATGCCGGGACTGTCGAGTTCCTGATGGACGGCGACGATACGTTTTATTTCATGGAGATGAACACGCGTCTTCAAGTAGAACATCCAGCTACCGAGATGATCACGGGAGTGGACATCGTCCAGGAGCAGCTGCGCATCGCCAGTGGCGAACCCCTGCGTTACGACCAGTCGCAGATCTCCCGCCGTGGCTTCGCCATGGAGTTCCGGATCAACGCGGAAGACCCGACCAATGACTTTCTGCCGAGCTTTGGTCGCATTACGCGCTACTTTGCCCCGGGCGGGCCGGGCGTGCGCACCGACGGCGCGATCTACACCGGCTACGAGATCCCGCCGCACTACGATTCGATGTGCGCCAAGCTGATCTGCTGGGCGCTGGAATGGGACGACCTGCTGACGCGCAGCAACCGCGCCCTGCGCGACATGGGCGTATTCGGGGTCAAAACCACCATCCCGTATCACCTGGCGATCGTGAATCACCCGGACTTTCGCCGCGCGGATTTCAATACCGGCTTCATTGCCGAGCACCCTGAACTGACCAATCTTCCGGCCAAGCGCTCCGACCGCCAGCTGGCCGTCGCAATCGCCGCCGCTATCGCCGCCCACCACGGGCTCTAGAAAGTCACTGCCCCACCGGACTAGCCATGGATCGAGTTCACATTACGGATGTCACCCTGCGCGACGGCCACCAAAGCCTGATCGCCACGCGCATGCGCACCGAGGACATGCTGCCGATCTGCGAGCAGATGGACGCGATCGGCTTCCACTCCCTCGAGGCCTGGGGCGGGGCCACGTTCGACGCCTGCGTGCGCTTTCTGAAGGAAGACCCGTGGGAGCGCCTGCACCAGCTCAAGGGCGCACTGCCCAATACCCCGCTGCAGATGCTGCTGCGCGGGCAGAACCTGCTCGGCTACCGCCACTATGCCGACGACGTCGTTCGCGCCTTCGTCGAGCGCTCGGTGGCCGGCGGCATCGACATCATCCGCATCTTCGACGCGATGAACGATGCACGGAACCTGCGCACCGCGATCGAGGCCACACGCAAAGCCGGCGGCCATGCCCAGGGCACGCTGTGCTACACCACCGGACCGGTACACTCCGCCGCCCAGTTCGTCGCCCTCGCCCGCGAGCTGGTGGCAATGGGGGCGCAGAGCATTGCCATCAAGGACATGGCCGGGTTGCTGACCCCCACCGCCACCCGCGAACTGGTGACCGAGCTGGTCGACGCGCTGGATGTCCCGATCCACCTGCATGCGCATGCCACCTCGGGTCTATCCGAGCTGTGCCACTGGCAGGCGATCGAGGCTGGCTGCCGCCACATCGAGACGGCGATCTCCGCCTTCGCCGGGGGCACCAGCCATCCCCCAACGGAAAGCCTGGTCGCGGCCCTGTCCAGCACAGAACACGACACGGGGCTGGATCTCGTGGCCCTGCAGAAAATCGGCCTGTATTTCCACGAGGTGCGCAAGAAGTACCAGCGTTTCGAGAGCGAATACACCGGCGTCGACACCCGCGTGCAGGTGAACCAGGTCCCGGGCGGCATGATCTCCAACCTGGCCAATCAGCTGCGCGACCAGAACGCGCTGGACCGCTTTGATGCCGTGCTGGAGGAAATCCCGCGCGTGCGCGAGGATCTCGGCTACCCGCCCCTGGTCACGCCGACGTCGCAGATCGTCGGGACCCAGGCGGTGATGAACGTACTCGCCGGGGAGCGCTACAAGACCATCACCAACGAGGTGAAGCAGTACCTGACCGGGCACTACGGCCGTGCACCGGGGCCCATCAACCGTGTCATTCAGCGCAAGGCGATCGGCAACGCCGAGGTCATCGACGTGCGCCCGGCGGACCTGCTGAAGCCGGAGATGGACCATCTGACCCGGGAGATCGGCGATTTGGCCCAGGGGCCCGAAGACGTCCTGACCTTCGCGCTGTTTCCCGAGGTCGGCCGGTCCTTCCTCGAGCAACGACGCAACGGCACGCTCGAACCGGAACCATTGAACCTGCCCGAGAACACACAGGCCGGCTGCCCGGCACCGGTGGAGTTCAACGTCACCTTCCACGGGGAGTCGTACCACATCCGCGTGAATGGCAGCGGCCATCACCGCGAGGATACGCGGCCGATGTACGTCACCATCGACGGTATGCCGGAAGATGTCCTGATCGAGACGCTGGACACGATCGACACGGCCGGTGGCGGTGGTGCCGAATCACCGCGCACAGGCAAGAAATCCCGCCGCGCCACCCGCCCGGGCGATGTGACCACGTCCATGCCCGGAACCGTCATCGACGTACTAGTGGCCGAGGGCGACACCGTGGAGGCCGGCCAGCCGGTGCTGGTGCTCGAGGCGATGAAGATGGAGTCCGAGATCGCCGCACCCATCGCCGGCACGGTACGCGCGGTGAACGTGGCCAAAGGTGCGGCCGCCAATCCGGACGATGCCCTGATCGAGATCGATTCTCCCGATGGGTAAGCCCGTGCGCGAGATCGTCCTTGCCTCGACCTCGCCCTATCGCGCCCAGCTATTGCAGCGGCTGCATCTGCCGTTCACGACGGCCGCGCCGCAGGTCGACGAGACGCGGCTTCCGGACGAAGACGCAGCGGCCCTCGTGCGGCGCCTCGCCGAGGCCAAGGCACGAGCGGTCACCGGCGGCACCCACCCGGACGCATTGATCATTGGTTCCGACCAAAGCGCCAGCCATGGGGGCCGTATCCTCGGCAAACCGGGCAATGCCGAGCGCGCACGCGAACAGCTGGCCTCGCTGTCCGGCGGCACGGTCACCTTTCACACCGGGCTGTGCCTGCTGGATGCCTCCAGCGGCGAGGCACGGGTGGAGGACGTTGAATACACCGTCACCTTTCGCCGGCTGTCGGACGCGGAGATTCGAGCCTATGTCGCGCTGGACAATCCCGTGGACTGCGCCGGCAGCTTCAAGTCGGAGGGACTGGGGGTCAGTCTGTTCGAGCGCATGGAGGGTTCGGACCCTACCGCCCTGGTGGGTCTGCCGCTGATCCGCCTGTGCCACTGGCTGCGGGAAGCCGGTATTGCCATGCCCCCCACCGAGGAGCGCTGATCAGGTCTCCGGCGAGCGCCGGGAAACCGGAAGATCCAGGTCGGCATCACGCCACATCGCCTGCAGGCGCGCATGATCCTCGCGCAGCGTGCCGTCCACGCGCGAAGCCCCGGCGGTCGATGCCAGTACCTCGCGGGCCCACTCCGGCAATTGCGGGTGCAACCGATAGTAGATCCAGTTGCTTTCGCGTCGGGTCGTCACCACGTCCTGCTGACGCAGCGCGGCCAGATGACGCGAGACCTTCGGCTGCGAGATCTCCAGCGCGGTCATCAGCTCGCATACACAGAGCTCGCACTCCATTTGAATCAGCAGCATCGAACGCAAGCGGGTGTCGTCCGACAGCAAGCTGAAGAAAACGGAGGGGGTCAGAGACATAGCAAATCCACTTCGGCCGATCCGGCCACTATAACTCGGCCTTTAAAGGCAAGATTAGCACGCACGGGCACCCAAGGACCCCAGTGCGTGCGGGTATGCAGCAAAACCATTAGTGATGACGGTGGTGAGGCGGGCGCTGACTGGCGTCGGAGGCTTCCGGGTCACCTGCGC
The DNA here is from genome assembly GCF_000025545.1 of Thioalkalivibrio sp. K90mix. Classification (NCBI taxonomy): domain Bacteria; kingdom Pseudomonadati; phylum Pseudomonadota; class Gammaproteobacteria; order Chromatiales; family Ectothiorhodospiraceae; genus Thioalkalivibrio; species Thioalkalivibrio sp. K90mix. The sequence goes on from NC_013889.1 coordinate 1,714,813, forward strand.
GGTTGTGATGGCACTGCTCGCCCGAGTCTTCGCTGGCCGGAGCGGCATCCAGTAACGCCACGATCCGGTCATACGAGGCCACCGCCTCGTTGCGCGAACGGTAGTGATCATGCGGCCCCTCGTCCGCCCCATGGTCATGCTCGCCGTGGTGACCACCCGCATCTTCTTCCGGCATCGCCAGCGCCAGTTCATGCATGTGCTCGGCCAGGGACACCGGCGTGGTACCGTTGTATCGCACGTGCTGCGGGTCGGCACCCGCGCCCAACAGGGCCTCCACCATGGTGGGATACCCGTAGAGCGTCGCGTAAGCCAGGGCAGTGGTGCCGCGCGGACCCGCCGCATCGACCTCCAGGTCGTCCTCCCGCAACAGGCGCTCCACCACATCCGGCTGTCCGCCGTGCACGGCCTTCATCAGCACCGTCACCCCTTCACGTTCACGGGCATTCACATCGGCACCCGCCTCGATCAGGCGATCCACGATCTCGACATCCCCGGCAACTGCCACCAGCAACGGCGTGAGTTCCCAGGGTCGCTGGGCAACATTGGGGTCAGCCCCCTGGCCAAGCCAGTGCGAGACCTTCTCCTGGTCGCCCGCGACGACCGCCTGCATTAACGCCGCGTCGGCCTCGTCGTTCGCCTGCACTAGCCCCCAGGAAACACCCAGCAGCATGACGACGACCCCGACAAAAGCCTTGGACTTGTTCATGTCCTTCCTCCTGACAGCTGGCATCCGCAGGACCCGGTGACACCCCGGCCCCGCGGACAACCAGTCAGCCCTAACTGATATTGAACCGGCTGCGGATATGCCCGATCGGCCGCAACGTGCCATCCGCGGCGCGGAAATCGAAGAAATCGATATCCACCGGGAAAGATCCCGCTTCCTTCGGCTCGAAGATCAGGTCATAGCGCTCGGCCGCGGTCATCAGGATCTCGCCACCCGCCGGAATGGTTTCGATCTCCGGCAGAGGACGACCATCCTCGGCCACGATCTGGATCGGTCCCAACTCGGCGGGGAAGCGAACCCGCTGTGGCACGTAACCTGCCATGATGTAGCGCAGCAGCACGCGATCCACGCGCGAGGCATTGACCACCACCGAGGGATCCGTCTCGGACAGATCCTCGCCAACACCATTGATGCAGAAGATCTCCGGATTGAAGTCGTTCAGCCCGGCGTCACCCCCGCACAGCGCCGCATCCCACGGCAGGCAGTGCCAGTTCATGTCGATATCATCCACGGCCCAGATCGCCTCGACGGTGTAGCTGGGCCCACCCTCATAGACGGTACCCGGGCCACTGGGCGGATCGACGATCAATGCCCCGTACATGCCCATCTCCGCATGCAGCACCGTATTGGTGTGGCAGTGATAGAAGTACGTCCCGGCCTGCGAGGCGCGCCACTGGTAGGTGTACTCGCCCAGCACATCGAACGAGTAGTGACCTACACCATCGTTGAAGGTGTCCGGCTCGATACCGTGGTGATGAATGGTATGGGGCGCCATCATCGCCATCGCGTTCAGGTGCGTATGCACGATCTGGCCCTGACGCACCCGGATCGGCGGCGAGGGCATGGCACCACCCATGCCGCCGCCACCGCCGCCACCTCCTCCACCGCCCATGCCGCCACCCCCCATGCCATCCATGTTGAAGCCCCAGATCGGGACCTCGACACCATTGATGACCTGGCTGCCCTGCATGAACGTCTGCAAAAAGAACTCCACATCCGGGGTTACTCGATTCGGCGTATTTGGTGCATCGATATGCAGACCACAATTCCCGGTAATACCGGCATCGCAGCCGCCCATGCCACCACCCATACCGCCGCCATCTCGGTTTCTGCTCATCTCTCAAACTCCCTGTTCCGTTCTTGGTCAACGCACGCGCCCCTCAGGGCAGATCGTTCGCGTCGCGGGTCAAATCCGGCTCGTTCGGTGGCGTCTGCCCCATGATGATGGGCGCGTGAGCCCCGTGCGGATAAAGGCCGCCACCGGCGGTCTGCGACATCTCGACATGGCAGTGCATCGGGAAATGCTGGATTTGCTGACTGGAGACCGGGGGATAGGCGTCCGGCGGTGTCTTGAACGGATACACGACCTCGCGCACATCAAGCGGGAACATCGATACCGCGTCCTTGTTCTTGTAAGGCGCGTTGAAGCGTTCGTAGTTAATCACGACCATCTCGACGTGATTGCCGTGAAAGTGCGGCGCATGCACGATGCCGCCGGCATTGAGCATGCGTACATAGGCGGGCTCGCCGTACTGCCCCATGAGTTCGGTGTTGTACTCGTGGGTGTTCTCGTACGCGTTGCCGTTGATCATGAAATAGCGCGGGTTGAACGACTCCGGGTTGATCGAGCCCACGTGGTAATCGCCCAGGTTGCGCACCGCCTGGCCCCAGGCCGGGTCGACGTTACTGAACAGCCACTTGTACTGCCGCACGAACTGCGGGCCGCCCGAAAACGGACGATCGCTGACGCCGGCAGGCATCACCACCAACGCCCCGTGCAGGCCCATGATGCGATTCACGCCGTTGTTCTGGTCGTCGTAATAGAGGTAGGTGCCGGCCGGCGGTGCCGAGAAGCTGAACTCGATCTCGTCGTTGGCGTTGACCGGGTAGCGAACGTTCGTTGCACCCACATGGAACACCACGGGCGTCGACAGCTCGTTCTTCAGTTGAACCGTGATCGTGTCGCCTTCCTGGCACAGCAAGGTCGGCCCCGGCGTGCTGATCCCGCTGCCCTGGACAAACCCGAACATCAGCGCCGTCGTGCCATCAATCATGGTCACGTCACCGCGTCGGGCCGTCAGGTCCACACTCAGTTCGGCCGCATGGGCACGCGGCGACCAAGCCAGCAACCCTGCCGCTCCAGGCACCACCATTCCGGCCGAAAGCGCCATGCCGGCCTTGAGAAAATTCCTACGATGCATACGCGTCGTCCTCCGTTCCTTCGGGGGAAGCGAAAACGCGGGACTGGCAACCGTCTTGTTGATTTTGTTATCCGGATCCGGACCGAGGTCATGGTTCCGTGACGATCGCGGGAACACCGTCGCCCGCCCCCAGTGTCGCGGCGCAACGTTCGTTCCCGGGGGTACTGGGGTCTGTCCGACCCAAGCTTCCCTGTACCCGCTCGCATTTGCGGCCCTTCACCCGCAGAACCGGACAAGGGCCGACCGGAACGGAACATAGACCAAAGTAGGAGTTTTTCCAGTCTTTCTGCGGACCGGTTTCACAAAGTGACATTTTCCAGCCTGCTTTCAGGCCAGGAGGTCAACGGGGACAGGCATTACGCGGGAGACTCCGCCCTTACGGCGGCTTCATTGAATCGGACGGAGGGACCGGATGATCGCTCGCAGGCGCGTTCTGACTTCGGCCGTCGAACCATCGTTTTCGACGGACCCCGAAGCCTCGGGGGCCAGACGTGCGAAAGGGGCCACTCGGACCCCTTTGCAGGATTTGGCGGAGAGTGAGGATTACGCGGCGCTTTGCGCCTCGCCCTTCGGGCCGTCACCTGCGGTGACGTTCGGGTGCCGCTGCGCGTCACCCGTCGAACCATCGTTTTCTATATCTCGGGTTCGAATCCCGATACCTCGGGGGCCAGACGTGCGAAAGGGGCCACTCGGACCCCTTTGCAGGATTTGGCGGAGAGTGAGGATTACGCGGCGCTTTGCGCCTCGCCCTTCGGGCCGTCACCTGCGGTGACGTTCGGGTGCCGCTGCGCGTCACCCGTCGAACCATCGTTTTCTATATCTCGGGTTCGAATCCCGATACCTCGGGGGCCAGACGTGCGAAAGGGGCCACTCGGACCCCTTTGCAGGATTTGGCGGAGAGTGAGGGATTCGAACCCTCGATGGGCTTTTGACCCATACTCCCTTAGCAGGGGAGCGCCTTCGACCACTCGGCCAACTCTCCGGAAACGCGGCACAGGATACGGGCTTGGGCCCATAAAGAAAAGGCCCGGCGGCCACTGGGACCGCCGGGCCTGGCAACCTCTGTCAGTCGTCGCGCGAGGAAGCGGCCACGCTCCCCCCTGGGGCAGACCCACCGCCGGACGAGCCCTGATCGTCGCCCGCTACGTTGGATTCGCGCTGGATGCGCTGGAAAATCTCCTCGCGGTGGACAGCAACGTCCTGAGGCGCGTTGATCCCGATACGAACCTGATTGCCCTTGACCCCCAGGACGGTGACGGAAACGTCCTCGCCGATCATGAGGGTCTCGCCCACACGTCGAGTCAAAATGAGCATGCTCTTCTCCGCAGTGCCTGTGTCGGACGCAGTCGGTCGTCCGGTAACCGTTTTACGGTCTGTCATCCTTAACCGTCCTCCTGTTGACCGACAGGTTCATGCTCAAGTTCAAAGGCATCATGGAGAGCGCGTACTGCAAGTTCGAGGTACTTCTCATCCACGACCACCGAGATCTTGATCTCGGAGGTCGAAATCATCCGAATGTTGATCGTCTCGCGCGACAGGGCCTCGAACATCTTGCTGGCAATCCCGGCGTGCGAACGCATCCCGACGCCGACCACCGAGATCTTCACGATGTGGGTATCCCCGGAGACCTCACGTGCATTCAAGGCCTTGCAGGCATCCTGCAGAATCGTCAGCGCCTTGTCATAGTCGTTGCGATGCACCGTAAAGGTGAAGTCGGTGGTCTGATCCGCGCCCACGTTCTGCACGATCATGTCCACCTCGATGTTGGCGTCCGCGATCGGCCCGAGGATACGATGCGCGACCCCCGGCTGATCGGGGACGCCCTGAACCGTCAGCTGGGCCTCGTTCTGATTGAACGCGATACCCGCAACCAGCGCCTGTTCCACCTGCGCATCCTCCTCCGTGGTAATCAGTGTCCCTTGTCCTTCCTCAAACGAGGACAGGACTCTTAGAGGGACGTTGTACTTGCCCGCAAATTCCACCGCGCGAATCTGCAGCACCTTGGAGCCGAGGCTCGCCATCTCCAGCATCTCCTCGAAGGTGATGCTGTGCAGGCGTCGCGCATTCGGCACCAGGCGCGGGTCAGTGGTGTACACACCGTCGACATCCGTATAGATCCGGCACTCATCGGCCTTCAGCGCGGCCGCCAGCGCGACCGCCGTTGTATCCGACCCGCCGCGGCCCAGTGTGGTGATTGCGCCGTGCTCGTCCACACCCTGGAATCCGGCCACAACGACCACTCGGCCGGCCTCCAGATCCGCGCGCACACGGGCATCGTCGATACTGCGGATACGCGCCTTGTTATGTGCGCTGTCCGTGCGAATCGTGACCTGGGCGCCGGTATAGGAGCGCGCCGGGCAACCATGCGCCTCCAGCGCCATCGACAGCAGGGCAATCGTCACCTGCTCGCCGGTGGAGAGAAGTACATCCAGCTCGCGACCATCGGCCCGCGGGTTCAGGGCGTGCGCAAGCCCCAGCAGACGATCCGTCTCGCCGCTCATCGCGGAGACGACGATCACCAATTGATGGCCCTCCTCGCGTAGCTTCAGCGCCCGCTCCGCGACCGCCTGGATGCGCTCGGTGGTGCCCACCGAAGTGCCCCCGAATTTCAGTACCAGCAACGCCATTGCACGATTCCATTCACCGCCACCCGGAAAGGCGGCGCATTAAACATCATTCAGTTCTTCATTGCGAGAACCCTCGAGCACGCGCAGCAAGCGTCCCGAGGGTGGCGGACAGACATCGCCGCGGCGCTGGCCACGCGATGACGGATGGTCTTCAGGCGCGTTCGCGTACCCAGTCCGCGACCGAGGCCAGCGCGGCATCCAGCTTGTCCGGGCTCTGGCCGCCGGCCATCGCCATGTCCGGGCGACCGCCGCCCTTGCCGTCCACCTGCGCGGCGACATGACCGACCAGGTCGCCGGCCTTGAACTGGCCGGTCTCGGCCTTGGTAACGCCGGCCACCAGGCTGACCTTGCCCTCGCCGGTCGCGGTTCCCAGGACCACGACCGCCTTGCCAAGTTTCTGCTTGAGCTGGTCGACCATGTCGCGCAGGGCCTTGGGCTCCACGCCGTCGATCTTCGCGGCCAGCACCTGCACGCCGCCGACCTCCTGCGCCTGCGAGGCCAGGTCGCTGCCGGCCTGGCTGGCCAGCTTGCCCTTGAGCTGTTCGATCTGCTTTTCCAGTTCGCGCGAGCGCTCCTGCAACTGGGCGACCTTGTCGGCCGCCTCGCCACGCCCGGCACGCAGGCGGTCGGCGATCGCATCCAGATACCCGAGCTGCTCGTCCACCCAGCGTAGCGCCACCTCGCCGGCCACCGCCTCAATACGGCGGATCCCGGCAGCCACCCCACCCTCGGAGGTAATGCGGAACAGTCCGATGTCGCCGGTACGATCCACATGCGTGCCGCCGCACAGCTCCACGGAGGTGCCGATCTTCAGCACGCGCACCTGGTCGCCGTACTTCTCGCCGAACAGGGCGACCGCGCCGGACTCCATCGCCGATTCGATGTCCATCACGCGGGTGTCTGTGGCCTCATTGGCCAGGATCTCGGCGTTCACCTGGGCCTCGATGGCGCGTAGCTGTTCGTCGGTCAGCGGCTCCATGTGGGTGAAGTCGAAACGCAGGCGATCGGGGTCCACCAGCGAGCCCTTCTGCTGGACGTGGTCGCCCAGCTGGTCGCGCAGGGCCTTGTGCAGCAGGTGGGTCGCCGAGTGGTGGCGACGGATATTCTCGCGGCGCGGGCCTTCGACCGCGGCCTGCAGCGTCTGGCCAACCTCCAGCGTGCCGGCACGGACCTGGCCGACATGGATATGCGCCGCGCCCTGCTTGCGCGTATCGGCGACCTGGAAGCGCACGCCGGAGCCGCTCAGCGTGCCGACATCGCCCACCTGGCCGCCGGACTCGCCGTAGAACGGCGTACGGTCCAGCACCACCAGACCTTCGGCGCCGACCTCGAGTCGTTCGACCGGCTCGCCGTTCTGGTACAGCGCGACCACGCGACCCTCGTCGTCGACGGTCTCGTAGCCGGAGAATGTGGTCTCGAGATCGATCTGCGGCAGGCCGCCGTCGTCCATGGAGAAGTGGCTGGCGGCGCGGGCCCGGGCGCGCTGGTCGGCCATCGCGGACTCGAAGCCCGCCATGTCCAGCTCCAGGCCACGCTCGCGCGCGATGTCCCCGGTCAGGTCCACCGGGAAGCCGTAGGTGTCATACAGCAGGAAGATGGTCTCGCCCGGGATCACCTTGCCCTCGAGATCGCGCAGGTCGTCCTCGAGGATCTTCATGCCCTTGTCGAGCGTCTCCAGGAACTTGCGTTCCTCCTTCTCCAGTACCTGCTCGACCCGGGCCTGCGCCTCGGCCAGCTCCGGGAAGGCCTCGCCCATTACGCGCACCAGATCGCCGACCATCTGGTAGAGGAAGGCGTCCTGCGCGCCCACCTTGAAGCCATGGCGCGCGGCGCGGCGGATGATGCGGCGCAGCACATAGCCGCGGCCCTCATTCGACGGCAGCACGCCGTCGGTAATCAGGAAGGCGATGGAACGGATGTGGTCGGCGATCACGCGCAGCGAGGCGGAGTCCTGCTCCTTCGCCCCGGTCACGCGTGCGGCGGCCGCGATCAGGTCCTGGAACAGGTCGATCTCGTAATTGGAGTGCACGCCCTGCAGCACCGCGGCCAGGCGTTCGAGGCCCATGCCGGTATCCACCGACGGACGCGGCAGCGGGTTCAGCGTGCCGTCCGCGTCGCGGTCGTACTGCATGAACACCAGATTCCAAATCTCGATGTAGCGATCACCGTCTTCGTCCGGGGATCCGGGCGGGCCACCCTCGACCTCCGGCCCGTGGTCATAGAAGACCTCGGTGCAGGGGCCGCAGGGGCCGGTGTCGCCCATCTGCCAGAAGTTGTCGGAGCCGCCGTCCGGCTTGTCACCGATGCGCACGATGCGCTCGGCCGGGACCTGGATCTCGTTCGCCCAGACGTTATAGGCGTCGTCGTCGGTCTCGTAGACCGTGACCCACAGCTTTTCCGGCGGCAGACCAATGGTCTCGGTCAGGAACTGCCAGGCGTAGTGGATCGCATCGCGCTTGAAGTAGTCGCCAAAGCTGAAGTTGCCCAGCATCTCGAAGAAGGTGTGATGCCGCGCGGTGTAACCGACGTTTTCCAGGTCGTTGTGCTTGCCGCCCGCGCGCACGCAGCGCTGGCTGGATACCGCGCGGTTGTACGAACGCTTCTCGCGACCGAGGAACACATCCTTGAACTGCACCATCCCCGCGTTGGTGAACAACAGCGTGGGATCGTTGCCCGGTACCAGCGGGCTGGAGGACACGATCGTATGGCCATGCCCTTCAAAGAATTCGAGGAAACTCCGGCGAATGTCGGCGCTTTTCATGCGGTTCCGATTGAATATGGGGTCAAAACCGGAATCCTATCACGCAAGCCCCCAACCCGCGTATTGCCGGGCCCGCCTTCGGGCCATGATGCAGGAGGCCAGCCCTCTGGCCGATCGGGCCTGTCCAGCACCCCATCGCGCAGAGGGCTGCGCTCCTACAGCGACAGAGCCACCAACCGGTAGGAGGCCAGACCACTGGCCGATCGGGGCATCACCAAACGTCGTATCGCGCAGAGGGTTGCGCTCCTACAGTGGGGACCATGCCTCCTGCGTCCTACGGGGTCTCGTCCTTCCAGGCCGCGAGGGCCTGGTGGGCAACGCCGCCGGAGAAGCCGCGGCCGGCGAGGTGGCGGAGCATGCGGGCCTCGTCTTCGCGGGTATCGGGGGGGTAGCGGAAGTGGCGTTCGAGCTGGCCGCGGGCCTGGTCGGTCCAGTTGACCTCCAGGGCGTCGATGGCGGCGTTGACGGTGTCGTTGCTGATGCCGTTGTGGGCAAGTTCGGCACGGATGCGCTGTTCGCCGTAGCCCTGCTCGGTGCGGTGGCGGGCGATGAAGTCCGCGTAACGGGTGTCGCTCAGGTAGTCGAGTTCCCGCGCGCGTTCCAGCGCGGCATCCACCGCGTCGCGCTCGAACCCGCGCTCGGCCAGCTTGCGCGCGAGCTCCAGCGCGGAATGCTCGCGCCGCACCAGCAGCCGGAGCCCGGCCTCCAGTGCGGCGTCCGGGTCGGCCGGGTCAGCCTTGCTCCTCGACCGGGGCATCGACCGGCTCGTCCTCCACCGCAGCCTTGTTGCGCTTCGGCAGCAGGCGTTCGCGCAGGGTCTTTTCGACTTCCTCGGCGATCTGCGGGTTGTCCTTCAGGTACTGGCGGGCGTTTTCCTTGCCCTGACCAATCCGCTCGCCGTTGTAGCTGTACCAGGCGCCGGCCTTGTCAATCAGGCCTTCCTTCACACCCATCTCGATGATCTCGCCGACCCGCGAGATGCCCTCGCCGTAGAGGATCTCGAAGTAGGCCTCGCGGAACGGGGGTGCCATCTTGTTCTTGACGACCTTCACGCGGGTCTCGTTGCCGATCACCTCGTCGCCCTTCTTGATCGCGCCGATGCGGCGGATATCCATGCGCACGGAGGAGTAAAACTTGAGCGCGTTGCCGCCGGTGGTGGTCTCGGGGCTGCCGAACATCACGCCGATCTTCATGCGGATCTGGTTGATGAAGATGACCAGGGTGTTGGAGCGCTTGATGTTGGCGGTCAGCTTGCGCAGCGCCTGCGACATCAGACGCGCCTGCAGGCCGACATGGGAGTCGCCCATCTCGCCCTCGATCTCGGCCTTGGGCGTGAGCGCGGCCACCGAGTCGACGATCACCACATCCACCGCACCGGAGCGCACCAGCATGTCGGCGATCTCCAGCGCCTGCTCACCGGTATCCGGCTGCGAGACCAGCAGATCGTCCACGTTCACGCCCAGCTTCTCGGCGTAGGTCGGGTCCAACGCGTGCTCGGCGTCCACGAACGCGGCGGTGCCGCCCAGCTTCTGCGCCTCGGCCACCACCTGCAGGGTCAGGGTCGTCTTGCCCGAGGACTCCGGGCCATAGATCTCGACCACGCGCCCGCGCGGCACGCCGCCAATCCCGAGCGCGATGTCCAGCGCCAGGGAGCCCGTGGAGATCGCGGGGACGTCCACCGCCTGCTGATCGCCCATGCGCATCACCGCGCCCTTGCCGAATTGGCGTTCGATCTGCCCCAGTGCGGCGGTCAGGGCCTTCTTGCGATTCTCGTCCACGGTATGCCTCCCGATGCTTGCAGCGATGGTTTCCGATCCGTTGCGGGGCGGATACGGGGCCGCAGTATCCCACAGGGCGGGGAGCGACCCAACCCGGGTTCACGGTTCGAAGGGGATCCCCGGAGGCACCGGTGCCTCCGGGGATGGTCATGGGGTCAGGCCGCCTCGTGCACCAGCAATGCACTCAGTGCGTGCAGCATCGCCTGCAGGCGTACATCGTGGCGTTCGCCATCGAAATGGCAGGTCTCGACGCGCGCATCCTGCCCGCGCTCCTGCCAGCCAAAGCAGACCGTGCCCACCGGCTTGTCCACGCTGCCGCCGCCAGGCCCGGCGATCCCGGTCACCGAGAGCGCCAGGTCGGCATCGCAGTGGGCAAGCCCGCCCTCGACCATTGCCCGCGCCACGGCCTCGCTGACCGCGCCGTGCTGCTCGATCAGCTCGGCCGGCACCCCGACCATCCGCGTCTTGGCCGCGTTGGAATACGCCACCCAGCCGCACTCGAACCAGCCCGAACTGCCGGGAACATCGGTAATCGCCTGGGCGATCCCGCCCCCGGTACAGGACTCGATGGTGCAAAGCTTGCGCTCGCTGGCGAGCAGCCGCTCGCCGAGGTCGTAGACCAGCGCCGAGAGCCCGGCCAGATCGGGCTCGTGCGGGCTCACAATCACAGTCGATTCCGCTTCCATGTCCGCATCATCCCTCGCTATCAAAGACAATGGCCACGCGCCAGATCACCCGATCTTCGCCCAGGGGATCGCTGCGCACGACCTCGCCGGCACGCTCCAGGGCGGGCACTCGCCCGTCCGGGCTGTGAACCGCGATACTCACACGCTCGCCCGCCTGTGGCGCATGCGGCCAGCGAAAGGCACAGCCGCTGGCCGAAAGGTCCTCCAGCCGCACATCGTCCACCGCACCGGTCGCCGTCCAGGTCACTTGTGCGGGGGTATCGACCTGCATGCGCCGGAAGCCCCGGCGATCATCTTCTCCCAGCATGCGCATCCTCCATGACTCCACCCGAGTGTGGCACATCACGTCTCGTGATGGTGCACCTGCCACACGAGGCCGCGCATCCGTATACTGCGCGGCAGGGAAATACTGATTAATGTACACGCTCGCGTTGGTACCCCAGGTTTTCCGAGACAAGGCGCGTCGTGCAGCGGGTAGTGGTTCTACCCGCAAGCGGCGCAACGCCGAATCGGGGAACCTGGGGTGCCAACCCCAAGGGGCTCGGCCGCTTTTGCGCGCGAACGGCGTTGCGGCTCCCTTGTGCAGAATGACTGCACGGCAGTCACCGCGCCTTGTTCGCACGCAAAAGCGACTCGAGCGCGAACGTGTACATTAATCAGTGTTTCCCCAAGCCCGGATCGACCGCAGCCGAACCGATGAGCACCGCCGAGCCCCTCTCCGCCCACACCCCGATGATGCAACAGTACCTGGCCATCAAGGCCGAGTACCCGGATACGTTGCTGCTCTACCGCATGGGGGACTTCTACGAACTGTTCTACGACGACGCCGAGCGCGCCGCGGGGCTGCTCGACATCACCCTGACCCGGCGCGGCGAATCGGCCGGGGCGCCCATCCCGATGGCCGGGATCCCCGTGCACACGCTGGAGAGCTACCTGGCCCGCCTGCTGAAGATGGGCGAGAGCGTCGCCATCTGCGAGCAGACGGGTGCGGTGGGCGCCCAGAAGGGCCCGGTCAAGCGCGAGGTCGTGCGCATCGTGACTCCGGGCACGGTTACCGAGGAAGCCCTGCTGGATGCCCGCCAGGTGAATCGGCTGGTCGCGGTCTGCCCGGCCGCTTCCGCCGCCGTGAAGGGCCGCAAGACGGGCTACGGCATCGCCAGCCTGGAGTTCGCCAGCGGCCAGTTCCGCGTACTGGAGGTCGGCGACGAAACCGAGCTGGCCGCCGAACTGGCGCGGCTCGACCCGGTGGAACTGCTCGTACCCGATCTGACCGGCGCGATCCCGGGCACCGAGTCCTTCACTCCCCAGCGCCACGCCGACTGGCATTTCGACGCGGTCTCCGCCCATCGCCTGCTGATCACCCATTTCGGTACCCGCGACCTGTCCGGCTTTGGCTGCGAGGGGCTGGACCTCGGCATCGCCGCCGCCGGCGCCCTGCTCGCCTACGTGCAGAACCGCCATCGCGGCGATCTCGCACACATCACCAGCCTGGCGCACGAGCAGCGCAGCCAGATGCTGGTGCTGGACCCGGCCACCCGCCGCAATCTGGAACTCACGCGCACCCTGACGGGCGAGCGCCGCGGTTCTCTGCTCGCCCTGTTGGACACAACGCAGTCGGCGATGGGTGCCCGCCGCCTGATGCAGTGGCTGCACCAGCCGCTGCGCGAGCGCGCGATCATCCGCGAGCGCCAGACCGCGATCACCGCCCTGCTGGAACAGGAGGCCGTCACCCCGATCCGCGACGCCCTGGCCGGCTCCGCCGACAGCGAACGCATCCTCTCGCGCATCGTGCTGGGCAGCGCACGCCCGCGCGACCTGACGGCCCTGCTCGCCAGTCTGGAACGCCTGCCGGCCCTGCACGCGGCCCTGACACCGCTGGCCAATGTCGCCGAACGCCTGTCCGCCCTGCATGCCGCACTCGCGCCGGAGGATGACCTGACCGCCCGGCTCGGCGCCGCCCTGGTGGAGGAGCCACCGCTGCGGGTGACCGACGGCGGCATGATCCGCGCGGGTTACGACCCCGAGCTGGATCGCCTGCGCGCGCTGGAAAGCGACGGCGACACCTTCCTGCGGGAGATCGAGGCCCGCGAGCGCGAGGCCACCGGCATCCCCACGCTCAAGGTCGCCTACAACCGCGTGCACGGCTATTACATCGAGGTCTCGCGCAGCCGCTCGGCCGAGCTCCCCGGCCGCTTCATGCGCCGTCAGACACTGAAGAACACCGAGCGCTACACCACCGAGGAACTCAAGCGCTTCGAGGACGAGATCCTCTCCGCCCGCGAGCAGGCCATGCTCCGCGAGCGCGCGCTGTTCGACGACCTGATCGCCGACCTGCAGGCCCGCGCCCCGCGCCTGCGCACCCTCGCCGACGCCGTAGCCGAGCTGGACGTGCTCGCCTGCCTGGCCGAGCGCGCCGCCCGCCTCGACTGGCACTGCCCGGAGCTGGTCCAGGATCCCGGCATCCATATCGAGCAGGGCCGGCATCCGGTGGTCGAGGCCGGGCTCGATACCCCGTTCGTCGCCAATGACACCGAGCTGGACCCGGAGGCGCGCCGCCTGCTGGTGATCACCGGTCCCAACATGGGTGGCAAATCCACCTACATGCGTCAGACGGCATTGATCGTGCTGCTCGCGTGCATGGGAAGCTTCGTGCCGGCCGCGCGGGCGCAGATCGGGCCGGTGGACCGCATCTTCACCCGCATCGGCGCCTCCGACGACCTGACATCCGGGCGTTCGACCTTCATGGTGGAGATGACCGAGGCCGCGAACATCCTGCACAACGCGGGCCCCGAAAGCCTGGTGCTGATGGACGAGATCGGCCGCGGCACCAGCACCTTCGACGGGCTGGCACTCGCCCTGGCCTGCGCCGAGCGCCTGACGCGCCACAACCGCGCGCTGACCCTGTTCGCCACGCATTACTTCGAACTGACCGCGCTGGCCGAGCGCGAGCCGGCCGTGGCCAACGTGCACACGGACGCCATGGAGCACGAACACAGCATCGTGTTCCTGCACCAGGTCCGCGAGGGTCCGGCGAATCAGAGTTACGGGTTGCAGGTGGCGCAGCTGGCCGGCGTCCCGGCCGATGTACTCAAGCTCGCGCGGGAACACCTGCGCGAACTGGAGGACCGGGCCGCAGCGACGGACTCGCCGCAACTCGGCCTGTTCGCCTCCGCGCCGGACGCAACGACCACGGCCCCCGAGCCGGTTGCCGAGGAGCGGTCTTCGGAAGAACGGGCCCTGAAGGCCCTGTTCGACACCCTGGACCCGGACGAAATGAGCCCGCGCGAGGCCCTGGATGCCCTCTACCGCATGAAGGACGCCCTGCGCGATCGGCAATAGGCGTCCTGTTGGTCAGTCTTCCGAATCGGCCGGGACGATGATTTGCTCCTCAGCTTCCGCCTCGGCGGCATCCGGGTCATCGTCCTCCAGCACATCATGCGGAATCGCGGCGCTGTCCCAGCCACCGCCCAGGGCGCGGAACAGCGTCGCGGTGGCCGCCAGACGATCACGCGAGGCCTCGGTCAGCGTCAGGCGCGCATCCAGCAGGGCCCGCCGCGCATCCAGCACCTCCAGATAGCCCACGAACCCGCCCAGATAGCGGCGCTCCGCCAGGTCCAGCACCTCGACCCGGGCCCCGACTTCGCGCTGGCGCACCTCCACCCGCTCATGCGCCGCGTTCAGCACGCTCCAGGTATTGGCGACCTCTTCCAGGGCCTCCTGAATCGCCGCGCGGTATTCCAGTTCGGCGATATCGCGCTCGGCCTCCACGCCTTCGATCGTGGCGCGCCGCCGCCCGAAATCGAGGATCGGCACCGTGGACTCCGCCAGGAACTCCCAGAAGAACGAATCACTGGAGGAAAACTGGCTGACCCGGCTGACCTCCTGCCCGAACAGCGCGGCCAGGTTCAGGCTCGGCAGCCATTCCGCGCGGGCCACGCCGATATCGGCATTGGCCGCAATCAGGCTGGCCTCCGCCGCCCGGATATCCGGCCGGCGGATCATCAGGTCCGACGGTACTGAATGCGGGAGTCCGGAGATCGTATCCGGCAGGTCTTCCAGACCCTCGTCGCCGAGCCCCTCCAGGCCCTCGACCACCGCCTCGGTATCCCCGACCAGGACTGCCAGCGCCCGGCGCTGCTGTGCGGCATCGGCGCGCAGATCGGGCAGGCCCGCGCGGCTGGTCTCCAGCTCGGCCTGGGCCTGGCGCACGGTGAGATCGGTAGTGGCACCACTCTGGCGGCGCGAGCGCTCCAGTTCCAGCGCCTCGATCTGGGAAAGGATCGTCGCCTCGGTGGTCTCGATCTGCTCCCGCGTGGCGCGGTAGTCGAAATAGGTGCTGACCACATCGCTCACAACCGCCAGGCGGGTGGCATCACGGGTAAACGCCGTGTTCAGCAGTTGCGCCCGCGCTCCCTCCTCTGCGCGCGACAGCCGCCCCCATAGATCGACCTCGTAGCTCAGCAGCGTCCCGATCGCAATCTCGGTTTCCGGGTCATCGTCCCCCGCTGGATACTCGCGTTCGAACTCGGCGAACCCGTCCAACTGAGGAAACTGCTCGGCACGACTCAGGCCCAGCACCGCCCGCGCCTGCACCACCCGCGCCGCGGCGATTTCCGCCTCGATATTGTTCTCCAGCGCCTCGCGCACCAGGCGATCCAGCAGCGGGTCCTCGAACATCTCCCACCAGAACTCGGCGTCGGCGTAGTCGGTGTCCATCTGGTCACCGATCTCCTCCGGCCACTCGTCCGGGAGCGTGACCTCCGGGCGCTCGTAGTCCGGCCCGACCGCACACCCGGCCAGCAGCGCGGCCGCAGAAACCCCCAACAGCGTCCTACGCATGCGTTCCGGCCTCCTTCGGGTCGTCCGTGTCGCGCGGGCGCTTGCTCAGGCGCTCCATGCCACTGGAAATGACAAAATAGAACAGGGGCACGAACAGCAGCGCGAGGAAGGTCGCGCTCAGCATGCCGCCAATGATGCCGATGCCGATCGCGTGCTGACTGTTCGCACCCGCGCCGGTTGCCAGTACCAGCGGAACCACGCCCAGGATGAACGACATCGCCGTCATCATGATCGGCCGGAAACGCAGGCGGGCCGCCTCCACCGAGGCATCGAACAGGCTCAGGCCCTCGTTGCGCTTGTTCTGCGCGAATTCGACGATCAGGATCGCGTTCTTGGCCGCCAGCGAGACCAGCACCAGCAGACCGATCTGGAAGTAGATCCCGTTCTCCTGCCCGGTCAGCCAGACCGCGACCAGGGCCCCGAAGATTGCGAACGGAACGGCCATCAGCACGGCCAATGGCAGCGTCCATCGCTCGTACTGGGCGGCCAGGATCAACACCACGAAGACCACCCCCAGAACGAAAGCGAGCACCGAGGTCCCCGCCGCCTGCTGCTCCAGGTACTCGGCACCGGTCCAGCTCAGCAGGTAGTCGTCCGACAGGGTCTCGTCGACCACTTCCTCCAGTGCCTGTATTGCATCCCCCGAGCTGTAGCCGGGTGCGGGCTCGCCCATGATCCGCGCGGCGGGGAACACGTTGAAGCGCTCCACCTCGTCCGGTCCCTGTACCCGCTCGACCGACACCAGGCTGGACAGCGGCACCAGGTCGCCACCATCCGAGCGCACGAAGATGCGATCGAGATCATCCGGGCTCCGGCGGTAATCGGCCTCGGCCTGCATCTGCACCTGCATCACCCGGCCGAACAGCGAGAAGTCGTTGATGTAGACCGCACCGAAGGTGCTCTGCATCGCGTCGAACACGTCCGCGATCGGCACCCCGGCGGCAAAGGCCCGTTCGCGATCCACATCGGCGTCGTAACGCGGCACCTCGATATTGAGCGAGGTGCGCACATCCGCCAGCTCCGGGCGCTCCGCGGCCGCCGCAATAATCTCCTCGGCGCGCTCGCGCATGGTTTCCGAGTCATCCCCCACCCGGCTTTGCAGATAGGCCTCGAACCCGCCCGTGGTGGAGATGCCGGTGATCGGCGGCGGATTGAACGCACGGATCGTCGCCTCCGGCTGGCGTTCGCCATCGGCGACCAGACGGTCGATCACCGCGTCGCTGCTCTGATCGTCGCCGCGACGCTCGGACCAGTCATTGAGCGTCACATAGGCCGCGCCGGCATAGGTCTTCATGCCGTCGGACAGCAGGTCCATGCCGGAGAAGGCCACGACGTCCGCGGTGTCGTCGTACTCCAGCGCCTCCTCGCCCAGGCGATCCATGACATCACGGGTACGCTGCAGCGAGGCCGCGGCGGGCAGTTCGGCGGCGGCGAACACATACCCCTGATCCTCCTGCGGCACCAGGCCACCGGGCACGATCCGGAACAGCACCACGATCGCCACCAGCAGCAGCGCGAACAGGCCCAT
Organism: Thioalkalivibrio sp. K90mix; assembly: GCF_000025545.1. NCBI lineage: Bacteria > Pseudomonadati > Pseudomonadota > Gammaproteobacteria > Chromatiales > Ectothiorhodospiraceae > Thioalkalivibrio > Thioalkalivibrio sp. K90mix. The sequence continues at coordinate 1,731,957 of NC_013889.1, forward strand.
GCCCACGAAATTGCGCCGCAGCAGGAAGCGCACCCCTACCATGTAGGCGGCGGTGAAGCGGTCGAACGTGCTGTTGAACCAGCGAAACGGGAAGGCCGGACGGCGGGGCTTGTCGGACAACAGGCGCGCGCACATCGCCGGGCTCAAGGTCAGCGCGACGATCCCCGAGATCCCCACCGATACGGCGATGGTGATCGCGAACTGCTGGTACATCTGCCCGCTGAATCCGCCGATAAAGGCAACCGGCACGAACACCGCGATGGTGACCAGCGTCATCGCGATGATCGGTGTGGCCACCTCGTCCACGGTCTGATAGGCCGCATCGACGGCCTTCATCCCCTGCTCGCGCATCAGCCGCTCGGTGTTCTCGAGCACAATGATCGCGTTGTCCACCACGATCCCGATCGCCAGCACCAGCCCGAACAGCGTCAGCATGTTCGCGGAAAAGCCGAGCACGTACATCCCGGCCAGCGTCCCGATCAGCGAGACCGGCACCGCGATGATCGGCACGGCCGTAGCCCGGAACGTCTGCAGGAACAGATACACCACTGCGACCACCAGGATCAGCGCCTGCACCAGGGTCAGCAGTACGCGCTGCACCGACTGGTCGATGAAGATCGTGGTATCGAACGGGATCGAGTATTCCAGCGAATCCGGGAAACGCGGCTCCAGTTCCTCCAGGATCTCGCGCACCCCGCGCGCCGTCTCCAGCGCGTTGGCGCCGGGCTCCAGGTAGACCCCCACCGGCACGGTGGACTGGCCGTTGTGCTTGGCATCGAAGTTGTAGAAGTGCGCGCCCAGCTCCACCCGCGCCACGTCACCCAGCCGCAGGGCGGAACCGTCCGGCGCACTGCGCAGGATCACCTGCTCGAATTCCTCCTCCTCGGAGAACCGCTCGGGGGTCGTCACCGCATAGGTGAAGTCGATCGCGTTCTCCATCGGCTCGGCGCCGAACTGGCCGGCCGCGTACTGCTCGTTCTGCTCCTGGATCGCGGAGCGGATGTCACTGGCGGTCAGGTCGTACTCCGCCATCTGGTCCGGCTGCAGCCAGATCCGCATCGAATAAATCTGTGCGCCAAAGAAGGTCTGGTCGCCCACCCCCGGCGCGCGGCGCAGCTCCGCATAGACGTTGCGCCAGACGTAGTCACTGATAAAGCGGTTGTCGAGGCTGCCGTCCGACGAGGTGAACGTGATCATCTGCAGCATCGACGGGGCGCGTTTCTCCACCGCGATCCCGGCACCGGTCACCGTCTCCGGCAGGCGCCCCATCGCGCCTTCGACCTCGTTGCTGACGTTGATCGCGGCGATGTCGGGGTCGGTCCCGACCTCGAAGGTAACGATCAGCTCCATGTCGCCGTCGTCGGTGGACTTCGAGCGCATGTACGCCATGTTGTCCACGCCATCGACCGTTGCCTCGATCGGGGCGGCCACCGTCTCCGCCACCGCCTCGGCGCTCGCGCCCGGATAACTGGCGGTCACGATCACCTTCGGCGGCAGGATGTCCGGATACTGGTCGACCGGGAGCAGAAGGGCCGAAGACAGGCCCGCCAGCACGAACAGGATCGAGATGACCGAGGCCAGTACCGGCCGGCCGATGAAAAAGCGCAGCATTAGTCGGACGCCTCGTCGCCGTCGGGATCATCCAGACCCGGCTCGGCGCCATTGCCCACCCCGTCCAGGATGTCCTCGACCGCATCGGCCTCGGTCTCCGGATCCATCACCTCGTCCAGCAGATCCGGTGCCACCTCCGGCAGCACACCCGGCGACACGGGCTCTTCCGTCTCGCGCGGGGCGTCCCGGGGTTCGATCCGTTCCCCCTCCTCGACGCCGGCCACGCCCCCGACCACAATCCGGTCGCCATCGCTCAGCCCGGCGGTAACCAGAAAGTCCTCGTCCAGGTCCATACCAATCTGGATCGGCCGCACATGCGGGATGTCATCGTCGTCGACCACGTATACCGCGGCCCCGTCGGAGCCCTCGATCACCGCGGCATGCGGCACGCGCATCCCATGTCCCGCCATCAGGCCGCTCAGGGTCACGCGCACGAACTGTCCGGGCAGCAACTGGACCTCGCGGTTGGGGAACAGCGCGCGCACCTCGACCATGCCCGTGGCCTCATCCACCGCGGTCTCCGTCACGTCGATCTGGCCCTGGTGCGGATACAGCGAACCATCCGGCAGGGTCAGCACTACAGTCAGGCCAACACCGGAACGGATCTGCGGCCCATAGGCCGTCAGATGGCCCTCGGGGATCGCGAAATCGGTACGGATGGGGTCGAGCTGGGTCACGGTGGTCAGCAGGTCGCCGGCCTGCAAGAGGCTGCCTTCCGGGCGTTCCTCCAGCCCCGCGACCCCTTCCAGCGGCGCAGTCACGGAGGTGTAATCCAGATCCAGCCGGGCCTCCGCCAGCGCCGCCTCGGCCTCCGCGACCGCGGCCTCGCCCAGTTCCAGTTGCGAGCGGGCCTCGTCGCGCTCACGACCACTGGCGGCGTTGTCCTCGTACAGGTCCAGCACCCGCTCCCACTCGCGCTCGGCCTGGCGCTGCTCGGCCTCGGCGCGTTCCAGGCTGGCCTGCGCGCTGCGCACCTGCACGGCATAGGGCGAGGGGTCGATGCGGAACAGTTCGGTACCGCGCTCCACCATCTCGCCCTCGTCGTAGCGCCGGCTCTCCAGCACGCCCGAGACCCGCGCGCGCACCTCCACCTCGCGCGGGCTGCGGGTGCGCGCCGTGTAGGTGCGGGAGATCGAGACGAGCTCGCTCACCATCTCCCGCACCGGCACCTCGACCGCCTCGGGCGCGGCATCGTCTTCGTCGTCGGATTCCGCCGCGCAACCGGGCAGGACCAAAAGGGCCAGCAAAAGGGCCAGTAGAGGAATGCTCAGGGCCGAAAGGGGGGGCGGCCAGTCGCAGGTGGTGCATGAATGCTTCTCCCGCTGATCCGGGCGCGCCCGGAGTCCACCCCCGTCAGGGGCGCAAAACTGTGATTGCCATCACGCCAAAAAGTCGCGGTCGTCGAAAGTACGGACCGGATTCCGATGAAAAACCGGCCTGAATGGCGCTAAGACGGCTCGTGGAGCCACCCTAGCGTGCCCCGGCGCCGAAGGTAAACAACCCTTGTTATTGCGCATGCACCTGATCTGGGGGCGCTACAGCCACGTGCGCAAGCCGCCACTGCGCCGGGTCGGTTGCCGGCTCGCCTGCTGCAGAACCCCCGCCTGTGGCTCGAACAGGCTCAGCCAGCCGCTCGCGCGCGTGATCGCGGTGTAGGCCAGCTCGCGCGTCAGCAGCGGGCTCTCCGGCGGGGGCAGCAGGAAGGCGACATGCTCGAACTCCGAGCCCTGGGACTTGTGCACCGTCAGCGCGAATGCCGTCTCCACGGACTCCAGGCGCTGCGGGATCATCCACCGCACATGCCCGTCGGCCGCGACGAAGGCGACCCGCAGGGCCGTTTCCGTCGCATCGTCCGCGCCCGGTTCGGCATCGCCCCGGGCCAGCCAGGCGGGCACGCGCAGGGTCACGCCGATGTCGCCGTTGATCAGCCCCAGCGCGTAATCGTTGCGTGTGACGATCACCGGGCGGCCCTCGTACCAGACACCCTCTGCCTGCAATACCCCGCGCGCCGTCAGTGCTCCGGCAACGCGCCGGTTCATCCGGTCCACGCCCCAGGGCCCCTCGCGCACGGCGCACAGCAACTGGAAACGCCCGTGCTCGCGCAGCGTGCCGCGCGCCCATTCCTCCCACGTGCCGCGCGCATCGCGGGATGCCGGGCGTCCGGCCGTCAAATGCTCCAGATAGCGGACCACCCCGAACGGTGCGGCGTCGGCATGCCCGGCCCCGTCCAGCACCCGCCGCAGCAGGGCCGGATCGTCCGGGCCCTGCAGCACCGCCGCGTAGACATCCTCGCCCGGGTGGCCCGTCACCTCGGCCGTGCCGTCGTTCACCGCCGCGGCCAGACGACCGATCCCGCTGTCCGCGCCGAAGCGGCGGCTGCGGCGCAGCATCGCCACATGCTGATCCAGCGCGCGCCCGTCCTCGTCCACATAGCCGGCCGGCAGTTCCAGCCCGGCCACCTCGCGCAGCCAGGCGGCCGTCTGCGGCGTGTAATGCCCGCCGTCGGCCCGTGCGCACAGCTCGCCCAGTACCGCCCCGGCCTCCACCGAGGCGAGCTGGTCGCGATCCCCCAGCAGCACCAGCCGCGCATGGGCCGGCACCGCGACCATCAGGCTGGCCATCAGCTCCAGATCCACCATTGAGGCCTCGTCCACCACCAGCACGTCCACCGGCAGCGGATTGCGCGCATCGTGGCGGAAGCGTCGGGTATCCGGTCGCGCGCCCAGCAGGCGATGGAGCGTGACCACCTCGCGCGGGATCGCGGCACGCAGACGCACGCCGCCGGGGAAGCGTTCCAGCCCCAGCGCGTCCACCGCCCCCGCGACCGAGGCGTTCAGCCGGGCGGCGGCCTTGCCGGTCGGCGCCGCCAGGCGGATACGCAGCGGCTCGCCCTCCCCCTGCAGCCCCTGCAGCAGCGCAAGCAGTTGCAGCACCGTGTAGGTCTTGCCGGTGCCCGGCCCGCCGGTAATCACGCTGAACCCGGATCCGGCCGCCAGTATGCAGGCCAGGCGCTGCCAGTCCGGTTCGCCATCGGCCTCGTCGGCCGGACCGAACAGCCGATCCAGCCAGGTGCGCAGCACATCCGCATCCAGCCCTTCGCGCCAGGCCGGCTGCTCGCGCAGGCGTCCGGCCACCGCCTCCCCGATCCGGCGCTCGGCCTCGCGGTAGCGACGCAGATACAACCGATCCTGCGCCCGCACCAGCGGCGTCCCGGCGTCCGCGTCGACACCGCAGATCCGATGCCCTTCCAGCGCAGTGTCGAGTGCCGCACGGTCCAGGCCGCGCAGCACATCCGAGGGCCTAGGAAGCCCCCGCTCCGCGCCTTCCGGCGGCAGCGACAGCATCCGGTCCGGGGCCTCCAGCAGACCGTCGAGGTCCAGGCAGACATGCCCGCGCCCGGCCTGGTGGCTGGTCAGCGCCGCCAGCAACAGCGTCAACGGCGGTGCGGCGGGCACCTGCTCGCGCAGAAAACGCACCAGCACGCGGTCGACGCCGCGCACCCAGCCCGCATGCTCCCACTCCCCGAGCAGATCCAGCAGCGCCCCGGTGTCCTGCAATGCGCGCTCGGCCGTCATGCCCGCGCCTCCCGCGGCCGGTCCGGCCCCTCGGCGAACCAGCCGTCCAGCTGCTCGATCAGTGCCCGTGGCGGGCAGTCATGGAACACGCCCCTTCCGGGCGCATCGATTCCGCGCAGGAACAGGTACACCCCGCCCCCCATGTGACGGTCGTAGTCGTACCCCGGCATCCGCGCCTGCAGCTGGCGATGCAGGGCCAGGGTGTAGATCACCAGCTGCAGGTCATAGCGGTGTTCCAGCACCGCGTCGCGCAGGCGCTCGGGCCCGTAGGCGTCGGGGCCGGGCCCCAGCCAGTTGGACTTGTAGTCCGCGACGTAATAGCGGCCCTCGTGCTCGAAGACGAGATCGACAAAACCCTTGAGCATGCCGTTCAACAGCCGGTCGCCCGCCGGTGGCCGCGCCTGTCCGGGCAGTAGCTGCTCGCACACGGCGGCATCCAGCCGCCGGCTTTGCAGCCAGCGCGTCTCGAACAGGAACTCGAGCTCCGGCTGATACACGCCCAGCTCGTCCAGACGGAACGAGCCGCCGGAGGCCAGCGCGTACTCGGCCGTGATCAGCCGGCGCATCCAGTCCTGCACGACGGGCGCCCAGTCACCCCAGTCGCGTTGCTCGCAGCGCCTTCGCACCTCGTCGTCCAGCCGGGCGCGGTCAGTGACCACGGCCTCCCAGCCCTGCTCCGCCGCCCATTCCAGCAGGCCGTGCAGGAAGGTCCCCGGCGCGGGCCCGCGCGGAAAGTCGTGCAACCCGCCGGCCACCGGCACCTCGGGCCGCGACACCCCGTGGGACGGATCCGCCCCGGCACCGGGAGTCTCCGCACGTTCGCGCAGCAAGTCCTCCAGCGCGGAATCCGGGGCCACCGGGTCGGCAACCAGCGGGGCCGGCGCATGGGCCTCGTCCGGGTGTGCGATGGCGCTGTAGCTGGCCACCCACCAGGGCTCGCGTACCGGGCGTGTCGGGGTGCGGGCCCGCCCGAGGGCCGCCGTCTGCTGCGCCAGCCGCACGCTCGTGCCCATGATCTCGGGCAGGGGTTCGATCGCAATCGCGGACTCGTCACCACGGGCCTCCTGCAGCCGGTCCTCCAGCTCGCCGTTCGGCATCGGCTCCGGGCCGTTCAGCAGGTAGCCGACCGCGCTGCGGTGCAGCTCGTTCTCTTTACCCCGCCCCGACACAATCGGCGCCAGCCCCATCCAGCAGGCGTGGCGCGCGCGGGTCATGCCCACATACAGCAGGCGCAGGTCCTCCGCCAGGCGCTCGCGATCGGCGCGCTCCTGGGCACGGCTGTCCATACGAAAGATCCAGCGCGGCCTGCCACCCGGCGGGCGGTCGATCCGCGGCACGTCCTTCTTCGGGTCGACCGCGCGAAACGCGCAGACAAACGGCAGGAACACCAGCGGGTACTCCAGCCCCTTGGACTTGTGCAGCGTGACCACCTTGACCAGGTCCTCGTCGCTCTCCAGGCGCAGTACCTGCTCGTCCGCCGCCGCCCGCTCGCCCTCGCGGTGCTCGATCAGGTGCCGGATCAGGGCCTGTTCGCCATCCAGCTCGGCGGCCGCGCGCTGCAGCAGTTCGCTCAGGTGCAGCAGGTTGGTCAGCGCGCGCTCGCCATCGGCACTGGCCAACAGCCGGCGCGGGACATCGAAGTCGTGCAACAGACGGCGCAGCATCGGCAGCACACCGCGCGTCTGCCACAGGCGGCGGTACTCGCGGAACTGCTCGACGCGGTGCTCCCAGCGCAGCTCGTCGGTGGTCAGCCGGTGCAGATCGGCCAGCGACTGCCCCAGCGTCGGGGTCGCCAGCGCCGCGCGCAGCAGGCGCTCGCTGGTCGGCTCGGCACAGGCCCGCAGCCAGCGCAGCAGGTCCCCGGCCTCCGGGGTGGCAAAGACCGACTCCCCCTCCGACAGGTACACGCTGCGCACCCCCCGCGCGCGCAGCGCCTCCTGCATCAACCGCGCCTCCACCCGGCCGCGCACCAGCACGGCGATATCCCGCGGGCGAACCGGCCGCCACCCCTCACCATCGCGAAACCCGCAGGTCCCGTCCGCCCCGCCATTGAGCAGGCGCACCATCTGCTCGGCCGCCGCAGCGGCCATCTGTTCGCGATAGACGCCCGTGCCGACCGACGTGCCCGGGTCCGTGCACCACAGGGTCAGCGCCGGCACCTCGGCTCCGTCGTGTTCCAGACGCTCACCGCGATCCTGGGCGTCCACCCGGTGAAACGGCAGCTCGCCGGCATCGCCCTGGCCGAACAGGAAGGCCCCCTCCGGCCAGCCGTCGGCGTGGGCGAACAGGCGGTTCACCGCGCCAACCAGGCGCGCGGTCGAGCGGAAGTTGCGCGGCAGGGTGTAGTGCCGTCCGGCGGTCGCACGCCGTGCCTTCAGATAGCTGTGGATGTCCGCGCCGCGAAAGCCGTAGATCGCCTGCTTCGGATCGCCGATCAGGAGCAGGCCCTGCTCGGCCGGGTTGTCCTCGATGCGATAGACGCGTTCCAGGATGCGGTACTGCACCGGGTCGGTGTCCTGGAACTCGTCCACCAGGGCGACCGGGAACTGACGCCGCAGCGTCTCGGCCAGCGCCTCGCCACCAGGGCCGTCCAGGGCATCGCGCAGACGCAGCAGCAGGTCGTTGAAACCCATCTGCACCCGCACGCGCTGGGCCTGGCGGAACTGGCGATCGATCTCCACGGACGCCGCCTGCAGCAGGCGTTCGCTGTCGTCCGCGCAGACCTCGGGCGCGGCATTCAGCGCGACGAAGGCCGGGTGCAGGTCATCCGGCAGCGATTGCCCCTTCTTCAGCCGCTCGCCCACGCCCTGCTCGCACATGCGCTCCAGCACCGGGGTACCGCCAACCTTCTCCGGCAGCAGCGCGGCCGGGTCCTCGGCCCAGGCGTGCATCGCCGCGATCAGGTCATCCGGCTTCTGGTATTGCTGGCGATTCAGCGCGCTGGCATGCAGGGCGCGGAACTGGCGTTCCACCTCGGCGGCATCCTCGCGCCAGACCGCCTTCAGCTCGGCCAGGCGCGCCAGGCGCGTGGCCAGCTCGGCGTACAATCCGTCCGGCGTCCGGTACGGCTCCAGCCCCACCGTGTCCGACAGATGCCCGAGCAGGGGCCGCACCTTGGCCAGGAGATCGTCGGGCCCCTCGCCAAAGGCCTGGCGCAGCAGACGCAGGTGATCCGCCGGCTGCGGATAGACAAAGCGGCGCCAGTAGTCACGCGCCGCCTCGGCCACCAGCTCCCCCTGGTCCGCCTCCAGGCGCTGGTTGAACAGGCTGCCGCTGTCGAAGGCATGCTCGCGCAGCATGCGATAGCACCACCCGTGGATGGTCGAGACCGCCGCCTCGTCCATCCACTCGGCGGCCAGCTCCAGCCGTCGCGCGGCCCCGGCGCGGGCGGCCGGCTCCGGGTAGGCGTCCAGCAGCGCCGGCCACAACGCCTCGTGGGCCGGGGCCGGTTCGCCGCGCAGGATGCGCGCCCCGCGCGCCAGCACGGCGCGGATGCGTTCGCGCAGCTCGCGGGTGGCGGCCTCGGTAAAGGTCATCACCAGGATCTGCGGCGGGGTCAGCTCGCCGGTACCCTCCGGCAGCTCGCCGTGGCCCAGCACCAGCCGCAGATACAGCGCGGCGATGGTGTAGGTCTTGCCGGTGCCGGCACTGGCCTCGATCAGGCGGCTGCCGTGCAGCGGCAGTTCCATCAGCGCCAGCGGCTGCGCGCCCGCACTCATTCCATCGCCTCCCCGGCGGCCAGCGCCTCGAACAGCGGCCGGTACAGCCGGTCGCGCCAGTGCCCGAACGCCGGGTCCTGCAGCAGCGCCTCCGGGTCCGGCCAGGCACGCGCCAGCGCCGGGCTCCGGGCCCATTCACCGGGGCTGAAGTCGTCCCCGACCAGCATCTTGCGCGCCCGCGCCAGCGGATCGGGATCGTCCTTCGCCTCGGCCTGCAGCCAGGCGAAGGCCGTGGCGCAGGCCACCGGCAACGGGCGTTCCAGGCCGGCCGCCCAGCCCTCGACCAGGGCCCCGAGGTGCTCGCGGGCCTGCTCCGGCCCCAGACCCGGCAGGTGCAGCGCGGTATCCAGCCCGATCACCTCGGTGGCGACCGGTCCGCCTTCGCCCGCGCCCTGGTTTGCCAGCAGGTGTTCGAGCCAGGGCTTGGCCAGCTTGTCCACCCGCCAGTCCTTTTTCTGTTTCAGTTTGCTCACGGTGTAGTCCAGATAGACGGCTTGCCCGGCCGCGCCACGCAGGGCGGGGCCGGCCCCCTCCAGCGTCCAGCCCCCCTGCCCCAGACGCACCGCGGGCACCGGCGGCAGCCGCTCCGGCCAGGCCGCCAGACGCAGGCCGATACGCTCCAGCAGACGCCCGGACTCGGCGATCATCGCGTCGCGTTCCAGCTCGCCGGCGGCACCCAGCGGCAACGCACCGGTGCGCTGCAGCCGCGCGGCCTCGGCCTCCAGCACCGGGCCCCAGGCCTCGGGGTCCTCGCCGTGGTCCAGCGCGGCCGCGACCAGGGCCTCGCGCACCTGCCACTGCTCCAGCCCGGCCAGTGCAAAGGGCTCCAGATCTTCGCTCGGGGCCTCTTCGCGATCGAACACCACGCCCAGCCGATGGCGGAAGAACGCCTCCGCCGGGTCGCGCAGGAAACGCATCAGCGCATCCGGGCCCAGCACGCGTTCGTCGTCGGCTGCGTCCGGCGGTGGCAGTTCGATTGCGCCCGGCGCCGGGGTCTCGTCGCCGTGGTGAACCGCCTCCCACTCGCGCGCGTAGGTGAAGTACCGGGCCTGCGCCGGGTCGGGCGGGAAATTGGCCGGCGAGAACGGCTGCAGGGTGTGCTCGGTGGTCAGATGGTCCAGCAGCGGGTCGTCCCTGCTCGGAGCACCGGCCTCCTCGGCGCCCTGGAGCCGCCAGCCGGCGGCCAGGTGATCGCGCAGCTGCGCGACCAGCACCGAGGGCGGCTGCGACTCGTTGTCGCGCGCGCTGTGGCCCACCCAGCTCACATGCAGCTGCCGCCGCGCGGACAGCAATGCCTCCAGAAACAGGTAGCGGTCGTCCTCGCGCCGCGAGCGGTCGCCCGGGCGGTAGTCGCGGCGCATCAGGTCGAAGTCCACCGGCGTCGGGCTGCGCGGATAGTCGCCGTCGTTCATGCCCAGCAGGCAGACGATGCGAAACGGGATCGCGCGCATCGGCATCAGCGTGCCGAAGTTCACCGAGCCGGCCAGGAAGCGCTGCCCCAGCCCGCTGTCCTCCTGGCTGGCCAGCCACTGCTCGCGCACGACGCCCAGCGGCAGGGGGTCGTCCAGTTCCGCCTCTGCGCAGTCGGCCTGCCACTGGTCCAGCGCCTCGCGCAGGCGCCCCAGCGTGAACAGTTCGGCATCGGTCTCGCCGGCAAAGAAGGTATCCAGCAGTTCGCGCAGCCGGGTATTCCATTCGCCAGGGGTATGGGCATGGCGCAGCCAGTCCCACGTCTGCGTCAGTGCGGTGATCAGGTCATCCATCGGCCCCAGCAGGGCGGCCTCGATTCCACCGATCTCGTCGAACGGCTCCAGCCCCTGCCAGGCCCCCGCGCCCCCGGATGCATAGCCCAACAGCATCCGGCGCAGGCCGAAGCGCCAGGTGTTCTGCTCCAGCCCCTCCGGCAGGCCAAGCCCCGCGCGCTGCTCGGCATCCAGGCCCCAGCGCACCCCCGCCCCCTCGGCCCAGCGGTGCAGGGTGGTCAGGTCTTCTTCGGCGATCCCGAATCGCCGGCGCAGCGCCGGCACATCCAGCAGGTCCAGCACCTCGGCCACGCCCATCCGGCTCTCCGGCAGCGACAGCAGGCGCTCCAGCGCGATCAGCACCGGGTCGCGCCCGCGCGGCCCCTGGTCGGACAGGGTGTAGGGGATGTAGCGCGGGTCGTCCGGCGGGAGCTGGCCGAACACGGCCTCGATGTGCGGGGCGTAGGCGTCGATGTCCGGGACCATCACGATCACGTCGCGCGGGCGCAGGTCCGGGTCGGCGTCGAAGTGCGCGAGCAGCCGGTCGTGCAGGATCTCCACCTCGCGCAACGGGCCATGGGCGACATGAAACTGGATGGAGTCGTCGTCCGGCGCCACGGCCGGCCAGCTCTCGCGGGTCTCGCCCAGCGGGCGCAGTTCGCGGATGTCGTCCTGCAGCTGGTGCAGCAGGCAGTCGCCGCCGTGCGGCTCGAAGTAGTCGACCCGCTTCCAGGCGAGGGTACGCAGCACCGCGTCGTAGGCAGTGGGGTCGTCGTGTTCGTCCAGCAGGCCGATGTAGTCGCGGCCCTGCTTGCCCCAGGCGGCCAGCAGCGGGTGCGCATGCTGGTGCAGCTCGGCGTCGTCCAGCACGCTGGGCATCCCGGCCTTGCGCGCCTGGCGCTGGCGCGTCGCGCGCAGCAGGTCCTTGTCGGCGACGATGTCGGCCCAGTAGTGCTCGCAGGGGTTGTGCACGCAGACGAGGATCTGGCACACGCCCGCCAGCCCCTCCAGCGCCTCGAGGATCTGCCCGGGCATCGAGGAGATGCCGAACACGATCAGCCGCCGTGGCAGGCCCGGCGGGCGCTCGCTCAGGCCCTGCACGGCCTCGCGGTAGCGGGCGTGGACCGTGGCCCGGCTGGTGTCGGCCGGGCCCTCGCCGATGTCCTCGCGCAGCAGGCGCCACAGCGCGGCCTGCCAGCGATCGCCCTCCGCCAGCGGGGTCTCGCGGCCACGCGCGTCGCGCAGGACATCGCGCCCGGTGGCCCAGGAGGTCAGCCAGTCGGCACGATAGACCTGGTACTGGTCGAACAGGTCGGCCAGACGTTCGGCGAGCTGGTGGCGCTTGCGCAGGTCGCCGCCGTCGCGCGGGTCATCGTCGGCAAGAAAGCGCGCCAGCGGGGCGAACTCCGGACGCGCGAGGCACTCCGGCAGCAGGCGCATCAGACGCCAGATCAGCGGGCGCTTGGCATACGGCGATTCCAGCGGCACGGCCTCCGGCCCGAGCACCGCCCGGTAGGCCGACCAGACAAAGCGCGACGGCAGCTGCATGTCCAGCGCGGCGGCGATGCCACAGCCGGGCGGATCGGCATCCGGATGCGCGGCCAGGGCATAGCGCAGCCACTGCGCCATGCCGTTGCTCTGCACCAGCAGAGTCTCGTTCTCCAGCGGGCCGAGCGGCGCGCGCTGCATCCACTCGACCACCAGGGCACGCAGCGACTCCAGATGGTTGCCGTGCAGCACCACCATCCCTGGCTGCAGATCGCCGGACTGCGTCACCCTTGCTCCTTGTGCCCTGTGTGTGCCCCGTGTGATGGGCCTACCCTACCAATGTGCACGCCCCTGCGCCCGCCCCCATTGGCATCCGTGTGAAAGCCGGTATCTTGTGCGGTTTTTGAACGCCGTCACAGAATCAAAGGGGACTGCATGCTCGCACTGCAAGCCGGGCTGGGACTGCTCGCTTTCGTGGCCATCGCGTGGCTGCTGAGCGAACACAAGACACGCTTCCCCTGGCGTGAGGTGCTGGCCGGACTGGCGCTCCAGTTCGGGATCGCCGTGCTGCTGTTGAGCGTCCCCGGCGCGCAGCATGCGTTCCTGTGGCTGAACGAGGTCGTGATCGCCCTGACCGACGCCACCCAGGCCGGCACCTCGTTCGTGTTCGGCTATATCGGCGGGGACGACCCGCCGTTCGCGGTCGACGAGCCGGAAAACACCTTCATCCTCGCGTTCCAGGCGCTGCCGCTGGTGCTGGTGCTCTCGGCCCTGTCGGCGCTGCTGTTCTACTGGCGCGTGCTGCCGGTGCTGATCCGCGGGGCCTCGCTGGTGCTGCAGCGGGCGTTCGGTATTGGCGGCGCCCTGGGCGTGGGCACGGCGTCGAACGTGTTCCTCTCCATGGTCGAGTCGCCGCTGGTGATCCGCCCGTACCTGCGCCAGATGACGCGCAGCGAGCTGTTCGCGCTGATGAGCGTGGGCATGGCGACGCTGGCCGGCACGATGCTGGTGCTGTACTCGACCATCATCGGCACGGTGCTGGACGACGCGCTGGGCCACCTGATCGTCGCCTCGCTGATCAGCCTGCCGGCCGCGCTGCTGATCGCCACCGTGATGATCCCGCCGACCGCGCCCTCCACCGCCGGCGAGCTGCTCCCCGAGACCGAGGGCGCCACCAGCTCCATGGACGCGATCACCCGCGGCACCCTGCGCGGGCTGGAACTGCTGCTGCAGATCATCGCGCTGCTGATCGTGGTGATCGCCCTGGTCGCGCTGGTCAACGTGATGCTGGGTGCGCTGCCGGAGGTCGCCGGGGCCGCGCTGAGCCTGGAGCGCATCCTGGGCTGGGTCTTCGCCCCGCTGGCCTGGCTGATGGGCATCCCCTGGGCCGAGGCCACCACCGCCGGCTCGCTGCTGGGGGTCAAGACCATCCTCAACGAGATGGTCGCCTTCCTGCAGATGGCCGAGCTGGGTGACGACGCGCTGTCCGCGCGCAGCGAACTGATCCTGATCTATGCGCTCAGCGGCTTCGCCAACCTGGGCAGCCTCGGCATCCTGATCGGCGGCCTCGGCGCACTGGTGCCGGAACGGCGCAGCGAGATCGTGAGCCTGGGCATCCGCGCCATCGTCGCCGGCACGCTCGCCACGCTGATGACCGGCGCCGTGGTCGGCATCGTGCATATCGCCTGACGCGCGGCGGGGTCTGCCAAACCGTTGGCAGCCGGGAGCCGTTCCGGTGTAGGCTTCTGCCTGGCGATATGCAAACTGAAATATAACGAACCGCATATCCCCAGCTTCACCGTCACTGCGAGGAGCACCACGACGAAGCACAAAAGCAGCGAAGCTGCGTTGAACGGCCGAAGGCCGGCCCGAAGGGCGAGCGCAGCGAGTAATCGCGGACGAAACCACCCGAGCCAACCACAACCCGCACCCACAGGGAACTATCCCCACCCATGCACCTGCGCGCCCTCCTCCTGACCCTCGTCCTGCTGCTGCCCGGCCTGGCGCACGCCTCCGGGCCGCTGACCATCGCCGCCGCCTCGGACCTGCGCTTTGCCCTGGACGAGATCGTGGAGGCCTACCGCGAGGAGTATCCGGACGACCGCGTACGCGTGACCTACGGCTCCTCCGGGCGCATGACCACGCAGATCCTCAACGGCGCGCCCTACGACCTCTTCTTCTCCGCCGACATCGCCTACCCGAAGCGGCTCTACGCGGAGGGGGCCGCCGTCACCGAGCCGTCCGTCTACGCGATCGGCCGCATCGTGCTGTGGAGCAACCGCCTGGATGCCTCCGAGCTGACGCTGGAGGACCTGACGCGCGACGACATCCGCCGCGTGGCCATCGCCTCGCCCACGCACGCCCCCTACGGCGTGCGCGCGATGGAGGCGCTGAAGGCCGCCGGCGTCTGGGAGGAGCTGCAGCCCAGGATCGTCAACGGCGACAACATCGCCCAGACCGCGCGCATGGTGCAGGCCGGCGGCGCCGACATCGGCATCATCGCGCTGTCACTCGCGGCGTTTCCCGATCTCGCCGAACACCCGCACTACCTGATCGACGACGCGCTGCACGAACCCCTGACCCAGGGCTTCGTGATCACCCGCCGCGGCGCGGACAAGGACGCGGCGCACCGCTTCGCCGGGTTCATGGGCCGCGACACCGCCCGCGAGATCATGCGCCGCTACGGCTTCGAGATGCCTGGAGATTCGTAACCGAATATGTTCGAGCTGAGCCCCACGGACTGGATGGCGATCGAGGTCACCCTCAAGCTCGCGCTCTACACCACGCTGATCCTGCTGGTGATCGCCACGCCGATCGCCTGGTGGCTGGCCAACGGGCGCGGCTCCCCCGGCGTGCGCACCGCGGTGCAGGCCCTCGTCGCCCTGCCGCTGGTGCTGCCGCCCACCGTCCTCGGCTTCTACCTGCTGGTGCTGCTCGGCCCGGCCGGGCCGGTCGGCAGCACGCTGGAGAGCTGGGGCCTGAACCACCTGGCCTTTACCTTTCAGGGCATCCTGGTCGGCTCGGTCATCTACTCCCTGCCGTTCGCCGTGCAGCCGCTGCAGCAGGCCTTCGCCAACCTCGGCCGTCGCCCGGTGGAGATCGCCGGCTCGCTGGGCGCCGGGCGCATCGACCGCTTCGTGACCGTGATCCTGCCGATGACGCGCGGCGGCTTCATCGTCGCCGCCACGCTCGCCTTCGCCCACACCCTCGGCGAGTTCGGCGTGATCCTGATGCTGGGCGGCGCCATCCCCGGCGAGACCCAGGTGCTGTCCATCCTGATCTACGACCACGCCGAGGCGATGGACTTCGACTCCGCCCATCGCCTGTCCTTCGGACTGCTGATCTTCGCCTTCGCCGTGCTGTTCATCGTCTACGCGATCAACCGCCGCTTCGACACGGTGCGCCTGTGACCCGGCCCACAACCGACACTCTGCGCATAAAGGCCCGGCTGGAACGCCCCGGCTTCACGCTGGACGTGGACACCGCCTTCCCGCTGGAGGGCGTCACCGCCCTGTTCGGCCGCTCCGGCTGCGGCAAGACTACCCTCCTGCGCATCATCGCCGGCCTGGAACACCCGCCCGGCGCCGAGGTGCACTTCGGCGACACCACCTGGCAATCCGGCAAGACCTTCGTCCCGCTGCACCGCCGCCGCGTCGGCCTCGTGTTCCAGGAATCCACCCTGCTCCCGCACCTCTCCGTGCGCGGCAACCTGCTCTACGGCTACAAGCGCACGCCGGAGCCCCTGCGTCGCCTGCACCTGGACGAGGTCGCCCGCCTGCTCGGCATCGACGACCTGCTGGAGCGCCGCGCCGACCAGCTCTCCGGCGGCCAGCGCCAGCGCGTCGCCCTCGGCCGCGCCCTGCTCATCAGTCCCGACCTGCTGCTGCTCGACGAGCCCCTGAACGCCCTGGACACCCAGACCAAGCGCGAGATCATGCCCTTCCTCGCCCGCCTGTCCGACAGGACCGGCATCCCCACCCTCCTGGTCACCCACGCCCCGGAAGAAGTCGAACGCCTCGCCCACCGCGTCGCCTTCATGCACGACGGCCAGCTCGAACGCCTGGAACCCCTGCGCGACGCCCTCGCCCGCGCCGACTCCCCCCTGTTCCGCGACGAAGGCGCCGTCTCCGTCCTGCAAGGCGAACTCGGCCCGGCGGACGCCCACGGCCTGCATCCCTTCGGCCCACCCGAGGCCCGCTACCGCGTACCGTCCACCCCCGGCGCCACCAACGGCGCCGGCCGCCCGGCCCGCCTGCGCATCGACGCCCGCGACGTCTCCATCGCCCTAACCCCGCCCCAGGACGTTTCCATCCTCAACATCATCCCCGTCACCATCGAGTCGCTGGACGAGGCGCCTGGGCACCACGGGCCCGCGCGCGTACTCGCGGTGTGTCGGCAGGATGATGGGCAGACTTTGATGGCGGAGTTGACGAAGCTCTCCACCGAGCGGCTTGGCCTTCGGCAAGGCGCCCGCGCGCATGCGCTCGTCAAATCGGTCGCCTTCCTCGACTGAGTTCCCTCGCCTGCGCCGCGAATGGCCCCCCACCATCGAACGATTCGCAAAACCCGCATAGTCCATGACAGAATCCGTATGACCGCCGTCACGAAGCCGACCTTTCCGCTGTGCACTAACCTCGAACCCCAATCCCAGCGAATCAAAGGCTTAAGACCACATCCAGATTACCCCTTACTGACCATGATAAATAACCCGGTCCACGAACATCGGGAAGCCACCCGTTCCTTAGCTGCGAACCTCAAAGGTTCCGACGTCTACCATTGGCTCATTGACAACGGGTATTTCCCAGAAAGCTACGTTCTCCCCCCATGCTATCAAGTCGCGCAGCGGCCAAATACACGGAAGAAATTTATTCCGGTTACAGGGCGCGGAAAGAACTACAACGTCCCTACGCACCAACTTGTGGGTGTGCACTTCCCAAAGTCCGAGTTTACCGATCGTGACTTTGGTGTCATACACCCACACTTACACAACGATATCGCATACCACATTTCTCGGAACTGGAAATCCGTTGTCAAGGCTCTCATTCCTAGTTGTCAGGTCTCGCCTGGTCATATACACGTTTTCGAAATAAATCGGGGCGTTCATGCTGCCAGGCCTTGAGGGTTTCCACCGGCGTCCGATGCCCCAGCGCCTTCTGGCCAATGTGATGGTTGTACAGCCGCTGGTAGTGCCGCAGGGCTTCGTCCAGGTGCTGACCGGAGTCGAAGTGGCGGGTGCGCAGCAGATCGGCGATGCGCCCGTTGAAGCGTTCGACCATGCCGTTGGTCTGGGGCCGCTTGGGCCGGATCAGGCGATGCTCGATCCCGTGCTCGGCACACAGCCGGTCGAAGGGGTGCTGCCCCGTCGGCGCGCGCTCCCCGGTCGCGGCAAAGCGGTCCGTGAACTCCTTGCCGTTGTCGGTGACGAGGTGGGTGATATGGAACGGCGCTTTCTCGAGGAGCTTCTTCAGAAAGCCGCGCGCGGCTTCGGCGCTCTTGGTGCGCCGCACCTCCAGATAGACCCAGCGGCTGGCCCGGTCGATGGCCACGAACAGGTAGCCACGAGACGTCTGGTCTGCCATCTGCGGCAGGTACTTCACGTCCACATGCACAAAGCCCGGCACGTAGTCCTTGAACGGCTTGTGCGCCGGCTCCTCGGGTTCCCCGTCGCGTTCCCGCTGCAGGGCCCGCAGGTCGCCCACGCCGTGCCGGCGCAGGCAGCGCGCGAGCGCCGCCCGGCTGAGATCCGGGTTCAGGAACTCACGCGCCACGATCAGCAGGTCATCCAGCGACAGCAGGGCCACTTCCCGGACCTGGACCACGATCGCCTCCTGCTCCGGCGTCAGGGTCGTGTGCAGCCGCTTGGGGCAATGCGACCGATCTTCCACCTCCCGGCGGTAGCGCCACTTGCGCACGGTCATGCGCGTAATGCCGTAGCGCCGGGCCAGCTCGGGATCGCTCACGCCGGGCGGTGCCTCCTGCAACTCCCGCCGGATCTGGGGTGTGGTGCGCGCGTTCGAATGGATCGTGCTCGCCATGCTATCCCTCCTGCGTGGGGCGGCCGCACACGATACTCAGCCACTCTCGTGCACGAAACAGGGGTGCCTTCTCGTGCGGTATAGAATCGTCCGTTACCCAACACCTAGTGACAGCATTGTCACATCCTATAGCTTCCCAGTTCCGATCGATTCGAAGCACCCCGGAAGACTAGGTCATCTCAGGAGTGGACGGATGATCTACGAGTTCGTTGGGATGGTTGACAAAGACATAGCCTCAATCGCCTATCGCTACAAACACTTGGTTAGAGCCGATATAAAGAATTTTTACCCCGGGATATATACGCACAGTATCGCTTGGGCCTTACATGGGAAAAACAACGTAAGAAAACGAGAGAACTTCCGCAACTACCAACTTTTAGGCAACCGCCTGGATCGATTATTCCAGCGGGCGAATGATGGATGCACAAATGGAGTTCCTATAGGCCCGGCAGTGTCAGATATTGTCGCCGAGATCATCGCCAGTGCAGTGGATCGAATCCTATCAAAAGGGGTCAAAGAAAGTTCTATCGACTGCGAGATAATTCGATTTAAGGATGATTATAGGATATTAGTTCAGTCCGAAGAAGATGGCAGGCGCGTGATAAAAGAACTACAGGCATCATTAAAAGAATTTAGCTTAGAGATAAACGAAGCGAAGACGGAAATAAAAACCCTGCCAGAAGGACTGTTCCGAGAGTGGGTATCTCGCTACCATCTTGTACACCCAAAAAAACGCGCGAAGTACTCTTGGAAGCAGTTTAGGGAGCTCTACTTGGCGGTTCTCCGCATAGATGAAGACTGCCCAGGGACAGGCGTTATTGACCGCTTCTTAGCAGACATTGTCTCTAAATATGGGGCGCTCAAGGTGACCGTCGGATCCTTCAATTTGCAAAGAATCATAAGCATGCTACTAATGCTTGCAAATAGGCGTGTAAAAGCCTTCCCCAAGGTGCTCGCAATCATTGAATCCGTTCTTCGGTCTCCATTCGGATCAGCCCATCAGACCGAGATCGTCGAGCATCTAGAAAGGTACTTACAATCACTTGTACTTGAGGAGGAGAGGAACAAGTACCTTATCTGCTGGATCAGTTACTTCATAGTCAGCAACGGACTTAAGAAAGACTTATCCATTTCGCCGAAGCTCTCCGACCCGATTACGCGCTCTGTTTATAATAACCGCTCGGTCCTCTTCAAGAACGCTACAGAGTTCAAGCTTTTTAAAGGCTGCGTTGCCGCCGGAAAGGAAGTCTCGATGCTCGAACATCTAGAGGTCTTTTACCCCCCCAAGACTGGCTAGTTGTGTAAACCCACCAGGTTGTTCATCACGGCGTCGGACCTCGATAAGGCATTGCGAGTGGAGGACACCCACTTTCTGCGGGCTTGCCTGAAAACGAACTCGGCGCCCGAAGGCGCCGATCGAAGTGGCTGGGAGAGTGCCGGGGCCTAGCCCCAGATGTCCTGAGTGATGCCGGCGAATGGAGAGAAAAAGAGAAACCGAAGAAGGGGACACCCATCTTTTTTCGGACCCCCTGACGGGGTCGGACCTCGATAAGCCGCTGAACGCAAAGGCCGGGTTTCGTCGTTCGGGCCTCTAAAGGGGCTTAGACGGGCCATTTTTGAGCGGAAAAGGGCCACCAAGATTTCGGGACGAAGGGGGCAACCATTTTCCTTTCCGGTTGCGACGACTGCCGTAGGCTACGAGGATTACCACTGATGACCATGCACAACCCTCCGCACCCGGGCGAGTTCATTCGCGAGGTCTATCTGGAACCGTTTGGACTCAGTGCCCGCCAGCTTGCCAGCAAGCTCGATGTCTCGCCTTCCACCCTGGGGCGCGTCCTGCAGGGACGCAGCGGGGTCAGCCCGGAGATGGCGCTGCGTCTGTCCAAAACGCTCGGCCGTTCGCCGGAAAGCTGGCTGGCCATGCAGGACCAGCACGATCTCTGGTGCGCACGGAAGAGCGTGAAGCTGGACACCGTGCAGCGGGTGCGGTTCGATGGACCTGGCGACGGCGGGCAACCTGCCGCTTAGCACCGCAGGAAGTACGCCAGGGAAGTGGCGCCCACCTTTCTCCTGACCTGCGCGCGAAGGGATAATGCGGCGTCCAAGGAGAACGGGTGACTGAATGTTCGAGCAAACCTTCCGCAATATCGATGATGTGCTCTGGAAAGAGGCCGGCTGCGCGACGGAGCTGGACTACACGGAGCAGACGTCGTGGATGCTGTTCCTCAAGTATCTGGATGATCTGGAGTACGAGCGCGCGCAGGAGGCGGAGCTGGTGGGCAAGTCCTATCAATACATCATCGATGAGCCGTATCGCTGGTCGGCGTGGGCTGCGCCGAAGAAGGCGGATGGTACATTCGACCATGACGAGGCGCTGACGGGCGCGGATCTGATCGGCTTCGTCAACGACGATCTGTTTCCGTATCTCCAGGGCTTCCGCACGCGCGCGACGGGGCCGGACACCCTCGAGTACAAGATCGGGGAGATCTTCAGCGAGATCCGCAACAAGTTCTCCAGCGGCTACAGCCTGCGCGATGCGCTGGAGCTGATCGACGGCCTGAGCTTCCGCTCGCAGAAGGAGAAGCACGAGCTCTCCCACTTGTACGAGGCGAAGATCCGCAACATGGGCAATGCGGGGCGCAACGGCGGCGAGTACTACACGCCGCGCCCGTTGATCCGCGCCATGATCCAGGTGGTGAAGCCGCGCATCGGCGAGCGCATCTACGACGCCGCCGCCGGGTCGGCCGGCTTTCTGTGCGAGGCCCACGACTACCTGCGCTACGGGCCGGACGGCCAGGGTGATGGGAAGCGCGACGGCAGCCATCTGTCCATCAGCGACCTGAATACCCTCCAGACCCGCACCTTCTACGCCAAGGAGAAGAAGAGCCTGCCCTATGTGATCGGGATCATGAACCTGATCCTGCACGGCATCGAGGCGCCCAATGTCATTCACACCAACAGCCTTACGGAGAACCTGAGCGACATCCAGGAGAAGGACCGCTTCGACGTGATCCTCGCCAACCCGCCCTTCGGCGGCAAGGAGCGCAAGGAGGTCCAGCAGAACTTCCCCATCAAGACCGGCGAAACGGCCTTCCTGTTCCTGCAGCACTTCATCAAGTACCTGAAGGCCGGTGGCCGCACCGCCGTCGTCATCAAGAACACCTTCCTGTCCAACAGCGACAATGCCTCGCGTGCGCTGCGCAAGGAACTGCTGCAAAGCTGCAACCTGCACACCATCCTGGACTGCCCCGGCGGCACCTTCCTCGGTGCGGGTGTGAAGACGGTGGTGCTGTTCTTCGACAAGGGCGCGCCGACCCGGAAGCTCTGGTACTACCAGCTCGACCCCGGCCGCAGCCTGGGCAAGACCAACCCGCTCAACGATGATGACCTGAAGGACTTTGTCGCCCGCCAGGCCGGCTTCGACGATTCTGACAATTCCTGGACGGTGGACGTCCAGGATATCGACCCGGACAGCGTCGATCTGTCGGTGAAGAACCCGAACAAGGCCGAAGCTGAACCCCTGCGCGATCCCGAGGTAATCATCAACGAGATCGAGACGCTGGACCGGGAGAGCGAAGAGATCCTGGAAGGCATTCGGGGGATGTTATGAGGGAGGGGTGGAAGACAGCGAAGCTCAGTGAGCTTTGCGATATTCAACTTGGAAAGACACCCGCTCGCGCTAATTCTTCCTATTGGGATCAAGAGAGGTCCACCGGTAACGTTTGGCTCTCCATTGCGGATCTACTCAAATCTGAAGCCAACAACGTATCCGACAGCAAGGAGTATCTTTCGGATAAAGGGGCAAAGCTGTGCAAGATCGTCAAGAAGGGAACACTTCTTGTCAGCTTTAAGCTGACATTGGGCCGGGTCGCATTTGCGGGAAAAGACCTATATACCAATGAAGCGATTGCTGCGTTAACAATTCATGATGAGCAGATCATCAACCGAGATTATTTGTTCTACTTCTTGCATTTTTTTGATTGGGTGAAGGCAGCACAGGATGACGTCAAGCTCAAGGGGATGACGTTAAACAAGGCGAAGCTAAAGGAGATCCTGGTGGTTGTCCCACCCCTCCCCGAGCAAAAGCGCATCGTCGCCATCCTCGATGAAGCCTTCGCGAGCATCGACACCGCGGTCGCCAACACCGAAAAGAACCTCGCCAATGCCCGGGAGTTGTTTGAGAGTTATTTAAATGCAGTGGTTGACACCGCGTTCCGCAAATCCACTGTCACGGTGTTGTCTGACTTGGCTGAAGAGATCACTGATGGTGATCACATGCCTCCGCCCAAGGCACCATCGGGCGTTCCGTTTATAACGATCAAGAACATTGATAAAAGAACGCGAAAGGTTGACTTTGAGAACACCTTTCGTGTCCCTCGCAGCTACTTTGAGGGACTCAAGCCAAATAAACGCCCAAGAAAAGGCGACGTGTTGTATACCGTTACCGGTTCGTTCGGAATTCCTGTTGTGGTGGGTCAAAAGACGGAGTTCTGTTTCCAGCGACATATCGGTTTGATCCGGCCAAAATCAGGCACAGACAGTAGCTGGCTCTATTACCTTCTCATGTCTCCTCAGATTTTTGCGCAGGCGACTGACGGTGCCACCGGAACAGCACAGAAGACGGTTTCATTGAAAGTGCTTCGCAGTTTCAGGGTTCCAACGATTCCTTTGGATCAGCAAGTGGACAACGTACAGCAATTAGATAACCTCCTTGCTGATGTCGAAGGGCTTGAATCGATCTACAGGCAGCAGCTCCGTAACTTGGGTGAACTGAAACAATCCCTCCTGCAAAAAGCCTTCTCCGGCGAACTCACCGCAGGCAAGGCAGCCTCCGATGCCATGCGCCAGGTGGAGGAAATCGCATGAGCGCCGAAACCCAGGCCCCCATCGTGATCTTCGAGGATGCCGACAAGGCGGTCGAAGTTCGGCTGGATGCCGACCGCGAGACCGTCTGGCTGACGCAGGAGCAGATGACGGTGATCTTCGATGTGCAGAAGGCGGCGGTATCCAAGCACCTGAAGAACATCTTTCAGGATGGCGAACTGGAACGTGAGGCAACCGTTTCCATTTTGGAAACCGTTCGAGCCGAGGGAAAGCGCCGGGTCACCCGGCAGATCGAGCACTACAACCTCGACGCGATCATCTCCGTTGGCTACCGGGTGAACTCGCGCCGCGCCGTCAAGTTTCGCCAGTGGGCCACCCGCGTGTTGCGCGAACACCTGACCCAGGGCTGGACCCTGAACCGCCAGCGCTTCGAGGAAAACGCCCGGGAGCTGGAGGCGGCCCTGGCGCTGGTACGGAAGGCCGCGCAAAGCCCGGCGCTGGATGCGGGCAGCGGTCGTGGTCTGGTGGATATCGTCAGCCGCTACGCCCAGACCTTTCTGTGGCTGCAACGCTATGACGAAGGCTTGCTGACCGAACCGCGCGCCCAGACTGGAGGCACGCTGCCCTCCTGGGAACAGGCGCGGGCCGCGCTGGACGGGCTGAAATCCGACCTCATGGCACGCGGCGAAGCCACCGAGCTGTTCGCCCGCGACCGGGGTGATGGTCTGACCTCGCTGCTGGGCAATCTCGATCAGAGTGTGTTTGGTGAGCCCGCCTACCCCAGCGTCGAATCCAAGGCGGCGCACCTGCTCTATTTCGTGGTGAAGAACCACCCGTTTTCCGATGGCAACAAGCGCAGCGCGGCCTTTCTGTTCGTGGACTTCCTCCACCGCAACGGTCGCCTGCTGGGTGAGTCCGGCGAGCCGGTGATCAACGATGTCGGCCTCGCGGCCTTGACCCTGCTGGTGGCCGAGTCCGACCCTGCGAACAAGGAGACCATGATCCGTTTGATCATGAATATGGTGGCTGGAGACCAGGGATGAACGAGGCCGGCCTCAATGAGGCAGACACGCGCGCCGAACTGATCGACCCGGCCTTGAAGGAGGCGGGCTGGGGCGTGGTGGAGGCCAGCCGGGTGCGGCGCGAGGTGATCACCCTCGGGCGACTGCAGGGTGGCGGCAAGCGTGCCAGGCAGGACATCGCCGACTACGTGCTGACCTATCGCGGCCAGAAGCTGGCGGTGATCGAGGCCAAGAAGCGCAGCCTGCCGGTGAGCGAGGGGCTGGCCCAGGCTAAACGCTATGCCGAGCGCCTGCAGGCGCGCTTCGCCTACGCCACCAATGGCGACGGCATCTACCGGGTGGACATGACGACCGGTGTGGAAGGCGCGGTGGATGCCTGGCCCGCGCCGGATGAGCTGTGGGTGGAGACCTTCGGCGCGAGTGTTGGCGCGCAGGACACCTGGCGGGAGCGCTTCGGGGCCGTGCCGTTCGAGGACAAGGGCGGCTTCTGGCAGGCGCGCTACTACCAGTACAACGCCATCAATCAGGCGCTGGAGGCGGTTGCCGCGGGACGGGACCGCATTCTGCTGACCCTGGCCACCGGCACCGGCAAGACGGCCATCGCCTTCCAGATTGCCTGGAAGCTGTTCCATGCCCGCTGGAGCCTGGCGGCGCGTGCTGCCGGCACGCCGGGGCGGCAGCCGCGCATCCTGTTTCTGGCGGACCGCAACATCCTCGCCAATCAGGCCTTCAACGACTTTTCCGCCTTTCCCGAGGATGCGCTGGTGCGCATCGATCCGGAGGTGATCCGCAAGAAAGGCCGGGTACCGAAGAACGGCAACGTGTTCTTCACCATCTTCCAGACCTTCATGACCGGGCGCGATGCCGAGGGCCACTCGGCGCCCAACTTCGGCGACTACCCGCCGGACTTCTTCGATTTCATCATCATCGACGAGTGCCACCGGGGCGGCGCCAACGACGAGAGCAACTGGCGCGGCATCCTGGAGTATTTCCAGCCCGCCGTGCAGCTTGGCCTGACCGCCACGCCCAAGCGCACGCACAACGCCGACACCTACGCCTACTTCGGCGAGCCGGTCTACATCTACTCGCTGAAGGAAGGCATCAACGACGGCTTCCTGACGCCGTTCAAGGTGCGGCAAATCGCCACCACGCTGGATGACTACGTCTACACGGCGGATGACGAGATCATCGAGGGCGAGGTGGAGCAAGGGCGGCGCTACACCGAGGAGGACTTCAACCGCGTCATCGAAATCACCGAGCGCGAGCGCTACCGCGTGAAGCTGTTCATGGAGCAGATCGACCCGCGCGAAAAGACGCTGGTGTTCTGCGCCACTCAGGAACACGCGCTGGCCGTGCGCGACCTGATCAACCAGCTCAAGACCAGCAAAGACCCCCACTACTGCGAGCGCGTCACCGCCAACGACGGCAAGGAGGGCGAGCGTTTCCTGAAGCAGTTCCAGGACAACGAGAAGACCATCCCGACCATCCTCACCACCTCGCAGAAGCTGTCCACCGGCGTGGATGCCCGCAACGTGCGCAACATCGTGCTGATGCGGCCGGTGAACAGCATGATCGAGTTCAAGCAGATCATCGGACGCGGCACGCGCCTGTTTGAGGGCAAGGACTACTTCACGATCTACGACTTCGTGAAGGCCTACGAGCACTTTAACGATCCGGAGTGGGATGGCGAGCCCTTACCGCCCGAACCCTGCGAGCGATGTGGCAACAGCCCTTGTAGTTGCACTACGGAGCCTCCGCAGCCCTGCCCTGTTTGCGGCGAGCGGCCTTGTGTTTGCGAGAAGGAGCCGCCGGACCCCTGCGAGGTCTGTGGCGAATGGCCCTGCATCTGCGAGAAACGGCGCAAGGTGAAGATCCGCCTGGGCGACGGCAAGGAACGCGCCATCCAGCACATGACCGCTACCAGCTTCTGGGGGCCGGACGGCAAGCCCATTTCTGCCGCTGAATTCATCCAGCGACTATTCGGGGATCTGCCAGAGCTCTTCCAGGACGAAGATGAGCTTCGCCGCCTGTGGAGCCGCCCGGATACCCGCAAGAGTCTGCTGGAGGGACTGGAGGAGAAGGGCTACGGCACGCAACAGTTGGCCGAGGTCGGCAAGCTGATCGAGGCCGAAAACAGCGATCTATACGATGTGCTGGCCTACATCGCCTTCAACATGGCGCCGGTCACCCGGGCCGAACGAGTGGATGCCCACAAGGAGCGCATCTTCCAGGGACACGACTACAGGCAGCAGGAATTCCTGCGATTCGTGCTCGATCACTATGTCGCCCAGGGCGTGAGCGAACTGGATACGGCGAAGCTCCCCCAACTGATCGAATTGAAGTACCACAGCCTCGGTGATGCGGTGCACGAGCTAGGGCCGGTGAGCAACATTCGAGAAGTGTTCGTGGACTTTCAGCAGTATTTGTACTGATGTAAGACCACGAGTATCGCCGTCGAAGAGGTGTGAAAGCCAGAGGTCAACGTGCGGTTCGACGGGCATAGAGAGAACGGGCAACCAGCCGCGTAGCTCCGGGAAACGCGCGCTAACGGCACGAACACACCCACATTACCTGCGTCTAGCGCGGCAGTCACAGGTGTCTGACCGACCGAGAAGAGCCATGATTGATACGACAATCAATATGTACAGTGACGCAAATGGGGGCGATCCGGATGTCACCAGCCCCACACTGCGAACCTACCACAAGCTTCTCTGGAGCAAGCCTTTACCAAGTGGCGACCTGTTCGACTTAAGCATCGATAAGCCTAGTTACTACCTATACCATCGCTCTGAGTTGGGCGAATTTTCATTAGGGAGTGACGCTATAACTCACTCCTACAGCAAGCAGAACAAGAAGAAATGGCTGACGACACAATTACCGACGGAGGTGCAGGAGCTTTTCGATCGCGGGTCAACAATTGGTGCATACCTGATTTTCCCAAACAGGCGGGTTAACCGGAAGCAAACAATTAATCAGGCTAGAGGAATGCTGCGGCTAATCGATGACCGATTTGACTTAACCTTGGAGTGCATCCGACGCTTCTACATCGGCGAGCCAAACCCGTTAGAGGATACCCTTAAGCGATATTCTTCGTTTTTTCATTTGTTCGATACATTCAATGGCTACATCAACTTCTTCCTTCTCAACGATCTGGTGGATGAAAATGGGGGCGTGAAGTTCTACTTGCCGTTCGACGACTTTAAATCGCCACCAGATTTTAGGAATGTCGAGGACTACCTCCTCTACAAGAAGAGAGTTGAGTCGTTCATCGAATCTCGTAACCAACGGATTTCAGACTACTCGGGCCAGATTGATACCTAACAATTCGCGAAACCAATTCGGGGGGCGCCGCTCGACAAGCCACTGAACGTAAAAGCGGGGTTTCTCCTACTTGGATCCATGGTGATCAAGAAGAGGACACCGAGCTTCTTGATACGCTGCTTACCGGGCCGCCTCGGCTTCCAGCATGTCCACGAGTTCGGCGGCGGATGCAAGGCCGTACCTGATCCGGCCCTGGGGGGTGATGATGGTGGGGGTGCCTCGGAACCGCTGCTCCCGGGCGATGGCCAGATGATCGGCCACGGGATTCGGGCAGTCTTCCGCCTTTATGGTCTCGCCCAGCTTGGCCCGGGTGATGGCATCCTGCCGGTCGTCGCTGCACCACACCGCCTCCATCTGCTCGAAGGCGTTGCCGATGACGGGGAACGCCGCATAGCGAATGCGGATGTCCCATAAGAGGTAGTCGTCGATTTGCTGGTGGAACTCGCGGCAATAGGGGCAGTTGACGTCGGTAAAGACCGTCACGGTGTACTGGGCGTCGTCCGGCTCAAAGACAATCAGCTCGTCCTCGTCCAGGCCTTCCACCAGTTGCACGATCTCGGCCTCCCGTTCCCCGGCGGCCGCGGTGCCGCTCAGGCCGAACACGAGAAGCGCCACGGCCACCAGGACCATGGGGCATGCGCAGATCCCGTTCCGTATCACGTCCACCGTCCTTCCGGCTTGATGTGCCAACAGCCGGTGTTTGTCGGCCTGCCGGATACCCTGCCCCGAACACATACCGATGGACCATTGCGAGGAATCCGGGTTCCGCCTGAACGAAACGCGAAGACCAGCGGGAAACGGGCTCGGACCTCGATAGCGTCATTTTCTGGTCTGTTATGGCGAGGCCCCGGGGGCGTAGCAATCTCCGAACGCAACTCCTGACCTTTGCCTCTGCCAGCGCCGAGGTTATTCATGGAGATCGCCACGGCGCTGGCGCCGCGCGATGGCGATGCCTGGTTATGCCGTCGAAGAAGAGGACACCCTCCTTCTCAATGCGGTGGCTACTCGTTGTTTAATGCCAGCTGCCCCCTCACCTGACGGCGGACGAGCCAGATCAGCAGGAGCGGCAGGATCAGCCACTGAATGAGCGGAAGCAGGCCCGTGCCCAGGATCGGCAAGGTGGGCATGGTGTCGGCGTACTGCCAGCGGTCGTCGATTTCCGTTGCGTGCCACTCCAGGCCGACGGTGATCACGACTCCGATCGCCACGAACAGCAGCACGGTGCGCAGGGTGGGCTGGAGAATCCAGCTTCGGTTTCGGGTGAGCGCCGCCACGCCCCAGAAGGCCGCGAGGGCGATCAGCACATCGCCAAGCGTTGCCCGGGTGCAGAACACCACGGCCTCCCAGTGCGGCATGGTGGGCATGTCGTCGAAGAAGGGCACTTGCAGGAATTCCCATGGATAGTTCAGCAGGAACGCGAACAGGGCCACATTGAACTCGGGCATAGCCAGGATGCGCCGTGGTGACATGGGAGCCTCCTGTTGGTGTTGGCTCGGGCTGTTCGGACACCGAGACGGTACACGATGATGCTGCCCTGCCTGAAGTAGAGGCCAATCGCCCAAGCGGCACGATCATCGAGGCGGGTCCATCCCTCTATCTGATCTAGACTCCAGGTACGCAAACGTTTCCCGCTACAGGAGGCATCCGATGCTCAAGACTTATCCTCTTTCCGCCTGGATGGTCAGCGTGGTGGCAGGGCTCATGGTGTTCGGCATGGGAGCGCTGGCCAGCGACGCGCGCGCCGCGGAAACGGTCGACGGGGTGACGATCTACCTGGGCGTGGTCCCGGCTGCGGTCGTGCGTGGTCATCATCCGCCCGATCATCCGGAGGCCGAGATGCACGGCGGCGTTCCGGACGACGGCTATCACGTGATGATCGCCCTGTTCGACGACAAGACGGGGAACCGCATCACCGATGCGGACGTCGAGGCGACGATCAGCGGCGAGGAGATGGCCGAGGTTCGCAAGGATCTCGAACGTATGGTGATTGCCGATGCCGAGACATACGGCAATTACTTCGACCTGACCGGAAGTGGACCATACGACATTGACCTCAAGATCCGGCTGCCGGACGACGATCGCGAGGTGCGGGCCACCCTGGACTGGCAGCGCCCCTGACCACCGCGACCGAGCCCCAACGGGCGGGTCTGGAACGGAAGAGGTACATACCCCCCTTTGTGCGGATGCCTGCATGCATCTCGCTCGCAGGCCGCCGGGCCCGCGGCGACAGGCGTGTGCGGACGGTTTACCCTCATAGGCCGTGATCGAGTAAGGGCCTGCCCATGCCGTTTCCCGCGCAGAAGACGAAGATCGTGGCCACGATCGGCCCGGCGTCCGACTCCCCGGACACGCTACGCCGAATGATGCAGGCCGGGCTCAACGTGGTGCGGCTGAATTTCTCGCATGGTGACCCGGCCTACCACGCCGAGGTGATCGGACGTATCCGAGAGGCGGCACGGGATGCCGGCGCACGCGTTGCGATCCTGGGCGACCTGCCGGGGCCGAAGATGCGTATCGGCGAACTGGCCGAGGAGCCGATCGAGCTGGAGCCCGGCCAGACCATCACACTGACCACCGAGGACTGCACCGGGGATGCCTCGCGCGTGAGCGTTTCGTTCGCCGGGCTGCCGGAGGCGGTACAGCCCGGTGATGCGCTGTTTCTGAACGATGGCTACATTGAGCTGGAGGCGTTGTCGGTCGAGGGCCACGACGTCACCTGCCGCGTGCAGACGGGCGGGGAACTGCGCTCGCGCAAGGGCCTGAACCTGCCGGGCATCGATCTCGGCATCCGCGCCTTTACGCTGGACGATCACGACTGGCTGCAGTTTGCGGCGGAACACGGCGTGGATGCCGTCAGCCAGAGCTTCGTGGTCGACGGCGACGACATCCTGGCCGTGCGCAAGGCCGCGGAGGCGCTGGGCTACAGCCCGTTCATCGTCGCCAAGATCGAACGGGCGGCGGCGCTGGAGCAGCTCGACAGCATCCTGGAGGCGGCAGACGGCATCATGGTGGCGCGCGGGGATCTGGGGGTGGAGATCCCGATCGCGAGCATCGCCCTCGCCCAGCGCCGCATCACCCGGCGCGCCAACCAGTACCACCGCCCGGTGATCACCGCGACCCAGATGCTGGAGTCCATGGTCACCTCGCGCCGCCCGACCCGTGCCGAGGCGACCGACGTGGCCAATGCCATCCTGGGCGGCAGCGACTGCGTGATGCTCTCCGGCGAATCGGCCATGGGGCGGTATCCGGTGGAGTCGGTGGCCATGCTCGCGGCCATTGCCCGCTCCATCGAACCGGAACGCGACCGAGGCGTGATCCCGGATGGCCCGAACGACCATGGCGAGGCCGGGCACGACCGCGCCGTCGACCTGATCGTGCGCAGCGTATTCCACACCGCGCAGCGGCGTCTGCCCCAGGTGACCCTGGCGCCCACGCTCAGCGGCACCACCGCCCGACGCATTGCCTGCCTGCGCCTGCCCTGCTGGACGGTCGCTTTCACCCCGACCCCCGCAACCGCCCAGAGCCTGCAGTTCTCCTATGGCGTCGAGCCGGTGGAAGTCACCGAGGACCGCAGCGACTGGAACGACTTCGCCCGGACGTGGCTCGCCGAGAACGACATCAACGACGGCCTCGCCCTCCTCATCCAGGGCCCCTCGGGCCCGAACCCGACCGGCAACCACCGCCTGGAACTGCTCGAACTCGACAGCCCCAGCCAGGGAGACGCACCAGGGCATACCTGAGAAAAGGTCAACGAGAACACACCCTTCTTCCCTGCCCCGTCATGGCGAGGCCCCGCCGGGGCCGTGGCCATCTCCGAACGCGACCCCAGACGTCCGCCTCTGTCAGCGCCGGGGAGATCCACAGAGATCGCCACGGCGCTGCGCGCCTCGCGATGACGGTGCCGGCCCGTGAAGGGGACACCCATCTTTGCCCTACCCAACCTTCAGCTCGCGGCCTTGTCCGGACGGGCCTTCCCGATACTCAAGTCCGCGCCTGCGAAGAAGAGCCTGCGATACCGCCCCGGGGTGGTACCCGTCAGCCGCCGGAACAGCTCGCGACAGAAAGACACATCCTCGTATCCGACTGCAAAGCTGATCTCCTCGATGGACATCGTTGTGGTTTCGAGCAAGTGCTTGGCCCTTTCGACGCGCACGTTCTGCAGGTAGTGCACAAGGGATACGCCGGTGGCCTGCTTGAAACGCCGCTTCAGGGTGCGTTCGGCAAGGCCGGATTCCTCGATCAGCAAGCGTATCGCCGAGTGCTCGGCAAAGTGCCGGCTCAGCCAGTCCTCGCACTGCCGGATTCGGGCATCTGTGTGGTCGGATTTCAGCACCAGCGGGGTATAAGGCCCCTGACCTTCATCATGCCACTTGAGCAGATACACCTTGGCGATGCGGATGGCCTCCACCGGGCCCAGATGGCGCGCGATGATATGCAGGGCCAGATCGTGCCAGGA
Source organism: Thioalkalivibrio sp. K90mix (assembly GCF_000025545.1). NCBI lineage: Bacteria > Pseudomonadati > Pseudomonadota > Gammaproteobacteria > Chromatiales > Ectothiorhodospiraceae > Thioalkalivibrio > Thioalkalivibrio sp. K90mix. Next base: position 1,763,753 of record NC_013889.1, read on the forward strand.
CGTGGTACCCCCGGCACTGACCATCCGCCCCGATGGGTCCGCCAGGACCAGATTGGGCTCGGGCCGGAATCGCACTTCCGGATAGTCGCGCCGGAACAAGTCCTGATAACCCCAGTGCGAGGTGGCGGCACACCCGGCCAAGAGGCCCGTTTCGGCCAGCATGATGGTTCCGGAGCAGGCCGAGTAGATGGATTTCCCGCCCTCGTAACAGTCGCGAACCCAGCGCATCAGTTCCGGATACCGACCATGGAAGGATTCGTCCGGGCCGAGCCATAGCTCGGGCAGGATCACGATGGACCCATCCGGCTTGTCGCGAATCGAGCAATGCGGCTGCACCGGAATGTCGTTTCCACAAAGAAACGGCTTGCGTTCGCTCGCGACGATGCGGACCCGAAACCCGGCCTGCCTGACAGGCTCATGGCGAAGGCGTTGCCAGAGATTACCGGCGGCCGACAGCACGTCCACCATGCCGTACAACGCGGAACCAGCGGTTTCGGGGACGGCGACGATCAGCACCTCGACGGGCATGTCCGAGCGGCTCATCTGCGTCCTCCGGTGGCACGAACGCCACGCTTCTGGCTCGTCTGCCGCTTATGCAGTCGATTACCCGGTTATAGCCTATAACTGCGCCACCATCCGATGGCGCGAAATGGTCCCTTCTGAAGCGGAGAACAGCCATGAACACGCATAACACCATCAACGGCCTGAACGTGGATCAGATGACCACGACCGTGCAGGCCCTGCAGGACAACCGCGAACTCGCGCAGTTCGAGTTTCGCGCCCGCAACACCTGGATCAGCGGAGGCGAGAATCGATCGACCATCAAGGACTTCTATGGCGCGGGTGCCGAAGACACCTCGCGGGATACCGGGTGGGAATTCACCAACGGCGAACCGCCGGTGCTACTCGGCAACAACGAGGGTGCCAACCCGGTTGAATACCTGCTCCACGCGCTGGCGGGATGCGTCACCACGACGACCGTGCTGCACGCCACCGCCCGGGGTATTCACATCCGTTCGCTTTCGACCGAGCTGAAAGGAACGATCAATCTGGAAGGTCTCCTGGCGCTCAATGACGAGGTCCCGGCCGGCTACCAGGACATCACCATCCAGATGCAGGTCGACGCGGACTGCAGCCAGCAAGAGCTGGACGACCTGCTCCGGTTTGCGCAGGAACATTCGCCGGTGTGCAACACGGTCTGCCGACCGGTACCGGTCAGGATCGAGCGCGTGGCCCATGCCGGCCGGTCGGCGGCGTAATGCGGACGACTGGAACCACCTGTCCCTTGCCAGCTTCCGCGGTTCCAGTGCGACGGCGGCGCACGCAGTACGCGCCGTCGTCCACTCGACGCTGAATGGCAGGCAAGGGGGTTTCATCGTTCGGCGCCTGCCGCCACAAACGGTGCACATGACCCGCGAAGGCCCTACATTGGACGAAAGGAATGACCCAGGGAGCGGTGAGTGACAGCCGAGCAGTGGATGATCTTCGGGGTGCTGGCGGTCACCCTCGTGTTGTTTGTATGGAACCGCTGGCGCTACGACATCGTGGCGATCGGGGCGCTGCTGGCGGCGGCCTTTCTCGGGCTGGTCCCGTTTCGCGAGATGTTCTCCGGCTTCGGCCACCCGGCGGTGATCACGGTCGCCGCCGTGCTGGTGCTGAGCCGGGGGTTGCTGAACGCCGGGGTCGTGGACACGGTCGCGCGGCAGCTCACCCGTGTGGGCGACCAGCCCTGGGTTCAGGTGGCCGCACTGACGGGGATCGTGGCGCTGGCCTCGGGGTTCATGAACAACGTCGGCGCGCTGGCCCTGCTGATGCCCGTGGCCATCTGGATGGCGCGCCAGAGCGGGCGTTCGCCCTCGTTCCTGCTGATGCCACTGGCGTTCGGGTCGCTTCTGGGCGGGATGCTGACCATGATCGGCACGCCGCCGAACATCATCATTGCCGAGTACCGCGCGGAGGCGACAGGCACCGCGTTTGCAATGTTCGACTTCCTGCCGGTGGGGCTGGGGGTCGCGCTGGTTGGCGTGATCTTCATTGCGCTGATCGGCTGGCGGCTGACGCCGCAGCGCGAACGCCCGGCCGCCAGCGGCGAGCTGTTCGAGATCAGCGCCTACCTGACCGAGATACGCGTGCCGGAGGACAACCGCTATGTCGGGCGCACCGTCTACGAGTTGATGCGCGAGCTGCGCGGCGAGGCCGAGGTGGTCGTGGTCGGACTGGTACGCGGGGAACGCCGGGAGCCGATGCCTGCCATCTACGAGGTGCTGCGCGCGGATGACATCCTGCTGGTGGAGGCGGACTCCGACAGCCTGAAGACGCTGCTGGACGTGACCGAAATGGAGCTGCAGGCGCGGGTCGAGGAGGAGGAAGAGCAGGAGCAGGCCGAACAGGAAGGCAACGGCGAGAAGCGCGACAGCGCCCTGGGCGAACTGGCGCTGGAGGAGGCGATCGTGACGCCCGGCTCGCGCCTGGTCGGCGCCACGGCCAGTGCCCTGGAACTGCGCCAGCGCTACGCGGTGAATGTGCTGGCGGTGGCGCGCCAGGGTGTGCGCCTGCGCGAGCGCCTGGACCAGGTGCGGTTTCGGGCCGGGGACATTCTGCTGGTACAGGGAGGCGAGGAGGAACTGCCCGGTGCGCTGAGCGAGCTTGGCTGCCTGCCCCTGGCCTCGCGCGGGTTGCGCATCACCCGGCCGCGCAAGGTGATCCTGGCCAGCAGCCTGTTTGCGCTCGCGCTGGGCGCGGTGGCGCTGGGCTGGGTACCGGCGGCACCAGCGCTGGTCGGGGCCGCAGTGGCGATGGTACTGGTCGGGCTGATCGGGCCAAGCGAGGTGTATCGCGGGATCGAGTGGCCGGTGATCGTGCTGCTGGCCGCGCTGCTGCCGGTGGGCCAGGCGCTGGAGACGACCGGCGGCTCGCAGCTGATCGCCGATGGCCTGTTCACGCTGGGCGAGGCCGCCTCCCCTGCCATGATGCTGGCGCTGTTGATGGCCGTGGTCATGCTGCTGTCGAACGTGATCAACAACGCCGCGGCGGCGGTACTGGCCGCACCGGTGGGGATCGCACTGGCGCGGTCGATGGAGGCCGCACCGGACCCGTTCCTGATGGCCGTGGCCATCGGCGCCTCCTGCGCCTTCCTCACGCCCATCGGGCACCAGTCGAACACGCTGGTGATGGCGCCGGGTGGCTACGAGTTCCGCGACTACTGGCGCATGGGGCTGCCGCTGTCGCTGCTGGTCATCGTGACCGCCGTGCCGCTGATCCTGTGGATCTGGCCACCCTAGGGAAACACTGATTCATGTACACGCTCGACCCTTACGGCGCGTCCACCTCGTCCACGTCCTGGCGCAACAGGTCCAGGCGCTCCTGCACGGCCTCGGGGTAGTCGGCCTGGTGGCGGCCGCCCAGGTGTTCGGCCAGGAAGGTCTCCAGCCCGGCGAAGAAGGCGAGGCGATTGGTCTGGTCGACCAGACCGTGGCCTTCGTCCGGAGCCAGCAGGTACTCGACCGGGTGTCCGGCCTCGCGCAGGGCTGCAACGATCTGGTCGGACTCCTGCTGCTTCACGCGCGGGTCGTTGGCACCCTGCGCGACCATCAGCGGTGCCTGGATGTTCTCCACGTGGAACAGCGGCGACTGCGCCTTGAGGCGCTCGCGGTCGTCCGGGTCCTCCGGATCGCCGACGCGGCCGTGCATGCGGCGGATGCCGGCCTCCCAGTACGGCGGGATGGATTCCATCAGCGTGATCAGGTTGGACGGTCCCACCATGGAGACGCCGGCGGTGTACAGCTCGGGTGTCCAGGTGAGACCGGCCAGGGCCGAGTACCCCCCGTAGGAGGCCCCGAAGATCGCGACCCGCTCGGGATCGGCGATGCCCTGGTCGATCAGGTATTTCACGCCGTCGGTGACGTCGTGCTGCATGACACCCGTGCCCCACTCCTGGTTGCCGGCGTTGAGGAATTCCTTGCCGAAACCGGAAGAACCACGGAAGTTGGGCTGAAATACCGCATAGCCACGGTTGGCGAGGAACTGCACCGTGCCGCTGTAGCCCCAGGTATCGCGAATCCACGGGCCGCCGTGCGGCATCACCACCAGCGGCAGGCCTTCCGGCTCCGCGCCGTGCGGGAGCGTGAGGTAGCCGGGAATCTCCTGGCCGTCGCGCGCGGTGTAGCGGATCGGCTCCATCGGCGCGAGGTGTTCGCGCGGCAGGTCCGGGCGCCCCTCGTACAGTCGTTCGATCTCGCGCGTCTCGACGTTCGCGAGATACACGCTGCCCGGGTCGGTGTCCCGGATGACCCCGACCGTCCACAGGGACTCGTCGCGGGTGCGCGAGGTGATCTCCAGCTCACCCTCGCCCAGCTCGTCGCGCAGCCAGTCCAGGTGCGACTCGAAGTCCTCGTCATGGGCGTAGATGCGCTGGCGATCCCCGGTGTACACCGTGGCCAGCAGGCGATGGTCCTGATCCGAGAACTTCGCGCCGCCAAGGTCGACTTCGCCTTCCGGATCGCGATGCACCCGCTCTTCCTCGCCAGTGGCCGGGTCGAACAGGACCAGTTCGATCAGGTCACGCTCGTCCCCCGCGTTGGTGCGCATATAGAGCCGCTCGCCGTCGGGATGGAAATTCGCGATGGAGCAGGTCTCGCCGAACGCGCAGGTATAGATGGACTCAAATTCGTCCTGCGACTGCACGCGCAGGATCTCGGTGCCCGCGTCGTCCGTCGTGCGCACGGCCTTGCGCAGCTCGCCTTCGTGGAAGCCCCAGCCCTCGATCTCGGCGGTGTTCTTCGCCACGCGGGTCTTCTCGCCGGTCTCCAGCGCTACGCGATAGACATCGTGCAGGCGAGGGTCGCGTTCGTTCAGCCCGACGAAGATGTACTCCGGGGTCGAGCGCGGGACATGCTGCACCCGCGCCTGCACGCCATCACCCCCGGCGAGGTGGCGCGACTCGGGAATCCCGTCCTGCCCGACGGCGTCCTTCAGCGCGATCACGCGCAGCTCAAGATTCTCGTCGCCATCGCGATCGCGCACGAAGATCAGGTGCCGTCCGTCGCGGGACCAGAAAAAGCCCATGATCGAACGCGGCTCCGCGGTCAGCGGACGGGCCGACTCCAGGCGATCGCCCCGCTTCATCAGATGCAGGTTCATGGCGCCCTCGTGGGCGCTCACCAGTGCCACGTAGTCGCCATCCGGCGAGATACGCCCGGCGGCATGCTGCGGATCACGGAAGAACTGCTCCAGTTCAAGCAGCGGGGGCGCCTCGCCCTGTGCCCACGGGCTTTCGTTACCTTCCACGAGTTCGGCCTCGAGCTCGGTCTCGGCAGCGCCGATGGTCGGCACGGCGAACAACGCCAGCGACACGCTCAGCGCGATGGCCGCGGGCGACCTGCGCCGCTTCGTGATCCCGTGATTCGCCAAACGCTCACCCGTGGACTGCATACCTTGTCTCCCGTTACGTGCTGCACCAGCGACAGCCACGCCTCCCCGCGGGTTCCCGCCGAGGGCGGGAAACGCCGGCCAGCCAGCGAATGGCTAGTCCTTCCAGCCGCGGAAGCCCTCGCGTACCGACAGGCAACGGGCGTAGCCCAGCTCGCGCAACAGCTCGGCGGCGCGCAGGCTGCGACGACCGCTGTTGCACAGGCACAGCAGGATCTGGTCCTGCGTCACGTGGTAGCGATTGATCAGCGAGAGGAAGTGCTGAAAGTCGCGATCATCCGGCTCGTCCGCGTCCAGCAGCTCCTGCTCCTCCTCCGAGATCGCCCGCCCCAGCAGCTGCTTCAGCCGGAACAGCGGCACCGACACCGCGCCTTCCACCTCGCCCTCCAGCTCCAGCTCGAAGGGCTGGCGGATGTCCAGCAGCACGGCCAGGCCGATATCCACCAGTTCGCGCGCCGCGTTGACGCTGATTTCCAGCTGCGGGTCGTTCGTCTCGTTCGCCATGAAGGCTCCTTTGCAATTGCGGGATCGGAAAGATCGGGATTAGGCACACTAGAAATGCCACGATTCACACGGATTTGCCTTTTTTTGGGTGCCTGGGTAGCATCCTAATTTCTTTAATTCTAACAGACAGTTATCAATCGATGGAGCATACGACGATGGGAACCCTCACCTAGGCCGGGCGCCGAATTCCGCGCCCGGCCCATGCCTTCTTCTAACACCTCAACAGGAGATGCGACCGTGGCGCGCAAGAGCTCGTCTTACCTACGTCAAGCCTACGATTCCCAAGTCAACCGCTGGGTCCGCCAGGACTACTGGGGCGCGATTGGTACACCAGTCGACCTTGCCTCGCTACTCGAGAAGATCGAGAGCGAGACCCCCCATTCGGACACTACTCCCCGATGCGGACAAGTTATCCAGACAGGCTGCTGCGTCCGCCTGCTGGACTTGCAAACCGAGGAGACCTATCTGGTCGAGCTTTGCGAGCCGGAGCACGCCCAGCCCGAGCGCGGGAAGATATCGATCTTGTCCCCTCTGGGCTCGCGTCTGCTGGGGCTGCGCAAGAACTCGCTGGCCGAGATCACGCTGCTCCGTAGCCGACTGCGATTCCTGGTAATCGAAATACTGGCACCGGGGCACGATCCAGACCAATGATCCACACAGGCCTGCCGGAGGTTCACGCCCCGGCAGGCACATCATCCGGCCGGAATACCGTATCCGTGTGCTGCCTCTTCGTCTTCGTCAGAGGCTATGGGCACAATCATTCTGTTGCGGTGCCGCCACCATTTCTCGCACCCAACTCCAGGAGAATGCATGAGGCTCTGGTCGAAGTGGAAAAAAGGCGGTGCGTTGTTGGCCGACGTGCTCAAGCGCAACGGGATCGACCCTACGGCGGCCGCGGCCCAGGAGGTGTTCAGCCAGATCCTGAACGAGGCGGAGGCGGCGGCCGATACACGCCTGAAGAACGAGCAGGCCGACGGGAACCTCTCGCCCGACGAGCGCAACACGCGCTGGGAGGCGCTGTTCTTTGAAGAGATTCGCGCCCGGGCCAAGGGCTACGCCCAATCTGCGCGCAACCAGCGCAAGGATTAAGCCCGGCCATTTCGTGGCCCCCGTCGCACTTCGTGCTACCCTCCGCCGCGTTTCCCGTTCCACCGGTCCCGCCCATGAAATTCTTCCGCCTGATCAGCGTTCTCGAGGGTTTGTCGCTCGTCACCCTGCTGTTTATCGCAATGCCGCTGCGCACGTATGCGGATATGCCGCTGGCCGTCACCTATGCCGGCTGGGTGCACGGCATCCTTTTCATCCTCTACGGTGCGACTTCGCTGGTCGCCAGCCACCTGAACGGCTGGTCGGTGTGGAAATGGCTGCTGGTTCTGTTCCTCGGCGTGGTCCCGTTCGGCTTCCTCTACGTGGACCGCATGATCCGCCGCGAGACCACCCCCGCCGGCGAGGCCGAGACGGCCTGACCCCACTCATCGTCAGCCGAGGCCCGACAACGGGAACGGCGGGCGCCAAGCCTTGTCATCCCGGCCCAGGCGAAGCGTCGAGCCGCGATCTCCCGCGCGGGCAGGCCCCATCGACCGAGCCCAACCCGCGCGCGGAGATCCCGGATAACCGCTCGCGGCTTCCGGGATGACACAGTCGGGTGCGCGATGCCGGGTGAGCCTGGAATCACGGAGCGTCGCACTTCCGCACAATGGGCTTTGGCGTGGTTTAATCGGCGCTCCACCCCGCCGATAGCGAAGCCGCCATGATTGCCGTGATCTTTGAAGTGGAACCGCATGCCGAACGCAGGCAGGACTACCTGGATGCGGCCGCGAGCCTGCGCGAACACCTGAAGGACGTCGACGGGTTCATCTCCATTGAACGTTTCGAGAGTCTCAGCCAGCCGGGCAAGGTCTTGTCACTGTCCTTCTGGCGGGACGAGACCGCCGTGCAGGAATGGCGCAATCTGGAGGCGCACCGGCAGGTGCAGGCGGCCGGGCGCGGCGGCATCTTTGTCGACTACCGCCTGCGCGTGGCCGAGGTCGTGCGCGATTACGGTATGCATGACCGCGACCAGGCCCCGCCCGACTCGCGCACGGCCCACGGGGCCTGAATCCACCAACCGCCCCGGCGCGTATCAGTCCGTGTCGCGCACGATGATGCGGCCCTGCATGTAGGGGTGCGGGGCGCAGATGTAGTCGTAGGTTCCCGGCTCGGTCAGGGTCACGCTGTCGCTCTCGGCGTGTGCCAGCAACGCAGTGGCGAACGACTGCGGACCGCTCAGGGCCACCGCGTTGTGGGCACCGGATGTCTCGCCGTGCCCGTAGGTGAAGACGTCCTCGTTGACCCAGGTGATCTTCGTGCCCGGCGCCACCTCGACGATCTTCGGGTAGAAGGCATTGCCCTTCATCTCGATCACGACTTCCTCGACGTCGGACCCGAACCGAACCGGCCGATCCGCCCGCGCGGGAACCGGGTTGGCATCGGAGTCGGGGATGCCGAATGGTGAAAGGATCCGCCGCGCTTCACCCATCCGCTCTTCCCGCTCCGCCGGCTCGTAGGACGGGCCCTCGGCCAGGATCTCGGAAGGCGTATCGGCGTCCGCACGGGCATCCAGCAGCCCGATGGCACCGCGACTGGTACCCCCCACGCCATGATCCAGCATGGTGTAGACGCCCTCCTCCGGGGGTATCCGGAACTCGATCACCCAGGAGTCCGAGGGGCCCGCGGTGACCGTCTGCCCGCCGGGCCACATGGCCGCGGGATGCCCCTGCCAGTACACGTAGTCCCAGACGATGCCGACGATATGGAAGGTCGAGAGCAGGTTGGGCCCCACGTTCAGGAAATACATGCGCACGTAGTCGCCCGGGCGCACCGGGATCGGGTTTTCCACGTAGCGGAACAGCTCGCCATTGAAGGCGGTGTAGCTGGGATCGCCTTCCACCGCTTCCTTGCCGCTGGCGTACAGCTCGTGCTGCAGCATGTAGAGCTTCAGATCCGGCTCCTGCCCCAGGTCCGCTTCCAGCTGGTAGGGCTCCTCGCGCGGCTCGACCACCATCATCCCGTACTGGCCGAACATCACGTGCATGGGGATGGCATGGCCACCCGGAGCGCAGTGATACATGAAGACCCCCGGCGTCGTCGCGCGGAAGGTGATCGACTTGGTCTGCCCCGGCATGATGGAACCGACGTGCTTGGAGGTCTGGGTATAGGCGGCATGGAAGGACGCCCCGTGCATCACCGCCCCGCTATTGGTGATCTCCATGCGCACAATGTCGCCCTCGGTGACACGCAGGGTGGGCCCCGGCAGTTTGCCGTCGATCAGGAAGCCGTCGTAGACGACGCCCTGCCCGATCGGCACCTGACCCTCGTTGAGGTCGATCCTGAACACATGATCCGGCTCGATATCCTGCGAGACGTACCCGGTCGGCCGCGTCTCCAGCCCCTCGTCGCGTTCGATGATCTCGATGAAGTCGCTGTCACCGAACCGCTCGCTGAAGTCCGGCCCCGGTGAAGCCTGCGCCGCAGAGGCCACCCACCAGAACAGTCCGATCACGCACCAGGCCACGAGGTGCATACCCCGATCGTGGCGACCCATGGCCGAAGATGCTGCTGGTTTTGTGTGCTTCATTGCGTTCTCCCCCGGACCGGGTACACGGCACCCGGCCAAATCTGTATACCCCATATACCTAATTTCTAGACGCACGGATCGAAGTTGTGCAAGTCACGCGCTCATGGGGCTGCCTGAAAATGCCTTGAACTCCCCATCGCCACCAGTGGAAACGGCGTCGGCAGTGGCCTATAGGAACTTCTTTGGCAGCCGGAAAGGAGAGCGGGCATGGGCATCATGTAGTGGTCAAGCGATTTCGGACACCTCGATAGGAGGTTCGGCTGTCCATTTTCGCTCGTAGGCGTTGGGCGACAGGTAGCCCAGGGTTGAGTGCCTTCGGCGCTCGTTGTAGAAGCCGACGATGTAGTCGGTGATGTCCCGGGTGGCCTCGCCGTGATTGGCATAGTCCCGTCGCCAGACGCGCTCCGTCTTCAGGTTCAGGAAGAAGCGCTCGGCCACCGCATTGTCCCAGCAGTTACCCCGCCGGCTCATGCTGGCCCGGGCGCCGTGCTGCACCAGCAGACGCCGCCAGGCGTCGCTGGTGTACTGACAGCCCTGGTCGGAGTGCACCAGCAGCCCCGGCTCGGGTTGCCGGCTCTGCAGCGCCATGCGTAGCGCACTGCAGGCCAACTCGGCATCCAGCCTTCGGCTCATGGACCAGCCCACCACCTTGCGGTTGAACAGGTCCAGCACCGCCGCCAGATACGTCCAGCCGGTGCGGGTCCGGATGTAGGTGATATCCGTCACCCAGGCCGCGTTCGGGCGCGATGGCTGGAACTGCCGGTCCAGGTGGTTTTCCACCACCGGCGCGGTCGCATCCCGCTGGGTGGTCACGACGAACGCCCGCTTCCAGACCGGGCGCAGGCCCTGTTCCCGCATCAGACGGCGGACCCGGTAGCGGCCCACCGTCACACCGTCCGAACGCAGGGCGGCCTGCACACGGCGGCTGCCGTAGGTCCATTCCGACTGCTCGAACGCCTCCTTGACCCGTGCCTCCAGTGCACACGGCTGGCGCGGCCGCCGGCGGCGCGTCTGCGCCGCGTAGTAGCCCGACCGGTTCACCTCCAGCAGATCACACACCCGCTTCACCGGAGCCTTCTTCGCCAGCGTCGTGATGCAGCGAACCATCACAGCAGTTCCCGGGCGAAGAAGGCCGAAGCCTTTTTTAGTAGGGCCTTGTCCTCTCGCAGTCGGCGGTTCTCTTCCTCCAGCTCCCGGATCCGGCGTTGCTCCGGCGTCAGGGGGCGACCATCACCCGCCTCGCCGGATCGATCCGCCTTGAGCTGCTCGACCCAGCGCCGGACCGCCGTCTCGCCGACCCCCGTATCCCGCACCACCTGCGGCACACCCTGGCCCTCGTCCACCACCATCCGGGCAACCCGAAGCTTATACTCCGGATCAAAATTCCTGCGTCCCATATCGTCTCCTCGATCAGATCCTCATCATTCCACCGATCGAGGTGTCCACCAACATTAGACCAGCACATCATTGAGGAGTTCAAGCAGTTTGTGGCGCGCGGTAACGTCATCGACATGGCGGTCGGCGTCATCGTGGGGTTGGCGTTCGGGCAGATCGTGTCGTCCCTGGTGTCGGACGTGCTGATGCCACCCATCGGTCTGCTGATCGGCGGGGTCGACTTCTCGGAGCTGATGATCGTGCTGCGTGAAGCGGAGAACGGCGTGGCCGCGGTGACGATCAACTACGGCACCTTCATCAAGCGCGTAGTGGACTTCCTGATCATCGCGGTGGTGGTGTTTGCCGCGATCAAGACGATCAGCCGGCTGCAGCGGACGAAGGAAACCCCGCCCGCGGAACCGCCCGCCCCCAGCAACGAGGAAAAGCTGCTCGCCGAGATCCGCGATCTGCTGAAGTCAAAGTAGCGGCGAGGGAAGCCCCCGCCGCCACTTGGCGTCAAAAGTCCTCGAACTCCATGGTGCGGAAGACGCGGCCGGCATTTTGCCGATGCAGCTCGTCGTAGGTGTCGAGGTGGCGGTAGGCCGACTGGTCGATGTTGTAGGCGTCGTTCAGCGTGCCGCCGGTATCGAGGATCTCCTGCACCTCCTCGCGCAGGAAGACGAGGTAGTCCCGGGTGTACTTGCGCAGCTGCTCGAAGTCGGTCACCGGACCGCCGTGGCCGGGGATGATGTAGTCGGCCTCGATCGCTTCCAGCTTGTCCCAGGTTTCGATCCAGCCGGCGGTGTCGGTGTACTCGAAGATCGGCAGCATGCGCTCGTGGAACGCCAGATCGCCGGTGATCAGCGTCTTGCGATCCGGGGCCCACAGGGCGATATCCCCCGGGGCGTGCGCGGGGCCAAGGTAGAGCACCTCGATGGTCTCACCGCCCATGTCGAGGTCGACGCGATCCTCGAAAATCTTGTCCGGCGTGCCCAGTTCGGTCAGAAACGCCTTGTCGCGCGTGCGGTTCGGTGCGCCCTCCAGGCTGCGCTGGCCGTTCTGCTCGATCTCGCGCGCGGCATCCTCGTGCGCGATCACGGTGGCGCCCTGCTCCTGCCAGTAGGTCATGCCGAGCATCGCATGCCCCTGGGCGTTTTCCAGCACCACATACTTCACCGGCTGATCGGTGCGCTTCTTGATCTCCTGGTGCAGGGACTGCGCCAGCAGGTAGTTGTCACCCGCGTTCATCACGACCACGCCATCGTCGGTGATGATGAACGACAGGTTGTTGTTATGACCGGAATTCTCGTAGGTCGACGGCTGGGTCGCACCGATCGCGGACCACACGCCATCGGTCACCTCCTGCGGCATGTCGTAGAGGAAGGAATCGAGCGCCTTGTCGAGCACGTACAGCGGCAATTCGGCCTCCTTCCACTCGGGGAAGCCGCCAGCGTAATTGTGCACGTTGGTATAGCCCATGCGCTGGAGCGTCTGTGCTGCGAGCGCGGAGCGGCGGTTCTCGTCGCTGTAGACGACGATCGGCGTGTCCTTGTCGGACACCGCACCCGGTATACGAAACTCCAGCTCGCCCCGCGGGATATTCAGTGTCAGGTGCGAGCGGATCTGGCCGCCTCCCAGCTCGATCTCCTGGTGCGAGCGGACATCGATCAGGACATGGTCCGGCTCGTTCGCGATCAGCTCGCGCAGGGCCTCCTGGTCGATATCGGTAACCTCGGCGCGGGCATCCTCGACCAGGGAATCCGCGGTGATCTCGTCCCCCTGTGCGACGGTTGCCGCCGCGAACAGAGCCAAAGCCAGCCATGATGTACGCATCGGGGTGTCCTGTTGTTGCCGGATGTGATTCCCTGAACATAGACAGCCACGGCGCGAGCGTCCATAAAGCGCCCGGCAACGGAACGCCCAGCCCAAGGGGTACAGGAGAAACCACCATGACAGACGCCGCCGAGCTGGCGCGACTCAAGGAACGGATCGATCAACTGGCCGGGATGGCCGCCGATGAACATGCCGCGGCAGCGCGCACGCTCGCCGACGAGCTGAAGGGAGAACTGGCGGTACTGTCCGATGGCGGAAAGCCCGCCCCGGGTACCAGCCAGGCGGACCAATCAGGCGAGTTGCGGGTACCCCGGGAGACGAATCTGAGATGCCCGCGCTGCACGCTGCATTCGTTCAACTTTCAGTCCGGCTCGATGCGCGCACGCGATGACGGGGCGGGCTACGAGGCACGCTTTCACTGCATGAGCTGCGGATTCGAGGACTACGCTCCGGTCAAGCCCCGCTGAGGGAAACACTGAGCGGGCTCGCTGCCGCGTGATCAGCGTGGATGCGTGTGCAGCCAGGTGCGCATGCGGCGGGTCTTCTCGACCATGCGCCAGAGGGAACGGCTGTTGTTGTAGCGCGAGACGTGCTGCAGCGGGACCCACAGGATGTCGTGCGACTCGTGGCTGCCGGGCACCGGCAGGCGGTCGTCGATCTCCAGCAGAAAGCGCACGTCGATGTGTTCGTGCATCGGAAAGTGCGGGCTCGCCGGGATGGTGTGGATGTCGAGATCAAAGACGTCCTCGGCCACCAGGTGAATATGCTCCCGTGCCAGGCCCGTTTCCTCGTGGATCTCGCGCAAGGCGACCTGCAGGATGTCCGACTGGCCGTCGGCATGCCCGCCCGGCTGGAACCAGCGGTGGTGCTTGCCATGCAGCAGGAGCAGCGCGCGTTCGCGATCCGGGCTGACCACCCAGGCGGAACCAGTCACGTGTGCCGGCAGGAGATCGCAGTGGAAGCAGTCCGGATGGGCCTGCACGAAGTCCAGCGCACGGCGCACAAAGCCGGCTTCCTCGATGAACGGGGTCTGGTGGCGGGCGAGCAGCTCGAGCAGTTGCGCGCGGTGCATCTTATGTACCGGCGGGGTTGTGCAGGGCGTGAATCGCCGCCCGTGCCGCCTCGTCGATGTCCGCCTCGGAGCCGGCCAGCGTCAGGCGGCCGAACGCACCCACCGCGCGCACGTCGATCAGCGAGACATGGGAGGCCTTCAGTGCCTGATTGGCCGCATAGATGATGTAGCCGGCCGGCTCCGCCTCGAGGATGAACATGCTCTGGTCGGGCAGGATCATGTTGCCGCGCCGGTTCTGGCGGTTGATCAGCACGGTGTGATCCGGCGTCATGCCGCGGATCGTCTCCTGCCACGGGATACGGCAGGGCTGGCGTTCGGACTGATCCGCGCCCAGGCGCTGCAACAGCACACGGCCGGCCTCCTGCACATCGCTCTGGTCGCGATGGTGGATCACCATGGAACCGAATTCGCGTTCCACGACCTGCTGCGCGAGGTGCACACGGGTGGCCTTCAGCGCGACGTCCGTCAGCCGGTGCACGGCCATGCCCGGCGACACCTCCACCCACAGGCACGCGTCCCCCGGCACGGGCAGAAAGCCCTGGGAGACCGTGGCCATGTATTCCGCCAGCTGAGGCTGGAGGGAATCCATGTAGACGTAGGTGCGCAGCTTGATCATCGATTCGCTCTGGGCCGGGGCAACACCCCGTTAGCCCCCGCGCGGCGCGGCCCGGGCCCGCGCGGGAATCCGCACACACGAACTTGAGCCGCCAGAAAACCGCCGGCTTGTTCGCGCACACGGGAGAATAGAGGGGCGTATTGTGAACGCAGCGGCCCCGAAGCTCAACGCCAGACGCTCCTGCGCTGCGCGAAACCGCGCATTTTTGTGACACGGCGGAACGACAGTGCGGGTGGCTGGCTCTACTCTCGAGACAACACATTCATGTTATTGCGCCCTGCCCGGGAGCCTGTATGAGCATCAACCAGGAAACGGACCTGAGTCGCCATCACGAGCCGCGCGATTTCTCCGACCGTGTCGCACGCGCCTTCACATCCATGATGCGCCTGTTCGCCGACACCTTCTTTGCCCGCCGCTACGGCCACCGCGCCGTGGTGCTGGAGACGGTGGCCGGGGTCCCCGGCATGGTCGGGGCTACCTTGCAGCACCTGCGCTCGCTGCGCCGGATGGAGGACGACCACGGCTGGATCCGCACGCTGATGGAAGAGGCCGAAAACGAGCGCATGCACCTGCTCACCTTCATCGAGATCGCCTCGCCCAACTGGCTGGAGCGGCTCCTGATCATCCTGGCGCAGGGCTTCTTCTACACGCTGTACTTCCTGATCTACGTGATCTCCCCGCGCACCGCGCACCGGATCGTCGGCTACTTCGAGGAGGAGGCCGTCATCAGCTATACCGATTACCTGGAGGAAGTCGAGACCGGTGCGATCGAGAACATCCCGGCACCGGATCGCGCCATCCAGTACTGGGACCTGCCGGAGGACGCACGCCTGTCCGATGTCATTCGCGCCGTACGCGAAGACGAGGCCGGCCATCGCGACGTCAACCACGGCTTCGCCGACCTGCTCAACAAGAAAACTTGAGGCAGGCCTGCCGAGAGATACGCACAAAAAAGGCGGTCACATCCCTGTGACGATCGCAACAAGGGACCGTGCGGGAAATCCCGGCGGTGCTCCGTAAACGGGTACCACCGCGTAGCCCTCGGCCTGATGGCCGGTCAGCGCGACGGACGCATTGCGTACCGGCTCGATGCCGGGCAGCACTTCGGCGTGATCGACCCCGAACAGGCGCGCGGCCACAGAGCAGGACTCCATCCGAACGCCCTTGTCCTTCAGCGCGGCTGATGAGCTCCTCGATCGTGTCCCGGTGGTCGAACTCCGTTCAGCCCTGATCGACACCCTCCAGTGCCCGCGCATCGTTCGGCATCACATGGGCGGCCAGCGACTCATTGTTGCGGAAGTGGTGGCAGATCGAGCCACTCGAGACACCGGGCTCACGCCGAATATCGTGGATCGAGATGTTGAAGTACCCAGCCGTGCTGCACAGTTCCAGCACCGTCTCCAGCACACGCTGGCGCCTCGCCGATTTCCTGTGCTGATACGGTCATCGCGCAACCGAACACGACCGTTCGTGCTCGATTGGGACCGATACACGGCGCTTGCCCCCCCTCGCATCGGGCGAAACAGGCCGGCTTCTGCCAACATGGGGGCCGAGGGGGAGAGGCCAGGGGGGCTTGCATGACCGATCCAGACGATCCGCGCACCCAGGCCATGACGCCCGGGTCCGGCCAGCGCTACTGGCTGGTGTGGCTGGCAATCGGGCTTGTAGCGACATTCGCTTATATGCTGATGCCCTACGGCGCCACCACTGCGGCCCTGTACGTTGTGGCGAGTCTCGGCGCCGCCGCCGTCGTCGCCGCGGCACTGTTTCGCGGGTGCTCCCCGTGGTGTCGATCGGCCTGGGTCC
This sequence comes from Thioalkalivibrio sp. K90mix, assembly GCF_000025545.1. Taxonomy (NCBI): domain Bacteria; kingdom Pseudomonadati; phylum Pseudomonadota; class Gammaproteobacteria; order Chromatiales; family Ectothiorhodospiraceae; genus Thioalkalivibrio; species Thioalkalivibrio sp. K90mix. Next base: position 1,780,001 of record NC_013889.1, read on the forward strand.
TGATCGCGATCGCCCTGCTCCTCGGGGGTACCGGGCACCTGATCTGGTATGTCCTGGATCTGCAGGGCCTTGAGCCGTTTCCGGCGGCGCCGGATTTCCTGTACCTGGCGGTGTATCCGCTGTTTATTGTCGCCCTGTGGCGGCTGGGTGGCCCGGCGGACCGCGACGATGGCGCCCTGGGCGATGCGCTGATTGTCGGGATCTCCGCGGCGGTTCTCGCCTGGGCGCTGTTGATCCAGCCCTACCTGTACGACCCGGAGCTGACCTACCTGCAGCTGCTGGTGTCGGCCGGCTACCCGGTGTTCGACCTGATGCTGCTGCCACTGGCGCTGCGCCTGGTGTTTCGCTACAACACCCGAATTGATGGCCAGCTGTTCCTGCTGCTCGGCGTGCTGGCCTATCTGGCGGCCGATCTCCTCTACGCCCACGGGAACTCCACCGGCTGGTATCAGCCCGGCGGACTCACCGATGCCGGCTGGCTGATCGCCTATACCCTGTTCGCCACGGCCGCGTGGCACCCCTCGTCCCAGGTCAACCCGGACGACCGAACCGGCAGCCATGAGCTCTCCCGCCGCAGGCTCTACATCCTCGGGTCCGCGGCGGTACTGGTGCCGGCGATCATCCTGTTCACCGCCGGGGTGGATACGGACACGGTGCGCGTCGCCGCCGGCGCCTCCATCCTGATCTTCCTGCTGGTTCTGTACCGCATGAGCGGATTGATCCGAGAGACCCAACGCCAGGCCCAGGCGCTGGAGCAACTCTCCCGCACCGACCCGCTAACCGGGGCGGCGAACCGGCGGCACCTGGAGACCGTTCTCGAGGACGAACTGGCGCGTGTCCGGCGTCTCGACACACCGCTCGCCCTCGCCTTTATCGATCTGGATTACTTCAAGCAGTACAACGACCTCCACGGCCACGCGCAGGGGGATCGCCTGCTGCGCGACCTAGTCACAGCCTGGCATCAGGAACTGCGCCCCAGCGACACAATCGCCCGCTACGGGGGCGAGGAATTTGTGGTGGTGCTCCCCCACACCGGCCCGGATCAGGCGGGCACCGTCATCGAGCGCCTCCGGCAGCGCACCCCGAACCAGCAGACCTGCTCCGCTGGCATCGCCTGTGCCGAGCCGATGGAAACCGCGGAAAGCCTGCTCCGGCGCGCCGACCAGGCCTTGTACCGGGCCAAGGACGAGGGCCGCAACCAGTCGCGGTTCGCCACAACCGATGAGGCTGCGCTGGCGCCTTCCTGAACGTTGCCAGCCCCATTAACCCGGCAAGGGCAATGGCCGCCGCGGACACGATGGACAGGCTCCAGACGCGTTGGTTATAGTTCGTGCACCCTCAGGGGAGTAGTCGCTCCGGCACCGCCGGAGGCATGCGTCAACATCCTTGGCCCGAGGGAAACATGGATCCGTGTTTCCCTCGGGCCATGGCGTGTGCAGCCCGTCCGAAGGCGCCCCGACGCGCCTGCGAAAAGCGGCCTGACGAGACCTGTGGCATCGAAATCCGCCTCGCGTGATCGCGAGGGTAGCCCGTGGGCGGGCGGCGGATGACGATGTCACCGGCTCTGCGTTACGCCGCCCGCCCCGGAACTGCATTCATGGAACTCTTCCTGCTGTCCATTGTGGCCGTAGCCATCGCGGAGATCGGCGACCGTTCGATGTTCCTGGCGGCCGTGTTCGGCATGCGCTGCCGCAGTGCCTGGGCCGTTTTCTGGGGGATGGCCACGGGCCTCTTCCTGAACCAGTTGTTGTCCGCGGTCGTCGGGATCTGGCTGTTCGCGGTCATCGCCACTGACTGGCACCTGTGGGTAGTCGGGGCGGCCTTCCTGATCATGGCGATCTGGGTCCTGTTCCCGGAAGACGACGAAGACGAGAAGGCACCGCAGGCGCGCAGCGCATTCTTCGCCGCCGCGGTGGCTTTCTTCCTGTTCGAGATGCTGGACAAGACCCAGCTGGCGGTCGTCACCCTGGCCGGGGCCTCCGGCGCGCTGCTGCCCGTCGTCCTGGGCGCCACAGTCGGCATCCTGCTGATCACCACCCCGGCCCTGATCCTGGGTAAGCGTTTTGCCGCGCGTATCCCGGCCGCGCCGATGCGCTGGATCGCCTCCGGCATGTTTCTGCTGATCGGCCTGTGGACCTGGTCCGAGGCCGGCAACTGGATCCCCGATCTTGGCCTGCCAGATCTCTCGGGCTTCCTGATGCAGGCCGTCGAAAACCACCAGCAGGGGCAATAACGCAAGGCTGCGCTCGCGGAGATCGAAACCTCCTGATCCCCCGGGCGCGCTGCGTTCTCCGCGTTATTGCAACAATTCGCGCACCGTGTCGATGACCTCCGGATCGTCCCACTCGATCAATAGGCGTCCAGCAGGTCGATCATCCACACCTCGATACCCGAGGCAACCAGCGCGCGCCAGCCGGTAATGGTTCTCGTATTGCCCCGTTCAGGGAACACTGATGAATGTTCCCACTCGCGTTGGTACCCCAGGTTTTCCGAGACAAGGCGCGGTGTGCAGCGGGTAGTGGTTCTACCCGCAAGGGGCACAACGCAGCATCGGGGAACCTGGGGTACCAACCCCACGAACCCGAACCATTCAAAGCAGGGGCTCGGCCGCCCGTTGTTATCAAAAACGGGCGCGCGCGGCGTTGCGGCTCCCTTGTGCAGAACGACTGCGCGGCAGTCGCCGCGCCTTGTTCGCACGCAAAAGCGACTCGGGCGCGAGCGGGTACATGGATCAGCGTTGCCCTGCCCGCGCACAAGCTGAAGTGGTATCGCGGCGGCATGCAGCTATGGCATATGTTCGCCCTGACCACGGTGCCGGGGGAGGGCTGAACCGGCCTGTGCTGTCCGTATAATGGGGGCCTTCCGATTGCGCAGGGAGCGTTATGCAGACCCCGGACGATGCCGCCCAGTTGCTGGACACCCTGCAGGATGACAACCAGTGCGATCTCGCCGAGACCCTGCGTCGTATCGTGGACTGGCTACGCCCGGACAACCCCCGCAATGTGGCGCCGGTCATTGCCCGAATCGAGAGCCTTACGCTGGCCCTGCAGGCACAGCCCGAGGTACGCGAACGCCTGCGCGAGCGTCTGGAGGCCGGCCTAGAGGACGCCCGCCACCTGACGCTGTACACCGGCGTGGGTCTGTTCTCCCGCAAGGGCTTTTTCCGCGAGGCGGCGGAGCTGCTGTACGAGCGCATCAACCCGCGCCCGATGGAGCGCGCGGACCTTCGGGACGTGCTCTACCACGTCTTCCACGACCCCGATGACGCGATCTGGGTATCGGCCCTGCCGGACGATGCCTGGTCCCGGCTGCTGGGGGCGCTGGGCTGCCTGTCCGGCGAACACCCCGGCGTGCTGGACCGCGCCCGCAGCGAGACGCTCTACGCCCTGGAGATGCTCTCGATCTGGATCGCGGCCGAGGAACTGGAACCGGAGCTGCTGCGCCTGGACCCGTCGATTGCCGAGCGCAACTCGGCCTTCGTCGCGCAGGAGCGCGAGATCTCCGCCTACGTGCGCGACTACCGCGCCTGGCTGCAGGACCCCGGCCACGAACGCATGGACGACGCCCATGCCCGGGTGCTGCTGGAGCAGTGCGGGGATCAGATCCTGCGCCTGCGTCGGCGCGCGATCACGCATGGCAGCAGCCTGTCGCTAACCCACCTGCTGGAGCGCCTGGACCAGACGCTGTCGCGCATTCACAAGCTGCTGGACCTGCTGGAACCGCGTGAGGAGGCACACACCCGTGCCACCGCGGTGGGCGTGTTCCGCGAGCTGGTCACAGCCAGTGCCCGCCGCCACGGGTTGCGCGCGCTGTGGCAGGACAACATCCGCCTGGTCTCGCGCAGCATCACCCAGCATGTCTCCGATACCGGCGAGCACTACATCACCCGCGATCGTGGCGAATATCTGACGATGCTGCGCTCGGGGGCCGGGGCGGGCCTGATTATCGCCTTCATGGCCCTGATCAAGATCCAGGTGGAATCCCTGGGCCTGTCCGAGGGCTGGAACGCCTTGTGGGTCAGCCTGAATTATGGCCTGGGCTTCGTGCTGATCCACATCCTGCACTTCACCGTCGCGACCAAACAGCCAGCGATGACCGCCGCGCGGCTGGCGGCCGCGATCGAGGAGAACGAACGCGGCACGGCCGACGCCTCGAAGCTTGCGGACCTGCTGGTCCGGGTGGGCCGCTCCCAGTTCGCGGCCGTGCTGGGCAATGTCGGCGTGGCACTCCCAACGGCGCTGCTGATCGGGGTCCTCACGGCCTGGGGCTTCGGCACACCGATCCTGTCGGGCACCGAGGCGGATTATCTGCTGGATGGTCTGCGCCCGATCATGGGCCTGGCGCTGTTCTTCGCGGCCATCGCCGGGGTCTGGCTGTTCGTCTCCGGCCTGATCGCCGGGTTCTTCGACAACCGCTGCGCCTATCTCGACCTGCCCGGTCGCCTGCGCGAGCATCCGCTGCTGCAACGGCTGCTGCCCACCACCACGCGCCATCGCCTCGCCGACTGGGTCGGATACAACTACGGCGCGGTGCTGGGCAATTTCCTGTTCGGTATGCTGCTGGGCATGACCGGCTTTGTCGGCTACCTGCTGAACCTGCCCCTGGACATCCAGCACGTGGCCTTCGCCTCCGCGAACCTCGGCTACGTGACCGCCAGCGAATCCATCGGCGTGTTCACCTTCCTGTTGTTCCTGGTGTTCGTGCTGCTGATCGGCGCGGTCAACCTGTGGGTCAGCTTTGGCCTGGCGCTGTACGTTGCCCTGCGCGCCCGCGGCGTGCGCATCGGGGCCTTCGACCGCGTGCTGAAGGCCTATGGCCGGCACCTGCGCCGGCACCCGACGCAATTCTTGCTCCCGCCACGGGGTGGCGAGGCCCAGGAAGGTGACGAGGCACCCCCCAGGTGAGGCCGGCATGATGCGCGCCTGGTGGGTCGTCCTCGTCGCCTTCTGGCTGGCCGCCTGCGCCGGCAGTCCGCCGCAACCGCCCGCGGACGAGGCCCCGGATGAACGCCCGGACGCCGAGGTCCTCGAAGCCGCGGACGGGACCCGCCTCCCGCTGCACCGCTGGGGCCCGGAAGAGCCCCGCCGGGTTGCGCTGGCCCTGCACGGTTTCAACGACCATGGCGGCAGCATGGCGGCGCTGGGCGAGGCCCTGGCCGAGCACGAGATCGCCGTCTACGCCTATGACCAGCGGGGCTTCGGCGCCAACCGCGATGTCGGCCATTGGGCGGGCTACCAGACGATGGCCGAGGACGCCCGCACCGGGCTGCGCATCCTCGCCGAACGCTATCCCGACAACCCGCCCTACCTGATCGGCAAGAGCATGGGCGGGGCAGTGGCCCTGCTGGCCACCAGCGGCGAAGAACTGCCGGCGATGCGCGGGACAGCCCTGATCGGTCCGGCCGTCTGGAGCCGTGACCAAATGCCCTGGTACCAGCGCTTCGGCCTCTGGGTTGGTGCCCGCATTGCCCCCGGCATGCGCCTGACCGGCGAGATGGCAGCGGAATTCGATATCCGGCCCACCGATGACCCGGCGGTCCTGGAACAGATGCGCGATGACCCACTGGTCCTGCGCGAGGCCCGCATCGACGCCCTCGACGGACTGACCACGCTGATGGGTCGCGCGCTGAGCGCCGGAGACGCCCTCCCCGCCCCAAGCCTGCTGCTCTACGGTGCGAAGGACGACCTCGTGCCACCCGGGCCCACGGCGGTGCTGGCCGAACGCCTGGCCGCAACCGGCGACCCCGGCCACCGCATGGTGCTCTATCCCGAGGGCTACCACATGCTCACACGCTACACCCGTTCCGTGGACACCTTTGGCGATCTCGTCGCCTGGATGCTGGACCCCGAGGCCACCCTACCCTCCGGCCACGAACGCGCCCCCGAGACCATGGTGCAGAACCTGCAAGATCTCGACGCGCAACGTTAACCCGAAACCAGCGCCTGGCTGCACAGGACCGGCGACCCAACCGGCATTTGATCCAGATCAAGACCCCGAGGTATGAGGTCTCTAATACTCAGAGACCTTTTGTCTGGACCCGCGAGGTCTCCATGTCCGCCGAACGTCCTGCATCCCCGCGCCGGGCCCTGCGACTGCGGCTGTTCATCGTCGCCGCGATCATGGGCGTGGCCCTGCTCGTGTTCCTGACAGTCCACATCACCTCCACGCTGATCTACGAACGCACGATGACACGCCAGGCGGAACAGACCGCCAGCGGCATCGCCCACCAGACCTTCGCCTCGATGTTTCAGATCATGCGCGAGGGCTGGACCCGCGAGCAGCTGGAGGCGTTTTCGGCCGGGATCGAGGAATCGCTGGCGGATACGCCGCTGCGGCTGGACTTCTATCGCGGCGAGAAGGTGGCGGCCCTGTATGGCGAAGTGGACCAGCCCACCTGGCACGAACGGATCGAGCATGCATTCGAGACGGGGGCCATTGAGAGTCGCCAGGACAACGGCGAGCTGCGCTACACCTTCCCCTTGCGCGCCCGCAACGAGTGCCTCGCCTGCCATGGCAATGCCTCCACCGGCGATGTGCTCGGAGTGATGGAGGTGCGCCAGGACCTGGGTACGGCCATCAGCGAGGCGCGCAACCAGCACGTCTGGACCTTCCTGGGGACCGGGCTGGGCACGCTGCTGCTGGGTTCCCTGATCGCCGCCTGGGCGACGGCGCCCATCACCCGTTCGGTGCGCCGCTTCCAGGATCAGGTGACCCAAGTCAACGCGATCAAGGACCTCAACCACGTCGAGACGCAGGCAATCGACACCGGCTTTGTGGAGCTCAACCAGGTCGTCGATCAGGTGGATGACCTGGTGCGCAAGCTGCGCGCGGTCGCGGTGGACAAGGACATCCTCGAGTTCGAGCTGAAGCTGCTCGACAAATTCATCATCACCTCGGACGTGGTGCGGGACTGGCGCGAATACATCGGGGTCTTGCTGACCGAGATCAACACGATCATCGATGCCTACACCCTGTTCACCCTGTTCAAGGCCAACGACGACATCTACGAGCTGGAGATCTTCTGGCGCGCAGAACCCAAAGAGGCCACACGACGCACCGTGGAACGGCTGGCCACGCATCGCATCCGGGCATCCGAGGAGTTCGTGCGGGACGCGAACATCAGCGTGCGGCACAACGTCGCCGATGCCTCCAGTCATCTGCCGGAACTCTCGCCCCGCCAGATCGAGCTGGCGACCAAGTCGCTGGTGCTGGACACCCCACGCATTGGCGGTGTGGTCGGGATCGGCGTGCAGTCCGAGCTGGTGCGCGACCCGGTCCGGCACGTGGTGATCGAGAGCATCTTGTCGACGCTGCTGAACCTCGTCGGCTCGGTGAAGGCGATCTACAAGTACACCCAGGACCTCGAGCACTACGCCACCCGTGACCCGCTGACCAATCTGTACAACCAGCGGGTGTTCTGGGAACTGTTCAACTACGAGATCAAGCGTGCCGAGGGGCATGGCTACCCCTTCGCGGTCATGGTCGTGGACCTGGACAACTTCAAGACCATCAACGACCGCTACGGCCATGCCTTTGGTGACCGCTTCCTGCAGGCCTATTCCGAGACGATCCAGGGCGCGATCCGCAACGAGGATATCCTGGCCCGGTACGGGGGCGACGAGTTCGCGCTGATCCTGCCCGAGACCGACCAGCAGTCCGCCTGGCAGCTGGCCGCGCACATGGCCGAGGCCACCGATGGCCTGTCGCTCCCGGCCCCGGACGGCTCGCGGGTCAGGGCCACCACCTGCATCGGCATCGCCGCCTACCCAAGACACGGCAAGGACACGCGCGACCTGTTCCTGGTGGCCGACAACATGATGTACAAGGCCAAGCGCGAGGGGAAAAACGCGGTCTGCGTGCCGAGCGACGAGGAAGTGGCCGCGGTGTTCCGCGAGGCGGGCGAGACCGGGATCATGATCATGGAGGCGCTGGAAGACCGCCGCATCGTGCCCTACTTCCAGCCGATCATGGACACCACCACCGGCGAGGCCCATATCCACGAGCTGCTCATGCGCATCCGCGTGGGCGGCGAACTGATCCCGGCGGGCCAGTTCGTCGAGGTCGCCGAGACCATGGGGGTGATGCACCAGCTCGACTATGTACTGATCGAGCAGGCCTTCATCGAGGTCAGCCGCTCCGGCTACTCGGGGCTGTTGTTCATCAACCTCTCGCCGCGCGCGCTGATCATTGGCGAGTTCATCGGCAAGGTCCGCCAGCTCGCGCACGACCACGGCATCGAACCGGCCAAGGTGGTGTTCGAGATCACCGAGCGTGACACGGTGAAAAACATGGCCGTGCTGGAGCAGTTCGTGCTCGACCTGAAACAGCAGGGTTTCCAGTTCGCGGTCGACGACTTCGGCTCGGGCTTTTCCTCGTTCCACTACCTCAAGCGCTTCCCCATCGACTTCGTGAAGATCGAGGGCGATTTCGTGCGTAATATGGTCCACGACGCACGCGACCAGGCGTTTGTGCGCTCCATCGCAGCGCTGGCGCGCGACCTGAACGTACGCACCATCGCCGAATTCGTGGAAGACGCCGAGATCCTGGAAGCAGTCAGGTCCATCGGCATCCACTACGCCCAGGGCTTTCACGTGGGCCACCCCGGCCCAGGGCCGCTGCCCGGCCCCGGGGACGGCAAGACCCGCCACTGAGCGGCCTCGCCTGACGGGCCACGCTGTTTTATCGTGGGGACAGCCACCCGTACTTGCAGAGAGTGGCCGGAGGCACGATGGGACAAAAGGGCAAGGGGTCTTCCGAACGACTGGACGCGCTGGTCGCACAAAGTCATCGCTCGCGCGCGGAACGCGAGCAGGGCTATCGCGAACAGGCGCTCAAGATGTACCCATGGGTCTGCGGGCGCTGCGGGCGGGAGTTCACGCGCGCCAACCTGCAGGAGCTGACGGTCCACCACCGCGACCACAACCACGACAACAACCCGCCCGATGGCAGCAACTGGGAGCTGCTGTGCCTGTACTGCCACGACAACGAACACCAGCGCTATACCGACGCGACGCCCGGGAGCGGCAAGAACACCGACACCACGGCGACCCACAACCCCTTCGCTGGGCTCGCCGACCTGCTGAACCGGGACGACGACTCGAAGTAAGGCCTGTACGGCAGTCACCGCGCCTTGTTCGCACGCAAAAGCGACTCGAGCGCGGACGCGCAATTCAATCATTGTCTCCCTAGAGTGACCGCCACCAGAACTGGAGCGGCTTCCAGGTCTCCTCGTCCTCGCCCAGATCCGGCCAGTGGTAATGGCATACGAGCCCTTCGGCAGGTTCGTAGCCACGCTTGCGCCAAAAGCCGTCCAGCGGGCGATAGCCCGCCGGGCGTGCCGGATGATCGTCCGGGCGGATGACGGCGCAGAAGGTCGCCTGCCTATAGCCTGACTCACGCGCCGCGGCCTCGCGGGCATCGAAGAAGTAGTGCCCGGCACCCCGGCCCCGATACGGTCGCCGCAGGACCGACTCCGCGAGATAGAAATAGCGCTCGGGATCCAGTCCGTTCTGAACAAAAGGAGCCTGAAAATCGGCGTCGGCCGCCGCCAGCGGCAGCGAGGTCGACGCGCCCACCAGTTCGTCGCCCTCCCAGGCGAGCACCACCGCGCTTTGCGGGCAGCGGACATAGTCGACCAGGTAGTCCCGCTCGTACTCGACGGAACCTTCGTACAGGTAGGGCCACTCGCGAAAGACCTCGATACGCAGCCGCGCGATGGCCTCCAGATGCGGCTCAAGGCCCGTGCCACGTTCCATCGTGAAGTCCACTCCCGCCTCCTTTATTCATACGTCCTGTGACACAGATCAAAGGGGCCGACTCGATGCCCCTGGAACCAGGAAACTCAGCCACAACGATCTACACTCAGGAAGAAAGGATGCAACATCCCGCGCGGACCCGATCGCAATACCGGGCCCGCTCGTGGATTGCGTGTCCATTTCGCCCTTCGGGGCATTCACGTCTGTCCAACAGGAGGCACTGTATGGATACCGTATGGATCGTTGTGGCCGATGCTGCCCGCGCGCGCATCCTCAGTTGTGAAGGTCGAGCCTGTCAGGGTTTGCACGAGATCGAAACCCTGGCGCACTCCGAGTCCCGCGTACATGCCCAGGAACTGGTCACCGACCGGCCCGGCCGCAGCTGGAGCAGTTCGGGTGATGGCCGCCACGCCATGCAGGAGACAACCGATCCGAGCGTCAACGAACGCAACCGCTTTGCCCGCGAAGTGGCCGAACGCCTGAAATCGGGCTATCACGGCGGCAGCTACCAGCGGCTGGTGATCCTCGCCGCACCCCAGTTCCTGGGGGCCCTGCGCGAACTGCTGGACCCGCAGGTCGCGCAGATCGTCACTTCCCAGATCGCCAAGAACGTTTCCAAGATCCAGGACCCGGCCGCCCTGCGCAGCCACCTGCCGGACTTTCTCTACTAGCCCGTCCAGCCTCGACAAGGGCCCGCCCAGCGCGGGCCCTTGTCACTCGAACCGCACCTCGACTTCCGGGACCTGGTCCGGAACCAGGCCCTCGTAACGCACCCGAAAGGCGTCGTGTTCATCCACCGCAAACAAGGGCCCGAAGCTCCCCAGACTCAGCAGTTCGCCAGCATCGAGGGTCTCGCCGCGGGCCGCCAGTTCATCCACCAGCCAGAGTACAGCGTCCAGTGGGTGTCCGAGGATGGCGCTACCCGGATACTCGCCCAGTACCTCGCCCCCCTCGCTCTCGATGACCACCGTCATCGCGGCCAGCGTCTCACCCATCTCCTGGGTCACGGGCACCGGCTCGCCAAGGACACCTCCCCGCGCGCCCACGTTGATCGCGGTAATGCTCCAGGCATCCAGGGTCGCGGGGTCCGCGACCATCAGATCCACGAGCTCAATGAATGGCAGCACCCAGTCGATAGCCGCGAGCACCTCGGCATGGTCCGATGCCTGCATGATGGCCGGGTCCGCCACGCGAACGGCCAGATCGGCCTCGACCATAGGGCGCGCGCCGAAATCCCGCGCGACCGGGAGCTCTGACGGCCAGATCATCCCGGCCAGCAGGGCACCGGCCACCGGGGCATCGGCGCCGAAGCGCTCCTGAACGGTCTCGGAGGTCAGCCCGACCTTCCACCCCACATGCGGCCCCACCACCACATCCAGCTCCGCCACCATGACGCGCTGAATGCACAGGGCATCGGCCATGTCCTCCGGCTTGACCCGAGCTACGGGCTCCCGGTCCTGCCAGGCGGCTGCGAGGGTCTCGCCCTCATGGGCACTGCCCTCCGGGCAGGCCGCGAATGCCGGACCCGCGATCCATAGCCCCAGCAACAGTCCTGCGAGTCCCACACCCATGCAAGGACGCATGCGGATTCTCCCCAAAACGGCCATTGTATCCGGGTACCGCCCAGGTGACGTCGCTAGTGCGGATCGGATGCCTCGCGTTCGGGAGTCCCGGGAACGGGTGCGATGCGGTCGGCATCCGGCTCGGGGAAGTCGCTCGGCGCGAGGACCCCGAGTAGTTCGGGTCCGTCATGGGCGGGCACGAAGATCGCCAGTTCGGCCTCCTGGATCTCCAGATCGACTGCCTGGCGCAGGTTCAGGTCGTGGCCCACCACCACGATGTTGGAATAAGGATCCGCCGGCGGCGTATGAAGGTGGCGCACAAGGCCATCGATCAAATGGGCTCGGCGGTCCTCATCCCGCACCCAGGGAAGGTTGAAGAGGTCATAGCGGATCTCGTACTCCTCAAAGGCCAGCGAGGCGGTCTCCCAGTTCCGGCAGAAGGGGCTGGTCAGCACTTGCTCGACCGGGATCTCGAGCGCGCGGAAGCCGTCACCCACCCGCCGCGAGTGATTGCGCCCAAGGGTGCTCAGGTTGCGCTGCCCCGCGCAGTCATCCATGTCGCTGATGTCATAGTCATCGTGCGAGCGATCCGTCTCCGCATGGCGCCAGAAGACAACCAGCCCGCCCCCCTGCAGTCGCTCGATCAATTGCTCCGCACTCATCTCCTCGGCCCCAGGTCCCATGGGGACGAGGCCGAAGAGCAGTGCTCCAAAGAACCCGGACACCCGCCTCGCCATCGCCTCCGCTCCCCATACTTCGTCTACTTGATACTCAATGCGTAGACGAAAAATCGAGGGTGCGCTCGGGCCGACCGGCTCAGAAGTCGCCCGGCGTCAGCACCCCCAACAGCCGCGGGCGTTCCTCCCCGGGCTCGAATACCGCGATCTCGCCCTCGTCGATCTGAACCCGGGCCGCCCGCTGCAGATTGATGTTGTGCCCGACGATCACGACATTCTGCCCAGCCTCCTCGGGGGGTGTGTTGAGGTAGCGTTGCAACGCACGTACGAGCTCGTCCTGACGCTCGCGATCGCGTACCGGCGGCACGTTGAACAGGTCCTCGCGAATCTCGTAGGCGTCCTCGCCAAAGGCGATACGGGCGCTGTCCACGTTGCGACAGAACGCGGAACTGAGGATCGACTCCACGGGAATCGCATGGCGCTCGAAGCCCTCGCCCACCTTGCGCGCCTCTTCCTTGCCCTGATCATTGAGATTGCGCTGAAGCTCGCAGCGGGACATGTCCGACAGGTCGCGGTCACGCTGGCTGCGGTCGGTCGCCGCGTGGCGCCAGTAAATCACCAGCCCGCCCTCCTGCATGCGCTCGATCAGCTCCTCGGGAGCCAACTCCGTACCGGCATGGCCCACCCCCGGCACGAGAAGACTCGCGATCAGAATCATAGCCATGCGCCACATGCGATATGCCCTCATGTTTCTCACCCGCCCTACAAATGATTCCGACCCGTCGGCCCGGCTGAGGTTCGCCCTGCGCGATCGTTGACGCCCCCCCGGCTCGGGCCTAGTATGCCGGTCTCCCCAGCCCGGAATCCCGCCCTCGCATGACCTACTGTGTCGCCATTGATCTGGACGACGGCCTCGTGTTCGCCTCCGACTCGCGCACCAACGCCGGGGTCGACCAGGTCAGCACCTACAGCAAGATGCACACCTTCGAGGTCGAAGGCCAGCGCCTGTTCGTCGTGCTGACCGCCGGGAACCTGGCCACCACGCAGGCGGTGGTAAACCGGCTCAAGCGCGACATGGAAGACAATGCCGAGGAAAGCCTGGCGACGGTGGAACGCATGTCGGATGCCGCCGAGTATCTGGGGCGCCTGAACCGCGAGGAGACCGAAAAGCACTCCGAGGCGCTGTCGCGTTCCGGCATGCAGGCCGATGCGACCCTGATCATCGGCGGCCAGATCGCCGAGGATCCCCCTGGCGTCTACCTGATCTACCCCCAGGGCAACTACATCACGACCTCGCAGCAGACCCGGTTTCTGCAAATCGGCGAGAGCAAGTACGGCAAGCCGATCCTCGATCGCATCATCTCGCACGACACCGGGCTCGGCGACGCGGCCCGCTGTGCGCTGGTGTCGATCGACTCCACCATCCGCTCCAACCTGACCGTCGGCCCGCCGATCGAGGTCCTCGTCTACGAGCGCGGCACCCTCGACTTCGACCACTACCTGTGCCTGGAGGCCGACGACGAGTATCTGCGCTCCCTGACACAGGCCTGGGACGCAAACATCAAGCGCGCCTTTACCGACCTGCCCCGCTTCGACTGGGAAGGCACGCACGGACGCAAGCAGCGCGGGACGCGGGTCAGCCGCGGGTCCGCCAAAACCGGCGGCGGCAAGACCAGCACCACCAAGGCCAGCACCAGCAAGCCCAAAAAGCCCCGCCGCTGAACACGACCTGTTTGTAGGAGCTTGCTTGCAAGCGAACGCCCCGGCCAGCGTTCGGCCCGGGCAGGGGCTTCGCCGGCAAGCCGGCTCCTACAGGGGCGGTTTACGCGGCGTGTGCGGGGGCGGCCAGGAACCAGGTCTCGGCGTTGGCGCCGTGGATGTCCGCGATATCCTGCTGCAGCCGGTCGACGAAATCGTGCAGACCGTCCTCGGCCAGCAGCTCGTCCACGCTGGCATTCATCGCGTGGCGCCGGGCCTGGATCACCAGCCGCAGCGGGACTTCGTTGTTCGGCAGGCTTTCCAGCGCATCCTGCACCTGCGTCAGGGCGTGCGTAACCGAACGCGGAAAGGCATTGTCCTGCAACAGGAAGCGCACCACATCCACGCCATTGATGCGCCTTTTTACGTGCTGGCGATACATCTGAAAGCCGCTCTCCGAACGCAGAATACTGGTCCACAGCAGGCCTTCGTACGGCTCCGGGTCCTCTCCGTCCTTCTTCAGCAGCTTAAGCGCCCCGACATCGATCTGTCGGGTCGACATGTCCGCGCGCTCCAGATTGCGCCCCAGGCGGATAAAGTCGTACGCGGCATCATGGCTCATCGTGCCCGCCAGCAGCCCGGTCAGGGTCTGACAGCGCTGGACGATGCTCGACAGAAACTCGAAGCGTCCACGCTTGCCAATGCCCTGGTCGATTTCGTCACGCGCGAACAGATAGAGCTCGTTCATCACCTCCCAGGCCTCGGATGGCACCAGGTCCCGGGTGGTGCGCACGTTCTCGCGCGCCGAACGCAGGGAATTGAGCACCGAGCTGGGGTTGTCGGCGTCGGCCAGCAGGAACTTCACGCAATTGCGCTCGTCATCGCGCTGGTAGTGATTGTCGAACAGCTCGTCGTTCCCGGTTACCTCGACCAGACCCTTCCAGGAGAGCTGGACCGATTTCGGCATGTCCAGCGCCAGCAGATGGAAGGCGGTGACCATACGCGCGGTGTTCTCCGCCCGTTCCACATAGCGCGCCATCCAGTACACGCGTTCCGCGACTCTCGAGAGCATCTTAGTTCTCCTCGTCCACGATCCAGGTGTCCTTGCTGCCCCCGCCCTGCGAGGAATTCACCACCAATGAGCCCTTGCGCATCGCCACGCGGGTCAGCCCGCCCGCGGTCACGTCCGTGCGCACGCCCTGCAGGATGAAGGGCCGCAGATCCAGGTGGCGCGGCTCGATATCGTCGCCGCACAGCGTCGGCGCGACGGACAGGTCCAGGGTTGGCTGCGCGATGTAGTTGCGCGGGTCCTTCTGGATCAGCTGGGCGAACTCCGCGCGCTGCTTCTTGGTGGCGTGCGGGCCGACCAGCATCCCGTAGCCCCCGGACTCGTTGGCCGGCTTCACCACCAGCTCGTCCAGGTGATCGAGCACGTACTCGCGGTCCTTGTCGTCCACGCACAGGTAGGTCGGCACATTGGGCAGGATCGGCTCCTCGTCGAGGTAGTAGCGGATCACCTCGGGTACAAAGGCGTACATCACCTTGTCGTCGGCGACCCCGGCCCCGGGGGCATTGGCGAGCCCGACATTGCCCTTGCGCCAGGCGCGCATCAGGCCGGGCACGCCGAGCATCGAGTCCGGATTGAACACCTCCGGATCGATGAACTCGTCGTCGATCCGGCGGTAGATCACGTCCACCCGTTCCAGACCGTCGATGGTGCGCATGTACACGCAGTCGTCATCACCGACCACCAGGTCCGCGCCCTCGACCAGTTCGGCCCCCATGCGCTGGGCCAGGAACGAGTGCTCGAAATAGGCCGAGTTGTAGATCCCCGGGGTCAGTACCGCGATCTCCGGGTAGTCCTGTGGGCGGGGCGAGATCGAGGCCAGCATGTCGAACAGCTGGGTCGGGTACTCGTCCACCGGGAGGATGCTCGAGTTCTCGAACAGCTCCGGGAACACGCGCTTGGTCACCTGCCGATTTTCCAGCATGTAGGAGACGCCAGAGGGCACACGCAGGTTGTCCTCCAGCACGTAGAAGTCGCCCTTGCCGTCGCGTACCAGGTCGGTGCCGCAGATGTGCGCCCAGACGCCGTGCGGTGGGGTGATCCCCACGCACTGCTCGCGGAAGTTCTTCGACTGTTTCAGTACGTAGCGCGGGATGATCTTGTCTTTGAAGATCTGCTGCTTGTTGTAGATATCGTTGATGAACATGTTGAGCGCCGTCAGGCGCTGCTCCAGCCCCTCCGACACCCGCTCCCATTCGGCTTTGGTGATCACCCGCGGGATGATGTCGAACGGCCAGGCGCGGTCGATGTTCTCGCCTTCGGTGTAGACCGTGAAGCTGATACCCATTTCCAGGATCGCGCTGTCGGCCGCGGCCTTGCGGCTCTGGATCTCGGCGTCGTCCAGGCTGCTGAGGTAATCGGTCAGGGGTTTCGCCGGCTTGCGCGGCTTGCCAGGCTTGGCAATCAGTTCATCAAAGAAGGGCTTGGGGTCGTATTGCTTCCAGTCAATCGCCATACGTCGGGTCCTCTGACGCGGGGAACGGTTTGCACTACAGTAGCGCCTTTTCCGGCACCACGGGCAATAGCCGAAATGGGGTGGTGTACGTTTTTCGTCCCCCTGACCCGCCAGAGGTTCCCATGAGCGACACCCTCGAACAGCGCCTGATCGCGCTCTACGAGCATCCGAAGATCCAGGGCTGCAACTGGCAGCCGCGTCTTTTCTGGTATCCGGCCACCGATGGCGGACCCTATGGAGAGCTACGCGTGGACGGCCGCGAGCTGGAGGTGTTTCTTGCCACGATTCTGGGCGAGGCGTCGACCGAACGCGCCGGTCTGGACACGGAACAGGGGGGCCGCGGGACCTTCATCGCGGCCAATGCGCGGCGCCATGAACTGCCTCTTTTCACCCGGAATCAGGGATGATGGGATTCGCGTTGCTCATCCCATCCTACGGCGCGCCACCAACCTCGTAGGATGGGATGAGCAACGCGAATCCCATCAAAGGGCTTTATCAACCGAAAGCCGGCTACTGCACGAAGAACTGCTGGAACAGCGCCGCGAGAATCACCAGCGCAAACCCGGCGTAGAGCCCCGCGACCACGTCATCCATCATGATCCCGTGCCCGTCCTTCCACTTGGCGTCAAAGTAGTTGGCCGGCCACGGCTTGAGGATGTCGAACAGCCGGAACAGCAGGAAGCCGATCACGATCCAGACGAGCCCCGCAGGTGCGAACGCCAGGGTAATCAGCATGCCCGCCCATTCGTCCCAGACGATCCCGGGATGGTCGTGCACGCCCAGACGGCGTGCGCTCTCCCCGCAGATGTGGAACCCGGCCATCACCACGAGCACGGTGACGGCCAGATAGGCCCACTCCGGGAAGTTCATGATCGCGAAGTAGAGCACCAGCGCCCCGAGCGATCCGGTGGTCCCCGGTGCCCAGCGCGACAGGCCACTCCCGAACCCGAAGGCCAGCAGGTGGATCGGATCAGTGAACACCGTCTTCGCCGACGGCATCTTCGGCTTTGCGCTTTGGGCGGGCGCCGCACCGGCGCCGGTCTTCTTCCTGGCCATGACGTCCCTTGGCTTTGTTCTTTTGTTTTTGTGTTTCTGGCTAGCCCGCGAAATGATCGTGGCCCCGGCGCGCGACGTCCAGCCGCGCGCCATGGGCGTCCACCACCTCGATATCGCTGCCGCTGGTGAACTCGCCGATCACGGTCAGCGAGGTGCGCACGCTCAGGCTCAGCAGCTCCAGCGGCTCGGTGGGCGGTAAGGCAAACAGCAGTTCGTAGTCCTCGCCACCGGCGAGCACACAATCGCGAACCATTTCCTCGGGCTGCCCTTCCAGCAACGGATCGACCGGCAGCTGCGACCAGTCGACCCGGGCACCGCAGCCGCATGCCGCGGCCAGATGGCCGAGGTCCGCCAACAGCCCGTCCGAGATATCGATGACGGCGCGCGCCCGATTGCGCAAACCACGTCCCAGTGCCAGGCGCGCACTCGGCCAGAACAGGCGGGCGCAGTCCGGGGACTCCTCGTCCGGTGGCCGGCCCTGCGCCCGGCGCTGCTTCTCAAAGGCGAGGCCCGCGGCCGCCCCGCCCAGTGCGCCGCTGACTACCAGGCGGTCACCGGGGCGGGCACCGGCGCGCCGCAGGGCCTGCCCGGCCGGGACCTGACCCAGCACAGTCACGCTGATTGCCCCGGGGCCACGCGTCGTATCGCCACCGACCAGCGGAACCGAGGCCTGTTCGGCCAATGCCAGAAAGCCGCGGCTGAAGGCCGCCAGCCAGTCATGGTCGACGGAAGGCAGGGTCAGGGACAGGACCGCCCCAAGCGGATCGGCCCCCATCGCAGCAAGATCGCTCAGGTTGGCGGCCAGGGCCTTGTGCCCCAGGCTGGCCGGCGGGTGGTCGGGGAAGTAGTGCGTCCCCTCGACCATCGTATCCACGCTGACGACCAGCTCGTGGCCGGCCTGCACCCCAAGCAGCGCGGCGTCATCGCCAATGCCCAGGCGCACGTCCGGGCTGGTCCCGGCAGGTTCGGCAAAGTAGCGCCGGATCAGATCGAATTCGGAGTCGGGACCGGTCATGGCGAGAGGCGGCCCATCGGAATCAGCGTTGAACGGAACGCTCGGGGCCGCGCAGGTCGGCAGAGAGCCGATCCAGCACCCCGTTGATGTAGCGGTGCGACTGCTCGGCGCCGAAACGCTTGGCCAGGTCCACCGCCTCGTTGATCACTACGCGATAGGGCACATCGATGCGCTCGGCGAGCTCCCACTGGCCGAGCCACAGCAGGGCCCGCTCGACCGGGTCGAGCTGATCCAGCGGACGGCCCAGGTACGGCTCCATACGGGCATCCAGGGCCTCGCGGTTGCGTGTCACACCGATCAGGATCTCGCGGAAGTATTCGGCGTCGGCCTTGGCGTGTTCCTCGTCGTCGCGAAACTCGGCCAGGATGTCCTTGGGCTCGGCCGCCGTCATCTGCCAGGAATACAGGGCCTGCATGGCACGGCGGCGCGCAACCGAGCGTGCGTGGCGGGCACGCTGCTCGGGCGTACTGTGCGGGCGTTTGCCCCGCCCGCCCTGGCGCGGCTTCTTGCCCGCGGGCTGCGAAGGGTTATGGGATTCACTCACGGCGTGTACGGCACCCACCCGCTTAGGGAAACACTGATCCATGGACACGCTCGCGCTCGAGTCGCTTTTGCGTGCGAACAAGGCGCGGCGACTGCCGTGCAGTCATTCTGCACAAGGGAGCCGCAACGCTGTGCGCGCGCCCGTTTTTGATAACAACGGGCGGCCGAGCCCCTTCGGGGTTGGCACCCCAGGTTCCCCGATCCTGCGTTGCGGCACTTGCCGGTAGAGCCACTACCGGCTGCGCACCGCGCCTTGTCTCGGAAAACCTGGGGTGTCAACGCGAGTGTGTACATGGATCAGTGTTTCCCTTAGGAGTCGGCGCGCAGCTTGCACATCAGGCTGACCATCTCGATCGCGCCCATTGCGGCATCCGCGCCCTTGTTGCCGGCCTTGGTGCCGGCGCGTTCGATCGCCTGCTCGATCGAGTCGGTCGTCAGCACGCCGAAGCTGATCGGCAGGTCCTCGGTCATCTGCACCTGGGCCAGGCCCTTGGCGGCCTCGCCCGCGACATAGTCAAAGTGCGGGGTCGAGCCCCGGATCACGCAGCCCAGCGCGATCACCGCGTCATAACGGCCGGAGCGCGCCATCGCCTGCGCCGCCAGCGGCAGCTCGTAGGCGCCGGGCACGCGTGCGATGGTCAGGTTCTTCTCGGCGACGCCGTGGCGCTTCAGGGTGTCGACCGCGCCTTCCAGCAGGCGCTCGACGATCAGGCTGTTGAAGCGCGCCAGCAACAGGCCGTAGCGATGGTTGGCGGCATCCGTGAACTCGCCTTCCAGGGTCTCGATCTCGTGCATGATGTGGTTCCGGTCGGAATGGGGCGGACACGCGGCCCGCAAATCCTGCGTAGTGTAGCATCGCGGCGCGCCTAGGGAGACGCTTATGGACAGGGCCTCAGGAAGCGGTGGCGGCCCTGCGTGCCCGCACCCTTCGCGCCGAGATCCAGGAATGGACCGCCCGCCAGCCGAGCAGGAAGGCCAGGATCGCGGCGTACAGCGCGACCTCGCCATAGTCCGCCCGCGCCAGCCAGAGAAAATGCAGGATCGCCAGCACCCCGGCCACGTACACCCCGCGGTGCAGCCAGACCCATTTCTTGCGGAGCCAGCGCTGTGCCCCGTCGGTGGAGGTTACCGCCAGGGCGAGCAGGATCACCCAGGCGGCAAAGCCGACCATCACAAACGGCCGCTCGGTCAGGTCGTAGAGCACCAGCTCCCAGTCGAAGAACAGGTCCAGCCCCAGCCAGGTCAGGGCATGCGCGGTGACATAGCCGAACGCCACCAGCCCCAGCATCCGGCGCAGCCGGGTAATCCAGGCCAGCCCCGTCATCTGCCGCAGCGGGGTCACGGCCAGCGCGATCAGCAGCGCGATCATCGCGTGGGTGCCGGAGAGCGCCAGCAGCTGCTCGATGGGGTTCGCTCCCAGCCCGCCGAACCATCCGAGCGCGCGCAGGCCAATCCAGACCGCGGGCACGAGCGAGAGCAGCAGCACGCCCGTCCAGACGCCTCGCGGGGGCTGCCCTCTGCGGCGTTGAGTCGTCGCCACGCCGAACCCGTCAGAAATACTCGGTCAGGTCCATCCCCTCGTACATCGAGGCGACTTCATCCCCATACCCGTTGAACATCTCCGTGCGCCGACGGCGAAACTCGCCAATGCGCCGCTCGGTGCGCTGCGACCAGCGCGGGTGATCCACGTCCGGGTTCACGTTGCTGTAGAAGCCGTATTCATCGGGCTGCGCCTGATTCCACAGGGTCGGCGGCTCGTCCTCGACGAAGCGGATGTGCTTGATGGACTTGATGCTCTTGAAACCATACTTCCAGGGCACGACCAGACGGATCGGCGCCCCGTTCTGGTTCGGCAGCACCTCGTCGTACAGCCCTACGGCGAGGATCGTCAGCGGGTGCATCGCCTCGTCCATGCGCAGGCCCTCGGTATAAGGCCACTGCAGCCCGCCACTGCCGCGGCGTCGGCGCTGGCCGCGCAGGTTGTCCGGGTCGTAAATACTCTCGAAGGCCACATAGCGGGCATCGCCCCGGGGCTCGGCCTTGTCGATGATGCGGTTCAGCTCGAAGCCGATCCACGGGATCACCATCGACCAGCCCTCGACGCAGCGCATGCGGTAGATCCGCTCCTCCAGCGACCAGGGACTGATGAAGTCCTCCACCGCGTACTCACCCGGATTGTCGCACAGCCCGTCCACCTTGATGGTCCAGGGATCCGTCTTCAGCTGGTCGGCATAGGTCTTGGGATCGCCCTTGCCCGGCCCCATCTCGAAGAAGTTGTTGTAGCTGGTGATCTCCTCGTACGGCGTCTTCGACTCGTCGGTGGAGTAATCACTGGGCTCGAAGTCGAGCTCAAAGCCGCGCAAAGCAGCCGTCGCCGGGACCGCCATGCCCAGCCCGCTCAGGGCCAGACCGGCACCCAGCCCAACACCCGCGCGCAGGAATTCCCGCCGTCGCTGGTAGATTGCCTTCGGGGTAATTTCGCTGCGGGCGGGATCGGAACGCCGCCGCGTACGAATCAGCATGAACAACCTCGCATCTCGACCATTCGGGACCAACCGGACCGCCAGTCCATTCCCTGCAGGGCGGCACCGCAGGTGCCTGTCCAAGTGTCTCCTTCGGGATGGACCGGTAACCCGTCGCCAAGTTCGAAAACCCTGGCACTTTTGCCGCTGTCATGCTCCGACTGTGGACAATAAGGAAACGCGACAAGGCATAAGAATTTTCTGCTTGCGCGCGGCCGCCGCCGCTATATAAGGCTTTCCTGATGCCGCAGTACCGGGGTGGCCCGGCCGGCATACCTGGAGACCCCGCATGGACCTCAATCTCGATACCGGTTTCGACAGCACCGAAGACCTCACCGGCCTGTTCGAGAACCCGCTCGTCAACGACCGCGGCCCGAGCAAACACGCCGCCCGCCGTGCCCTCGAACGCATGATGGAAGAACGCGCCCTGCGCGCCCACCTGCAGGACGACTTCGACCTCGACCACGCCAGCGACCCACTGGACTGGTAGCCAAAAGAAGGGTGGCCCATATGGGCCACCCTGCGTTTATCAACGATGCGTTTCGCGGGGCTCAACGCATCCTACGAGGGGCGGCAGGGGTAGCCTCGTAGGATGCGATGAGCAAAGCGAATCGCATCAATCCCTGAATCTCCAATCCCTCTCCCCCAAAGGCCAATCCTCCATCTCGGGCACCCCGCCCCAGTCCGCCGGATACACCCCGGCCCGCACGAACCGGTGGAAGCTGGAATATGGCCAATCCGCCACGGCCCGAACCCAGCCGTGCTTGACCGGGTTGTAATGGATGTAATCGACGTGCCGCGCCCAATCCCGCTCGTCACGTATGCAACGTTCCCAGAACCGGCGCTGCCAGATGCCGCGCTCGCCTCGCTGAGCCCGGCTGTATGTTCGGGTTTCGATCGGCGCAATCGAACGCGAAAAGCGTGCCTTGATCAGTCGCCATCTCCGACTGAAATCGGTATCGCCCTCCGGCAACCGCCAGATGCAGTGCAGGTGCTCGGGCAGCACCACCATTGCGTCTATGACGAACGGGTGCCGTCGCCGTACCTCGCGAAATGCGTCCCTCAGGGCATCAATATGATCGGTCAGCAGGGTGGTGTTGCGACGCCAGGCGGCGTTCACGGTAAAAAAATACGTGCCGCCGGGCACGTATACGCGGCGATAGTCCGTCATCCATAGCCCCCTTCCCTGGGTTCATGGTCTTCAACGTTGTTGCGGAATGATGCGATTCGCTTCGCTCATCACATCCTACAGCTATCCCCTCCCCTTCGTAGGATGCGTTGAGCCCCGCGAAACGCATCAACGCAGGATGTGCCGCCCAAGCCCCCCGCCTACTCGTCGTCGTAGCCGGTCAGCTCCACGAAGCCGCGCCCAACGGGTTGCCCTTCGCTATCCAGGATGTCCACCGCGCCTTCCCAGTAGCGGATTACGGTATCCATCTCCTGGTCGTCGCGGATCGCACGCACGGTGAACTTGCGCGGGGCCGAGCCGTCCGGCGGCGCGATGCGCATCGCCCATTCCACTGGGTAGCGGTTGCCGGAGGGCTGCGTGGCCCAGCGCCGGGGCTCAAGTTCGACCTGGTCGGGTTCCAGCAATCGGTCGTCGGCATCCGCCGGCATCCAGCGGCCCTTGGACAGCGGGTGCGGCTCGCCGTCTTCCTTGCGCAGCTGGTAGTACATGACGTCCAGCCCGTCGTCGAACTGCAGCGCGAACCAGTCCCAGCCCACCTGATCCTCGGACAGCGCACTGGTGCTCCACTCGCGGTCCATCCAGGCCTGACCGGTGACCGCCAGGGGCCCGCGCCCGCCGCGCTCCACCTCCCCGCGCACCGCGATGCGGGGCATGGAGTAGTAATAGGAGGCATTGCCCGGCTCCGGGCCCTTCTGGCTGAGCCCCGCCTCGCCCTGAAGAACCGGGCCGCGCAGCGGCTCCAGCTCCAGCTGCAGGCGGTAGTCGTCCACGCTGAAGGCCAGCGTCCAGCGCTCCTGATCGAGGTCCGCGAGCTGCCAGTCCTCCGCCCACACGCGCCCGACCGGTTGCGTTGCCCCGGCCAGCCCGGCCCCGTCGCGCACGAAGCGCTCCTCGGAGGCGTGATACCCGGCCTCCTGGTCCACCACGGCCGTATGTGCCATCCAGATGTCCGGACTGGCCCAGGCCGAGTCGTGCCAGCGGGCGTCCCCCGCCAACTCCGGCGCCAGTCCGACGCGAAAGAAGGTGATGTGAAAGCCCAGCCGCTCGCCCTCCGGCCCGTCGAGATTGCCAGTCACATACCACCATTCGTTGCGAAACCCCGGGTGCGGCCCGTGATCGCGCGGAAACTCGAACACCCGCGGCGCATCCGCACGCCGGAATCCGACCGTCTCCTCGCCACCCAGGGCCTCGCCCACGCGCAGCCCAGTGACCCCCGTATCGTCGGTCTCCGGAGGCTCCGCGCCCCCGCACGCCGCCAACACCCCCACCAACATCAACACCATAACCACCCGCAAGCGCACCCTCCGTAGATACCGTCTTGCCCTACGGGGTGCAAGGGGTTTCATGGCGGGCTTGATACGGGGTTTGGGATTTGAGCACACCGAAGGCGATGTGCAGGAGTTTGCGCATAGCCGCCCCGATCGCCGACATCTTGGCCTTGCCGCGTGTCAGCAGACGTTGATGCTGGTGTCGCACGTCCGGGTTGTACCGGGTCGCCACCACCGCCGCCATGTAGAGCGCCTTGCGCAGTCGGCTGGAACCGATCTTCGCCAACCGCGAGGGCCGCCGGACCGTGGTCCCCGATTCTTCCAGGACCGGTGCCAGCCCATGGAACGCCGCCGCTTGTCGAGCGCTCGTGAACGCGCGGCTGCGCAGCGCTGCGGTCATCGAGGCCGACAGCACGCGGCCGATGCCGGGGATGCTCTCCAGCAAGGTCCGATCCCGCTTCAGGTGGTGATGGGCGTCGAAGTGATCGTCGATCTGCTGCTGGAGCCGACGGTGTTCCTCACGCAGGGCCTGCAGGACGTTGTCGATCGACGCCTGAGCGAGGGTGTCCTCACTGAAACGCGCCTTCTCCAGGCGGTTCTCTTCGCGCCGCATATCCTGTTCCAGAGCCTCCAGGCGGCTGAGCAGGCGCTTGAGTTCCCGCACCTCCGGCGGTTCGGGCTGCCAGCGTCGTGGTGCGCGTTCGATGCCGTAGCGGGCCAGCATCATGCTGTCCTTGCGGTCGGTCTTGTTGCGCACCCCCATGCCCTTGGCATGCGAACGCACCTGGGCCGGGTTCAGCACGTGGACCTGCACCCCCTGATCATGAAGCCAGTACGCCAGCGGCTCGTGGTAGATGCCGGTGGCCTCCAGATACACATGGAGCCCCTCGGGGGTCTCGCCGGTGTTGCGCTCGAGCCAGTGCAGCAGCTCCCGGTACTGGTCTTGGCGGTTCGGGAACACCTTGGGCTTCACCTTGCCCGCCTCCAGATCCCGGACCCACATGCAGTCGAGCTTGTTCTTGCTAACATCAACGCCAATATGAGCCATCTCGTCCTCTCGCCTTGTCCGTACAGCCTCACCCGTCCGTCACGGAGGGGGGTCTTGGATACCGTTCAAACTTCGAGATGAGAAAGGACTCGGGGGCCAATCTACAGAACAGGTTCGTGACCTCAGGAGCCTGACGGGTTACCCGAGCCCAATACGGTTCATGGTAGCGATCCGTGAACCGCAAGACACAAGGAGCCTGCTCGCAGGCGAAGCCCCCGACCGCGCCTGATCCTGACCCAAAACATTCGCCTGCAAGCAGGCTCCTACCGGACTAAACCACCGCATCAGGGCACCTCCCTTAACGCGGGCACCAGCCGCATGCGCGCCATGCGCCAGGCCGGGATCAGCGCCGCCAGCAGCGCCGCACCCACGCCCAGGGCAACGGTCTCGGCAATCTCGCGACCAGGCCAGCGCAGGTCCATGCCCCAGCCGAACGCCTCGCGGTTGATCACCTCGATCAGCAGCCAGCCCATGCCAAGACCCAGTGGTATCGCGGCCAGCGCGGCGAAAGCACCCAGCACCGCGCCCTGAAACACCACCAGTCCGCGCACCCCGCCGGGCAGAAGGCCCAGGCTGCGCAGCGTGGCGAATTCACGCGCGCGTTCCATCTGCAGGGCCATCAGCGCCCCGAGGATCGCGATGAACGCGACCAGCAGCGTGATCACCCGCAGCAGATGCGTGATCGCAAAGGTACGGTCGAAGATCGCCATCGACTCCTGCTCGATATCGCCGGGGCGCGTGACCATGGCCGCCATCTCGCGCTCGGCCAGCCAAGTCTCCAAGCGCTCGATCACCGCGTCGGCATCCGCGCCCTCGGGCAGGCGCAGTCCAAACGACCCCACCTCCTCGGCGCCGGGCGTGCCCGCGTAGAACCGGTCGCCCAGCATCAGCACCGTGCCCTGCGGACTGCCGTAATCGCGATACACGCCCGCCACCTCGAACACCCGCCGCCCCTCATCCACGCGGATCTCCAGCCGGTCGCCCACACCCACGTCGTGATGGGCCGCAAAGGGCTCGGTGACCAGTACCGCATCGGTCTCTCGCAGGCGCCGGTCGAGTGCTTCGCCCGTGGCCTCGGCCTCCAGCAGCGGCAGGTACTCCAGCCAGACCGGGTGCGGCTCGACCACGTAGAGATCGATCATCCCGACATCGCTCGGCGTGTCCTGGCTGGAGCCGGTGCTGACCGACTCCGCCTCCGCGATCCGGGCGAGCGTCTCCCCCCAGTCCGCGGGGAGGCGCGCCCCACTGCGCGCCGCGGCCGGCGCCACCGGCACCACGTACACATCCGAGGTAAGCGCCTGCCCCAGCCACTGCTCCACGCTGTCGCGGAAGCTCCCGACCATCACCGACACGCTGATCGCGGCCGCCAGGGCCAGCGTCAGCGCGGAGGTCGCCGGTGCGCTGCGCGACAGGCTCCGCTCGAGACTGCGCACCCCGATGCGCGGGAGCGTCTGCCCGCGACCGAGCCGCGCCAGACCGCGCAGGACTCCGGCCAGCACCAGCGGGAGCAGCAGCACAAAGCCAGTGATCAGCAGGAACAGCGCGACAAAGCTGCCCACCAGCCCTCCGGCCCCGAGCAGCAGCATCACGCCACCCGCCGCGAGCAGAACGACCGCCGCCACGGCCAGCCCGCGCAGGCCCCGGCGCGCCCGGCGTTCCAGCCGCCCGCGTCCAAGGCTGCCGGGGCTGGCCGCCCGTGCCGCCTCCCAGGCCGGGGCCAGCGCCGCCAGCAGCGACAGCCCTACCCCCAGCGCGATTACCACCAGCAGCGCCAGCGGGCGCGGCGTCACCTCGGTCACCGCCACCACGAAGAAATGATCCGTCACCGTCTGCGCGACCTGGCCGACCAGCACCTGCGCCAGACCGATCCCGACCAGCACCCCCAGCAGCGTGCCGATCACACCGACCAGCAAGGCCTCCAGCATCACCACGCCGAACAGCGCCCGCCGACCGGCCCCCACCAGGCGCAGACTCGCCAGCACCTCGCGTCGGCGCAGCACCGCAAAGGTCTGGGTGTTGTAGATCAGGAAGGCTGCAATCAGCAGCGCCAGCAGGCTCATCGCCGTCAGGTTGATGCGGAAGGCCTGCGCCAGCTCGCGCGAGGCCTGGTCGCGCGCCGCCACTGGCACGAGTTCCAGACCATTCGGCAATCGCTCCGCGAAGGCGCCGATGTCGGCGTCATCGAGGCGTACGTCGACACGATCGAGCCGTCCCGGCCGGCCGAGCAACGTCTGTGCGGTGGCGATATCCGTGACCCACAGCGAGCCACCCTCGTCGTCTGACTCGGCCGCCGGTTCGTCACGCTCCGCCTCGCGTTCGAGCAGCGTGACCTCGAAGCGCCCGGCGGCGGTCTCGAGCGCCAGGCGGTCCTCATGCGCCATCCCGGAGCCCAACCACCAGCCACTCGGCGGCAGGATCGTGCCCGGCTCGGTCACCAGCCGCTGCACCGGGGCATCCCCGATATCCGAGGCCGCCCCGCGGAACGGGCCCTCGGCCAGCGGATCGACGCCCAGCACATAGATCGTGCGCCCGTCCGGCAGCCGCGCGGGTCCCTCCACGATCGGCGCGGTATCGCGCCAGCCGGCCAGCCGCAGATCACGGTAATGTGTCTCGTCGAAACCCCGGGCCGGCCCCAGAATCTGGTGCGTGGCCGTGCCCGCCACCTCGTCCATCGAACGGTCGAACGCGCGCTGCGCCGACTGGTTGGCCAGATCCACCGCCAGCACCACGGCCACGGCGATCACCACGCCCACCAGCGTCAGCAGCCGCTGCAGCGGGCGCCTGCGCCAGTCGCGCAGCCAGGCCTTTACCAGCAGCGAGCTCACGTCGCCGAGGCTTCCGCGGCGAGATCCTGCAGGTGGCCGTCCTGCATGCGCAGCACCCGGTCCAGACGCCCGGCCAGGTCATCGCTATGCGTAACCAGCAACAGCGCGCAGCCGGTCGCGCGCACCTGTTCCAGCAGCAGGCCGAACACCGCCTCGCCGGTGCGCGAGTCGAGGTTGCCGGTCGGCTCGTCGGCCAGGATCAGCGCCGGCCGGTGCACCAGCGCCCGTGCGATCGCCACGCGCTGCTGCTCGCCGCCGGATAGCTGCTCCGGTTCGCGCCCGCCCTTGTCCGCGAGCCCCACGGCTGCCAGCTGCGCCGCAGCCCGCTCACGGCGCTGAGCGGCATCCAGATCCGTCGCCAGCTCCAGCGGCAGCATCACGTTCTCCAGCGCCGTGAGCGTCGGGATCAGATGAAACGACTGAAACACGATCCCAACCTGCGCTCGGCGCAGCCGCGTACGCGCCGCCTCGTCCAGCCCCGCCAGCGCCTGACCGGCCAGTTCCACCGTGCCGGTGTCGGCCGGCTCCAGCCCGGCCGCCAGGTGCAACAGCGTGGATTTGCCGGTGCCACTCTCGCCGACGATCGCCACGCGCTCGCCGGGTGCCAGCGCCAGCTCCACGTCATGCAGCACGCGACCCTCGCCGGGGTAGCCGAAGGCCACTCCACTCATGGCGAGCACCGGGCTGCCGAGCGGTCGCTGGGGATGCATCGTCTGATCCTGCATCGGGTTTTCCTTGTCGATTACCACTGGTTGCCGGAAGAGCCACCGCACTTCCCACTCAAGGGGCGTTCACACCACCGTAACCACGGCCGTTCATGGTGTCTGCACAGACCCCTGACGGGAGAGGAATGTTTCAAAACAGCCCCCAAGCGGTTGATTGCGGCCCGACATCCGTTAGAATAAGTCGCATCTCCACACACGGGAACGCGCCTTGAAACGCCGATCACGCAGTCGATCTATCTGCGCCTCGCGGTAAGCGCCTCCTTCCCGAACCGGACGCTTCCCGCTGGGCCTCTAAGTACTAGAGTGCCGGGAGCGGCCGGGCCCCAGCCCGATCCCGACCGGACCAAGACACCTCATCCATGCGGCGCCTTGTGAGGCTGTGTATTCAGCCCCCTGGCCCGCGGATGACAGCCGGGAGTAGGGCATGGATTTGCATCTGGAACAATCCATCATCGAGCTGAAGGAGCTGCTGCGTCTGGACGACCGCGACGGCATCCAGGAACTGCTCGACTACACGCGTGTGCAGGACATCGCGCATGCGCTGATGGAGCTGAACGACGACGACCTGTGCGCGGTGTTCAACCTGCTGGAGCCCGGGCGCAAGGCGGATGTCTTCTCCTACCTCGACACCCCGCACCAGATCCGGCTGCTCGAGGCCTCGCCGAAGGACGACGCCCGCTTCATCCTCTCCGAGATGGAGGCCGACGACCTCACCGGCCTGCTCCAGACCCTGGATCCGGAGACTCTGCGTAGCTACCTGCGGTTGCTGCCGTTTCGCGCCATCCGCCGCGCCCTCAAGCAGCTCAACTACCCGGAGGACTCCGCCGGTCGCGTGATGTCCCCGGACGTCGTCGCGGTAGACCCCGACTGGACGCTCAAGCGCGCGCTGGCCTTCATCCGCCGCAACGCGGACGAACACTCGAACAACGTGATCTTCGTGGTCGATCAGGACCGCGTACTGCTCGCCGCAGTGCCGATCCGGCACTTCCTGCGCGCCTCGGCAGACAGCCCGGTGCGCGAACTGCTGGGCGAATCCGATCCGATCACCATCGGGGTATCCGAGTCGGCCGTGGAGGCCGCCCGCAAGATCCAGCACTACGACCTGGAAACCCTGCCTGTGGTCGGCGAGACCGGCGAGCTACTGGGGGTGATCACGGTCGACGACGTGATGGACGTGCTAGAAGCCGAATCCACCGAGGACTTCCACAAGATCGGGGCGGTCGGCACCCTCCCGCTCTCGCCACAGGATGCGAGCCCGTTCCTTTTGTACCGCAAGCGCGTGGGCTGGCTGATCGGTCTGGTCGCGTTCAACACCATCGGCGCGCTGATGATCTCGCAGTACGAGGAGGCCATCGAGGCGCTGGTGGTACTGGTCTTCTTCCTGCCGCTGATTATCGACTCCGGCGGCAACGCGGGTGCCCAGAGCGCCACGCTGATGGTGCGCGCCCTGGCCACCGGCGAGGTCACGTCCAAGGACTGGCTGCGGTTGTGGGGCAAGGAGCTCGGCGTGGCCGTCGGGATCGGCGTGACCATGGGTCTGGCCGTATCCGTACTCGGGCTGTGGCGCGGAGGGGCCGACATCGCCCTGCTGGTCGCGATCGCGATGACGCTGATCGTCGCGTTCGCCAGCATGGTCGGCATGCTGCTGCCGTTCATCCTCAGCCGCCTGAAGCTGGACCCGGCCACCGCCAGCGTGCCACTGATCACCGCGATCGCCGACCTCGGCGGCATCATGATCTATTTCTCCCTGGCCGTGGCAATGCTCGGCCTGGCGACTCCGTAGGGGACTGACCGATGAGCCCGACCGACGACGACATCCAGACCCTGCCGCAGACGCTCAAGACCGCGCTGGACCAGCCCACGGAAGACTCGCTCCAGGGGCTTTGCGACGCCCATGCAGGCGCCGACCTGTCGGACGCGCTGGAGGCCCTGCCGGAAGACCGCATGCTGGACTTCTTCCGGCGTCTCGACGTGTCCTGCACCGCCGATGTCTACGCGCACCTGGAGCCCGACCACCAGACGCGCGTGCTGCACGCGCTCGACGAAGACCATGCCAGCCGGCTGATGTCAGCGCTGTCCTACGACGATGCCGCCTCGGTCCTGGAAGGCCTGCACGACGACCACGCCGAATCCCTGCTCGAGACCATGCCGGACGACGACCAGGAGGCGCTGGAGACTCTGCTCGGCTTCCCGGAAGAAAGCGCCGGGCGCCTGATGACGCCCGAGTACGCCACCGTGCAGCCGGACTGGTCCGTGGGCGAGGCAATGGACCACCTGCGCGAACACCACGAACTGGCGGAGACCCTCAACACCATCTTCGTGACCACGCCGGAGGGCGAACTGCTGGGCTGGGTGCGCCTGAAGGAACTGCTGCTGTCGCGCCCCACCACCAGCGTGCGCGAGCGCATGCACACCGATGTCGTCAGCATCGCGGCCGAGGAAGACCGCGAAGAGGCGGCCCACCGCATCGGGCATTACGACCTCGACGTCCTCCCCGTGGTCGACGACAACGGCCACCTGCTCGGCATCATCACCGTCGACGACGTGATGGACGTGCTGCGCGCGGAAACCACCGAGGACTTCCACCGCATGGCGGCGGTCGGCGACATGGTGCTCTCCCTGCGCGACGCCAGCATGAGCCTGCTGTACCGCAAGCGCATCGGCTGGCTGCTGATCCTGGTCGCGGTCAATATCTTCGCCGGCATCGCCATCGGCTACTACGAGGCCGCGATCGAAGCCGTCGTCGCGCTGGTCTTCTTCCTGCCCATGGTCATCGCCTCCGGCGGCAACGCCGGGGCCCAGGCCGCCACACTGGTCGTGCGATCACTGGCGGTGAACGACATACAACTACGGGACTGGTGGCGCCTCGGCGGCAAGGAAGTGCTGGTCGCTACCGCGCTGGGCGTCACCCTCGCCGCTGCCATCTGGGTCTCCGGCAACTGGCTGGGCACCGTCGAGGTCGCCAACGCGATCGCCCTGGGCATGTTCTTCGTGATCGTCTTCGGCTCGCTGTTCGGCATGCTCCTGCCGTTCGCCCTGACCCGCTTCGGCATCGACCCGGCCGTGGCCAGCGCCCCGCTGATCACCTCCGTAATCGACATCGTCGGCATCCTCATCTACTTCGGCGTCGCCGTCGCCATGCTCGGCCTCTGACACCCAACGGATACGCTCATCGGCCCCCGTAGGATGCCGATGAGCGCAGCGAATCGAATCAGGATTACCCCCGCCGCGGGAATGGTGCGTTTCGCCCGGCTCAACGCACCCTACAAATCGGTTAGCAGCCGCGAGGGCAACACCACGCCCCCACCCCGTCATGGCGAGGCCCCGCAGGGGCCGTGGCCATCTCCGAACGGAACCCCGGCCCCAGTCATCCCGTCCGCAGCGAAGCGAAGAGCCGGGATCTCCGCCCCCAGCCAAAGCCCAGGGGCGACCCAGCCAACACAACAGCGCGCAAACCCCCAACACTGACAATGTGCGTCAGTTCACATGACAACAATGGTCACATGCGCCCTGTAACCATTTGTGGGACACCCACTTTCTTCCAACATTGGCGCACCGGGGACATTCGCACCTGCGGGACACCCACTTTGCAAGGAGAAACTGTGGCGGCCATCTGTGGGACACCCACTTTCTTCCCAGTTGTCATAAGCCCGATTCGCCGACACCAGCGACACAACTAACTGGCGGCAGACTCCACACTCCCACTCCGCTCTTTCCCCCCAGGGCCACTAGCCTTCCGCCGGTGTGTTCGCCGTGGCGTGTTATGCCTTGCCAGACGACCGGGATAGCCCGAGGGTCCGCGGCTAATCCACCTCGCCAAATGCACTCGCAAGTTAATGTACATACAATAATTTGATAGGGATCGAGTTTGACGCAGACAAGGACGCTGCGAACCTGGCGAAACACGGGGGTCTCACTCGGCGATGCCCTCGGGCTCGAATGGGATACGCTCCTGGCCATGGAAGACCGACGGAAAAGCTACGGCGAACGGCGAACGTTCGGGTACGCCTTGATGGGCGAACGCTTGTATTGCGTCGTATTCACCGATCGATCATCCGTGCGGCGGATCATCAGCCTGCGCAAAGCCAACAACCCGGAGATTGTGCGTTATGTCGAAATCACTAACGCTACGTAGCGGTCGCCGGGTCGTCTTGAACGACGCCGACGAAGAGTCGTCCATTCAGGCCGGAATCGATGCGGACCCAGAGACCCGGGAACCTTCCGAAGACGAGACGAAAGCCCTGCGACGCGTGGGGCGCCCGCCTCTACCTGTAACTAAAGAGCGCATCACGATCCGTCTGTCGCCCGACGTCGTGGAGGCATTCCGCGCTACAGGAAAGGGCTGGCAAACGCGAATGGACTCGGCTTTGAAGGACTGGCTCAAGGACCATAGCCCGACGTCTAATAGTCGTTAGTGCCCGGCTGCGGCTCCGGCCGCGGTATCGTATGACCAACTGACATCGCGGTGGCATCTGCGGCACACCCACTTTCCTCCCCACGCTACACGGCCCCTCGGTCAGGCCCCGGATAACCGCTGCGCGCTTTCCGGGATGGCTACTGGATGCAGCGCCTTCAGGAAATGATCAGAGACGATCGCACGCGGGGCACCGAGACTACGACGACACCGCTTTGCGGCGCTCCCAGGGGCTCCAGGCTTGTGACCTGATATTGCCGGGGCACAGAACGCAAAAGGGCCGCCCGTGGATTCCCTTCCCGGACGACCCTTTAGGGGCTTCCTTGCCCCAGGGCACAATCTAGCACGAGCCTCGTGGATTTCCAGCTGCACACCGAAGAGGCCGCCGAACGGTCGTTTTTGCGCCATAGGCGGTACTTTTGGATGGAATAAACTTCGGCATTGTAGGACACCCACTTTCTCAAGACAGGCCCTTGCTATCGCGGCTGATCGCATCTAGGTTCTGAATCGTCCGATTCCATGGAAGGAGTCCACGATGACCCAACCCCGCTCGTCCCTCGTGTCCGTCGAGGACACGCCCTGGTACCACGTCGTCTCACGCTGCGTTCGGCGCGCCTTTCTCTGCGGCGAGGATCGCGTGTCCGGACACAACTTCGAGCATCGCCGCGAATGGATCGAGACGCGGATCCTGGAGCTGGCCGCGATCTTCGCCATCGATGTGGCTGCCTATGCCGTGATGAGCAATCACTACCATGTGGTGGTACGGCTGGACCCTGAACGCGCAGCCTCACTGGACACCGAGTCCGTCCTGCTTCGCTGGACGCGGCTGTTCTCGGGCCCCGAATTGGTTAGGCAGTATCTGTCTCCACGTCGGAAAGCGATGTGCGACGCACAGTTACGCCGGGTCGAGGCGTACGCCCAAACGTATCGGAACCGGCTGGCAGATCTGTCGTGGTTCATGCGTGTGCTGAATGAATCCATCGCACGACAGGCCAATGAGGAGGAAGGCGTCAAGGGACGATTCTGGGAGGGGCGCTTCAAGAGTCAGGCCCTGCTGGATGACGCAGCCGTGCTGGCGGCCATGAGCTACGTGGACTTGAATCCGGTCCGTGCCGGGATGGCCGAAGCCTTGCACGAGTGTGATCACACTTCGCTGAAACGGCGTATCCGCCCGGAGGCCGAGGATGATTCGGCGTGCGCCACTGATGCCATTTGATGCAAGCGGCCAGTTCGAACCGGCGATCCCATTTGCGTTCGAGGATTACCTGGAGATGACGGACACATTGGGGCGCTGCGTACATCCGACGAAACGAGGATCCATTCCCGCGCACCGCCCTCGCCTGCTCGACCAGCTGGGCATGGATGCCGAAGCCTTCATCCGGCAATCCAGCCATCTATTGCGCGCGTTCGGCTCGGCCATTGGCGCACCGGAGCAGTTGGTGAGCCTCGCCGAACGTCGGCAGTGCCGCTACCTCCGAGGAATCTCCATGGCGCGGGCGCTGTTCGCCCGCCCTGCTGCTTGAACCCGAGCGCAGGACGTCGACTTGGCATGGATGAATTTCGGTTGTTTGGGCCGCTCGCGGCCGGTTCGATCCACGTTGTTCCGCGGCACTGTTGGCGAGTTAGGCCTTAGTGGGGCTCACCTGGGCCCCCAAAAGAAAGAGCCACCCGGGCTTCCGTTCCTGGGCGGCTCTAGCGAAGGCATCCCTGCCTTCGGGGTTGAAAGTAGCACATCGTTTGCCAATTTCTAGATGTATTTCCCGCTTTTCGTCGAACGGCCCTATGCGCCGACTGAGCGGTACTTCCTCTAACAGAGCAACGATTGTTTTATCTTTCGATTGCAGGCTGAACACCAGGCAATGCGCTTAGCCTAGCTCTGCTGAAGAATCAGGGGAGAGTGCGGCGACGGACATGGCAGCGACGTCCCTGGCGCATTGCCCCGGAAGCCGTTGCCCCCGAGATGTGGATAGACACTAAACCGGAGTCACCGTCACTGAAAGGGCGTCAGCAGTTGCACAGGGACTTTGCGGGGCACCCAACCCAAGGCCCAGGCCTCCGCGGTGGATCAACCCGGCTCGGCGGGCTTGCATGCGTGAATCTGCACGACAGCACCACGGCCCGTATGAAAAACACCTTCAACCACGTCACGCTCGACCTCGACCGCATGAATGAACTCAAGGCCGGTCAGTTCATCACGCAGCTCTGGCAGATTCATCATGAGCGCCTCGGTAGGCGGTCCCCCGGTTCCCAGGGCCAGTTGCGCCGGCGTATACCCCTCCAGAATGAAACGCCCGCCAGGCCTCAAGCCAGCGACCGCCTCCCGATGTAGCCGACGCCGAGTATCGGGCGGCAGATGGCAGAAAATCGAGACGACAAGGTCCCAACGGTTCGGCTGGATACTGTAGTCGGTCAGATCCGCGACTTCCGTCCGGATCGCGACATGACGTTGCGTCGCAAGACGCTCGGCCTTCTCCAGACCTACTGACGAACTATCCACCGCCAGCACATCGAACCCACGTTCGGCCAGAAAGACCGCGTTTCGTCCCTCACCTTCGGCCAGGCAAAGAGCTTTCCCAGGCGGAACCCCCGAGATCTGCTCGGCCAGGAAATCGTTCGGCCGAGTACCGTAGACATACTCATCCGTGGCGTACCGTTCATCCCACATCAATCGACTCCACCCGTTGGTTCCTTGCCCTCAAGTATGTGCAGGACACCCACTTTGTGGGCACCCACTTTGTGGGCGAGCACCTGCCCTGCGCAGTTAAGGGACACCCACTTTGTGGGTGGGTTCGCGGCTGCCAGCCAATTGCCGGAAAGCGGAGTTTCGCCTACTCTTGCACGCCTTTCCGGACTGGTCCACGGCGAGCCCGCCGCGCCGCCGAAATGTCGAACCACCAGCGAACCACCAGAGCCCAGAACCGCCATGAGCGCACCGACCTCGCTACGCCAGCGCCTCGAGCATTTTATCGAAGCCCGTCTCACCCAGCGCGCAATCATCGCGCTGATCCTGCTGAACGCCGTGACGCTGGGGTTGGAGACGTCCGATACCGTAATGGGCTGGATGGGCCCGGTGATCCTCACGGCAGACGCCGTCATCCTGTCGATCTTTACGGCCGAGGTACTGGCCAAGCTGTTTGTCTATCGCCTGAGTTTCTGGCGCAACCCCTGGAATGTCTTCGACTTCTTCGTGGTGGGGATCGCACTCATCCCGGCCTCCGGACCGTTCTCGGTATTGCGCGTGCTGCGACTGCTGCGCCTGGTATCGATGGTGCCCAAACTGCGCTTTATCGTGGAGGCGCTCCTGCGGGCCATCCCCGGGATCGTGTCGATCATGGGCCTGCTGGTGCTGATCTTCTACGTGTTCGCGATCATCGCGACCGGGCTGTTCAGCGACTCGTTCCCGCAAAAATTCGGGACGCTCGGGGCCTCGATGTACAGCCTGTTCCAGGTAATGACACTGGAAGGCTGGTCCGAAGACATCGCACGCCCGGTGATGGAGATCTACCCCTGGGCCTGGGCGTTCTTTGTGCCATTCATCCTGATCGCCACGTTCACCGTGCTGAACCTGTTCATCGCGATCATCGTGGACGCGATGCAGCGCATGCATGATCGCGCAATCGAGATCGAGCAGCAGATGATCCATGACAGCGTGCACGAGGAGAACAAGGCACTGCACGCTGAGATCCACGAGATCCAGCAGGAAACCGTCAAGCTGCAGGAACGCCTCATCCGCATGCAGAACATGCTGGAGAAGCGGGTGAAGTAACGGACCCGGGGACGGAGGCCAGGCTGTGGCTCTCCGACGCGGGCAGGGGCTTCGCCGCCAAGGCGGCTCCTACAAAGCCACACCCCACCTCCGGTAGCCTGCTTGCAGGCGAAGCCCCTGCCAAAGCCAGCCCCACCTCAACGAACGGTGCTTGCGTGGCCTTCAATGCCCCCCTGCGTGCCCTCGGACACGCAGGGGCCGCTGGATCAGGCGTTGGCAGCGGCCGGCTCGGCGGCGCGTTCGCCCAGGCGGCGACCGGTGGCGTTCAGCACGGCCTGCAGCGTGGCGGCGGTGGTGTCCTCGCCCAAAGCAACGCCGACGGAGCGTTCACCGTCGACCTGCACATCTACCGCGGCCATCGCGCGCGCCTCGGTGCCGGATTCCATGGCGTGCTCGTCGAAGTGGCTCACCTTGACCTCGACACCCCGATCCGCCTGCATCGCGGCGGTCAGGGCCTCGACCGCGCCGTGGCCCTCGCCCTGCAGGCGTGACTCGCGACTCTGGGACACCCATTTTGATGTCACGAGCCCACCCATTTAGGCGACGGCTAGCGCCGAGGTATGATATGACCATCTATATGGTCAGGAGAGTGCGAAATGTCCGAGCCGACGATTAGTCTGGCGAACGCCAAAGCCCACCTGAGCGAACTGGCTGAACGTGCTGCTGCAGGTGAATCCATCCTCATCACCAAGCGAGGCAAGGCGGTCGTGCGCCTTTCCAGCGCCACCGCACCCAGGAAGCCGATCGATGCGAATGCGCTCCGTGCAGTCACGGATACCCAGAGCAACAGTGTCGATGAGAGCTTCATCCGTCGTATCCGCGATGATGCTCGCTACTGATGCGCTATCTGGATACCAGCATTCTGGTGGCGGCCCTCACTCGCGAGCCCCGAACCGAGGATATGCAGAAGTGGCTGGCGGCACAGAGCGCCGATTCGCTATGCATAAGTGACTGGGTGCTTACGGAGTTCTCCACGGCCTTGTCCATGAAGGTTCGAATGGAGATCCTGACACCCCGGGAACGGGCAACCGTGCTTGGCGCATTTGCGGCATTGCGGGAATCGTCACTCTCGACGCTGCCGGTCTTGATCTGCAGGACACCCACGTTGTGAAGAAAAGACCTTGCGATCGCGGCTAATCGCATCTAGCTTCTGAACCATCTGATTCCATGGAAGGAGTCCACGATGACCCAACCCCGCTCGTCCCTCGTGTCTATCAAGGACACGCCCTGGTACCACGTCGTCTCCCGCTGCGTTCGGCGCGCCTTTCTCTGCGGCGAGGATCGCGTATCCGGACACAACTTCGAGCATCGCCGCGAATGGATCGAGACGCGGATCCTGGAGCTGGCGGCGATCTTCACCATTGATGTCGCAGCCTATGCGGTGATGAGCAATCACTATCACGTTGTAGTTCGACTGGACCCCGAGCGGGCGGCCGCGCTGGATACCGAGTCCGTCCTGCGTCGCTGGACGCGCCTGTTCTCTGGCCCCGAGTTGGTTAGACAGTACCTGTCGCCTCGGCGGAAGGCGATGTGCGCCGCACAGGTTCGGCGGGTCGAGGAATACGCCCAAACCTATCGGGCCCGACTGGCCGATCTGTCGTGGTTCATGCGCGTGTTGAACGAGTCCATTGCCCGACAGGCCAACGAGGAGGAAGGCATCAAGGGACGATTCTGGGAGGGCCGCTTCAAGAGTCAGGCGCTGCTGGATGATGCCGCCGTGCTGACGGCCATGAGCTACGCGGACCTGAACCCGATCCGGGCCGGGATGGCCGAGACGCTGGACGAGAGTGACCACACGTCACTGCAACGGCGTCTCCGCCAGGAGGGGACCGAGGCAGACGCACAGACCGGGGCAGTTGCGACTCCAAATGGGCCCCAGCCATGCGGTCCACCAGATGCCTTGCGCCCGGAGAATGAGCTTCGATCGCTTCCCCAGGCGCCCCTGATGCCGTTTGATGCAACCGGGCAGTTCGAACCGGCTATTCCGTTCGCATTCGAGGATTACCTGGAGCTGACCGATACGCTGGGGCGTTGCGTCCACCCCACGAAACGGGGATGGATTCCGGCGCACCGTCCTCGCCTGCTAGACCGCTTGAGCATGGATGCCGAGACTTTTATCCAGCAATCCAGCAGTCTATTGCGCGCGTTCGGATCGGCGATTGGCGCACCAGAGCAGTTGGTGGATTTGGCCGCGCGCAGACAGTGCCGCTACCTGCGCGGGATGTCCATGGCTCGGGCGCTGTTCGCCCGCCCCGCCGCTTTGGCGCCGCACCTCACACTCCAACGCAGGTTTCGGGCCAGGCATTCGGGTTTGTGACTGACTTCGCTTGCCGGGGTCGGGGATACTGCATACCTTAAGCCGCGAGCACCTCCCCCCTGTGTGCTCCGCGCCCCGCATCTCCCCCAGAGGCGGGGCGTTTTTTTGTCACTGGGCATGGCACACACGTGCATTGGTGTTTGTTGCCGCGGGCCCGGTCTTGCGGCTCACCCAGGCCCGCCAGTCCGCAGGCCGTCATGCGCACCTTCCCATATTGCGGGGTACCCACTTCCATCACCGCCGCGACTTGAGCCGCTGGAGGTCGATGGCGAAACCTTGATCCGTCCATCCGGCCGCTCACGCAGCTCGCATTCGGCTCAACGAATGGTACGAGCGCGGTCCGCCTGAGCGATTCGCCAGGCATAAGCCGAAGAACCTGCGGATCGGCGATTGGCGCACCAGAGCAGTTGGTGGATTTGGCCGCGCGCAGACAGTGCCGCTACCTGCGCGGGATGTCCATGGCTCGGGCGCTGTTCGCCCGCCCCGCCGCTTTGGCGCCGCACCTCACACTCCAACGCAGGTTTCGGGCCAGGCATTCGGGTTTGTGACTGACTTCGCTTGCCGGGGTCGGGGATACTGCATACCTTAAGCCGCGAGCACCTCCCCCCTGTGTGCTCCGCGCCCCGCATCTCCCCCAGAGGCGGGGCGTTTTTTTGTCACTGGGCATGGCACACACGTGCATTGGTGTTTGTTGCCGCGGGCCCGGTCTTGCGGCTCACCCAGGCCCGCCAGTCCGCAGGCCGTCATGCGCACCTTCCCATATTGCGGGGTACCCACTTCCATCACCGCCGCGACTTGAGCCGCTGGAGGTCGATGGCGAAACCTTGATCCGTCCATCCGGCCGCTCACGCAGCTCGCATTCGGCTCAACGAATGGTACGAGCGCGGTCCGCCTGAGCGATTCGCCAGGCATAAGCCGAAGAACCTGTGGGACACCCACTTTTCTGTGGGATCTGCAAACAGGGGACAGATTTATTTCCCCTCCTCGAACCCCGGCCTCGTGCCGGGTTTTTTTGTTGCCATAAGGCCGATTCGTCGACGCAGCCAGCCACAGGCTGTTCATCCACATCCCGCCCCCACTCCCCAAATCGGCCAGGATCCACCAAGTACCCCACCCAACGCGTCACATGGGCCGCCAGACGACGGCCATTCTCGGGCCCTCCGAGGGGTTCCGACCCTGCCAATTGCGCACGCCAGTTCCTGTGCATACAATAATTCGATGGAGATCGAGTTTGACGCAGACAAGGACGCTGCGAACCTGGCGAAACACGGGGTCTCACTCGGCGATGCCCTATGGCTGGAATGGGATACGCTCCTGGCCATGGAAGACCGACGGAAAAGCTACGGCGAATGCCGAATGCTCGGATACGCGCTGATGGGCGATCGCTTGTATTGCGTCGTCTATACCGATCGATCATCCGTTCGCCGCATTATCAGCCTGCGCAAAGCCAACAACCGGGAGATTGCGCGCTATGTCGAAATCACTAACGCTACGTAACGGTCGGCGCGTCGTATTGAATGAGGCCGACGAGGAAGCAGCAATCCAGGCCGGGATCCATGCGGACCCTGAGACCCACGAGCCCTCCGAGAACGCAGCAAAAGCGCTGCGGCGCGTGGGTCGCCCTCCGCTGGCGGTAACCAAGGAACGGATTACGATTCGGCTATCGCCAGACGTCGTGGAGGCATTTCGGGCAACCGGGAAGGGCTGGCAGACACGAATGGACGCAGCCTTGAAGGACTGGCTCAAGGATCACACCCCGAACTCGAACAGTCGATAGATTTGATCCTCCTGACATACCCTGGGACACCCACTTTCCAGCACCGTCTGTGGGGACGCCTCACCGTCTGTGGGACACCCACTGAGCTGGTCTAATTTCCGTGGACGCCTCGTTCGGTGGGACGACACCCCCTGGACGAGGAGAACAACCATGGCACGCAAGCGCCGACGTTTTTCAAGCGAACACAAGGAGCGCGTAGCCCGGATGGTGGTCGATGACGGTCTGGAGGTCTCGGTCGTATGCCGGGATCAGGATCTAGGTGAGACGGCCGTTCGCCGCTGGGTCGATCAACTCAATGTATTAGACCTGTGGGACCTGTGGGACACCCACTTTCCTCTGACCTGCCGGGATCAGGATCTAGGTGAGACGGCCGTTCGCCGCTGGGTCGATCAACTCAATGTATTAGACCTGTGGGACCTGTGGGACACCCACTTTCCTCTGACCTGTGGGAAACCTGTTGGACGTCTCGCTCAGGGACACCCACTTTGATGTCACGAGCCAACGCATTTCCGCGACGGCTAGCGCCGAGGTATGATATGACCATCTATATGGTCAGGAGAGTGCGAAATGTCCGAGCCGACGATTAGTCTGGCGAACGCCAAAGCCCACCTGAGCGAACTGGCTGAACGTGCTGCTGCAGGTGAATCCATCCTCATCACCAAGCGAGGCAAGGCGGTCGTGCGCCTTTCCAGCGCCACCGCACCCAGGAAGCCGATCGATGCGAATGCGCTCCGTGCAGTCACGGATACCCAGAGCAACAGTGTCGATGAGAGCTTCATCCGTCGTATCCGCGATGATGCTCGCTACTGATGCGCTATCTGGATACCAGCATTCTGGTGGCGGCCCTCACTCGCGAGCCCCGAACCGAGGATATGCAGAAGTGGCTGGCGGCACAGAGCGCCGATTCGCTATGCATAAGTGACTGGGTGCTTACGGAGTTCTCCGCGGCCTTGTCCATGAAGGTTCGAATGGAGATCCTGACACCCCGGGAACGGGCAACCGTGCTTGGCGCATTTGCGGCATTGCGGGAATCGTCACTCTCGACGCTGCCGGTCTCATCCATCGATTACCACACCGCTGCCCACTTCGCCGACGATCATGCCTCCGGGTTACGCGCTGGCGACGCCCTTCACCTGGCCATTGCGTACAACCACGGCGTGGAACTTTGCTCTCTCGACAAGACGCTCATGGCCGCTGCAGAACCCATGGGCGTGAATGCGACGCTGCTGTAACGGGAACCCGTGCAGCCTTCCATTCCGAAAGTTAAAGGGGACAGATTGATTGTCCTTCCCCGAACCCCGGCCTCGTGCCGGGGTTATTTGTTGCGGGGAGGGGTACAGGACACCCACTTTGTGTGGACACACCCGAGCAGTTGGTGGACCTGGCCGCGCAGACGCAGCGCCGCTATCCAAGGTGCATGTCCATGGCTCGGTCGCTGTTCGTGCGCCACGCCGCTTGATGCGCGAACGCGCAGATCACGAAACCGCAGGACATTGGCCCATTTCGGTGCGATTCGCGTGGTTCTTCGCACCCTGCGGGGGTGCCGGCTGGTCAGGGGGGAGAGGCTTGAATACGGGGAGGTACAAAAAGAAAGAGCCACCCCGGCTTCCGTTCCTGGGCGGCTCTAGTGAAGGCGTCCCTGCCTTCGCGGTTAAAAGTAGCACATCGATTACTGATTTCTAGACTCAGTTCGGGTTTTTCGCCAAACGGCGGCATACGGCCACTGAACGGTACTTTCTCCAAGAGAGTAACGATTGTTTTGTTTCGCGATTATGCGTATGCGGCCCGCGATCTATCTCATGCCTGTCTCGTCGCAACATCGAGCGTTTTTCGCTCGTTGTCTGGCTGCGGCGTCTCGGGGGAATTGCCGCTGATTCGGCTTTCGCCTACTCTCTTGCGGCTTCCCATAGACGGCGTTGCGGGCCGTGATCCGCGAATCGTTCCGGGATGTTCCATTCGCAATCGACACCAGGCACCCAAGCACCATGAGCGAGCCCACCACGCTGCGCGGCCGTCTCGGCCAGTTCATCGAGGCGCGCCTGACCCAGCGCGCGATCATCGCGCTGATCCTGCTGAATGCCCTGACCCTGGGGCTGGAGACGTCCGACACGGTCATGGCCTGGATGGGCCCAGTGATCCTCGCGGCAGACACGATCATCCTGTCGATCTTTACGGCCGAGGTGCTGGCGAAGCTGTTTGTCTATCGCCTGAGTTTCTGGCGCAACCCCTGGAACGTGTTCGACTTCTTCGTGGTGGGGATCGCACTGATCCCGGCCTCCGGGCCGTTCTCGGTGCTGCGCGTGCTGCGTCTGTTGCGCCTGGTATCGATGGTGCCGAAGTTGCGCTTTATCGTGGAGGCCCTGTTGCGGGCCATCCCCGGGATTATCTC
The DNA here is from genome assembly GCF_000025545.1 of Thioalkalivibrio sp. K90mix. NCBI lineage: Bacteria > Pseudomonadati > Pseudomonadota > Gammaproteobacteria > Chromatiales > Ectothiorhodospiraceae > Thioalkalivibrio > Thioalkalivibrio sp. K90mix. The sequence continues at coordinate 1,823,069 of NC_013889.1, forward strand.
CATCCTGGGGTTGCTGGTGCTGATCTTCTATGTATTCGCGATCATCGCCACAGGCCTTTTCAGCGAGTCCTTCCCGCAGAAGTTCGGGACACTCGGCGCCACGATGTACAGCCTGTTCCAGGTCATGACGCTGGAGGGCTGGTCCGAAGATATCGCCCGCCCGGTGATGGAGGTCTACCCCTGGGCCTGGGCCTTCTTCGTGCCGTTCATCCTGATCGCCACGTTTACCGTGCTGAACCTGTTCATCGCGATCATCGTGGACGCGATGCAGCGCATGCATGATCGCGCGATCGAGATCGAGCAGCAGATGATCCACGACAGCGTGCACGAGGAGAACAAGGCGCTGCACTCGGAGATCCACGAGCTGCAGCAGGAAACGGTCAAGCTCCAGGAACGCCTCATCCGCATGCAGAGCATGCTGGAGAAACGGGTGAAGTAACAGGCTCCGGGACGGAGGCCAGGCTGAGGCTCTCCGACGCGGGCCGGGGCTTCGCCTGCAAGCAGGCTCCTTGTGTCTTGCGGTTCACGGATCGCTACCATGAACCGTATTGGGCTCGGGTAACCCGTCAGGCTCCTGAGGTCACGAACCTGTTCTGTAGATTGGCCCCGAGTCCTTTCTCATCTCGAAGTTTGAACGGTATCCAAGACCCCCCTCCGTGACGGACGGGTGAGGCTGTACGGACAAGGCGAGAGGACGAGATGGCTCATATTGGCGTTGATGTTAGCAAGAACAAGCTCGACTGCATGTGGGTCCGGGATCTGGAGGCGGGCAAGGTGAAGCCCAAGGTGTTCCCGAACCGCCAAGACCAGTACCGGGAGCTGCTGCACTGGCTCGAGCGCAACACCGGCGAGACCCCCGAGGGGCTCCATGTGTATCTGGAGGCCACTGGCATCTACCACGAGCCGCTGGCGTACTGGCTTCATGATCAGGGGGTGCAGGTCCACGTGCTGAACCCGGCCCAGGTGCGTTCGCATGCCAAGGGCATGGGGGTGCGCAACAAGACCGACCGCAAGGACAGCATGATGCTGGCCCGCTACGGCATCGAACGCGCACCACGGCGCTGGCAGCCCGAACCGCCGGAGGTGCGGGAACTCAAGCGCCTGCTCAGCCGCCTGGAGGCTCTGGAACAGGATATGCGGCGCGAAGAGAACCGCCTGGAGAAGGCGCGTTTCAGTGAGGACACCCTCGCTCAGGCGTCGATCGACAACGTCCTGCAGGCCCTGCGTGAGGAACACCGTCGGCTCCAGCAGCAGATCGACGATCACTTCGACGCCCATCACCACCTGAAGCGGGATCGGACCTTGCTGGAGAGCATCCCCGGCATCGGCCGCGTGCTGTCGGCCTCGATGACCGCAGCGCTGCGCAGCCGCGCGTTCACGAGCGCTCGACAAGCGGCGGCGTTCCATGGGCTGGCGCCGGTCCTGGAAGAATCGGGGGCCACGGTCCGGCGGCCCTCGCGGTTGGCAAAGATCGGTTCCAGCCGACTGCGCAAGGCGCTCTACATGGCGGCGGTGGTGGCGACCCGGTACAACCCGGACGTGCGACACCAACATCAACGTCTGCTGACACGCGGCAAGGCCAAGATGTCGGCGATCGGGGCGGCCATGCGCAAACTCCTGCACATCGCCTTCGGTGTGCTCAAATCCCAAACCCCGTATCAAGCCCGCCATGAAACCCCTTGCACCCCGTAGGGCAAGACGGTATCTACACACCGATAGCCGCCCGGCATTACCCGTAGGCCCGCAGGATGCAATGAGCGCAGCGAATTGCATCAATGCCGCGTCGCTGCCTGCGACCGGTGCGTTTCGCGCGGCTCAACGCACCCTACGCGCCTTCGAGCGCGCAGGGGCCGCTGAATCAGGCGTTGGCGGCGACCTGCTCGGTGGCGGCGGGTTGGCCCAGGCGGCGGCCGGTGGCGTTGAGCACGGCCTGCAGCGTGGCGGCGGTCGTGTCCTCGCCCAGGGCGACGCCGACGGAACGCTCGCCGTCGACCTGTACGTCCACCGCGGCCATGGCGCGCGCCTCGGTGCCCGACTCCATCGCGTGCTCGTCAAAGTGGCTCACCTTGACCTCGACTCCCCGGTCGGCCTTCATCGCGGCGGTCAGGGCCTCGACCGCGCCGTGGCCCTCGCCCTTCAGGCGCGACTCGCGCCCGGGTGGGCCCATGGTCGCGTCCAGCCGCACCACCGGGCCTTCCTTCTCGATCTCGTAGCGCACCAGATCCCAGCCGGCGACCGGCGTCAGGTAATGCTGCTCGAACAGCTCGTGGATACGCTTCGAGGAGACCTCGATCTGCGAGGTCTCGGCATCCTTCTGCACGATGCGGGCGAACTCGATCGCCAGCCAGCGCGGCAGTTCGATGCCGTAGTCGCGCTCCAGGACATGCGCCACGCCGCCCTTGCCGGACTGGCTGTTGATGCGCACGACCTCCTCGTAGCGCCGGCCCAGATCGCTCGGGTCGATCGGCAGGTAGGGCACGTTCCAGTGGCCGCCCTTCTCCTTGTAGTGCGCCAGGCCCTTGCGGATCGCATCCTGATGGCTGCCGGAGAACGCGGTGTACACCAGCTCGCCCGCCCACGGGTGACGCGGGTGGATCGGCATATCAGTGCACTCCTTGTACACGTCCATCAGCCGTTCCATGTCGGACAGGTCGATGGTCGGGTCAATCCCCTGCGAATACAGGTTCATCCCGACGGTGACCAGGTCCATGTTGCCGGTGCGCTCGCCGTTGCCGAACAGCGTGCCCTCCAGGCGGTCGGCCCCGGCCAGCAGGCCCAGCTCGGCCGCGGCCACGCCGGTACCGCGGTCATTGTGCGTATGCAGCGACACGCAGAAGTGCTCGCGATACTGCACGTGGTCGCAGAACCACTCGACCTGGTCGGCAAAGACGTTGGGCGTGGCCGACTCGACCGTGGCCGGCAGGTTGATCACGACCTTCTGGCCCTGGTCCGGGCGCCAGATCGCGTTCACCGCATCCACGACCTCGACCGCGTAGTCCAGCTCGGTGGTAGAGAAGCTCTCCGGCGAATACTGGAAGATCCAGTCGGTCTGCGGGTACCTCGCCGCGTAGTCGCGCACCCAGCGCGCGCCGTTCTCGGCGATGCCACGGATGCCGGCACGGTCCATGCGGAAGACCTGCTCGCGCTGCGCCGGGTTGGTGGAGTTGTACACGTGCACCACCGCGCGCGGCGCGCCCTCCAGCGCGGCGAAGGTCTTCTGGATCAGATCCTCGCGCGCCTGCGTCAGCACCTGCACGTACACGCCCTCGGGGATCCGGTCCTCCTCGATCAGACGGCGGGTGAAGTCGTAGTCGATCTGCGAGGCGGAGGGGAAGCCGATCTCGATCTCGGTCAGACCGATATCCACCAGCACCTCGAAGAAGCGCATCTTCTGCTCGACGCTCATCGGGTGCACCAGCGCCTGGTTGCCGTCGCGCAGGTCCACCGCGCAGAAACGCGGCGCAACCGTGGTGCGCTGCGCCGGCCAGCGGCGGTCCGCCTTGTCGATCGGCGGGAACGGGGCGTACTTGGTGTGATCGAAGGCCATCTTCATTCTCTCCTGGGGCCGCGGCATTCCGTCGCGGCGATTGGTCCACTTGCACATTATCCTAACGAATTTGCGCGGACAGAACCTTGCTTTTTTCGCATATAGCGGGAGGTAAGAGGCTTTTTATTGCTTTAAATGACCTATCTGGCGCAATATTCCACCATGGAACCGCAACCGCACAAGCTCGACCGCTTTGACCGTCACATCCTGGAGATCCTGCAGGAGGACGCCAGCCTGTCGAACCAGGCCCTCGCCGAGCGCGTGGGGCTGAGCCCCTCGCCCTGCCTGCGGCGCGTTCGGGCACTCGAGCAGGCCGGGATCCTGATCCGGCGCGTGGCCCTGCTCGACCGGCGCGCCCTGGGGCTGGAACTGACCGCGCTGATCCACATCGGCATGGACCGCCACACCCCGGAGCGCTTCGCACGCTTCGAGGAGGCGATCGCCAGCTACCCCGAGGTGCAGCACCTGTATCTGATCACCGGGCAATCGGCGGACTACATGCTGCAGGTCGTCGTGCCGGACATGGATGCCTATCAGGACTTCCTGCTGCGGCGGGTGACCCGGCTGGAGGGGGTGGATTCGGTGCACTCGAGCTTCGTCCTGCGCCGGGTGGTGGACCGCACCTCGCTGCCGCTGGACTACATCCGCGACTGACGGCGGGCCGCGAACCTCCCTCCGAAACGGCTCCGATGGCTCAGCGCTTCCCTCAGCGCCCGCCGAACTGGGGCAGCAGACGCGCGGGCAGCAGGTGAATGAGGATGAAGCCCAGCATCGCAGCGACGACGATCGTCGGCCCGGTCGGGGTGTCGTACTGGAACGAACCCCAGACGCCGACGAGCACCGCCAGCATGCCGATCACACCGGCCAGGAACGCCATTTGCTCCGGCGTCGACGCGAAGCGCCGGGCACTCGCGGCCGGAATGATCATCAACGCCGTAATCAGCAAGACGCCGACCACCTGCATCGCGGCCGCGATCACCAGCGCGATCAGCAGCATCAGCCCCAGGCGCACGGCCAGCACCGGCACACCCTCGACCCGCGCCAGTTCCTCGTGCACCGTCAGCGCCAGCAGCGGTCGCCAGAGCAGCACCAGCAGCAACAGCGCAATGCCGCCGCCTATGGCAATCGCCAGCAGGTCATTCGTCCCCACCGCGAGGATGTCGCCGAACAGATAGGCCATCAGATCCACCCGCAGGCCCTCGATAAAGGTGACCGCCACAATCCCCAGCGACAGCGCGCTGTGCGCCAGGATCCCCAACAAGGTATCGGAAGCCAGCTCCTGACGGCGCTGCAGGATCACCAGCAGCACGGCGATCGCGACACAGACGATGGTCACCATCAGGTTGAGATTCGTCCCCAGCAGGAACCCGAGCGCCACCCCCAGCAGGGCGGAATGCGAGATCGTGTCGCCGAAATAGGCCATACGCCGCCAGACTACGAAGGCACCCAGCGGACCGGCCACGGCCGCCACCATCAGCCCTGCCAGCACCGCGCGGAACAGGAAGTCATCCAGCCAGGCTTCGATCATCGTTTCGGCGTTCCCTGTCCGTGATGGTGGGCGTGGCCACAGCCGTGCGACCCGCCCGTTCCGTTGTCGTCCAGATCATGCACCTCGCCGTGCAGGTCGTGGACATGGTTGTGGTCATGTTTGTAGATACCGATGCCCTGCACATCGGCGGTGGGGAACAGGCGCTGGTACTCCGGGTGGCGCGAGACCTCCTCCGGCCGGCCGGTGCAGCAGACATGCTGGTTCAGGCAGATCACGGCATCCGCCCCCGCCATGACCAGATGCAGGTCATGCGAGACCATCAGCACCCCGCAGCCCGTCTCGCGCCGAATGTCATCGATCAGGCGAAAGACCTCGCCCTGCCCGACGATATCCACGCCCTGCGCCGGCTCGTCCAGCACCAGCAGATTGGGCCGGTTGAGCAGCGCCCGCGCCAGCAGCACTCGCTGCATCTCGCCCCCGGACAGGGATTGCACCGGCTTGTCCAGCAGGTGCGGGACACCCACCCTTTCCAGGTGCGCCAGCAGCTCGGCCCTCGGCGCGCGCTGGCGCAGCGTCAGAAACCGCCGCACCGACAACGGCAGCACCGGTTCGATCTGCAGGCGCTGCGGCATGTAGCCGATGCGCAGCCCGCGCCGGCGCTTCACCTGCCCCCGCGTCGGCTGCCACAAGCCCAGCAACACCCGCAACAATGAAGTCTTGCCCGCGCCGTTGGGGCCGATCACCACCGCGACCTCGGCCGGCGGGATCTGCACCGAGACCCGGTCGAGAATCAGCTTGCCCCCCCGCTCCAGGGAGATATCACGGGCGTCCAGCAGCGGGCTGTGGTCCGATTCCGGTGCGGACATGGTGGCAGGGCTTCCCTTGTTCATGTTGATATACTATAACGTTCTCTAATTCCGATCCGACACCCTGGAGACCCTGCCATGCACTCGCGCCCGCGCCACCCCTTCGGGATTTCGCTGACGGTCAGCCTGCTGGCCATCCTGGGCCTCCTGCTCCCGGGCATGGCCGCCGCGGACAAGCCGCGCATCGTCGCGACCATTCTACCGATTCACAGCATCGTCGCCGCCCTGGGCGAGGACGCCTTCGACGTGGAACTGCTGGTCCCCGCCACGGCTTCGCCGCACGGATATTCCATGCGGCCATCCGAGGCGCGCCGTCTGCAGAACGCGGACATGGTGGTCTGGGTCGGCCCGGACCTCGAGACCTTTCTGGAGCGCCCGCTCCGCCGTGCCGGCGACCGCGAGATTATCAGCCTGATGGACGACCTCGACCTGGACTTGAAGCCCACGCGCGAAGGGGGCGTCTGGGAGCATCACCACGACCACGGGGACGATGATCACGGCCACGGCGACCATGACCACGATCACAACGGCCATGGCCACAGCCACGACGACGGGCACTCCGACGACAATCACAGCCACAACGGCCATGGCCACAACGGCCATGACCACAACCATGATCACGGCCACCACGACGAGGCCCATGGACACGACCATGATCACCATCACGGCGACTACGATGCCCACATCTGGCTCTCGCCAGCGGTGGTGCGCGCGATCACCGAGCAGCTCGCCGACAAGCTGATGCAATGGGATCCGGAACGCGCCGAAATCGTGGAGGCCAACCGTGACGCCCTGCTCGAACGGATCAACGATCTGGACGGACGCCTGGCGGAACAGCTCGAGCCGGTACGGGACCAGGCCTTTATCGTGTTCCACGACGCCTACCAGTACTTCGAGCAGCACTACGGTCTGAACTCCGCCGGCTCGATCAGCATCGATCCCTCGCGCAGCCCGGGGCCGCGGCGCATCAGCGAACTGCGCGAGCGTGTCGCCGACGGCGACGTGGTCTGCCTGTTCACCGAGCCGCAATTCCGTCCGGCCCTGGCCGAGACCGTGGCCGAGGGAACCGATACACGGCTCGGCGTGCTGGATCCTGTCGGTGCCGAACTGGAGCCCGGGCCGGATGCCTGGTTCGAGTTGATGCAGAACATGGCGGACGGCTTTGCCGGCTGCCTGGGTAAGGAATAGCCCGCGGGACAAGCCAAGGCGGTGCGTTTCGCTGCGCTCAACGCACCCTACGCGGTTGTTTAAACGCCGGGGCTCATCCAATCGCTTCGGCCGAGGCGGCCACGGCTACACGGTTGCGGCCCTCGCCCTTGGCGCGATAAAGCGCCTCGTCGACCCGACGCAACAACCCTGTACGTGGCTCGCCCGCGCAGAAGGCCGCCACACCGAGGCTGATCGTTACCCGGCCGGCCTCCGGGAAATCATGCCCCTCCACCCGCGCCCGCATGGTCTCCGCGACCCGCGCGGCATCCGCCTCTTGGGTACCCGGCAGCAGGACCATGAACTCCTCGCCGCCCCAGCGCCCGAGAACGTCGGCATCGCGCAGACGTTCCGCGATCACGCGGGTCACCTCCTGCAGCACGACATCCCCCGCCGCATGGCCAAAGGTGTCGTTGACCCGCTTGAAGTGATCGAGATCGAACATCACCAGGGCAAAAGGCGCCCCGTAGCGGTCGGCACGCGCCAACTCGCGATTGAGCAGCGTTTCGAAGTAGTGGCGGTTGGCCACACCGGTCAGGCGATCGTAATAGGCCTGACGCTTCAGCTCCGCATTGGCGCGCTGTAGCTCCAGCTCCACCTGCTTGAGGTCGGTGATATCCACCGCGGTTCCCGCCACTCGGCTCACTCGCCCGTCCTCGTCCGGCACCTGGTAACGATGCACGTGTAGCCAGCGTTCAGCACCATCCGGTCGGCGCAAGCGGAAGGTATCCTCGACATGAGCCCCCTTCATGGGGTCGTTCAGGAACTGACGCTCCACGCGCTCGCGGTCTTCCGGGTGCACGGCCTCCAGCATCGAACGCGGATCGCGATAGAGGCGGTCACGGCTTTGCCCCCAGATCCGCTCGAAGGCCGGATTCACGTACAGGATCCCTGTCTTCGTCCTGTAGCCAGAACACCTCGTTCACGCTGCCCGCCAGCTGGCGGAAGCGCGCCTCGCTCTCGCGCAGGGCCTCTTCTACTGCCTTGCGCTGCGAGAGGTCGCGCAGGATGGTCGACACCTGCCGGATCTCGCCCTGGTCGTCGCGGCGAACAATAATCACCTGTGAAGCCGGGATCTCCCTGCCCTGTCCGTCCAGTATCGCCGTCTCGCCTTCCCAGACCCCGTCGCGCATCGCAATCGGAGCGGCCTCGTTCACGATGCGCTCGGCCGCCCAAGGTGGATGGAACCGCTGGACGGCACTCTCGACCGAGCGGGTTTCGGGCGGCAGCCCCCAGGTATTCCAGCCGTTCTCGGGGGTCCACGGTTCGCCCGTCATGGGCGGCAGACCAAACAGGCGGCGACCGGCGGCGTTCAGGAACTGCATGTCGCCAGCGGGCCCATGCATGGCGACCACGTCGGGCGTATGTTCCAGGATCCCGACCAGACGGCGCTGGTTTTCCTCCAGGGCGCGCCGCTCGGTCACGTCCTGCACAGTTCCCATCAGACGACGTGGCTTGCCGTTGTCATCGCCCTCGACCGTACCGCGCGCATGGACCACTCGTTCCTGCCCATCGGGGCGCAGGATCCGAAAATGAATATCGTAATCGCCGCTCTCCAGTGCTGCCCCTACTGTCTTTGCCACATCGCGCCGGTCCTCGGGATGCACGGCATGCAGAAACCCCGCGTAGTTGGCTTCCTGCTCACCCCGCCTGAGGCCGAAGATGCGATAGACCTCGTCCGACCAGCGGGTGCGGTCCTCGTGGATCTCCCAGACCCAGCTGCCCACGTGCGCGATGCGCTGCGCAGCGGCCAGTTCCCGGCCCCGCTCGCGCAGGGCATCTTCCATCGCCACCTGCTCGGTAATGTCGATCATCACACCGTGCCAGACGATGCCTCCATCGGCACGTGCCTCGGGCGTCGCACGACCCTCGACCCAGATCGTTCCGCGCAGCGGGTGGCGAACGCGGAAGCGAACCCGCCAGGGTTCCATGGACCGCGCCGATTCCTCGATGCTGGCCTGGATGCGAGGCCGGTCATCCGCGTGTACCGTTGCAAAGGCCGCGTCCGCGCTGTCCTGAACCAGCCCCGGGCTGAGCCCGAACACGCGCCGTATCCCATCACTGACGAACGGAAACGCGTGCCGCCCATCCGGATACAGGTGGTACTGGTAGATCGCCCCGGGCAGATGGGCGGTGGCCTTGGTCAGTTGAACCTCCCTTTCCGTCCGTGCGGTCTGGTCCTGGAACGACACCACCACACCATCGACCCGACCGGCCGCATCAAACGTCGGCGCCGCAAAGACGCTCACCGGAAAATGGGAGCCATCGGTCCGCACAAAATAGTCGTCCCAGGGTTCATCCGACTGGCCAGCCTCCAGGACCCGCAGGATCGGGCAGGCTTCTTTGGGATAGGGCTCCCCGCCCACCAACGAGTGATGGTTGGTTGAATGGGCGTCGCGCCCGAGTGCCTCGGCTTCGCTTTTGAAACCCAACAGACGGCAGGCCGCCGGGTTGAGAAAGGTGTAGCGGCCGTAACGGTCCAGTCCGAAGACACCTTCCGCCAGACTCGCCAGAAGGTGGTTCTGAAAAGCCTCGGCCGCGCGCACCTCGGTGACGTCCTCGATCACGCCATCGAACACGGGCTCGCCGTCCTCGTCATGGCTGCGATACGCGGTCACGCGCGCCCGAAAGGCCCGACCACGCAGTGTCTGCAGGTCCAGTTCGCGCCCGACCACGCGACCGTGCATCTCCAGATCGCGGCTGAATGCCTCGCGCGCGCCCGGATCGCGATACAGGTCTTGCACCGGGGTTGCGCGCAGCTGTGCCTCGGACTCGGCCTCAAACAGCGCCACCATCGCCGGATTGAGCCAGACAAGGCGGCCTTCCGGCCCGGGCGTGTTGCGGTAGACGCCCACCGGAAGACGCCGGAACACGCCCCCGTAGAACTCCAGCTCGCGCTCGTAGCGCCGGGCCTCGGAGACATCGTGAACAATCGAATACAGGTAGGTGGTTCCGTCCAGCACCACCGGGCCGGAGTACACCTCGACCTCGCGGATCTCGCCCCCCTGGATGCGATGGCGGAACCGGAAATACCGGCGTTCCTCGCTCCTGGCACGCTGCATCTCGACCCGCACGTCTTCCGCCGACAGCGTGTTGATGTCGTGGATATACATGCCCTTGAGGGTGTCGGCCGAATAGCCGTAGAAGCTCACCGCGGCGGGGTTGGCATCGACAATCCGGCCATCCGCCGGGTTGATCAGCAGCTTCGGTGCGGTATTGGCGGTAAACGTCTGCTCGTAGACCTGGGCTGCAGAATCGCCTCCGGGCCTGCGCTGAACGGTCACGACGCGCCCATCGTCATCCGGCACCAGCGTCAACGTACAGGAGAGCGAGGCCCCTTCCGGTGCAGCCGGCGCGAGCATGTCCACGCTCAGGGTCACCTCGGATGTGGCCGAACGCTGCAACGCGTCCGCCAGCGATGGCCGCTGTTCGGGCGCGATGCAGTCCACCAGTGCACTGCCCTGCAGATCAGCCGGCGAGCACTCGAGCCACTCAGCCAGGCGGGCATTGACCGTGCAGATGGCACCGGCCGCGTCGAGGCGGGCCAGGCCTACTGCAATGTGCTCGCATTGAATGGGGTCGGCGCCTTCCGTGCTCGCCATTCAGCTCACTCTGCCCGGAGCCCGGGGTCCAATGAAGTAGTCAATCATCCAGCCGCACGACCCGATTGCGCCCGCCCTTCTTGGCCACGTACATGGCCTCGTCCGCTCGCTTCACCCAGTCCCTGATCGACTCACCGGGGCGGCACTCCGCAACCCCCAGACTAATCGTCACAAGGCCCACACAGGGGAATGCCGTAGCAGTGACCTGCTCGCGCAGCTGTTCGGCCACATGCTGGCCACGCTCCGCGTCCGTTCCGGGCAGCAGGACCACAAACTCCTCGCCACCCCAGCGTCCCAGTACATCCGCCTCGCGCAGACGACCCTTCAGGGCATGCACCAGGAAGCGCAGGACCTCGTCGCCCACCTCGTGGCCGAACGTATCGTTGATACGCTTGAAGTGGTCGATATCCAGCAGCAGTAGCGAGCAGGGATGCGCGTAACGCTGCGCACGGCGCGCCTCCTGATCCAGGAGCGTCTCGAAGTAGCCACGGTTGGCGGCATCGGTCAGCGGGTCGTAGAAAGCCTGGTGCTCCAGGGCGGCCTCGAGTTCTTTCTGCCGCGTGATGTCGTGGAACATCGCGATGTAGTACTCGATCTCGCCCTGATCGTCGTGGATCGCGGTAACGACCTCGTGCAGGGGGAAGATCTCGCCATTCTTGCGGCGATTCCAGATCTCGCCCTGCCAGTGGCCCGTCTCGCGCACCGTGCGGAACATCTCCTGGTAGAAGTCGCGATCCTGGCGCCCGGAATTCAGGATGCGCGGATTTGCCCCCACGGCCTCCTCTTCGGTATATCCCGTGAGCTGCGTGAACGTTGCGTTCACACGCTGGATGGTGCCCTCAACGTCCGTGATGAAGATGGCCTGGCTGGACTCGAAGGTCGCGGCCAGCAGACGCTGCTCCTGTTCGAGGTGATACTGCTCGGTAATATCCTGCACCGTGCCGACCATGCGCGCGGGCGTGCCGCAGGGGCTGAGCTCCACGGAGGCTAGCTCGCGCACCACGCGCTCTGTACCGTCCGGCCGCAGGATGCGGTGGGTCACATCGAACTGCTCCAGACCAGCCAGGGCTCGGTCTACCGCCGCCTGTACGCGTTCACGGTCCCCCGGGTGGACCGCCTGCATGAACGCCCCATGCGTGCCCTCCCAGCGGGATCGTTCCATCCCGAAGATGCGATAGACCTCGTCCGACCAGCGAATCTCGTGCTTCTGGAAATCACTGATCCAGTTGCCGACATGCGCGATGCTTTGTGCCAGGGCCAGTTCCTGCTCACTTCGGTGCAGAGCATGCTCGGCGCGCACCCGCTGCGTGATGTCCAGGATCACGCCGTGCCAGAGCACACTCCCGTCGTCCAGAGCCTCCGGACTCGCGTGGCCCTCCAGCCAGGTCTCGCCGCGTTCGGGACTCATCACGCGATAGCGCTGCAACCAGGGTTCCAGCGATCGCATCGACGCTTCGATGCTCGCGCGGATGCGTTCCACGTCCTCCGGGTGGATCACGCGGAACACCGCCTCGGCATCGCGCATCGCCTCCTCGGGTGCAATCCCGAATATATCGGTCATCCCCTCGCTAGCGTATGGGTAGCAGCCACGCCCGTCGGGGTGCTGGCGGTACTGGTAAATCACGCCGGGCAGGTTGCGGGCGATCTTTTCCAGGTGTCGCTCGGTCTCGACGCGCGCGCCGATATCCTGAAAAGCACCCACCAGTTCGGTCACCGCACCGGTTGCATCACGAATGGCGGTGATCTGGTCCTCCAGCCACTGCCAGTGGCCGTTGGGCATCCGCTGGCGGTAGTTCAGGCGGCAGAACCCTTGGGCCCCGTCGGACAGCCAGCGCCGCACCTGACAGACGCAGCGGCCATAGTCCTCCGGGGCGATGTGGGTTGTCAGCCAGTCCGGATTCGAGCTGATCTGCTCCGGGGCCCAACCGGTCACCGAGACCGAGTTGCGGCTGAGCCAGGTCATGGTGCCGAGGTTGTCCGGATGCATGGTGTAGATCACCGCGGGGCTGGCATGCAACAGGCTGTCCATGCGCTGCTCGGCCTGCTTGCGCGTACCGATATCGGCAACAGCCGCCAGTAGCGCCTCCGGGCTATCAATCGTCGCGGGGATACGGCTGATACTGATCTCGACCCAGCGGGCAAGGCCTGTGGCGTCCACCAGGCGAACCTCGACCTGGCAGTTGGGGCAGCCACCGTCAAGCAGACCGCGGCGTCGCGCCTCGCAGGGCTCGACATCCTCGGGGAGCAGGCGCTCGCGCAACCATCCCCCGACCAGATCCCCAGGGTCGCAGGCCAGCATCTCCCCCAGACGCGGGTTCGCGCGCAGGATGCGCCCCTCCGTGTCCATCTCGGCCAGCCCAACCGGGGCATGCTCGAACAGCGCGGCGTAGCCGTGGGCCGCACAAATCTCCGTCATTCCTAGTCCTTGCCCGTCTCGAAAAGGCCTGCCTGGCCTTTCCTCCCCCTGGCGGGAGTATCCACGGACCCGTTAATGGATCCTTATAGTCGGTCTAAACCCTACCACAGGGGTCGGACTTTTTCGTATACCCCCGCAAGAATCGAGAAGTACAGGACGCAAAAAAAAGCCCCCGGGAAACCGGGGGCCCTGACAGCACAACCGAACGTGACCGGATTAGCCGCTGGTGCCCGTACGCGGGGCCGGCTCGCCTTCATCCGTACTCGGCTCCTGGTACACCACGTCCAGCGCCTTGGCCGCGGCCACCTCGTTGAAGCGGCGGTTGGGCAGGTTGTGCGGCGACGCCTTGATGGTGTCGATGTCGCGGCCGGCCTCTTCCAGAATCGCAACCATCGCCTCGACGAAGCCGTCCAGCGTCTCCTTCGACTCGGTCTCGGTCGGCTCGACCAGCAGGCACTCCGGCACCAGCAGCGGGAAGTAGGTGGTCGGCGCATGGTAGCCGTGGTCCAGCAGGCGCTTGGCGACATCCCCCGCAGTCAAGCCCAGTTCCTTCGCCTGCTTCTTCAGCGTAACGATGAACTCGTGGGTCGCACGGCGCTCGGGATAAGCCAGGTCGAACCCGGCGCTCTCCAGTTCGCGCGCCAGGTAGTTGGCGTTCAGTGTGGCGAACTCGGACACGCGCTGCATGCCCTCGCGCCCCAGCATGCGCATGTAGACATAGGCGCGCAGCAGCACCCCGGCGTTGCCGGCAAACGCGGACAGGCGGCCGATGGTCTCGGGATAGTCCGTCTCGGTGGCAAAACGGTAGCCACCCTCGCCGTTCTCGATCACGTGCGGCACCGGCAGGTACGGCAGCAGGCGCTCGCCGACACCGACCGCACCGGAACCCGGACCGCCCCCGCCATGCGGCGTGGAGAAGGTCTTGTGCAGGTTCATGTGGATCACGTCGAACCCCATGTCGCCCGGGCGCACCTTGCCGAGGATCGCGTTCAGGTTGGCGCCGTCGTAGTACAGCAGGCCGCCGGCGTCGTGCACGATCTTCGCGATCTCGGAGATACGACGCTCGAACACGCCCACGGTGGACGGGTTGGTCAGCATGATCCCGGCGGTCTGCGGCCCAACGGCCTCCTTCAGCGCCTCGAGGTTCACGTCGCCGCTTGCGTCGGTGGGGATCTCGCGTACCTCGTAGCCGCACATGATTGCGGTGGCCGGATTGGTGCCGTGCGCGGCGTCCGGGACGATGATCTCGCGGCGTTCGCTGTCGCCGCGCGCATCGTGATAGGCGCGGATCATCGCCACCCCGGTGTACTCGCCCTGCGCACCGGCCATCGGCGCCAGCGACACGGCCTTCATGCCGGTCACGTCCTTCAGCATCTCCTGCAGCTCGAACATGGTGTGCAGGAAGCCCTGGCTGTGGCTGGCCGGGGCATGCGGGTGCCGGTTCAGGAAGCCGGGCAGCATGGCCAGGCTGTTACAGGCGCGCGGGTTGTACTTCATCGTGCACGAGCCCAGCGGGTAGAACTCGGTATCGATGGAGAAGTTCTTTTGCGACAACCGCGTGTAGTGACGCACCACATCCAGCTCCGAGGCCGCAGGCAGGCCAGGGGCCGATTTGCGCTGCAGGTTCGCGGGGATGGCGGTCGTGGCATGCGCGCGCGGCGCCTGGGCCACGGCCGAGCGACCGGCACGCGAACGTTCGAAGATCAGATGGTTTTCCGTGGTGTTCATAGCGGTTTCTCGCTTCAGGAATTCGTGGAAGGCGCCGGGGCCTGGTCACCCGGGCCCGGCGCCTGCAGCCCGTCGTTTATTGCGTCGGGCTCAGATCGGCCCGGTCGTCCAGGGCCTTGAAGATGGCGTCGTAGTCCGGCTCCTCGCCGATCTCGGAGACCAGCTCCGCGTGCATCACCAGATTGTCGGTATCCAGCAGCACGACACCGCGGGCGGTGATGCCCTCCAGCGGACCGTCCTGGATCAGCACGCCGTAGTCCTTGGCGAAGTTGCGATCGCGCATCATCGACAGCACGGTCACACGCTCAAGGTTCTCGGCGGCGCAGAAGCGGCCCATCGCGAACGGCAGGTCGGCGGAGACCACCAGGATCTCCAGATCCGGGCGCTGCTTGACCATGTCCTCGAACTTCTTGGTGGACTCGGCACAGACCGGGGTGTCCAGACTGGGCACGATCGAGATCAGCTTGCGCTTGTCGCCAAAGTGGGCGAGCGAGACGTCCTCGAGGTCCTTGGTCGTCAGCTTGAAATCCGGGGCCGGCGAGCCGACGTGCGGCAGGTCGCCGTTGGTATGGATCGGATTACCCTTCAGTTTGACTTCGGCCATGGCGTGCCTCCTCAGGCTTGTGGTGTATGGCGCGTCGGGTGCGGCCCGCGTCAGGCGGCCTTCGCCTGCTCGCAGGTCGTCACATACTGCTCCAGATCGGCATCCGTCTTGGTCTCGGTCGCGCAGGCCAGCACGCAGCCGTCGAGCTGGGCATAGTCGCGGCCCAGCTGGTATCCGGCCAGCACGCCGGCATCGGCCATCGCCTGCACGCGGCCCGCGGCGTCCCCGCCGAAGTCCAGCGCGACCTCGTGGAAGTACTCGCCGGTAAAGCGCGGCTTGATGCCCTTGGCCGCCAGCTTCTCCACCAGCGCGTGGGTGTTGGCGTAGCAGGCCTCGGCCACGCGGGTCAGACCCTCGTCACCCAGCATGGACATGTGGATCGTCGCGGCGGTGACCACCAGGCCCTGGTTGGTGCAGATGTTCGAGGTCGCCTTGGAGCGGCGGATGTGCTGCTCGCGGGCCTGCAGTGTCAGCACGTAGCCCGGCTTGCCGTCGGCATCCTCGGCGCGGCCGACGATACGCCCCGGCATCTGCCGGATGTGCTTCTTGCGCGTGGTCATGAAGCCGAAGTACGGCCCGCCGGAGGACAGCGGGGCACCCAGCGGCTGGCCCTCGCCCACCACGATATCGACGCCGTTCTCGCCCCACTCACCCGGCGGCTTCAGCAGCGCCAGCGAGACCGGGTTGACCACGGCGATCACCGGGACCTCGCGCTGCTCGGCCCAGCCGGTGAGCGCGTCGACATCTTCCAGGATGCCGAAGAAGTTCGGCTGGCTGATGATCATCGCGGTCACGTCGTCGTCCGCGAACGGCGCCAGCGCATCGACCGGCGTCTGGCCAGAGGTCTCGTCGAACGGGATCTCGACCAGCTCGATGCCCTGGTTACCGATCAGGGTGTGGATCACGCGGCGATAATCCGGATGCAGCGCGCCTGGCACGAGGATCTTCTTGCTCTTCGAGCGGCGGTTCACGCGCACGGCCATCAGCACGGCCTCGGCCAGCGCGGAGGCGCCGTCGTACAGCGAGGCGTTGGAGGCCTCCATACCGGTCAGACGGCTGATCATGGTCTGGTATTCGTAGATCAGCTGCAGCGTGCCCTGGCTGGCCTCCGCCTGGTACGGCGTGTAGGCACTGTAGAACTCGCCACGCGTGGCGATCTGCCACACGGCCGCCGGGATATGGTGCTCGTAGGCCCCGGCGCCGATGAAATTGGACGCCATGCCGTCCCGCGCCGCACGCTCCTGCATCAGACGCGAGATCGCCATCTCGTTCAGTCCCTCGGGGACCTTTTCGAGCGCCGGCGCGCGCAGTTCTTTCGGGATCTCGTCGAACAGATCCTCGATGGAATCGGCGCCGATGCGGTCGAGCATCGAGCGGATGTCTTCTTCGGTATGCGGGATAAAGGGCATGTCGTACTCGCTTTCGCTACTGCGAAGTTCGGATCGGGCCCCGGGCCGGATGCCCGGGGCGCCTTCTCGTTCCTGCCGGGCCGGCTCCGTCAGGAACCGCCCCGTGGGGAACGTCGGATCAGGACTCGGCCTCGACGTGCGCCGCGTAGGCGTCGGCGTCCATCAGGGCGTCGAGCTGGCTCGCGTCGGAGGGCTTCATCTTGAACAGCCAGCCCTCGTCGAACGGCGACTCGTTGACCTTTTCGGGGCTGTCGGCCAGCTCTTCGTTGGCCTCGGTCACCTCGCCGGACAGCGGGGCATACACATCCGAGGCGGCCTTGACCGACTCGACCGTCGCGCAGGCGGAGCCGGCCTCGACCGAGCTGCCCGCCTCCGGGGCCTCCACGAACACCAGATCGCCCAGCAGTTCCTGCGCGTGATCGGTAATGCCGATGGTCACGCTGCCGTCAGCCTCCTGGCGCACCCACTCGTGGCTCTTGGTGTACTTCAGATCCTTCGGTGCTTCGCTCATGACGTCTTCCTTTTTCGTTTGGATCCCGCCTGCGCAGTGTAGTCTGTGGCAAGCGGCATGAGGCAATAAAATCGCTAGCGATTCAGTTCGATCTGTGGCTCGCCGTTACGCACGAATACGGGCTTGACCACCCGCACCGGCAGCATGCGCCCGCGGATGTCGGCCTGCAGTTCCTCGGCATCCACCGCGGCCGGGATGCGCGCAAACGCAACCGACACGCCGAGGCTCGGCGAGAAGCTGCCGGAGGTCACCACGCCGTCGCCGGCCGCGGTCTCGATACGGGTGCCGCCGCGCAGCACGCCGCGACCCTCGAGCACCAGCCCGACCATGCGCTCCGGCACACCCTCGGCCTTCCACTGTTCGATGGCCTTGCGGCCGATGAAGTCGCGCTCGGCGTCCTTCAGGGCGATGGTCCAGCCGAGATTCGCGGTCAGCGGATTGGTCTGGTCGTCCATATCCGTGCCGTAGAGGTTCATGCCGGCCTCCAGGCGCAGCGTGTCGCGCGCACCCAGGCCGATCGGGTTCACACCGGCGTCCTTCAGCTGTTCCCAGAAGCCGTCGGCCTCAGCTTCCGGCAGCATCACCTCGAAGCCGTCCTCGCCGGTGTAGCCGGTGCGGGCAACGAACCAGGAGTCGTTCCAGACGGCGGAGAACGGCTTGAGATCGCCGGCCGAGCGCAGGTCTTCCGGCAGCAGCGGCAGCGTCTTCTCCACCGCCTGCGGGCCCTGGATCGCGATCAGCGCGAACTCCGGGCGCGGCTCGACGTTCGCGTCGAAGCCCTTTACCACCTGCTGCATGTGGGCGATATCGCCCTCGGCGGTCGCGGCATTGACTACGGCGCGGTAGCTGTCGCCCCCGGTCCAGTAGATGATCAGGTCGTCGATCACGCCACCGGCCTCGTTCAGCATGCAGCTGTACAGGGCGCGACCCTCGGTCTTCAGCTTGGCGACGTCATTGGCCAGCAGGTAGCGCAGAAAGGCCTGCGCCTGCGGGCCGTGGATATCGACGACCTGCATGTGCGAGACATCGAACATACCGGCCCCGGCGCGCACCATCTTGTGCTCCTCCATCTGGGAGCCGTAGTGCAGCGGCATCTCCCAGCCGGCGAAGTCGACCAGCTTGGCCCCGGCGCGCTGGTGCGCGGCGTGAAGCGGCGTTTTCTTCAAAGTCATCTTGTGTCGCCTTGCATCCGTGTTCGTGAGACGGGCCGCCTCCCGGCCCGACGCGGCCCCTGCCATACACGCGGCGCGTACGCGGGGCATAAAAAAAGGGCGGCCAGCAGGGTCTACCTGCCAGCCGCCCCTCTGTCCTGAAACCTGAGAGTTTGCGCCGTGCCAGCGATTACTCGCTGCAGGGCCGCCCCCTTCGGTGGGCCGTCGCCGGCCGCTCTCCAGAGTGTGTCTTCTGCACCGTTCCGGTCCGGTAGCCTGAGCGATTCCGGGCGGATGTTGCGCCTTCGGCGTCTGCCAATCGACTTGCGATCGCAGATCTCTTCCAGAACGGTGTGCGGGCAATGTCGGGCACCCGCAGACGAAACTAATTGTACACCCAAATACCTCCTTCGCGAAAGCCCGGACGGGTGGCGGCGACTTTTCGGCGGCGGGCTTGCAGCCCCACTTCACCCCAAGCCGAACCTCAGGGGCGCTGCCACTACACGCCGCGCAAGAACAGTACCGGAGCCCGCGCCAGCGCTACAGCGCCAGGTCGATCGCCAGAAGCGCGACGAAGCCGACCAGCACGCCGACGGTCGCCTGGGCCTCGTGCCCCTTGCGGTGCGATTCGGGGATGATTTCGTGGCTGATCACGAACAGCATCGCCCCCGCGGCGAAGGCCAGGCCCCAGGGCAGCAAGAATTCCATCAGCGTGATCGCGCCGGCCCCGATCAACCCGCCGATCGGCTGCACCAGGCCGGTCAGCAGGGTTACGCCGAACGCGGCCCACTTGCTGTAGCCCAGCGAGAGGAGCGCAATCGCCACCACCAGCCCTTCCGGGATGTTCTGCAGACCGATCGCGATCGCCAGGGTGATGCCATCGCTGACATCGTCGCCGCCGAAGCCGACCCCGACGGCCAGACCCTCCGGCAGGTTGTGCAGGGCGATCGCAAAGATGAACAGCCACACCCGCCGGATCTTCGCGGGATCGGCCCCGCTTTGGGGGCCGATGTGAAAGTGCTCGTGCGGGACCAGCTTGTGCAGCGCCAGCAGGGCCCCGCCGCCGAGGGCCATGCCTACCGACAACACCAGGATCGCCATGCCGACCCCGCCGTACTGAACCTCGGCGTGCTCCACCGATGGCAGCACCAGTTCGAAGGCTGTGGCCGAGAGCATGACCCCGGCCCCGAAGCCCATCATCGCGTCCTCGACCGACTGGCTGATACGCCGCAGGAAAAAGATCGGAATCGCGCCCACGGCGGTCATCAGACCGGCAACAAAGCTCGCCAGCAGACCGATCTGCAGGGTGCTCATGTCCGCGATACGACCTTCCAGCGTCGGCCAGATCACGCTGACCAGCCAGATGAACGCCGCCAATACGATCAGTGACCCGACCAGAAAAACCCGCGGGACGGGCTTGGCCGAACCCTCGGTGTCCTGGTCAATCTGCTCCTGTCGATCCTGCGTCATAGTCATTCCCTGAGACCCATTCCCTTTGCTGTTGAGAAGGCGGGATTTCAACCCGGTTCCCGCCTGTTTTCTATTGCGGTGTTCGAGATTGCCTATCGTCAACGCGGAAAAGGCGCGGTACATTCGCCCGGAGCGCCCCCTGCATGCCCGGCAAAAGGACCTTCGCAATGCTCGAGACCCTCGACCAGTTCCTCGGTGATACCGCCAGCCTCCTGTGGGGCAACCCGATCACGCTGATCCTGCTGCTGGGTACGGGACTCTACCTGACCATCCGCCTGGGACTGGTGCAGGTCGTCGCCTTCCGCCAGGGCTGGCGCGCGCTGCGCGGCACCGACGGGCGTGCCGGTGGCGCTGGCCAGATCTCGCCATTCCAGGCCCTGTCCACGGCCCTGTCCGGCACCATCGGAACCGGGAATATCGCCGGCGTCGCCACGGCCATTGCCCTCGGCGGCCCCGGGGCCCTCTTCTGGATGTGGGTAACCGCCTTCTTCGGCATGGCCACCAAGTTTGCCGAGACAACCCTCGCCGTGCGCTACCGCGAAGTGGGACCGGACGGCACCATCGCCGGTGGCCCGATGTTCACCCTGCTGCACGGCCTGAACATGAAGAAGATGGCGATCCTGTTCGCCGCCTTCACCCTGATCGCCTCGTTCGGCATCGGCAACATGGTGCAGGCGAACTCTGTAGTCGATGGCCTGACCTTCATGGTCCCGAACCTGCGCGCCGATGACGACATCATGGGCTGGATGGCGCTGATCATCGGCCTGACCATGGCCGTGCTCGTCGCCCTGGTAATCATTGGCGGGGTCAAGCGCATTGCGATGATCGCCTCCGCCATCGTGCCGTTCATGGCCGTGGTGTACATGATCGGCGCGTTCATCGTGATCGTCGCCAATATCGAGGCCGTGCCGGCCGCGGTGGCCACCATCCTGAACCTGGCGCTGAACCCCTGGGCGGCCGGCGGCGGCGCGATCGGTCTGGCCATCCAGTACGGCGTCGCACGCGGCATGTTCTCGAACGAAGCGGGCCTGGGCTCCTCGGCCATGGCTCACGCCGCGGCCAAGAACGGCGATCCGCCGCGCGAAGGCTCGGTGGCCATGCTCGAGCCGTTCATCGATACCATCGTCGTCTGTACCCTGACCGGCTTGGCGATCGTGGTCACCGGCGCCTACATCGACCGCGCCGACGACGTGGTCGGCGCCTCGCTGACCGCCACCGCGTTCAGCTCCACGCTGGGGCCGTTCGGCGCGATGGTGGTCGGCTTCAGCCTGATGCTGTTCGCCTTCTCCACGATGATCGCCTGGTCCTACTATGGCGACCGCTCGGCCTACTTCCTGTTCGGCGATCGTGCGGTGATGCCCTATCGCATCGCGTTCGTGATCCTGATCGTCATCGGGGCCACCATCCCGCTGGGCATGGTCTGGAACTTCTCCGACATCGCCAACATCCTGATGGCCGCACCCAACCTGATCGCGCTGATCCTGCTGGCCGGGCTGGTGAAGAAGCTTCGCGACGATTATGTTTCCGGACGCCCGATGCCCGATCGCCATGACGGCTGAGCAGCAGCGCGCCCCGCATGACCCGTTCGCCCAGGGCCCGGCACGGCCAGACGGGGCCATGCTGGTGCGCGAGGTCGAGATGGCGCTGGCCGAGGACCTGGGGCCCAATGCCCTGGCCGGCGACATCACCGCGGCACTGGTACCGGAGGATCGCGCCGCGCGCGCCACCCTGCTGCTGAAAGAGCCCGGCGTGCTGTGTGGCCAGGCGTGGTTCGACCGCGTTTTTGCGAGCCTCGCACCCGAGATCCGTATCGACTGGCAGGTAGCCGAGGGCGCCGTGCTGGAACCCGAGGGCGCACAGCCCGTCGCCACGCTCGAGGGCCCGGCCCGCGCCGTACTGGCCGCCGAGCGCGCCGCGCTCAACCTGCTTCAGACGCTGTCCGGAACCGCCACCGAGACCGCCCGCTGGGTCGCCCGCCTGGGCGACGCCCACAGCCGCATCCTCGACACCCGCAAGACACTTCCGGGCCTGCGTCATGGTCAGAAGTACGCCGTGCGCATCGGCGGCGGCTACAACCACCGCCTCGGGCTCTGGGACGCCGTACTGATCAAGGAAAACCACATCGCCGCTTGCGGCTCTATCGCGGCCGCCGTGGAGCGCGCCCGCGCGCTCGGGGCCGGGCGCTGGGTGGAGGTGGAAACCGAGAACCTCGACGAGGTCGATCAGGCGCTGACGGCGGGCGCCGACGTGATCATGCTGGATGAACTCTCGCGGGACGACCTCGCCACCGCCGTGCAGCGCATCCGGGGGCGGGCCATCTCCGAGGCCTCGGGCGGGGTCACGCCGGACAGCCTCTCCGAGATCGCGGCCACCGGTGTCGACTACATCTCGGTCGGTGCCCTGACCAAGCACGTCCGCGCTATCGACTTCTCCCTGCGCCTCGACTCGTAATCGCTTCGCGTTAAGCCTCGCTGCGAGCCGATATCCAGCCGCATACGCCGTTGTGGCTGGGCCGGGTTCGTCTTCGGGTGTTTACGGGGGTTTTGTCCGGCCGCCTGCCTTGTTGAGGCTGGCCCTGGTTCGTCGTCGGTGTTTACGTGCCTTCGGTCCGCATACTGCCGTGCGCTCACTCGCGAGCGCGCCGCGAGGTACTTTCTTGCTTGCCCAAGAAAGTACCCAAAGAAGGGCACCCGGATTCCGCCCGGGGACCTTGCTCCAGGGCCCTCGGGCCGGCGGCGCTGAAACTCGCTACGCTACGCTCCGCTCAGACAGTCAGCGCCTCTTTTCCGTCCCGAGGACCCTTCCGCAAGGGGCTTCATACGGGGGATGAAGGTCAAGACAACAGCCGCTCTGACGTTCGCGCCAATGGATTGAGGCTGGGCATTCGGACATCTTGGCACGTGCGGCCTTCGGCCCTGGCGTGCCGCGCCCGCCAGCGGGCGCCAAGACCCATCGTAGGATGTGATGAGCGCAGCGAATCGCATCAGGGTTGCCCCAACGTCGGAACGGTGCGTTTCGCTGCGCTCAACCGCACCCTACGGCGTACGGAATAGGCAGAAGCGCTGGGATACCGTCGGTTTTGACTTTCCCTCCCGATATGAGCCCCTTGTGGAGGGCGTGACAGGCCGGAGAAAAGGCGCTGACTGTCTGAGCGAAGCCAAAGGCGTAGCGAGTTTCAGCGCCGCCGGCCTGGCGCGCCCGGAGCAAGGTTCCTGGGCGAATCCCGGGCGTGTTTCTTGGTTACTTCTTTGCACGAGCAAAGAAGTAACTCGCGGCGCGCTGGCGAAACAGCGCATGGCAGGCGGCAAGACGAAGCCACCGTAAACACCGGATGCCGAACCAGGCCCAGCCTCAACGACCGCAGCTAGTCGAGCACGGCACATCAAGACCAGGGTCCGACAGAACGAGCGTGGGCTAGCGGGTGTCGTCGTCGGATTCGGGGGCGGGCTCGAGGCGGAGCTGGCCATTGGCGTCGTCCTCGGGCGGTGCCAGGGTGAAGCCCGCGTCGGAGGCGACGTCCGCCAGGTCGCGGATCGCGTCCAGCGGCGGCAGCTCCTCCAGCCGCTTCAGGCCCAGGTCGTCGAGGAACGTCCGCGTCGTCGCATACAGCGCAGGCCGACCGGGCACCTCCTTGTGCCCTACCACGCGTACCCATTCGCGCTCCTGCAGGGTACGCATGATGCCGGAGCTGACTGCCACGCCGCGTACCGCCTCGATCTCGGCGCGCGTCACCGGCTGGCGATAGGCAATGATCGCGAGCGTCTCCAGCAGCGCGCGGGACAGCCGCGCGGGGCGTTCGGGCTGCGCCGCCTGGACCGTGGCCGAGAAGCGGGCCCGCACCCGGAAGCGGTAGCCGCCAGCGGTGCGCACCAGTTCGATGGCGCGATCCGCATAGCGCTCCTGCAGCCGGCCAATCGCCTGGTCCAGTGTCGGCTGATCGATCTCGCCAAGGTCCTCGCAGGCGGCCTTCAGGTCGCGCGGCGCGACCGGCTCGGCGGCGGCAAAGAGGACCGCCTCGATCGCGAGTTCGATGGCCCCGAGCGTGTCGGTGTCGATCTCGGTGGCGGCTTGCGGGGCCTCAGGGCTGGTGACGTCGTTCATGCATCCTCCGTGTCCGGCCGGCCACCCCGACGGCGCAGGCGAATCGGGCTGTAGGGTTCGCTCTGGCCCCACTCCACCAGGCCGGACTTGGTCAGCTCCAGCACGGCGAGAAACGAAACCACCACGCCCTGGCGCCCTTCAGAGGCGAGCAGGAGCGTGACGAAGTCGGTAAAGCGCTCCGGGTGCAGGACCTCGAGGATACTGCTCATGCGCTCGCGCACCGACAACTGCTCGGTGGAGATGTGATGGTGTGCGGAGAGGCTGGCCCGATGCATCACGGCGGCCAGGGCCTCCATCAACTCGTCCATCGTGGGGGCCGGGGGTGGCGGCCCCTCCAGTGCCTCGACGCTGGCAGCGGCGGCGTACACGTCGCGGTCCATGCGCGGGATCTCGTCCAGCCGTTCGGCCGCGGTCTTGAACTGTTCGTATTCCTGCAGCTGCCGGATCAGCGCCATGCGCGGATCCGTGTCCTCGTCCGCGTCAGCCTGCACCGGGCGCGGGAGCAGCATGCGCGACTTGATCTCGGCAAGCAGCGCCGCCATCACCAGATACTCGCCGGCCAGCTCCAGGCGCAGCGCGCGCATGACCTCGATATACGCCATGTACTGACGGGTGATCTCGGCGATCGGGATGGCAAGGATGTCGAGGTTCTGCCGGCGGATCAGGTACAGCAACAGGTCCAACGGTCCCTCGAACGATTCGAGGAAGACCTCCAGCGCATCCGGGGGGATATACAGATCGGCCGGCAGCTCGGCCACCGGCTCGCCATGCACGCGATAGACAAACTCGCCTTCCGCTCCGGTCTCGACCGTCGCGGAGTTCTCCAGGTCCGTCAGCTCATCGCGCGGGTCCATGGCTCATCTCGGTGGGAGCTTCCCGAATGGGGTCATCGCAGGTAATCCAGGCCCATCACGCGGCGTACCTCTTCCAGGGTCTCGCGCGCCTCTTCGCGCGCGGCCTCGGAGCCCTCGACGATGATCGAGCGCACCAGGGCCGGGTCCTCGGCATACTCCTTGGCGCGCTGCTGGATCGGCTCCAGTTCCGCCTGCACCTCTTCGATCAGCGGGCGCTTGCAGTCGATGCAGCCGATCCCGGCCGAGGTGCAGCCCTCGTGCAGCTCGGCACGGCTGGCCTCGTCGGTATAGACCAGGTGCAGGTCCCAGACCGGACACTTCTCCGGCGTGCCGGGATCAGTACGGCGCACGCGCGCCGGGTCGGTCGGCATGGTGCGGATCAGTCTTTCCACCTCGGCCGGCTCGGTGCGCAGGCTGATGGTGTTGCCATAGCTCTTGGACATCTTGCGCCCGTCCAGCCCCGGCATCTTCGCAGTGGGCGTGAGCTTGGCCTGGGGCTCCGGCAGGATGATCTTGCCACCACCTTCAAGGTAGCCGAACAGGCGTTCACGATCCCCCAGCGAGATGTTCTGCTGCGACTCGAGCATGGCCCGGGCCACTTCCAGCGCCTCGTCCTCGCCGTGCTCCTGGAAACGCTTGCGCAGGTCGCGGTAACGCTTGGCGGCCTTTTTGCCCATCTTGTCGACCGCGGCCTCGGCCTTCTCCGCAAACCCCGGCTCGCGGCCATAGAGATGGTTGAAGCGGCGCGCGATCTCGCGCGTGACTTCCAGATGCGATACCTGATCCTCGCCAACCGGGACCATGCCGGCGCGGTAGGCGAGCACATCCGCGCTCTGCAGCACGGGGTACCCCAGAAAGCCGTAGGTCGCCAGATCCTTCTCGCGCAGCTGTTCCTGCTGGTCCTTGTACGTGGGCACGCGCTCCAGCCAGCCGAGCGGGGTAATCATCGACAGCAGCAGGTGCAGCTCCGCATGCTCCGGCACGCGCGACTGCACGAACAGCGTGGCGGAGCCGGGACTCACCCCGGCCGCCAGCCAGTCGATCACCATCTCGGTGACATGCTGTTGCAGATCACCCGGGTCTTCGTAGTGCGTGGTCAGCGCGTGCCAGTCGGCGACGAAGAAGAAGCACTCGTAGTTGTGCTGCAGCTCGATCCAGTTTTTCAGGACGCCGTGATAATGGCCCAGATGCAGGTGCCCGGTCGGGCGCATGCCCGAGATCACGCGCTGGTTCGTTCCCTGGTTGCTGGTCACGAGTGGTTCCTTCTCCGTTATTCGTGGGGTTCGTTGGGCACGATTCAGAACATACCGCCCGACAAGGCAAACAGCATGCCCAACAGGGCCGCGGTGCGATCGCGTTCGTTCACGTACACGCGACCGTCTTCCATATTCAGGTGCCCGCGCCAGAGCTCGGCGTCGGCGTCCCGCTGCAGCCAGCCCTGCGCCGCCAGGGCATGGAGACGCTCGTCCAGCTCCGCCTCGGGATAGGCCGCCTCGAACTCGCGCACCCATTCCAGCCCGAGCCGCAGTTCGCTGTCCAGTACCACCGTCTCCAGCGGCCGGGTGCGGAAGCCGCGCGCATCACCGCGCAGGCCCAGCTCGGTCGTCAGCGCCACCTGACGTGCGGGGGATTCGTTGAACGAGGCCTTCAGCTCGACCGCCGGGCGGTGCTCGATCATGCGTTCGATCGCATCGGTGATCACCGACCCGCCGAGCGCCAGACGCTGCCCGCGTTCGAGGTCACGCTCCTGCAACACCTCCAGGTCCTGGATCATCTGCAGCAGTGCCGGGCGATCCCAGCGCAGCATCGCAAACTGGAGATCGACAGTCTCGAGTTCCAGCACGTCGGCGTCCGCCTCGCGCAGGCGGACCTCGTCGATCTCCAGGCGCAGGCGGCTGTCCAGGCGATCGTTATTGGTCTTCTGGAAGGCATTCACCCGCGGCCGGGTCAGCTCCATCTCGCCCTGCTCGTCGCGAAAGCGCAGCTGCGCGGCCGCCAGGCCGCCCTCGTAATCGGGCAGGCGGCCGTAGATGCCATCCTCGTCTGGTTCAAACACGGTCGCAAAACGGCCCTGCTCCACTCGCAGGTCCGCCTCGTCGTCATGCAGACGCAGTGCGGGCAGGTCCAGGCTCAGCAGCAGCTGCTCCGCCGACCAGGCAAAGCGCCCCTGGCCCGCATCCAGCTCGAGCCACAACGGCCCTTCGCCATCAACACGGTCGGCCACATCCGGGACCTCCATCAGGTCCAGCGTCAGGGGCTCGAACTGCACACGCGTAGTCAGACGACCACCCATGCCGGCGTGCGTCTGCACGACCAGATCGAGCTCGTGCAGCAGATGGGCCGCGAGCGAGCCCTCCGGGGCCTCGAGGGCACCCAGGTCCACGTTCGATTCGCCGCGGGCGCCGAGCACGCCGTGGCGTACCCGATGTTCCAGCGGAATGACCAGTTCGGTCTCGCCGTCATTGAGCGTCAGCTCGCTGCGAGCGGTCGCGGTGCGATAGCTGCGCCGGTATTCGACCATCTCGTGGCGCAGATCCACCTCGCCGATGCGTGCCTGCTGGGCCTCGGTCACGTTGCGCTCGACCTGCCCACCGACAAACACCGGCCAGGCGGCGACCACGATCAGCAACACCAGTACCAGCACGATCCATTTACGCATCACGCATCTCCCCGGGCCTCCATGCCCCTGCTATTCCTCAAGAAACGCCACGTCGCCGACACCGTGACGGATGATCTCCGGTACGTCACCGGTCAGGTCGATCACGCTCGTCGGCTCCAGGGTGCCGGCCCCGCCATCGACGACTTCGTCCACGACCTTTGACAGCCGCTCGTCGATCACCCAGGGCTCGCTCAGCGGCAGATCCTCGCCCGGCAGTTGCAGCGTCGCGGTCATCAGCGGCGATCCCAGTTCCTCCAGCAGCGCCGAGACGATGCGGCTGTCCGGAACGCGCAGGCCAATGGTGCGCCGCTTGGGGTGCTGCAGGCGGCGCGGCACCTCGCGCGTGGCCGGCAGGATGAAGGTATAGGGCCCGGGCGTCAGGCCTTTCATCAGGCGAAAGGCCGTGTTGTCGACCTTGGCATAGACGCCAAGCTCCGAGAGATCCCGGCACAGCAGCGTGAGGTGATGGGTCTCGTCGACCTGGCGAATGCGGCGGATACGGTCGGCGCCGGCCTTGTCGCCCGGCAAACAGGCCAGGGCATAGCAGGCATCGGTCGGGATCGCGATCACGGTGCCCTCGTGCAGCCGATCCAGGACCTGCCGGACCAACCGGGGCTGCGGGTTTTCGGGGTGTATCGCGATCATGAAGTCGGGCCACTGATGACAAGGCGCGCAGTGTAGCGCATGGTGGGCGCCGCTTATAAGGCGGTCTGGCTGCGTTAGAATTTACGTCCCAACCCACGGAGACGCCGATCAATGCTCTACATGATCCAGGGCCAGGACGCGCCCGACTCGCTGGATGCCCGCCTCGCCGCGCGGCCGGAACACGTCGCCCGCCTGCAGGCGCTGCACGACGCCGGTCGCCTGGTCCTGGCCGGTCCGCTGCCGGCGATTGACAGCAACGACCCGGGCCCCGCCGGGTTCACCGGCAGCCTGATCGTGGCCGAGTTTCCGTCGCTGGAGGCCGCCCACGACTGGGCCGACGCCGACCCCTATGTCGCCGCGGGGGTCTATACCTCGGTGGACGTTCGTCCTTTCAAGCAGGTGTTTTGATCATGCGTACCCGTCCCGCCGCGCTCGTTGCCACTCTCGCCCTCGCGGGCCTTCTGGCCGCCTGCGGGAATGGCGACGAGGGTCTGCCGCTGCCCGACGAAGAGGCTAGCGAGCTCGACACGGTCATCACCGATACCGATGACGAGGACACGGTCGCCATCGTTAACGATCGCGCGATCACCCGCGCCGACCTGTTCACCTATGCCGGCATGGACGAGGATCCGGGGTTGGCCACGCAGGGCGAAGGCGTGCTGGACGAGGTCATCAGCCTGGAGCTGCTACGCCAGGAGGCGTTGAAGCGCGGGCTGGGCGACGACCCCGAGATCCAGCGCATCCTGAAGATGGTCGAGACCAATCTGCTGGCTTCGATGCTGATGGAGCGCATCGCCGAGGAGCTCGAGATCAGCGAAGAGGACGTGGAAGCGGAATACGAGCGCCAGGTCGAATACCTGCGCGGCACGGAGTACCGCGCGCGTCACATCCTGGTCGAGGACGAAGACAGCGCGCGCGAGCTGCTGGCACAACTGGACGACGGGGCCGATTTTGCGGAGCTGGCCGAGGAGCACTCCATCGACCCGGGATCCGCCGCCCGGGGCGGGGACCTGGGCTGGTTCACGCCCGATGGCATGGTGCCGGAATTCGCCGCCGCCACCGAGGCCCTGGAACCCGGCGAGACCACCGACGCGCCCGTGCAGTCCCAGTTTGGCTGGCACCTGATCCGTCTGGACGACACCCGCGAGGTGGAAGTCCCGCCGCTGGACGAGGTGCGCGCCGAGATCATCGAGATCCTGGAAAGCCGCGCCATTCAGGAAAAGCTGGAGGCCCTGCGCGCCGAGGCGACGATCGAGATCCCGAACCGGCCGGAGAACTGATTCGGCCCGTTCGGGCGGGCGCGTCAGTGCCCGTGACCGCCGTGCCCGTGACCCGCGTCATCGTGTTCCATGTGATCGTGCCCGGCACCCTCCTCGGCCTCGCCGCGGCGGACCTGCATGTGCAGATCCATGGTCTCGCCGTCCTCGAAGGTCACACGTACGGCGACCCAGTCACCGGCCGTCAGCGGCTCGTGCAGACCGATGAACATCAGGTGCAGGCCGCCCGGCTCCAGCACCAGGGCCTCGCCCGCGGGCAGATCCAGGTGTTCGACCTCGCGCATGCGCATCACGCCATCCTCGTGGGTGTGCTCGTGCAATTCGGTAGTCTCGGCGATCGGCGACTCGGCGGCCACGATGCGGCGATCGGACCCGCCGGTATTGCGCAGCTCCAGGTAGCCGGCGGTGGTATCCCCCGGTACCAGGCGCACCCATGGCGTGCCTTCCATCTCCAGCCCTTCCAGGCATTCGCACGCCTCCGGGGCCTCCTCGGCCATCGTGGTACCACCGCCCACACCGAGGCCAAGGACCAGGGCGACGGCCCCGAGATTTCGTAATACGCCGAGTTTCATCATCGCGCTCTCCAGATGTGTGGCTGGCCGCATACTAACCCAGCGAGGATCATCGAGGAGGCGCGGTCGCGCACACAGACAATTCGCTTAGAATAACGCGCCGGGAAGGAACCCTCCGACCCTTTAGTGCCTCCAACCGACCGGCCCTGCCCCATCCGACCGAGAACACCATGCCGCGCCTTCTTCGACGTGCCCTGCCCCCCTTGCTGATCCTCGCCGCTGCGATCGTGGGCTTCCTCGTATTGCGTGCGACGGGCCCCGAGGCGCCTGCGCCGGAGGCCACCGAGCGGACCTGGCCGGTGCAGGGGCTGGTGGCCGAGTTGGGCGAACACCACCCAGGCATCCTGCTGAACGGGCGCAGCGCGTCGGCCCAGACGGCCACCCTGCGCGCAGCCGTGGAGGGCGAGATCGAAGCCGTCCCAGCCCGGATCGGGGCGCGCATGGAGGCTGGCGAAACCCTGTTGCGCATCGACCCGCGCGAGGCGGAACTGCTGCTCGTCCAGCGCACGGCCGAACGCCGTGAGCTCGAGGGCGCAAAAGAGAGCGAGGAGATCCGCGCCCGCTTCGATCGCGAGGCCCTGGTGCGCGAACGCGAACTCCTGGAGATCGCCGAGCGTGGGCTGCGCCGGGCGCAGAACCTGCGCGAACGCGATCTCGGCTCCGAGACCGACGTGGACACAGCCCGGGAGGCCCTGGAACAGGCCAGCCTGACGTTGGACAACCGCGAGCAGGCGATGGCCGATGCCCCGATGCGCATGGCCCAGGCAGAGGCCCGCCTGGAGCGCGCGCGGGCTGCCGAGGATCAGGCGCACATCGATCTCGAGCGCACCACGATCACCGCACCCTTCGATGCCCGGATAGTCGAAGTCGAGGTGGCCGTCGGCGAGCGTGCACGCCCGGGCGACCCGCTGGTGCGCCTGTTCGCGCTCGACGACCTGGAGATTCGCGCCAGCATCCCGGCCTACATCCTCCCGCGCATCGAGGAACTGCTGGACGCGGGCGAGGAGCTGACTGCCCATGCCCGGGTGGGCGGGCGCACGGTGCGCACGGAACTGGCACGCCTGGAAGGCGAGACGCGCGCGGGCGAAGCCGGGACGCGCGGCGTCTTCGAGGTACGCGAGGGTCATTCGGCGCTGAACCTCAACCGCTTCGTCGAGTTGACGCTCCGCCTGCCGGCCGAGGCCGACAGTGTCGCCGTGCCCTACGAGGCCCTCTACGGCCGCGACCAGATCTTCCGCGTCGTGGATGACCGCATGCAGTCGCTGCGGGTCGAGCGTCTCGGCGAGTTCGTGACCGACGCCGGGGACGTCCGGGCGCTGATCCGCCACCCGGATCTGGAGACGGGCGATATCCTGGTCGCCACCCGCCTGCCGAATGCCGTGGACGGGCTGAAGGTCGAGGTCGAGGAGCCCGGCGAACGCCCGGACCGCGATGCCGCGATCCCGCGCGCCTCCGACAGCAACGGGGAACAGGACCCGAACGATGACTGACGCCGATCCCGGCCAGCGCGCCGGCGACGGCCCGAACGAGCGCCCGATGCCCGGCGGGGGATCGCGCGACAACGGCCAGCCACCGCGTGGTCCCATTCAGCTGTTCCTGGAACACCGCCTGGCCGCGAATCTGCTGATTGCGCTGATGCTGCTGGCCGGGGCGTTCGCGCTGACCAAGCTGAACACCCAGTTCTTCCCGAACTTCGAACTGGACTTCATGATCGTGGAAGTGGTCTGGAGCGGCGCCAGTGCGGAGGACGTGGAACAGGCGATCATCGATCCCCTGGAGCAGGACCTGCGCACCGTGGACGGCCTGCGCAACATGACCTCGACCTCTGCGCTGGGCGTCGGCGTGGTCACGCTGGAGTTCGAGGCGGGCACCGACATGACGCGGGCCGCCGAGCAGGTCAACGACCGCGTCGACCAGCAGCGCAATCTGCCGGAAGACGCGGAAACCCCGGTGGTCAAACGGATCATCCGCTACGAGCCCGTGGCGCGGCTGCTGATCACCGGCCCGGAAGACCCGCAGCAGCTGCGCCGGCTGGCCCGGCAGTTCGAACGTGAACTGCTGGATGCCGGGATCGCCCAGATCGAGTTCACCGGGCTGACTGAAGACGAGATGGCCATCCAGGTGCCGGCGCGCGAGCTCTATCGACTGGACATGACGCTGGACCAGATCGGTGCGCAGATCCGCGAGATGGCGCAGGACTTCCCCGCCGGCTCGGTCGGGCGCGACGATACCGCGCGCCAGATTCGCAGCCTGGAGCAGGCCCGCGATGTTGTCGGCTTCGAGCGGCTGATCCTGCGCGGCGACACCGATCTGGGGCGGATCAGGCTGGGCGATATCGCCGACATCGAACTGCGCCCGCGCGATGGCGAGGTACGCACCCGTGCCAACGGCAAGCCCGCTATCGAGATGCAGCTGCTGCGCTCGGAGACGGGTGACTCGCTGGAGGCCGCGCGCGTCCTCGAAGACTGGCTGGAGGAGACCAAACCCGCCCTGCCCCCGGGAGTGGATCTCCAGGTGATGGATGCCTTCTGGGAACTGCTGGCCGAGCGCATCAACCTGCTGCTGAAAAACGGCCTCGGCGGCCTGATGCTGGTGCTGGGGATTCTGTTTTTGTTCCTCAACCGGCATGTCGCGCTACGCGTGGCGCTGGGCATCCCCATCGCGTTCACCGCCGCGTTTGTCGTGCTGTGGCTGGTGGGCGGCTCGATCAACATGATCTCGCTGTTCGGCTTCATCATGTCGCTGGGGATCATCGTCGACAACGCGATCGTGGTCTCGGAGCATGCCTACAGCCTGCACCAGCGCGGGCTGGACGCGGGCCGGGCCGCGCGCGACGGCGCCCGGCGCATGGTCGGTCCGGTGATCGCAGCCTCGCTGACCACGGTCGCCGCCTTCATGCCGCTGATGCTGATCGGCGGGGTGATCGGAAACATCCTGTTCGACATCCCGCTGGTGGTGATCTGCGTGATCGTGGCGACCCTGCTGATTGCGTTCCTGATCCTGCCGGCCCACCTGAAGGGTGTGATGCATCGGCTCAAGGAGCCCGCCCCGAACAGCCTGCGGGCGCGCTTCGACGCCGGCTTCGAACGGCTGAGAAATGGCCCGTTCCGCCGCGCTGTTACGCACTCGGTGGACCACGCGGGCGTCACCCTGGCACTGGCCGTGGGCGCGCTGATCCTGGCCATTGGTCTGGCCGCCAGTGGCCGCATCGGCTTCACCTTCTTCCCCTCGCCCGAGGGCACCATCGTCAACGCCGGGGTGAACTTCGTCGCCGGCACCCCGCCGGAGCGGGTGGAGTCGTTCCTGATCCACGCCGAGCGCGCTCTTGAGGAGACCGAGGAGGCATTGGGCGGCAACCTCGTGCGCACCTCCGTGACCCGCCTCGGCAAGGGGATCGACCCGGGCGATGGCAATGCGCCCAAGGGGGAGCAGTTCGGCAACATCCAGGTGGAACTGGTCTCGCCGGAAGAACGGACCGTGCGCAATCGCGAGTTCATCCGCGAATGGGAGGACCGCATCCGCCAGGCCCCTGGAATCGAGAACTTCTCCATCGACGAGCGCCAGACCGGTCCGCCCGGGCGTGACCTCGATATCCGCCTGACCGGGGACGACCCGCATGTACTGAAGGAGGCGGCGCTGGAACTGGCCGACATGCTGGACGACTTCCCCGGGACCTTCGCCACCAGCGACGACACCCCGTTCGGGCGCGAGCAGTTCGTATTTCAGCTGAAGCCCGAGGGCCGCGCGGTCGGGCTGACGACCGAATCGGTCGGGTTGCAGCTGCGCAACGCCTTTGATGGCTACCTCGCCCAGCTCTATCAGGACGGGCTGGAGGAAGTGGAGGTTCGCGTACGACTGCCGGATGGCGAGCGCCACCGCAGCGAGAGTCTGGAGCGGCTGAACCTGCGCCTGCCGGACGGGGCCTTCGTGCCACTGGACGACGTCGTGGAACTGCGTTCACGCCAGGGGTTCGAGACCCTGCGCCACGCCGATACGCGGCTGGCCATTCAGGTCTCGACCGAGGTGGATCGGGCGGTGAACAACGCCGCCCGTATCCGGGCGGCACTCGAGGACGGGCCGCTGGACGAGCTGGCTGTCCGCTATGGCGTCGAGTACTCCTTCGAAGGGCGCGCGGCCGACCAGGAAGAGACCTTTGCCGACATGCGGATGGGCCTGCTGCTGGCGCTAGGGCTGATGTACATCGTGCTGGCCTGGGTGTTCGCCTCCTGGGGCTGGCCGCTGATCGTGATGGCAATCATCCCGTTCGGGATTCTCGGCGCACTGTTCGGGCACTGGGTGATGGGTGTGGAGCTCACCATCCTGTCACTGTTCGGCCTGTTCGGACTGACCGGGATCGTGGTCAACAACTCGATCATCCTGGTCAGCTTCTACCAGGGGCTGCGGGAGACCGGACTCGCTCTGCGCGAGGCGATCGTAGAGGCCGCCTGTCAGCGCCTGCGTGCGGTCATCCTGACCTCGGTCACCACCATCGCCGGGCTTACACCCCTGCTGTTCGAGCGCTCGGTGCAGGCCCAGTTCCTGATCCCGATGGCGATCTCGATCGTGTTCGGACTGGCCTTCGCGACCCTGCTGGTGCTGTTCGTGATCCCCGCCCTGCTGCGCCTGTACGAGGGGCGCTTCGGACGCGCGGAGGCCACCGAGGCACGCGTTTCTTGATTCTCGCTCGCCAGCGAGTAAACTTCCGGCGCCACGAATTCCGTTTCACCGGGGCCTGGCCCCGGCAATCCAAACGTCCCAGGAGATAGGCATGGCTGGACATTTCCCGTTTGCTGGTAAGCGCGGCACGCGCTACGGCCTCGCCCCGCGCGGCACCATCGCCGCCTTTTTCGAAAACCACGGGTTCAACGAGGACCTGCAGGAGAAGTACTACAAGTGGTGGTACGACTGGGCCAAGGACTTCGTCGAGAAGGACGCCGATCTCTCCTACACCATGATCACCAAGTTCGACAGCTATCCGATGGGCACCCATGCCCACCACTCGTTCCATCTGAACGGCAAGTACTGGCCGAGCTGCCTGGACGAGCTGGGCTCGTTCATCCGCGACGTCATCTTCCCGAAGATGGACGAAAAGGCGATGCACGATCTCGAAGAGAAGCACGCCAAAATGATCAAGGACCTGGAGAAGGAAGCCGAGTCCAACCCGCGCGAAGCGGCCCCGGACGTCGGTCTGTTCCGCCACGTCTGATCGGCAGCCTTGCCGCAGCATCCGGCCCCGCCCTGCGGGGCCGGTTTGTTTAGGGAAACACTGATTAATGAACGCCGCGAAGCGTGAAGCCATCTTCGAACGCCTGAAGGCGGCGAACCCCGAGCCGACCACCGAGCTCGAATACAACACGCCCTTCGAACTTTTGATCGCAGTCATCCTGTCGGCCCAGGCCACGGATGTCGGCGTGAACAAGGCCACCCGCCGCCTCTACCCCGCCGCCAACACGCCCGAGGCGATCCTCGCGCTGGGGCTGGACGGGTTAAAGGAACACATCAAGACCATCGGCCTGTACAACGCCAAGGCCGAGAACGTGATCAAGACCTGCCGCATCCTGGTCGACCAGCACGGCGGCGAGGTTCCGCGCGACCGCAAGTCGCTGGAGGCCCTGCCGGGGGTGGGCCGCAAGACCGCGAACGTCGTCCTGAATACCGCCTTCGGCGTACCCACCATCGCGGTGGACACCCACATCTTCCGGGTCGCCAACCGCACCGGACTGGCGCCCGGCAAGAACGTGCTGGAGGTCGAGAAGCGGCTGATGCGGCTGACGCCAAAGCCCTATTTGCAGGACGCCCACCACTGGCTGATCCTGCACGGACGCTATGTCTGCAAGGCGCGCAAGCCCGAATGCTGGCGCTGTCCGATCGAGGACCTGTGCGAATACAAGGCGAAGACGCCGCCACCCATCGGCGCCTGACCACCCCCATACCTTCGAGGAACACCCCATGTACGGCAACCGCGACCAGATCCGCACCCAGTTCGTCGACGCCTGGCACAAGGCGCAGGCCGGCGAGACGCTGACCGACCTGGAACAGCAGCTGGTGGACGTGATCTCAGAACACCCCGAGTACCACGAATTCATCAAGGACCGCGAGACCGCGCTGACTGGCGAATTCCCGCCGGAGCTGGGCACCTCCAACCCGTTCCTGCACATGGCGATGCATCTGAGCCTGCGCGATCAGGCGCGCACCGACCGCCCCGCCGGCATCCAGGCCGCACACGCGAGCCTGTGCGCCCGCTTTGGCGTGATGGATGCCGAGCACCGGATGATGGAATGCCTGGGCCAGGCCCTGTGGGAGGCCCAGCGCAACAACACGCCGCCGGACCAGAATGCCTACCTCGAGTGCATCCAGCGCCTCGCAGCGCGCTAGGGAGACGCTGATTGAATCGCACGTCCGCGTTGGTGCCCCCTGTTTTCCGAGACAAGGCGCCTCTGGCAGCGGGTAGTGGTTCTACCCGCCCGTTCTTGATGGATTCGGGGCGCAACGCAGGATCGGGGAACAGGGGGCGCCAACCCCACAAGCCATTGAAAGCAGGGGCTCGGCCGCCCGTTGTTATCAAGAACGGGCGCGCGCACAGCGTTGCGGTTCCCTTGTGCAGAATGACTGCACGGCAGTCACCGCGCCTTGTTCGCACGCAAAAGCGACTCGAGCGCGGACGCGCGATTCAATCAGCGTCTCCCTAGGGAAACGCTGGTCTAACGCGAGAACAGGCGCTGCCACCAGCGCCGGCGGCTGCCGGTCGGGGGGATCGCGGCCTGCAGGTCCACCGGTGGGACCCGCGAGAGCACCCAGCCGGGCAGTATCCTCAGCCCCGAGGAGCCACAACTGGCCCCCAGGTGGTTCGGGTCGAAGATCTTCACAAAGCTTGGGGCATCACGATCGTCGACATAGACGATGCCGCAGTAATCCTCGTCATGATCCTGCCGCAGCAAGTGATCGACCTCCTCCAGGAAACGCCGAAAGTCCTCCGCCGAGACCGGCGCCTGCGGCACTGCATCGCCCACGGCATAGATGTACCAGTGATCGTCCGCCTGTTCGCGCAGCCGGGCCCACACGGCATCCAGGTCATTCCAGTGCAGCACACCGGTACTGCCCGCCTGAAAGCGCTTGAGAAACTCGGGTTCGAGGGCGGACGGGGCGGACATCGCGGTAACCGGTAGGGGTGAATCGTCATCGTAGCCCGCCGTCGACTCCCTTGCATGGAACCCACGGCCTGCGCGAGCCTCTGAACAGCAACACTCTTCCCAACGCCCGGACGATGCGTCAGCTCACTCACAATACCTCTCTGCACGCGGAACCGGAGCAGGTCTTCGACCTGTTGAGCCACGTGCCCAACTTTGTCGATCTGTGCGACAACGTCGAGCATATCGAACCGCTGGGGGACGCGCGCTACCGCTGGACCATCCGCGCGGCGGGGATGAAGCTGCATTTCGATGTGGAGGTCTGCGAGGCCGCGCGTCCGGAGTATTTCGCCTGGCGCTCGATCCGCGGCATCCAGAATCGGGGCAGCTACCGCCTGAGCCCCGGCGAGCCTGGCCACACGCAGGTGGCGTTCGAGCTGCAATACCGCCTGGGCAGCCCGCTGCTGGAGGCCGCGGTGCGCCGCGCCGCGCACTCGCTGGTCGAACGCGTCTCCGGTCAGTTAATGACCCGGGTGCAACACCGGCTCGATGTCGAGAACGGTCGCTCCTGACGCTTCAAGCCGGGCGGCCTATGGCGTACGCACCGGTGTCCTGTGGCGCCACTCCCCGTATACCGACGCCAGCACACCAGCCGCCGCCAGACATGCCGCGAACACATAGACCGAGGCCGGGCTGATGCCGTCCCAGAGATAGCCCGCGACCAGGCTCCCCGCCGCACCCCCCATCCCGAATGCCAGGGAGGAATACAGGGCCTGCCCGCGCCCTTGTAGCCGCCCGGGGAAGAAGTAATGGATCAGCGAGATGGCGGCGGCGTGATAGACGCCGTAGCTCGCCGCATGCAGGGCCTGGATGAACAACAGCATGGGCAACGAGTCGGGGATCGCGGCCAGGAGCCCCCAGCGCAGGGTGGTCAGCACCAGCGCCACCGACACCAGGAACCAGGCGCCGAAGCGCAGGATCAGCCTCGGCATCAGCAGGAACAGCACCACCTCCGCCGCCACCCCGAGCGCCCACAGCTGGCCGGCCACCGCCCGCGAGAACCCGGCCTCCTCCAGGTACAGCGTGAAGAACGCGTAGTACGGCCCGTGGCTCGCCTGCATGAAAAAGCAGGCCGCAAACAGCGCGATCACCTCGGGCCGCTTGAGTACCGCGACCAGCGCCGGGACGTTGTTGTCCTGTTCCAGGTCGCGCACGGGCTCGCGCACCCAGAGCGTCGCCAG
The DNA here is from genome assembly GCF_000025545.1 of Thioalkalivibrio sp. K90mix. NCBI lineage: Bacteria > Pseudomonadati > Pseudomonadota > Gammaproteobacteria > Chromatiales > Ectothiorhodospiraceae > Thioalkalivibrio > Thioalkalivibrio sp. K90mix. The sequence goes on from NC_013889.1 coordinate 1,861,544, forward strand.
CCAGAGGGCTGCGAAGATCCCGAGCACGATCCAGGGCAGCCAGGCGATGTCGATATGGTCGAAGGCCCAGCCCAGCAGCGCGACCGCGACGATAAACCCGACCGACCCCCACAGCCGCACCAGCGCGTAGCGATGGGCATCGCAACCCAGGGTACGCATCGTGGTCGCCTCGAACTGCGGGAGGATTGCATTCCAGAAGAAGCTGAAGGCCGCCATCACCACGGCCAGCCACCAGTAGCCGGTGTACAGCAGTACCCCGGCAAAGGCGATCACTCCGCCAAACGCTCCCCAGCGTGTAATCGGCATGTGCGCGCCGGCGCGGTCGGCCAGCCAGCCCCAGACGTTGGGTGCAATGATCTTGGTGGCGAGCACGATCGCCATCAACTCGCCGATCTGCGATCCGCTAAAACCGGCCTCGGACAGATACGGGCCCCAGAACGGCATGAACGCGCCGAGGCTGGCGAAATAGAAGAAGTAGACCGTGGAAAGGCGCGCGCTGGGGATCACCGGAACAGGCCTCCGGCGATGCGGGCACGGCGGTACGCGCCCATATCAGTCGTGCGGCAGGTCGCGCAGTTCCGGCAGGCCGGTGTCACCGACGTCGGCGTTTTGTCCACGATGGCGCAGGGCGTGATCCATCAGCACAAGCGCCATCATCGCCTCGGCGATCGGGGTCGCACGGATGCCCACGCAGGGATCATGGCGACCCTTGGTGACCACTTCCACCGGTTCGCCGGCGGTGTTGATGCTGCGTCCCGGCAGGCGGAGGCTGGAGGTCGGCTTGAGCGCGATGCTCGCGCGCACGGCCTGGCCGGTACTGATCCCGCCGAGCACGCCGCCGGCGTGGTTGGAGAGAAATCCCTCGGGGGTGATCTCGTCGCGGTGCTCGGTGCCCCGCTGGGTCACCGATTCGAAACCGGCCCCGATCTCCACGCCCTTGACCGCGTTGATACTCATCAGCGCATGCGCCAGTTCGGCATCCAGGCGATCGAACACCGGCTCGCCCCAGCCCGCCGGTACACCCACGGCCTCCACCGTCACTCGCGCGCCGATGGAGTCGCCCGACTTGCGCAGGGCATCCATGTATTCCTCCAGCTCCGCGACCTTGTCCGGGTCGGGGCAGAAGAACGGGTTGTCGTTGACGATCTCCGGCTGCTTTGCTTCCAGCTCGATCGGGCCCAGCTGTGACAGCCAGCCACGGATCTCGATCCCGTAACGCTGCTGGAGGTAGCGCCGGGCGATGCCACCCGCCGCCACACGCAGCGCGGTCTCGCGCGCGGAACTGCGACCCCCGCCGCGGTAATCGCGCAGGCCGTACTTGCGGTGATAGGTGTAGTCCGCATGTCCCGGACGGAAGCGATCCATGATCTCGCTGTAGTCCTTGGAACGCTGATCGACGTTCTCGATCAGCAGGCCGATCGGAGTCCCGGTCGTGCGGCCCTCGAACACCCCGGACAGGATGCGTACCTGGTCCGGCTCGCGGCGCTGGGTGGTGTGGCGCGACTGTCCCGGCCGACGGCGATCGAGGTCGAACTGCAGGTCCGCCTCGCAAAGCTCCAGACCGGGCGGACAGCCGTCCACCACCGCGCCCAGGGCCGGCCCGTGACTCTCACCAAAGGTACTGACGACGAACAGTCGCCCAAAGCTGTTTCCCGACATGCGCGATAGTGTATCCGCGCCGCGCGGTGCTGTCGCCTGTCGCCGCCCCGACCGGACGGCAAAGCCACGATGTTTCTGCCATGATCGACAGCGTGCAAATTAATCAGTGCTTCCCTGGAGAAAGGAGATGAATATGTCGCGTTCGATCAAACGCCTGGCCGCCGGCACCGCCGCCGCGGCCTGTCTGGGACTGGCCGGTGCGGCCCAGGCCGACGTGTTCAACCAGCGCATGATGAGCATGGAGCTGGCCAACGACATCGCCGAGGCCGCGGTGCTCGCCTGCCGCGAGAAGGGACATCAGACCAGCGCCGTGGTCGTCGACCGCGCCGGCAACGACCGCGCCGTGCTGCGCGACAACCTGGCCGCCGTGCAGACCATCCAGATCGCCGGCGACAAGGCCCGAGCCACGGTCATGTCCGGCACCAGCTCCGGCAACTTCCGTGATAACCGCGAAGACATCCGCATGGAGATGAACCACGTGGACGGCATCATCATGCTGGAAGGCGGGCTGCCGATCGAGGTGGCCGGCAGCATGATCGGCGCGGTGGGTGTATCCGGTGCCCCCGGTGGTGATCTGGATGAAGAATGCGCCCAGGCCGCGCTAGACTCGGTTCAGGAGCGACTCGACTTCGCGATGTAACGAGTCCCTGGGGACGGCCGCCGACCCACGCCCGGAGCCTTGATGAAAGATCCACTCGCCAATCAGAAGACGGTTCCCGCGCCCGGCGTACGCCGGATTCGCCCGCAGGAGGCCCATCAGCGGCTGCAGGAGCGCCCGCGCGACCTGCTGATCGACATCCGCTCCACGATGGAATTCCTGTTCGTCGGGCACCCGCAGGGCGCCATCCATATCCCGTGGATCGACGAGCCGGACTGGACCGTGAATCCCCACTTCGTGCCCCAGGTGCGCAAGCTGCTGCTGGGGGGCGCCGAGGATCACAGCGAGGATGCCCCCGCGCTCTACCTGATCTGCCGCAGCGGGAAGCGCACGCTGGCCGCCGGCCAGGCCCTGGTCGATGCCGGTATCGAGAACGTGTACTCGGTGGATGAAGGCTTTGAAGGGCCGCTGGACGAACACCACCAGCGCTCCACCCGCGGTGGCTGGCGCTACCACGGGCTGCCCTGGGAACAGTGCTGAGCGAGTCAGCGTCTCCCTAGCGGTGGTACTCGCCGGCGCGCTCCGGCTGGTACTCGACGGCCTCGATGCGAACATGCATCTGCCCGCCACCCGGGCGCGGCCATTCGATCTCGTCCCCCTCGGACAGTCCCAGCAGTGCACTGCCCACCGGGGCCAGGATCGACAGCGTGCCGCCGCTGTCATCCACATCGCGCGGGTAGACCAGTGTCAGCGAGAATTCCTCGCCGGACTCGGTCACCCGGAACCGGACCTTCGAATTCATCGTGACCACGGTGCCCGGGATCTCGCGCGAATCCACGACATCCGCGCGGTCCAGCTCGGCCTCCAGGTCGGCCTTGCCGGGGAAGCTGTCGTCCGGCAGCGACTCCAGCAGCTTGTCCAGACGCTCAATGTCCGTGCTGGAGACGACGATCTTCGGCTTACTCACCTTTACACACTCCAATAAAGCAGAACGCGCCCCCACGGGAGGCGCGCTGAATAAAATAGGGACCAATCCGAAATCGGAGAATCAAACCCGAGAGTAGCCAAGGCCCAGGCAAAAAGCCATATTGGCCGAGACGGGTATTCCTGCGCTTAAGTCACGTCTCGCGCCACACCGAATAGCCACCCCGCAGGACATGGGCGTCAATACCCATGGCGCGCAGGCTCGCAGCCACCAGTTGCGACCGACCACGGTACCCGCAGTACACGACGACCGGCTGCTCCGGATCCTTCAAGTAGGCCTCTATACTGGCCTCCAGCTTCGGCCGCGGGATATTCACCGCCCCATCGATGATGCCTTCTGCCGCTTCCTCCGGCTGGCGAACATCCACCAACAGAAACGACCGCCCCGCCTGGCGCCAGTCAGCAAGATCCGCGGGTTCCAGATGCGGCAGCTCTTCTTCCAGTTCCGCAATGCGCTTCTCGAACAGGCTCACAGTCAGTGGCTCCGTTGGGTACACAGGGTCACCATTCTATCGTCTCGACAGAGGCTGGGTGTTCACAGAGACGGGCGCAGCAAGAGCGGGGCGATGCGCAGCGTAAACAGCAAAAGGCCGACGAATGCGGCCACCGCACCGACCGCCGTCAACAGGGGCACACCCAGGAGCCAGCCCAGCCCCATCGCCAGCACGGCCAGGTGCACCAGAATCTGCGGCGTCCAGGCCCACAGCCAGCCGCCCGCGATCGGGTGCCCGGTAAAGCGCGGCAGCATGTGCTCGCCCAGGCCCATGATCAGCAGCAGCAAAAACCCGAGGGTAAAACCGTGCAGCGCGGCGGGGCGCGCGGCGCCATCCAGAAAGAAGCCACCCAGCGGCAAGGCCGCACCCGCGATCAGCAACCAGATCATCGCGCCCAGCACGGAGGCACGGCTGGAGGCCGAAAGCCCCAGCCCGACATGACGCGCAGCCTTATGCGTGCGCTCCGGCGCATCGGCGACCAGCGCGGTCGCGGCCGTGCGATCCAGCAGCCCAATGTGCTTGAGCTCGCCGTCCACCACCACGGCCGGGATGGAACGTATGCGCAACCGGGTCGCCAGTTGACGCCCCTCAGGCTGCCCCATGTCGACCACCGCGAAATCGATCTGTTTCTTCTGGGCCACCTCGCGCCAGATGCGCTCGGCATCATGGCAGGAGGCACACCATTCGGACACCAGCAGTTCCACCTTCATGAATCGGTTGCCTCCCAGCCTCAGTCGGCACAGCGCATGCAGTGGATGTCGTAGCGGTCGATCCACTGTTTGAGCCCGTCGACGGCTTCGGGCCCTGTGTGCAGCCGTTCCAGCGCCTTTTGCGGGTCGTCCGGGCGCATCACCACCACCCAGGCATCGGTATAGGGAGCGACATTCACCAGCCCCGGGTCGGCCTCCACGGCCGGGTTGATGCGCTCGATGGTGCCGTCGAAGGGCGTGGGGATCCCCCCCGCCCACTTGCCGGACTCCAGCCGCGCGACCGGCTTGCCCGCAGCCCGGTGCGAACCCGGCTTGCGAAAACGGAAGTACTGCACGCGCCCCGCCATCGTCTGGGCGGGATCGGTAATGCCCAGGGTAAAGGTCCCATCATCCTCCGGACGGACCCAGACATAGTCGAGGTCATAGAACAGGTCGTCCGGCAGCTCACAGCCGTTGTATTCGGTATGGCTCATCACGCCCCCTTCGGACCATAGTGGCGCACCGTGAGTGCGATATTCAGCGCAAACAGGATCATCGCCCCCCAGGCCATCGCCCCGCCGACCGCAACCGTCGGGTTATGGAACATCATCCAGCCGGCGATCATCACCCAGAGGCCGACATTGGCCAGCACGAACTGGACATGCGCCAGCCGTTCCGAGAACAGCGAGCGCCCGGAAAAACGCGGCAGTACGTGAAGCCCCACGCCGTAAATCATCATGATCACGAATCCCAGCAGCATCAGATGACCATGGATACGCGGCACGTTGCCGGGGATCAGCCCCGGATGGGCCAGCCAGAGGACGCCGATCAGTCCACCCAGCAGCGCATAAACCAGTGCGGCCAGGATGAACATCCGGTTGCGTGGATGCATGTCGCGTTCGCTCCCTTTGCTTGTTTGTTACGGCTTTGTTTGTTCTTCAGCGAGGCTAGACTACGATAAGATGCATAACGAATGCATTGATCGAGATCAACACGGACCCGGGAGACTTAAGGGACAGTAGCGCCTCCGTTATTCGTACACACGCCGTCGCCCCGCGATCCGAGCCTATTGATGAAACTGCAACTCCACGAACCCGCCCCCGGCTTTCACCACCCGATCGAACTCCTGCGGGCCTGTCATCGGCGGATCACGAACTGCCTCGACGCGCTGGAGCGACTGTCGGGACACCTGGAGCAGCACGGGGCCGACGCAGAGGCCCAGTCCGCGGCTCGCCGTGTGCTGGCCTATTTCGAGCAGGCCGCCCCGCAACATCACGCCGACGAGGACCAGGATCTGTTCCCGATCCTGCATGCATACCGCGACCATCCCGAGGCCCATCCACAACTGGGTGAGTGGATGGATCGCCTGAGCGCGGAGCACCCTCGGCTTGAGGCCGGCTGGGACGCCCTGGAGCCTGCCCTGCAAAACATTGCGGCGGGGCACGCGGATCCGCTGGAAGGCGCGACTGACTGGATCCAGTGCTACCGGACCCACCTCGAGCTGGAGGAACAAGCCGTACTGCCACTGGCTGACCACCTGCTCAGCGCCGAGGAGCGCGCCCTCATCGGACGTTCCATGGCGCGCCGGCGCGGCATCCCGGACGCGTACGCGAAGCCCGCCGATGAGTGACTTTCTGCTGGACCTGCGGGGGCTGGGCGACCACGCACACACCCGCGCCTACTACACGCTGCGCGAACTCCAGCCGGGTCAGGTCTTCGACGTCTGGCTGGATCAGGAGCCGCAGCTGCTGATGGATGCCGTCAGCCTGCAGCTGCGCCACGCCATCCACTGGCAGGTGCAGGAGAACGGCCCACCGCTTTGGAAACTGCGCGTCCAGCGCCGCGAGGACGTCGCGCCCGTGGACCTCGTCGATCTCCTGCAGCGCGACCACCTGCGCATCGACCGCCTGTTCGCCAGCGCCCTGCACAAGGTCAATGCCGGCGATCTCGAGGGCGCAGCACCCGACTTCCAGGCCTACGTGGAAGGCCTGCGCCGACACGTGCATGTGGAAAACGAACTGATCGTCCCGACGCTTGAGGTTGCGCGCGGGGCCGGCAGCCAGGACCCGGTCACGATCATGCTGCGCGAGCATGACGAGATCCTGGAACAAACCGCACTGCTGGAACACGAGTTTCAGGAAGGTGTCGAGGAGGCCTGGATGGTGGCCCCCTTCTTCGCCCTGATCTCCGGGGCCCTCGCCAAGCACGAAAGTCGCGAGGAGCAAAACGTGTTCCCGAACTGGGGACGCCGCCTGCGCCACGAGCCCGACCTGGCGGCCGAACTCCTGGAGAAGGCCCGTCAGCAGCTAGGGGCCGGCGCCACCACGCCCGGACAATAGGGGTCGGCAATACGGAATGATTGTGTCACGATGGCCCATCGCCACGGCCTGACACGACGTGACACCACTCCACCTCGATATCGGCTTTTCCCGCCCTGTTCACTGGCTTCGTATGCGGTTTGCGGCATGGCCAGCCGGCCTGTCGGCCATAGGCGTCCTGCTCCTTTGCTGCACCGGCGTGCAGGCCGACGAACCGCCACCTCCCCTGATCGTCTCCCAGGATCACGCCTGGCCCCCCTTTGCCTTCGAAGATAACGGGGGCGAGCCTCGCGGCTTGCTGGTAGACCTGTGGCAGGAGATCGCGAACGAACTCGACCGTCCAGTGGAATTCCGACTGGTCGACTGGCCGCGCACCCTGGATCTCGTCCGCGGTGGCGAGGCTGATGTGCACGGCGGGCTGATCCAGTCTCCCGAGCGCGAACAAACCCTGGCCTTCAGCGAAGTACTGCTCCCGCTGCGGACCTTCGCGTTCGTGCGCACCGGCGCGCCCGTGGCCCGACTGGACGAACTCGCGCACAAACCGGCTGGCGTGGTGGCGGGCAGCTTCGAACTCGAGTTCATGCGGCGCGAACGACCTGAACACCCGCTGCAGGTCTTCGACAACAACGAGCAGATGGTGCGCGCCGCGCTGGAAGGCACGATCGATGTCTTCGTGGGCGACTACCCGGTCGCCATGTACCTGCTGGACCGTCATGGCGAGCCGGGCATGTTTCACCCCCTGGAGCTGCTCTACGAGCAGCCCCTGCGCGCAGCGGTAACGCACGCTAACGAGGAATTGCTGGACGAAATCAACACGGCCATCGCCCAGCTGGATGACGAACTGCTGCGCCAGATCACGCAGCGCTGGATCCACTCCGATACGGTCGAGGTGTTCCCCGCCTGGCTGCTCCCAACCGTCATTGGCCTGAGCCTGCTGGCGGTATTGCTGTATGCCGCATTGCTGCTTCGCCAGCGGCGTGCGCTCGAGACCCGCGTTCGCGAGCGCACCGCCGAACTCGAGGACGAGCGCGAGCTGTTCCGCACCCTGACCGAACACGCTGCGGCCGGCGTATTCATCCTCCAGAATGACCATTTCCAGACCGTGAATCCGGCCCTTTCCCGCATCCTCCAGCGCCCCGAACACTGGCTGCTGAACCAGCCCTTCTACGAGATCATCCACCCGGAACAGCGCGAGGCCGTGACTCAGCGGGCTCGCGACCGGATCGCGGGCAAGAAGGTGCCGGACCACTACGAGATGAAGGTCATCACCGGTAACGGCGAGACGCGCTGGGTCGAGCTGACCGCCGGCCGCGTGGAGCTGCAAAGCGGCGCGGCCAGCATTGGCACGATATACGACATCACCGAGCGGCACCTGCTGGAGGAACAGTTGCGCGCCAGCGAGGCCCAGTACCGCCAGCTGGTCGAGAACATCGGGGACATCATCTACACCCTCACGCCGGACGGCGTCATCACCTATGTCTCCCCGCAATGGACACGAGTGCTGGGTTACACCGCCGAAGAGGCGACCGGAACCCCCATCGCCGACTACGTCCATCGGGAGGACCGCGGGGAATGCGGCCGCTTCCTCCAACGCACCCTCCGTTCGGAGCAGAACGACCAGGAAATCGAGTACCGCGTCCGGCATCAGAGTGGGGAATGGCGCTGGCACGTCTCCAGCGGCGCCCCGATCCGCAGCGCGACGGGCGAGATCACAGGCTATGTGGGCGTTGCTCGAGACATCACCGATCGCCGCCGCATGCACGACGAGCTTCAGTATCAGGCACGTTTCAACGCCATGCTGGCGCGCCTGTCCTCGGACTTCGTGACCGCCAGCGCCGACTTGATGGACGAGCGACTGGATGCTGCCCTGGCCGACATCGGGCGCTTTTTCGAGAGCGATCGCTGCTATCTGTTCGAGTTATCACCTGATGGCACACACATGGACAACACCCATGAATGGTGTGCCCCCGGCGTATTCTCCGTAATGGACCAACTGCGGGATGTGGACATCAAAAAGCTACCCTGGTGGCGCACCCGCATGCTGGAGATGATCGAGCAGCGCATACCGGTGGTGATTCCCGTGGTGGACGAGCTCCCGGAGGAGGCGGCCACCGAGCGCGAGTTGTTCCGGCGACAAGGCGTCAAGACCCTGATCTGCGTACCCATCCTGGCCGGACAGCAGGTCACCGGCTTCGTCGGCATGGACATGCTGCGCCCGCGCACCTGGCGCAAGGATCAGGATGAATTGCTGCTGGTGCTCGGCAACCTGATCTCGGAGGCACTGCAGCGCAACCACCTGGAGATCCAGCTACGCGATCTTGGGATCACCGACCCGTTGACCGGCCTGTACAACCGCCGCTACCTGATGGAGCGCCTGCGCGAACAGATCGAGGCCTGGCGCCGCCACGGCGAAGATTTTGCCGTGGCGATCCTGGATCTGGACCACTTCAAGACCCTCAATGACACCCACGGACACCTGGCCGGCGACGAGGTTCTGCGCAACTTCGGCGATCTGTTGCGGCGCCAGCATCGGGCCTTCGACATTGTGGCTCGCTTTGGCGGCGAGGAATTCATCGTGGTCCTCACCCGTGTCGATCACGAGGCCGCCACCACCGCCATCGAACGCCTGCTGGAGGCCACCCGCGAACTCGACACACGCTTCGAGGACGAATCGCTGGCCTTCACGGTCAGCGCCGGACTGGCCTGGTCCGACGAGTGCGACCCCGGGCACCTCACGCCCGAAACCCTGATCAATCGGGCCGACGATCGTCTCTATCGCGCGAAGGCTCAGGGCCGCGACCGGCTTGTGGCCGGAGACACGTAACCCATCCGGGACACGTTGAATACGTCAGTGCCTCCCGGCGCCCCGTGGACCCGACAGTCGGCTGAGCGCCCACAACCCGAGCGCGGGCCCGGGCAGCAACAGCCACAACACCCACAGCCCGATGTCGTCCCACAGCCAGGCGGTGACCAGGATCGAAGGCAGGGTGAGCGCAAAGCCGATGGCATTCATCACGCTCAGGGCAGAGCCCACCGCATCCGGTGGCGCACTCTCCGCGGCCAGCGCCGAGAACTGGGGCGAATCCGCGATCACCGTCAGCCCCCAGAGGGCGAGCAGGCCCAGAAGCAGCCATGGCGCCAGTCCAGCCAGCAACGGGTACAGCAGGCACACCAGCCCGGATGTCGCCAGCGCCACCCGTGCGACCCGCAGGCTCCCCAGACGGCGGCTCAGGCGGCCACCCCAGACACAGCCCACCGCGCCCAGCCCGATCACCGCGAAGGCCAGCCAGGGCACCAGGCCGGCGGGGGCATCCAGACGGGCCAGTTCATGCGCAACCAGCAGCGGAACCAGCGTCCAGAAGGCGTACAGCTCCCAGCAATGGCCGAAATAACCGCCGGCCACCGCACGAAAGTCACGCCCGCCCAATGCACGAAAGCCCTTGCCCAGCCCCGGTGTGCGCCCCGCCGGCGGCAGATGCGGGCCGTCGCCCAGGCGCGCGATCATCCCGGCGGCCGCCACCGCCAGCACGGAGGCCAGCATCATCGGTACCGGCCAGACCAAATCGAGGGTCACGCCCCGCAAGAGATGAGGAAGCGCCGTTCCCAGCGTGAGCATCCCGAGCAGCCAGGACAGGGCCCAGCCCTTTTGCTGCGGCGTCCAGCTGATCACCAACTTCATGCCCAGCGGATACACCCCGGCCAGGCACAGCCCGACGACAAAGCGCACGGCCAGTGCCAGCTCCCAGACGCCGGCCAGCAGGATGAACCCGGCATTGACCAGTGCCCCCAGCAGCGCGGACACCATGAACAGGCGACTCGCACGCACCCGGTCGGCCAGCCCGGTTGCGGCCGTCACCAGGGTACCGGTGATGAATCCCAGCTGGGTCGCCATCGTCAGCCACCCAATCTCGGTCGCCGTCCAGCCCAGTTCCTGCTGCAGAGACAACCCGACCCCGTTCACACTGAACCACAGCGAGGTCGCAAAGAGCTGAGCGATCACGATCGCCGCCAGGGGATGGCGGTGCAGCAGTCCGACGTAATGGCCTGCCTGCACGAGTGCTAAACCGCCACACGGCCCGGACAGACGTCACTCAGTGGGCATCCCTGACAAAGCGGTTTGGGTCGGCAGCGCTGCTTGCCGTGTTCCACGATCAGGGCGTGCAGATCATTAAAGGCCTGCGCATCCGGCCCCAGCTCCGACTCCACCCAGACCCGCAGGTCGTCGTAGGCGCCGCGGGCATGCGGCAGGCCCAGCCGCTCGAACAACCGCCGGGTATAGGCATCGACCACGAACACCGGCCGTTCGAACGCATACAGCACGATGTCGTCCGCCGTCTCCGGCCCAACCCCCTTCACACTCAAAAGGGCCGAGCGCAGGGCCTCGGTCTCCATGCGGGCCAGGGCTTCCACGCCACCCTGCTGTTCCAGAAAGCGCAGCAGGTGCCGCAGGCGGTCGGCCTTCACGTTGAAGTAACCGCTCGGCCGGATGTGCTCGGCCAGGATCTCGTGCGGGAGCTCCAGCAGCGACTCCGGATCCAGTACATCCCCCGCGCGCAGATTGGCGATTGCGCGTTCGACATTGGTCCAGCTGGTGTTCTGCGTAAGCACCGCGCCCACCATGACCTCGAACGCCGACTCCGCCGGCCACCACTGCAGATCACCGTAGGCACCCTGCAGGCGCTGCCGGACCTCGGACACCCGCAACGGCATCAGGAACGCGCCCGACCACCCGGCTTGCGCGGCCCGCCCTTGCGCCCGGCACCTCCCGGCCCCGAACGCCCGGTCTTGCCGCCCTTGCCGGGGCCGCTCCCCGGCTTGGTAGAGGTCCAGCGATCCGCTTCGCGTACGCGCCCCCCCGACTTGCCCCGTTTGCCACGCGCGGGCCGAGTGTTGCGGCCCGGTCCGCGGCGCCGGCCCCGCTCGCGAATGGATTCCGGCACCGGCAGTTCGACCGCCTCGTACAGGGCCTCGACCTCGCGCACCTCCAGATCGCGGGAGGCGCCCGTCTTCAGGCCGCGCCCGAGGACCACCGGTCCGTAGCGCACCCGGATCAGCCGGCTGACGGTCACACCGACCGCATCCCACAGGCGGCGCACCAGGCGGTTGCGGCCTTCACTGACCACGACATGAAACCAGTGATTGGCACCGTCGCCGCCACGCTCTTCCAGGACATCGAAACGCGCGGGACCATCCTCCAGCTCGACCCCTTCCAGCAGCATGCGCCGCGTATCGTCGGGGACCTCGCCCAGCACCCGCACCGCATATTCGCGCTCCAGCGAATGGCTGGGGTGCATCAGGCGATTGGCCAGTTCGCCATCGGTGGTGAACAGGAGCAGCCCCGAGGTATTCAGGTCGAGACGCCCGACCGCCACCCAGCGCTGCCCCTTCAGGCGCGGCAGGCTGGCGAACACCGGCTTGCGGCCCTCGGGATCCGAGCGACTGCAGATCTCGCCGACGGGCTTGTGATACACGAGCCAGCGATGGGCATGCTCCGCCATGTGGATCACGCGCCCGCGCACGCGGATCACGTCATTCGGCCCCACCTGGTCGCCCAGCTTGGCCGTGCGCTGGTTGACCTTCACCTCGCCGCGCTCGATCCAGCCCTCGATCTCGCGCCGCGAACCGAGGCCGCGCGCCGCCAGGACCTTCTGTACCCGCTCCGACATTCCTGCTGACTCCAGACGTCTCGATCCGCCCGCATTGCCGCGACCGGACCCGCATTCATTATGATGGGCGCTCACGATACACCAACAGGACGTTGCCCATGACCGCCAAGAGCCCGGAAACCACTCCCGTCCAGACCCCGCTGAACATCGCCGTCCTCACCGTATCCGACAGCCGAACCCTGGCCGAGGACCGCTCCGGCGATGCCCTGGTCGAACGGCTGGAGGGCGCAGGGCACCACCTGGCCGAGCGCCGCGTGGTCCGGGATGACATCTACGCGATCCGCGCCGACCTCTCGCGCTGGATTGCGGACCCGGAGATCGACGCGGTGCTGACCACTGGCGGCACCGGCATCACGGGCCGCGACGGCACCCCGGAGGCGGCCTCGGTGCTGCTGGACAAGACCATCGAGGGCTTCGGCGAGCTGTTCCGGGCACTGTCCTATGAAGAGATCGGCACCTCCAGCCTGCAGTCCCGCGCCCTGTCGGGGGTCGCCAACGGCACCTATATCTTCGTGCTGCCCGGCTCCACCGGCGCCTGCCGCACCGCCTGGGACCGCATCATCCAGGCCCAGCTCGACGACCGCACCATGCCCTGCAACCTCACCATGCTGATGCCGCGCCTGAAGGAGTCCTGAGCGGTCAATCGGGATCTGCCCCGGGCTCGTCGGGCGCGAAGCACACCGGCGAAGCGCGTTCTCCGGTTCGCTCCTCCTCGGCCCTCTCGGCATTGAGGAGATCGCGCAACACCGCCACGTGGCTGTGTTCCACGTCCCGAGTAGCCGTCAGCAGCGTCAGGCAGCCACGGCGGGCATACCCCAGCAACCGGCCAAAGGCCTCGGAGCCCGCGTCCAGTTCGGCCTGATAACGACGGCTGAAGTCACGCCAGCGACTTGGGTCATGCGCGAACCAGCGGCGCAAGTCCGGCGATGGCGCGACAGACTTCTCCCATGCGTCGAGTACGAGCGCGGACTTCTTGACGCCGCGAGGCCAGAGGCGATCAACCAGTACACGGGCCCCATCGTCGGGATCGACCGGATCGTAGACGCGCCGGATCCGCACCCGTTCCATGCCGCGATTACCGGTCCACGTGGGTCTGCAGCCAGTATTCGAGCAGGGCGGCATGCCAGAGTTTGGAGCCCTGGATACGGGTGAAGTACTGGTCCGGTGCATCCAGCAGCTTGTCGATATAGGCCGGCTGATAGAGGCCCCGCTCGCGCGAGGCGCGCGAGGTGAGAATGTCGCGCATGAATTCGAGAAAGTCGCCACGCACGTATTTCAGCGCCGGCACCGGGAAGTAGCCCTTGGGCCGGTCCAGCACCGCATCCGGCAGGCGGCCGCGCGCGATGCGCCGCAAGACATCCTTGCCGCCATCGCCAAGCTTCAGGTGCGGCGGCATCGCGGCGGCAATCTCCACCAGCTCGTGATCCAGGAACGGCACCCGCGCCTCCAGGCCGAAAGCCATGGTCATGTTGTCCACGCGCTTGACCGGGTCGTCCACGATCAGCGTGGTCACATCCAGCGCCAGCACCGCATCGATAAAGGAGTCCGCACGGTCGGTCTCGAGCTCGGCGAACTGCTCGCGCAGCCAGTCGCCGGTGATGTCGTTCGCGGGGGGATGACGCAGCATCTCGGCCATCTCGGGGTGATCGCGGTCGAAGTAGTGGCGCCGGAAGCGTTCCACCCAGTCACCGTGGCGATCCTCCGCCATCTGCGGATACCAGAAATAGCCACCGAAGACCTCGTCGGCACCCTGGCCCGACTGGACCACCTTCACGTGCCGCGAGACCTGCTCGGAGAGCAGGTAGAAGGCCACCGCATCCTGGCCGAACATCGGCTCGGCCATCGCGCCGACGGCCTCCGGCAGCCGGGCCAGGACCTGGTCGTTCGGGATCAGCGTGGCCTGGTGGTCGGTCGCGTAGCGTTCGGCGACCGGATCGGAATATTCGAACTCGGAACCCTTCTCCTCCGGCTGGTCCTCGAAGCCGACGGTAAAGGTACGCAGGTCTTGCGCCCCCTCCTCCATGGCCAGTGCCACCAGCAGCGAAGAGTCCAGCCCGCCCGACAGCAGAACGCCCACCGGGACGTCGGCCACCTCCAGGCGCTTGCGCACGGCACTGCGCAGGGCGTGTTCGATGCGCTCCTGCCACTCGTTATCCGATACCGGCTCGGCCGGGCGGCGTGCGTGCAGCGTCCAGTAGCGCTGCAGCCGCTCCTGTCCCCGGGCGTCGATGCTCAGGTAATGCCCCGGCTCGAGTTTGCGGATGCCGCGCAATACGGTACGCGGCGCCGGCACCACCGCGTGCAGCGAGAACAGCATGTGCAGTGCCTCGGCATCCAGCTCGGTATCCACGTCGCCCGCCGCCAGCAAGGCCTGGGTATTCGAGGCGAAACGAATGCCGTTGCCCGTGCGCGCCAAGTACAGCGGCTTGATGCCCATGCGGTCGCGCGCCAGCAGCAGACGCTGGGCGTGGCCGTCATACAGGGCGAAGGCGAACATCCCGTGCAACCGCGCCACGATGCCCTCGCCCCACTCGGCATAGCCGCGCAGGATGACCTCGGTATCACCCGTCGAGAAAAAGCGGTGGCCGCGGCCTTCCAGCTCCGAACGCAGCGCCCGGAAGTTGTAGATCGCGCCGTTGAACACCAGCGCGAGCCCGGTCTCCGGGTCGAACATCGGCTGGTGCGCGCGCTGCGACAGATCCAGGATCGACAGCCGCCGGTGCCCCAGCGCGACCCGCCCGGAGGCCCACAGCCCGTCGGCATCCGGCCCGCGCCGTTCCAGGCTGGGCAGCATGCGCGCCACCGCCTCGCCGCTCGCGCGCCGCTCGCCCCAGACGAATTCTCCCGCGATCCCGCACATCGATTCATTCCTTGCTGGTTGGGTGGCTTGGTTTTGGAAACGGCTTGTTACCGCCCGACGCGGGCAGGGGCTTCGCCTGCAAGCAGGCTCCTACCGTTCAGGGGGCTCTGACGGGGTTGCGCCGAAGGTGGCCTCCAGGGCCTCCATCAGGGCCTGACTGGCGGCCCCGGCGCGATCGCGATCCGCGTGCGCCATGTAGAACGGCACCTCGTGGCGCGTGCCCGCCTCCAGGTTGAGTTCGACCAGACGCCCCTGCGCGAGATCCTCCGCGATGCGATCCAGCGGCAGCCAGGCAAAGCCGATCCCGGAGCACAGGATCTCGCGCGCGGTACTCATGTGCGAGACCGTCCAGCGCTGGTCGGCCTCGAGCCAGCCACCCTCCCCGGCCTGCTGCTCGCCGGAATCACGAACCACGATCTGGCGCTGAGCCTGCAGGTCCCGCCGCGTCAGTCGACGGCCGTCGGCCAGCGGATGCCCCGGGTGTGCCACGCAGACCATGACCTGGTCCGTCAGCCAGGCACCCAGATAGCCGCCCGGAAGCTCCGGCGCGATCAGGATATCCACCCGGCCTTCGCGCAGGAGTTCCGGACCGCCGCTCAGGACGACCTCCTCCAGCTGAACACGCGTGGCCGGATAGGCACGGGAAAAACGCTCCAGTGCCTGGATCACAGGCCCCCGCGGCAGGATCTGGTCCACCGCCAGCCGGACCTCGGACTCCACACCGGCGGCGAGCGCACCGGCCAGGGCCTCGATCTCGGCGGCCTCCTCCAGCAGGTGCTCGGCACGGCGCAGCAGCGCCTCACCCGCCGGGGTCAGGACCGCCTTGCGGCCCTGTACCTCGAAGACCTCGACGCCCAGGCGCTCCTCCAGTTTCTGCACCGCATGGTTCACGCTGGAGGGGCTCTTGTGCACCTGTTCCGCGGCACGGGCAAAACCGCCGGCGGCCACCACCGCCTGCAGCATGCGCCACTGCTCCAGGGAGACGCGAATCAAGGAACCCGCCCCCGCCGGCACCCCGCCCACCCCGGTCCGACACGGCTTCGATCCAGGGGCGAAAGGCGGTCCGGCCAGCGCCGCGAGTGGCCCGCAAACGGGCGCGATTCGAGCCCGGCTGGCGCCACTCTAGTGTTCCTCCGGGCACCCGCAACCGGTCTTGTGCATGCGCCGATGCCACTCTTCGCGCATCCGCGCGTACGCGGTCGTGGTCATCAGCAGCACATGAACCGTGGAGGGGTAGATCCGGCCGTCCATGCGCAGGGTCTCGGTCAGCTCCGGGTCCTTGCCCTCGGGAATGTAGAAAAAGTCCTGCCCTTCGCGCAGCTGGTCTTTTTGCGCCTTGAACAGGCGAAAGGCCGTGCCCTTGGGCACACCGTTCCATTCGTCAATCTGACGCAGGCTCAAGGTGGCATACCCCGCGTGGATGATCGGGTCCGGCGGGGTGGCGCTGGCGGAACCCTCGCGCCCCGGAAACAGTCCTGCACTACGGGGGTCTTCGTCGCTTTCGATCCTCATGCTGGCATTATGGCATGCCGACAGCCGGCCGACGGAACAGGACGACACGGATGGAATTGCTACAGGAATACGGGCTGTTCTTCGCCAAACTCGTAACCGCCCTCGTGGTGGTGCTGATCTTCGTGAGTGCCGTGGCGGGGGTGGTCGCCAAGAGCCGCGAGAGGCGGCCGGACCGCCTGACGGTACGCAAGCTGAACGATCGCTATCGCCGCATGGAGAAGACCATTCGCCACGCGGTGGAGGGCAGCGCGAACTGGCGGGCGCGGTTGCGCAAAAAGCTGGGCTGGCAACGCGGCGATTCGTCGTCAGGCGAACGCGATGCAGGCGAAGCGTCCGGGTCGGATGCCCCGGCCGATGAATCCGTCGACAAGGAGCGCCCCCGGGTCTATGTGTTGCGCTTCACGGGCGACATCCGCGCCTCCAGCGTCGACAGCCTGCGCGAGGAAATCACCGCGATCCTGACCCTCGCTCGCCCCGAACAGGACCGCGTCATCGTATGCCTGGAGAGCCCGGGCGGGCTCGTCCCGTCCTACGGCCTGGCCGCCTCGCAACTGGCCCGCCTGCGTGAAAAGGGGCTGGACCTGACCGTCGCGGTGGACCGGGTCGCCGCGAGCGGCGGGTACATGATGGCCGCGGTGGCAGACCGGATCGTGGCCGCGCCCTTCGCAGTGCTGGGGTCGATCGGGGTCGTGGCCCAGATCCCGAACCTGCACCGCTGGCTGGAGCGCCATGACATCGATGTCGAACTGCTGACCGCCGGCGAATACAAGCGCACCCTGACCGTACTCGGGGAGAACACCGACGAGGGCCGGCGCAAGTTTCGCGAGCAGCTGGACGAGGCCCACGACCAGTTCAAGACGTTTCTTTCCCGCTACCGCCCATCCCTGGATCTGGAGAAAGTGGCGACCGGAGAGCACTGGTACGGAGAACAGGCACACCAGCTGGGCCTGGCCGACGAGCTGCGAACCAGCGATGATCTGCTGCTGGAGACCAGCCGCGAGGCTGACCTGTTCGAGATCACCTATACCCGCCCGCAACGTCTGAGCCGGCGGATTACCCTGGCGATGGAGTCCATCGTCGAGCGCGTGCTGCGCAGCCAGGGACCCGAGGCGCGGCTTTGAGCCATCTCGGCATAAAGGGAAGAAGAACCCGTCCCTGCCCGTCGACCATGCAAAGGACCAATTCGGAGGATATGACCATGAAAAACCGTTCCTGCACCCCCGCGTTGCTGTTGTGTCTGCTCGCCAGCCTGGCCTTGCTTGCCCTGCCGCTGAAGGCGGCCGCAGACGACCAGATGCCCTGGGGCTCGGCCGAGATGATGGACCGTGAATACGAACCACGAAAGGTGGTCTATGACGTCTATGTGGATACCGAAGACGAGCTGAACATGGTGCTCGACCGTGTCAGCATGTTGAACAACGTCTACGAGTCCGATCCCTTCGAGGCCCATATCGTACTGGTCCTGCACGGCCGCGAGGTCCCGTTCTTCACCCGCGACCAGTTCGAGGAACGCGAGGAAACCATGCGCCGTGCCAAGTCCCTGACCGAGGGTGGCGTGGTGGAATTTCGCATGTGCGAGGCCTCCGCCCGGCTGCGCGGCATCGACCACGAAGACGTCCACGGCTTCGTGAACCTGGTGCCCATGGCTGACGCCGAGATCATCGAACTGCAGCACGAGGGCTATCTGCTGATGCAGTGAGGCCCCGCCTGCAGACAGACGCCAGAACCCTGGCGTCTGTCTGTTAACGCCCCTTCAATGGCTGCCCCGAACGAGCCTCCTACGCCCCATCGATGGCACCCCAAGGAATCCCCGCTCATGAAACGACGTCTGCTTGCCCTCCTGATCGCGGCCACCGGCCCCACCCTGGTCCTGGCCGACGAACCGCGAAAGAGCGAACCTGACCGGAATGTCTACATCCCCGGGGCCGAGGACAGCCAAGGCGTGTTGCGCGTGGCAGCGGTCTACAACGGGGACCGCATCCGGATTCACTACGAGTACGAGACCAACAATCCAAGCTGGTATCACCAGTACTGGCGCTACGAGGATGGCGAATGGGTGCGCTATGGCTCCGGCGGGCCGGAGCCGGACGAGCACGGCCTGTACGAAGACCGTATCTCGATGATGCTGGATGACGGCGCGGTCGAGGACTTCATGCGCCTCGGAGGCTGGATCACGGCGCACGAGGGCATGCGCAGCCTGAGCTCGGAGATCGATCGCGACGAGGTGCGCAACCACCCCAAGCTGGGCGAGGAGATGGGGCGCCGCGACGTGCGCAAGTACCTGCCGCAGACCCGCGAGACCGATGACCCGGAAGACGTCTCCTGGGACGCGATCCGTGACGATGACGAACTCGAGGCGATGCGCGACGACGGCGAGTTCCTCGACCTCTGGCAGTGGCGCGCCCATCGCAGCCACCCGGTTGGGTACGCGGACAACGGCTATGTGCTGCACTACCGCCTGAGCTCCGAGGGCGACGGCATGTTCACCGACAACTGGGACGACGACGCCGACCAGCCCGCGTACATGTTCGACCCCGACCAGGTGGGCGCTCCGGCCCTCGACTGGGAACGCCTGGTCGCTGGCGAATACGGCCAGAACGACCCCTACTTCCTGTCGGAAGATAACTCGGTCGCGTTTGACCCCGACTATGACTGGCAGGAGGGCGACACACTGCCCCAGCGCTTCCTGCGCGAGCCCAGTGGCAGCCGCGGCGCGATCGAGGCCTCGGGCGGCTACCAGGACGGGGCCTGGCGCATCGCATTGACCCGCTCGCTCGACGCCCCGGACTCGCGCGACAGCAAGGCGCTTGAGCAGGGCAATACCTATAACGTCGCCTTCGCTGTGCATAACGGTAACGGGGCCCGCTGGCATCTGGTCTCGCTGCCCATGACGCTGGGCCTGGACAATGGCGAGGCCGACATCGAGGCCCAGTACGCGGATGGGCATCTGGACGACGTTGATCTGGAATGGACCGAAATCCCGGTGTTCTACCCTGGGCAGATGACCTACCAGGACCTGCACGGCGACACGCACGGGGCCGGCGGCCCGCTCGTGCGCGACGGCGACCTGGGCGTGCTTGACGCCCATGATCCGGAGGGGCTGGCGGACCTGATCATCGAGCACGAACTGCGTCAGCTCGAGCACTAGGGAGACCAATATCTCCCCAGGACTGATCGTCAGGTCGACCCGGATCGATCCAAGGATGCCTGCGAGGCAGGGAACAGGCGCGGCATCCAGCGCAGGTAGCCGAGCATCCCGAACAGCTCGACCAGCGACTGCAGTACGATGACCATGACGGCCGCGTGCAGGGCCTCCGGCAGCGCAAGGGCCACCGGCAGCACGACAAACGAGTTGCGCGTGCCCAGGCTGAACGCCAGCGTGCGCCCCTGCTCGCCGGGCAGGGCGAAGGCCCGTGCGAGACCCCATGCCAGCGCGGCCGCCCCGAACAGGAACAGCAGGTACACCGGGATCACCCCCAGGAGCTCCCGTCCGCCCTGGAACACCGCCGGGGCCTCCACCAGCGCGATCATTCCCACCACGAGGGCCAGCAGCGGAACGGTAGCGCCCGCGAAGCGGTTCTGCCAGACCTCTACACGCCCCCGCAGCCTGAGCGCCTGTTCCAGCAGGATGGCCGCCAGTAGCGGCAGGCCGATCAGCAGCGCCGCCGCGGCGAACACAGCCGGCGACATCAGGCCCATGGCCTCCCCCGGCCCCAGGATGATGGCCAGATAAGCGGGCAGCATCAGAAACTGGGCCGCCAGGCTCACCGGTGTAAAAGCCGCGGCACGCGCACCATCGCCCCCGCCCTGGCGGGCAAAGGTAATGAACCAGTCGGTGCAGGGCATCAGCAGCACGAGCAGGATGCCCAGCCGTATCGCCGGGTCGGCGGGGGCCAGCGGCAGCAGGGCGACCAGCAACAGGGGTACCAGCACGAAGTTCCCCACGAGCGCGGCGATCAGGAAGCGTCGGTCGTTAAACGCGAGCCGGATCGCCTCCCAGGGGATCTGTGCAAAGGTGGCAAACAACAACAGTCCGAGCGCGATCCATACCCAGGCGATCAGACCCTCGCCAAGCCCCGGCCAGAGGCCAGCCAGCACCAGACCCATCACAATGGCGGCAAGATAGATCCAGACCTGAAGGCGTTCCAGCATCAAGACACGGTACCAGAACCCCACCCTGCCTCCGGGCTTCGTTGCCCTCGACACTGGGACCGTTCAGGCTTGGAAATACTTGATGTATCGATTAGCCGGCAGCCGATGTCATGTCTCAGCAAGAGCCTCTGATTGCCTACCACGATTTCCCTCCCGTCACGCGTGACCGGCTGGAGACCCTGCAGGCGAATCTTGGCTATGTCTGCAACCAGACCTGCTTTCACTGCCACGTGAACGCCGGCCCCAACCGGCGCGAGGTCATGCCGCCGGAGGTCATCGACGAACTGCTCGCCTGCTGCGACCGCTGCGATATCCGCACCCTCGACCTGACCGGGGGCGCTCCGGAACTGAACCCCGGTTTCCGCGCTCTGGTCCGCGCCGCCCGCCAGCGCGGCATACACGTGATCGATCGCTGCAACCTGACCATCCTCGGTGAACCCGGGCAGGAAGACCTGGCCGCGTTCCTGGCCGAACAGGGCGTCGAGGTCGTGGCCTCGCTGCCCTGTTATCTGGAAGAGAACGTCGATGCCCAGCGCGGCGACGGCGTGTTCGAGCGAAGCATTGCCGGTCTGAAGCAGCTCAATGCCCTGGGCTACGGACAGCCCGGCAGAGGATTGGCCCTCAACCTGGTATACAACCCGCAAGGGCCCAGCCTGCCGCCCCCGCAGGCCGAGCTGGAGGCCGCCTACCACGAGCACCTCGAGCGCAAATACGGCATCCGCTTCAACGCGCTGTTCACGATCACCAATATGCCCATCCACCGCTTCGCCAAGACGCTCGCGCGTGAAGGCCGTTACAACACGTACATGCAGACACTGCGAAACGCCCATCAGTCGTCTAATCTCGCAGGCGTCATGTGTCGGACACTCGTCTCGGTCGACTGGCAGGGGTACGTGCACGACTGTGATTTCAACCAGATGCTGGAGTTGCCCCTCGGGGCCGGTCGGGGCGGTCGCGTGCACATCGCCGAGCTCACGCCCGAGTACCTGGCGCAGGCACCGATCGCGGTGGCCGACCACTGCTACGGCTGCACGGCCGGCCAGGGTTCCAGCTGCGGCGGGGCGCTTTGATTCCCCCGCCACCATTCAAATCCTCAACCACGATGAAAAGGAGTTCGTCATGAAAAAGACTCTTCTGGCCACTACCCTGTCACTGGCCCTCGCCGCCACGTCCGCGCAGGCGTTCGATGTGGACGGCATGATCACCAAGGCCAGCCCGCACTCGGCCGCGGAAACGCTGGATCGCCTTGAGTCCACCCTGGAGGCGAACGATGTCAACGTCGCCCTGCGCTGGGACCACGCCGAAAAGGCGGCCGGCGAGGGCATTGATCTGGGTCCGACCGAGCTGCTGCTGTTCGGCAATCCGGCCCTGGGCAGCCACATGTTCACCAGCCGCCAGCACGCGGGCATCGACCTGCCGATGAAGGCACTGGCCTGGACCGATGCGGACGGGCAGACCTGGCTGGCCTATAACGACCCCGTATGGCTGGCCGAGCGCCACGGGATCGACGATCGCGAGGAGGTCGTCGAGCAGATGAGCAACGCGCTCGACAACCTATCCGACGCGGCGATCGCCGACGACTGAGCACCAGCACCCGGCGGGCGATTCGTTATAGTGGGGGCCGGACCCAATTCACCGAGGGACTCATGAATCGCCCGCCTCATTTCAAGCCCTCGGCGCATGCCGAAGATGTGCTCGGCTGGCGCGAGTGGGTCGGCCTGCCGGATCTCGGTCTCGGGGCCATCAAGTGCAAGGTGGATACCGGTGCGCGCAGTTCCGCGCTGCATGCCTTCTATATCGAGAGTTTTACCCGCGACGGGCGTGAATGGGTGCGTTTTGGCATCCATCCCTATCAGCAGGATGACCAGACCGAGGCCTGGTGCGAGGCCCCGGTACTGGATGTTCGCAACGTCACCGACTCCGGCGGTCATACCAGCGAGCGCTACTTCATCGCGACCCGCGCAAAAATCGGTGATCGAGTGGTTCCTCTGGAACTCTCCCTGACCAGCCGCGATACCATGCGCTTTCGTATGCTGCTCGGACGCGAGGCCATGCGGGGACGCTTTCTGGTGGATCCCCGTGCTTCCTTCCTGCTCGGGCGCCCCACTCCACATCTCGCAACACCGGAACCCACGCCCGAATGAAGCTCGGAATCCTCTCGCGCAACAGCAAGCTCTACTCCACCCGGCGCCTGGTCGAGGCCGCCCAGGAACGCGGCCACGAGATCCGCGTGGTGGACCCGCTGCGCTGCTACATGAACATCACCGCACACAAGCCCCAGATTCACTACAAGGGTGATGTGCTCGACCAGTTCAACGCCGTCATCCCGCGTATTGGCGCCTCCATCACCTTCTACGGTACCGCCGTGCTGCGCCAGTTCGAGATGATGAGCGTCTATCCCCTGAACGAGTCGGTGGCCATCTCGCGCTCGCGCGACAAGCTGCGCAGCCTGCAGCTGCTTTCGCGCCGCGGCATCGGCCTTCCGGTGACCGGGTTTGCCCACTCCCCCGATGACATCGACGACCTGCTGGCCACCGTCGGCGGCGCACCTGCCGTGATCAAGCTGCTGGAGGGCACCCAGGGGCTGGGGGTCGTGCTGGCCGAGACCAAGCAGGCCGCCGAGAGCGTGATTCAGGCCTTCATGGGGCTGAAGCAGCACATCCTGGTACAGGAGTACATCAAGGAGGCCAAGGGCTCGGATATCCGCTGCTTTGTGATTGGCGAAAAGGTTGTCGCCTCGATGAAACGCCAGGCGAAAGACGGCGAGTTTCGTTCCAATCTGCACCGCGGCGGCACCGCGACGCTGTGCCGCATCACCCCCGAGGAACGGGCTACGGCGGTGCGCGCGGCCAAGGTGATGGGGCTGAACGTCTGCGGTGTCGACCTGCTGCGTTCCAACCACGGCGCGGTGGTGATGGAGGTCAACTCTTCGCCGGGCCTGGAGGGGATCGAAAACGCCTCCGGAAAGGACGTGGCCGGCATGATCATCGACTTCATCGAGAAGAACGCCAAGCCGAACCGCACCAAGACCAAGGGCCGCGGCTGATGGGCACGCCCCGGGCCGACCGGAACGACCCGATCACCATCGGCGGGACGACCGTCCGCCCCGGTGAACGACGCACGGTGGAACTGCAGCTCGGCGCCCTGTACACCCACACCCCGACCAACATGCCCGTGCAGGTCCTGTGTGGTCGGCGCAAGGGGCCGGTCCTGTTCGTCAGCGCCGCCATCCATGGCGACGAGATCAACGGCGTGGAGATCATCCGCCGCCTGCTGAAGATCCCGGCGCTGCGGCGCATGCGGGGCACGCTGCTGGCGATCCCCGTGGTCAACATGCACGGCTTCATCAACCAGAGCCGCTACCTGCCGGACCGCCGCGACCTGAATCGCTGTTTCCCCGGCTCGCCCAAGGGCTCGCTGGGGGCCCGGGTCGCGCGGCTGTTCATGCGCGAGATCGTCCACCGCAGCACCCATGGGATCGACCTGCATACCGGGGCGATCCATCGCTCCAACCTGCCGCAGATCCGTGCCAACCTCGACCACGCGGAGACGCAGGCCCTGGCACGCGCGTTCGGCGCGCCGGTAATCCTGAATTCCGCGCTCCGTGACGGGTCCCTGCGCGAGGCCGCAGCGGAGCGGGATACCCCGATCCTGCTGTACGAAGCCGGCGAGGCGCTGCGCTTCGACGAGCTGTCCATCCGCGGCGGCGTGCACGGGATCATCGAGGTGATGCGGCATCTCGGCATGCTGCCGGCGAGCCGACGCCGCTCCCCGCGCGAGCCGATCATGGCCCGCACCAGTGGCTGGGTGCGCGCCCCGCAAAGCGGCATCCTGCGCAGCTTTGTCCGTCAGGGCGACCGTGTGGTCCGCGACCAGACGCGCCTGGCGATCGTCTCCGACCCCTTCGGCGAGACCGAGACCGAGGTCCTCGCCCCGGCCTCGGGGATCATCATTGGCCAGCTCAACCTGCCCCTGATCAACGAGGGCGACGCCCTGTTCCATATCGCGCAGTTCAACCGGACCGATCTGGCGGTGGAGCGCCTGGAGACCTTCCAGGAAAACCTCGAGGCCAGCGACTACCCCTACGCCGACGCCCAGCGCCCGGAAACGCCCTGACGTTCACACTCGCGGGGGATCAAAACCCTCCACCAGCACGTCTACGGCTTGAACTCATTCAACCAGAACCCCGTCGATGATCCGTTTGCCCCTGTGCCTCAACACCCTGCTCCTGGCGGGCGCCCTGTGTGCCAGCCCCACCCTGGCGCAAGAGATCGCCGAAGAAACCCCGGACGATGCCCAGACCGGCGCGGTGTCAGCCGCCACCGGCATCGATGCGGGTGGCGCCGAGATACCGGTCGAACGCTACCCCGCCGATGGCAAGGCCGTGCTACTGTGGTTCCCGTCCGAGCACGGGCTGCTGGACGGCCACCGGCAGCAGGCCCTGGCGCTGCAGGCCGCGGGCATCGAGGTCTGGCTGGCGGACCCGTTTGCCGGGCATTTCCTCCCGGAGGCCGCCTCCAGCTTCGACGAGATGCCGACCGCAACCGTGGGCGACCTGATCGAGGCCGCACACGCGGAGGACGAACGCGCGGTGTTCGTGTTCGGCAACGACCGCGCCCTGCCCTGGCTGCTCATGGGTCTGTATCAATGGCAGGAGGACCATCCGGAGGCCGAGCACCTCGCGGGGCTGCTCATGATGAGCCCGTACCTGCATACCGGCGTGGACACCGACGAAGCCGAGATGCAGCCCATCG
The DNA here is from genome assembly GCF_000025545.1 of Thioalkalivibrio sp. K90mix. NCBI lineage: Bacteria > Pseudomonadati > Pseudomonadota > Gammaproteobacteria > Chromatiales > Ectothiorhodospiraceae > Thioalkalivibrio > Thioalkalivibrio sp. K90mix. The sequence continues at coordinate 1,887,230 of NC_013889.1, forward strand.
TCGGCGTCACCAACCTGCCGGTCTACATCATCCAGCCCATGCTCTCTCCACAGTTCCAGCACCTGGGCCTGATCCGTTCGGCCCTGAGCGACGGCGGCAGCGCCGTCGGGGCACGCCTGCTGCCCGAGCTGCGTGACCGGTTCTTCTTCCGCCCCGACGCGATGGAGGCCGAGCTCCTGGCACGCGAGATCTTCCACCAGGAGCTCGTCTACGGCATGGACCTGCTGCGCCGCCTGCCGGCCGCGCGCACCGCCGCCGCATCCGACGACCGGGACCTGAGCGTGAACACGCCTACCGGCGGCGACGTCCAGCTGGATGCGCTGGACGAACCGATCGCGGCCCCCGAGCTGGTCCGCCCGGACCTGGCCGGCGAGGAGCACCGTCTGGAGGATTATCGTGGCGAGGTCGTGCTGATCAACTTCTGGGCCAGCTGGTGCCCGCCCTGCGTGCACGAAATGCCGTCCATGCAGCTGCTGGAAGACGAGCTGCGCGAAGAGGGCTTTCGCATCCTCGCGGTGAATCTTGGCGAAGACGAAGAGACCATCCGCGACTTCATCGAGAACGAGGTGCAAACGGAGTTCACCATCCTGCTCGACCCGAACCAGGAGTCGCTGAACGACTGGCGCGCGATGGCCTATCCCACCAGCTATGTCGTCGACCGCGAGGGCAACCTGCGCTACTACCTGTTCGGCGCGATCGAGTGGACCGAGCCCGGCGTCGTCGACCAGATGCGCGAGCTGCTCGAGGAAGACTACGAAGCCCCGGAAGGCGACGACTAGTCCGAACCCGGAGGCGTCCCGAAGGCCTCGCGCAGCCAGTCGCGCAGGGCGTCAAAGCCATGCTCCGCCCGTTCCGAGGGCGGCTGCATGCCCGGGACGAAGCCGTACTCGCGAAACGGCTCCAGCAAGGCCGGATCGCCGCTGATGATGTGCACCGGAACGGCCCAGCTGGCGTCCTGACCGGTGACCAGGGCAGCCGGCTGATGATCGCCCAGCATGAAAAACAGCGTGTCCTCGTCCACGTAGCGGGCGGCATAGCCACCGGTCACCTCCAGCGAGTAACGCACCGACTCCGCGTAGTACTCGCGCACGCGATCGAAGTCCCGCCACAGCGCCTCCGGCGTGGGCCCCTGGCCCGCCCACTCGTCGAAGATCGCGCCGTCCCCGATCGTCTCCCAGTCCTCCAGCACCGGCAGGATCGGGGTCCACGGTGCATGCGAGCTGATCAGGGCCAGCATCGCAAACACGGGGCGTTGCGAGGGCCCGCGGATCTCGCGTTCGAAGAACGACCAGGTGTACTGATCCGGCATGGTCACCCAGAAAAACGGCGGCCCGGCATAGTCGAACCCGTGCTTGTCGATGATGTCGTCCCAGCGAAACCACTGTCCCTCCGGCCAGTCGAGCTGGATCGCCGGCGCCAGCATGGCCGTCTCGTGCCCGGTCGCCTGGAAGTCCTGCACCAGGGTGTCGCGGGTCTGCGCCTGCAGGGCGTCATAATGCCCCGCGTAACGCACCTGCAGGCCCGTCAGCAGCGAGGCCTGCGCCAGCCAGGACTGGCCCCCGGCGATCGGGGCCTCCAGTACTCCGGTCACCACATGCAGGTCCGAGGCCTCGAGCTGCTCGCCAATGGATTCGAGACTCGGCACGATGACCGGGGCATAGCGCTCGTCGAACACGGCCGAGACCCCGTAGGACTCGACCAGCCCCAGGATCACGTCGACGTCAGCCAGACCCGTCAGGGGACGCCCCTCGGCCTGCTCGCGGGTCCGTTCCAGGCCTTCGCGAAAGGCACGGTTCTCCGCCAGCGCCCCCTGCCCGGCCACGATCTGTTCCTGGACCGAAACGATCCCGGGTACGGCTGTACCCGGCGGTGCCTCGCCGCGCACGGAAACGACCGCCCCTACCAGCCCGAGCGTGACCAGCCCGACCGCGATGGACAGGGGTATCCGGCGCTCGGGTAGCGGCTGCGCGGTCAAGCCGAACAGGCCACGAGCGGCGCCCGCGATGACCGCGATCAGCCCCGCGGCCAGGACGACCACCAGCGCCACCGTGACCCAGATATCCAGATTTCCGGTCACCAGCCGCCAGACCGCGTCCAGCAGGATCCAGTCCTGCATCACGTTCAGGGGGCGCACCAGACTGACTCGGGTCAGGGCATCGAACAGTGCCAGCACCACCAGCGCCAGCAGGACGAAACCGGCCAGCCAGGCCAGCGTCCGCGCCAGTCGCCCGGTGGGCAGCAGCGCGAACAGCCCGACCAGCAGGACCGCCTCCCAGGCCAGCCAGTGGGGCCCGATCCCCGCGTGGCGGGGCACATCCAGCCCCAGCAGCACAACGTTGAGTGCCGCAAAGGCCAGCAGCAGTCGGATCATGGGCGGACAGGCATCAGCGCCGCGGCGAACCAAAGGTCATCCGCTGCAATACCCCATCCCGACGCACACGCCAGTGGTACAGGGCCGCCGAGATATGGCCCAGTGCCAGTACCAGAATGGTGATCCCCACGATCTGATGCCAGGCGAACAGGGTCTCCGACAGCGCCTCGTTTTCCGGGAACAGACCCGGCAGGATCAGCGGGCCCAGCTGCACCGGGTAGCCACCGGCCGCCGTCGCCCACCAGCCGATCACCGGCATCACGATCAGGAGCAGATACAACAGCCCGTGGACGGATTCAGCGGCGATGCGCTGGGCCGGGGGCAACGCGACCGCGTAGGCCGGCTTGCCGTGACGCAGACGCAGACCCACACGCACCAGCATCAGCAGCAACACCAGCACCCCGAAGCTCTTGTGCCAGGTGTAGATCGTGTCGGTCGTGTCTTCGCCAAAGCGCTCCTGCAACCCCTCGAAGCCATACCAGCCAATCGTGCCACCCAGCGCCAGGGCACCCAGCACCAGCGCGGCGACCGCCCAGTGCACGATCCGCTGGCCTAGTGCGTAACGCGGCCATACCTCGGCATTGTCCGTATCCATCCCGCGCTCCCGTTCGTGTATGCCCCCCAACATGCCGCCCACACGGGATGCCCGCAACCCTAAATCAGCTGACGATATCCCGCATGGCCCGGTGCGGGCCATTATGCTTTGAGGATGCGATCCTCCATCCCCAACTCCACGCCCCTGGCCGGCGTACGCTGCCTGACCTTCGACCTCGACGACACCTTGTGGCCAGTGATGCCGGTCATCCACCACGCGGAGGCGCGCTTCTACGCCTGGCTGCGGGAGCATGCACCGGTCGTCTGCGAGCGCTTCGATCCGCAGGAACTGATCGCCGCGCGCACCACCTTCATGCGCGCCGCGCCACCGGAGGAGCGCCACGACCTGACCCGCCTGCGCAAGCGCTGGCTGCGCGAGCTGGCCACGGACTGCGGCTGTTGTCCCGACCGCCTGTCGGGCGAGGGGTTCGAGGTGTTCTGGCATGCACGCAACGAGGTGACGCCGTTCCCCGAGGCGGACGGCGTCCTCGCGACCCTGGCGCGGCACTTCCGGCTGGGCGCCATCAGCAACGGCAATGCCGATGTCTTTCGCACCCCCCTGGGGCGCCATTTCGACTTCGCGATCGCGGCGGGCGCGGCGGGCGCGGCCAAGCCCGATCCGGTGATCTTCGCGCAGGCCCGCGAACAGGCCGGCGTCAACGCCGAAAATATTCTGCATGTGGGGGATGACAGCACCAGCGACGTGCTCGGGGCTTTGAACGCAGGGTTTCAGGCCGCCTGGTTCAACCCCGACGCGCTGCCCTGGGAACACGGGCGGCCCCGGCCGGTGCTGACGCTGGGGCGGCTGGGCCAGCTGCCGCGGCATCTCGGCATCGACTAGGCCGACGATCGCCAACCAGCCAGTCTCCCTAATCGGGGTCGACGCGGCCGCGCAGGGCCTTCTTGCGGCCACGGTGGGTCTTGCCCTCCAGCCGACGCAGCTTGGACGCGCGCGTGGGACGGGTCGGCTTGCGCGTCTTGATCGGTCGGCCGGCCTCGCGCAGGAGCTCGGCCAGGCGCTCCAGCGCATCCTCGCGGTTGGCCTCCTGCGTGCGGTACTGCTGTGCCTTGATCACCACCACGCCGTCCTTGCTGATGCGCTGATCACGGCGGCGCAGCAGGCGCTGCTTGTAGACCTCCGGGAGGCTGGAGGCCCGGATGTCAAAACGCAGGTGGATGGCGGAGGCCACCTTGTTCACGTTCTGACCACCCGCACCCTGGGCCCGGATGGCAGTCAGTTCGATCTCGTCCTCGGGCACCGAGACACTGTTGGAAATGCGAAGAACCATTCAGCGAAAGTCGCCGTCCCGGATCCGGCCCTCGTCATCCAGCTCGGCGAAAAAGCGCGAGTGGTCCTGGCGATACTCGTGGGTCGCGATCTCGCCCGGCAGCACCAGCGTCACATCCGGGTAGACGCGCTCGAATTCCTCCGGGGTCGGCCGGGTTTCCAGGAAATGCAGGAACGGGTTCATCTGCTTGACCGTCCCCGGACGCGGCTCCGGCCCGTCGGCTCGGGTCTCGGTCTTGTGCACCGCGCAGCCGCCGGCCACCAGCGCCACGACCACGCCGATTATAGACAAGAATCGAAACGCCATATTTTCCTCCTGCACCACACGATTGCACCGTCATTGCGAGGCGTCGCAGACGCCGTGGCCATCGCCTCAAGCTGGCATCAAGCCCGGCGCCGCTGGCTTTGGATGGAGTTCGCCACGTCGCTTCGCTCCTCGCCGGTGACGGTGCCAGAACCACGTTCCGGAGTGCTCCCTACTCCGACGGCTGGCCGTGTTCGCGGGTGGCCTCGAAGCGGATCTCCGGCCACTTTTCCTGTGCCATCTGCAGGTTGACCCGTGTCGGTGCGATATAGACCAGATCGCCGCCGTGGTCGATGGCCAGGTTCGCGGCGGCCTTCTCCTTGAACTCCTCGAGCTTCTTCGGATCGTCACATTCGACCCAACGCGCGGTCTGGACGTTCACGTTCTCGAACTGCGCCTCGACCTTGTACTCGGTACGCAGGCGCTCGGCGACCACATCGAACTGCAGCACGCCGACCGCGCCCAGGATCAGGTCGTTGTTGGTCAGCGGGCGGTAGAGTTGGGTCGCGCCCTCCTCGCACAGCTCCTGCAGGCCCTTGGCGAGCTGCTTCATCTTCAGCGGGTCCTTCAGCTGCGCGCGACGGAACAGCTCCGGCGCGAAGTTGGGCACGCCGGTAAAGGTCAGTTCCTCGCCCTCGGTGAAGGTGTCCCCGATGCGGATGGTGCCGTGGTTGTGGATGCCGATGATGTCGCCCGGATAGGCGGTCTCCACATGCTCGCGGTCCGAGGCCATGAAGGTCAGCGCATCGGGGATCTTTACGTCGCGCCCAATACGCACATGGCGCAGCTTCGCGCCCTTGTCGAAAGTACCGGAGCAGATGCGCATGAACGCGATGCGGTCGCGGTGCTTCGGGTCCATGTTCGCCTGGATCTTGAACACGAAGCCGGTGAACTTCTCTTCGGTGGGATCGACCCGGCGCGAATGGGTCGGCCGCGGCAGCGGGCCCGGGGCGTACTCGACGAAGTCGTCCAGCAGCTCCTCGATGCCGAAATTGTTGATCGCGGAGCCGAAAAAGGCCGGGGTCTGCTCGCCACGCAGATAGCCGTCGGCGTCGAACTCGTGCGAGGCACCTCGCACCAGTTCCATTTCGTCCCGCAGCTCCTCGGCCTGTGCACCGAGCACCTCGTCCAGGCGCGGATTGTCCAGCCCTTCGATGATCTCGCCGGTAGACTTCTTGCCACCCTCTTCCGGGTCGTACAGATGCACCGCATCGCGGCGGATATGGTAGACACCGCGAAAGCGCTTGCCGGAACCGATCGGCCAGGTGATCGGGGCGCACTGGATCTTCAGCACTTCTTCGACTTCGTCGAGCAGTTCGATCGGGTCGCGGCCCTCGCGGTCCATCTTGTTGACGAAGGTCATGATCGGCGTGTCGCGCAGCCGACAGACCTCCATCAGCTTGATGGTGCGTTCCTCCACGCCCTTGGCCGCGTCGATCACCATCAGCGCGGAGTCCACCGCGGTCAGGGTGCGGTAGGTGTCCTCGGAAAAGTCCGCGTGCCCCGGGGTGTCCAGCAGGTTCACGATGCGGCCCTTGTAGGGATACTGCATCACCGAGGAGGTCACCGAGATCCCGCGCTGCTTTTCCATCTCCATCCAGTCGGAGGTGGCATGGCGCGAAGCCTTGCGCCCCTTGACCGTACCGGCGAGCTGGATCGCGCCACCGTACAGCAGGAGCTTTTCGGTCATGGTGGTCTTGCCCGCGTCCGGGTGCGAGATGATCGCAAACGTCCGGCGCCGGGCGGTTTCCTCGAGAAAGGACATGGTCTTGGGTCGCCTGAGTGAAGCGCGGGAGTTTAACGCGAAAACGGGGTAGACGTTGCGCTTCCCGGTGCCCGGAATGCAAACGGCCCCGGATGAACATCCGGGGCCGTTTGCAGTAGGCCCTGAACCGTAATGGTTGCGGCTAGCGTGCAGAGGCTCGCTGGATCGCGGAGGACTGTTCGTCCAGCCGGCTCTGGGCCAGGTCCAGGTCACGCGGACTCATGCGCGCCTTCACGGTTTCCATGCGTTCGCGGTCCTCGGCCAGGGAATACCAGACATAGGCTTCGACCAGATCACGCTCCACGCCCTGTCCGTTCTGATGCAGGCGCCCCAGACCGATCTGCGCATTGCGATCGCCACGCTCAGCGGCTTTGGTGTACCAGCGGGCGGCCTCACCGGGGTTCGGATTCGTCCCGCGACCCGTCTCGTGCAGGAAACCGTAGTAGTACTTGGCCGAAACCTGCCCCTGCTCGGCTGCCTTGCCCAGCCACTCCAGGGCTTCGCCATTCGACTGCTCGTTACGGGCATAGTGGCTGCCCAGCCAGTACTGCGCATTGGCGTAGCCGAGTTCGGCCGAGCGGGTGTAGTGCTCGAGGGCCTTGTCTTCATCGGCGGCCGTGCCACGGCCGGCGGCAAACATGAACCCAAGGTAGTAATGGGCGCCGGCGTGATCATCATCCGCCGCACGCGCGAACCAGTGCAGCGCCGCGTCGTAATCCACGTCGGTACCACGACCGACGTAATTGGCCATGCCCACGTCGAACATGGCACGGGTGTCACCGCGCTGGGCGTTGCCTTCACGAATCTCGTACCAGACGCCGAGCAACTCCTGCTGGCGCTCAACCTCGTCGTAGCCAAATTCCTGGGCCTGGGCCACACCGACCCCGAAGGCCAGGGGCAGAGTCAGCGGAAGGGAGAAAAACAACGCACGCAGGGTTCGGGACATGGGGCAGCCTCACAGGGAATTCGGGCATCAATACCGGTTACGATCATAGACCGCCCCCCATCCGCGCGCAAAACCCGTCCACGGGTACGAGAACCCCTGGCCGCAAAACGCTCTCCGAACGCCGAAAAAACGTGGCAGACGTCACAGTGTTTCGCGTCACGTCCCGGCCGGGGTGTCACATCGGCAACTCAGCACCCAGGCATCCTCGCGGCCGCTGTGCAAGGGGTAGTAGCGCGGCCGGGTCCCGATGTGCTCGAACCCCTCCGAGCGGTAGAGCTGCACCGCCGCGACATTGGAGGGACGAACCTCCAGAAACAGGGCCTCGGCCTTCTGTTCGCAGGCATAGTCGAGCAGGCGGCGCAGCATGAAGCGACCCAGCCCGTAACCCTGCCAGCGTCGATCGACGGTCAGGTTCAGCAGGTGCGCCTCGCCGGCCGCCACGGTCAGCACAGCGTGCCCCACCTGGCGCTCGTCCACCTCCAGCACCCAGCAGTCGTAGCCAACCCGGATGCAGTCCTCGAAGATGCGCGCGGTCCACGGATAGTGGTAGGCCTCGCGCTCGATGCCCATCACACGCTCGACATCCTCGGCCAGCATGCGGCGCATCCGGGGTTGTACTTGCGGCTCGGCACTCATGGCGTCGGGCTGGGTCTCCTGAGTTCATTACCTGGGCTGAACATATAGGCGTGTAGGCAATCGCTGCGTTCCCTAACACCTACAGTCTGCAGGGTTAGCTCCCGGGTGCACTCGTCAGGCAGGCCCGAGCGCGCTGCAGGTCCTGCCAGGCCTTGGCCTTGTCCTGCGGCTTCCGCAGAAGATAGGCCGGATGATAAGTCACGACCAGCGGGACCTCACGATACCGATGCAGGCTGCCACGCATGCGGCCCAGTGGCTGGTCGGTCTCCAGCAGATGCTGGGCGGCGATACGCCCGAGCGCCACGATTACCTCCGGCTGCACCAGCGCGATCTGCCGGTCGAGGAAGCCGCGGCAGGCCCGGGACTCGTCCGGACTGGGGTCGCGGTTGTTCGGCGGGCGACATTTGAGGACATTCGCGATAAAGACATCCTGCCCGCGATCGAGCCCCAGCGCGGCGAGCATGCTGTCCAGCAACTGGCCGGCACGCCCGACAAACGGCTCGCCCCGGCGGTCTTCCTCGGCCCCCGGGGCCTCGCCCACGAACAGCCACCGGGCACGGCGATCGCCCACGCCGAACACGGTCTGCGTACGCTGGGCCGCGAGTTCGGCGCAGGCCGTGCATTCGCGCACGCGGGCTTCGAGCTCTGGCCAGTCCAATACCGCGACCCCGCCTTCCTCCGGCACGTCCGCGGGGGACACGAGCGGCTCGGATGTCTCCGAGGGCGCGCCGGGTGCCTGGGCCGACTCGGCCTCGGTCATTAGCGGCGCAGCGGGAGGCTCGGCGACCGGGGCTGCCACCGGCACGCCCGGTAAGGCGCCGTCCCGGGCACGCCAGACGGGGATCCCCATGTCGGCCAGAATACGGCGTTTGCGCGCCGACAGTTCCACGCCTCAGTCCCCCGAGGGCGTACGACGCCGATGGCGGCGCCAGCGTTCCAGTGTCAGCAAGGGCCCGGAGAGGGCATAGACCACGAAACCCGCCCAAAGGACCTTGGGCGGATCCAGCGCCAGCAGCATCAGTGCGCCCACCACTCCGACAATCGCCAGGAAGGGCACCCGATGCTTGAAGTCCATGTCCTTGAAGCTGAAGTAGGTCAGATTGCTGACCATCCCCGCACCCGCCAGAACCGTTACGATCAGGATTGCGACTACGTACGGATCGGCCAGGTCCGCCGGAATGCCGAGATCCTCCAGCACCCAGACCATCCCGACCACCAGTGCAGCGGCAGCGGGGCTCGGCAGCCCCTGAAAGAAACGCTTGTCGACGACGGCCAGACGACTGTTGAAGCGCGCGAGACGCAATGCCGCGGCCGTGGCAAAGAAGAAGGCCGCCACCCAGCCGAGATTGCCCAGGTCCTGCAGCTGCCACAGGTACACGACCAGGGCCGGGGCCACGCCGAAGGAGACCAGGTCGGAAAGCGAGTCGTATTGCGCCCCGAACTCGCTTTGCGTGTCCGTCATCCGCGCCACGCGGCCATCCAGGGTATCCAGGACCATGGCCACGAACACTGCGATCGCGGCGGTCGTAAACTCGCCATTGATCGCGGAGACAATCGCGAAGAAGCCGGAGAAGAGCACCCCGGTCGTGAACAGGTTGGGCAGCAGAAAGATCCCGCGGCGACGCCGGGCACGGCCCTCGTGCCGCTCGTCGGCCCCGTTCATCTCGTCGATGTCGCTTGATCCCTCGTCATCCGGCGTCACTCCAGCACCTCCACGGTCGCTTCCTCGTCGCCACTGGCCTCCGGCAGACCCCCGATCACGGTGGAGCCCGCCAGAACCTTCTGGCCGACCTGGGCCATAACCTGCGACCCGGCCGGTAGCCAGACCTCGAAGGTAGCACCGAATCCGGCAAAACCCATGCGCTTGCCGCGCCCGAGTCGATTGCCGGGCACCACATTCTGCAGGCGGATCATGCGCGGCCAGTGATTGACCGACAGGGCGAGCGTCAGGCGCGTACCCTCGTCGGTCGCCAGCGCAAACGCCAGCCGGTGATCGAGCTGCGCATCCGGCGGGCTATCCGTCTCCTTCCCCGGCCAGATTCGCTCCACCACCTTCGATTCCTGCGGGGCATGGACGTTGTATTCCCCCAGCCGCCGCTGGCGAATGCGGATGCGCCGGGCGGGCTCGCCGGTAAACGGATCGGTCGTCTCGTCGATCGCCTCCACCGTGCCATCGGCCGGAGCAATCACGCCCAGCGCGGGGGCCGCCGCCTTGCGCCGCAGATCACGGAAAAGCCCCATCAGCGCCACGGTCAGCAGCACCATGAACAGGCCCAGCTCCGCCTCCCCGACCAGCAGTGAGATCACCGCCATCCAGGCGGAGATGATCACGAACACACGGCCTTCGGGGGCAAGCGGAAACAGCATGGGGTTCTCGGAGGGGGGCGCGGGTGCGCGACCCGGGGCCTGCGCCCCGGGCCGCCCCGACGGATCAGTTGCGGGACTTGTCGACCAGCTGGTTGGCCTTGATCCACGGCATCATCGCACGCAGGCGTTCGCCCACCTGCTCGATCTCGTGGGCCGCGTTCAGGCGGCGGTTGGCGGTCATCGACGGGTAGTTCATCGCGCCTTCCAGGATGAACTGCTTGGCGTACTCGCCATTCTGGATGTTCTTCAGCGCCTCGCGCATCGCCCAGCGCGACTCTTCGTTGATCACCTGCGGACCGGTCACGTATTCCCCGTACTCCGCATTGTTGGAGATCGAGTAGTTCATGTTGGCGATGCCGCCCTCGTACATCAGATCGACGATCAGCTTGAGCTCGTGCAGGCACTCGAAGTAGGCCATCTCCGGGGCGTAGCCGGCCTCGGTCAGTGTCTCGAAACCAGCCTTGACCAGTTCCACCGCACCGCCGCAAAGCACGGCCTGCTCGCCGAACAGGTCGGTCTCGGTCTCGTCCTTGAAGGTCGTCTCGATGATGCCGGTGCGGCCGCCGCCGATCGCGGAGGCGTAGGACATCGCGATGTCACGGGCCTTGCCGGAGGCGTCCTGCTGGATCGCGATCAGGTCGGGGATACCGCCGCCACGCACGAATTCGGAGCGCACGGTGTGGCCCGGGGCCTTGGGCGCGATCATGATCACGTCCAGGTCCTTGCGCGGAACGATCTGGTTGTAGTGGATCGCGAAGCCGTGGGCGAAGGCCAGGGTCGCGCCCTGCTTCAGGTTGGGTTCCAGGACGTCGCGGTACAGGGCCGCCTGATACTCGTCCGGGGCCAGCACCATGATCAGGTCGGCGCCAGCGGTCGCGGCGTCGACATCGGCGACCTTAAGTCCGGCCTCCTCGGCCTTGGCGCGCGAGGCGGAACCGTCGCGCAGACCCACGGTCACGTCCACGCCGGAGTCCTTCAGGTTGTTCGCATGGGCGTGACCCTGCGAGCCGTAGCCGATGATCGCGACCTTCATGCCCTGGATGATGGAGAGGTCGGCGTCTTTGTCGTAATACAGATTCATGGCAGTCATTTCCTTGGCAACAGGCCCCGACAGGGGGCCGATGACGAATTAAAAGCCCGTGCCCGGCCGGCACGGACGAAAGCGAAGACGATTACAGCTGCAGCGCGACGTCGCCGCGGGCGATGCCCATCACACCCGAACGCACGACCTCCAGCACCGGAAACGGCGAGACCGCCTCGAGGAAGGCATCCAGTTTGGAGCCCTCGCCGGTGATCTCGATCACGTAGGTCTGCTGGGTCACGTCGATGATGCGACCGCGGAAGATATCGGTCAGGCGCTTGACCTCTTCACGGTCGGCCGCCTCGCCGACGCGCACCTTGATCAGCGCCATCTCGCGCTCGATGTGCGGGTGAGCGGTCATGTCCAGCAGCTTGATCACGTCGACCAGCTTGTTCAGCTGCTTGGTGATCTGCTCGACGATCTCGTCGGAGCCACTGGTGACGATGGTCATGCGCGACAGCGACGGGTCGTCGGTCGGCGCGACGGTCAGCGATTCGATGTTGTAGCCACGCGCGGAGAACAGGCCGGCCACCCTTGAGAGGGCACCGGATTCGTTTTCCAGCAGGACACTGATGATATGACGCATACGGCTCTTCCCTGTACCCGGTTCAGACCAGGATCATTTCGTTCTGGCCGGCGCCGGCCGGGATCATCGGATAGACGTTCTCGGACTGATCCGTAATGAAGTCCAAAAACACCAGGCGTTCCTTCTGCGCGAGGGCCTCCTTGATCGCACCCTCGACGTCGCCCGGCTTGTCGATGCGCATGCCGACGTGGCCATAGGCCTCGGCCAGCTTCACGAAGTCGGGCAGGGCGTCCATGTAGGACATCGCGTAGCGCCCCTGATAGAAGAACTCCTGCCACTGCCGGACCATGCCCAGATAGCGGTTGTTCAGGTTCAGGATCTTGATCGGGAGCTGGTACTGGTAGCAGGTCGACAGCTCCTGGATGCACATCTGGATGCTGGCCTCGCCGGTGATGCAGCCGACCGTCGCGTCCGGGTGCGCGAACTGCACGCCCATCGCGAACGGCAGGCCCACGCCCATCGTCCCCAGGCCACCCGAGTTAATCCAGCGGTTGGGCTTGTCGAAGCCGTAGAACTGCGCCGCCCACATCTGGTGCTGGCCGACGTCGGAGGTCACAAAGGCATCGCCCTGCGTCAGCTCCCAGAATTTCTGCACCACATACTGTGGCTTGATCAGTTCGGAGTCGCGGTCGTATTTCAGGCAGTCCTGTGACTGCCACTCGCCGATCTGTTTCCACCAGGCGTCCAGCGCCTCGGGATCCGGCTTCGCCTTGGCGGCGTCCAGCGCCTTGATCAACGCGCGCAGCACCGGCTCCACTTCACCCACGATCGGCACATCGACCTTCACGTTCTTGGAGATCGAGGACGGATCGACATCGACATGCACGATCTTCGCGTGCGGGCAGAACTTCTCGATGTTGCCGGTCACGCGGTCGTCAAAGCGCGCGCCGATCGCGATCAGCACATCGGCGTGGTGCATGGCCATGTTGGCCTCGTAGGTACCATGCATGCCCAGCATGCCGAGGAACTGCTTGTCCGACGCCGGATAGCCGCCCAAGCCCATCAGGGTGTTGGTGATCGGGTAACCCAGCTTGCGGGTGAACTCGGTCAGTGCCTCGGAGCCACGCCCCAGAATCACGCCGCCGCCGGTGTAGATCATCGGCTGCTTCGCCGACAGGATCAGGTCCACCGCCTTGTCGATCTGGCCGGTATAGCCGCCAAAGGTCGGGTTGTACGAGCGCATGTGGATGGACTCGGGATACTCGAACTCGCAGCTCGCCGCGGTCACATCCTTCGGGATATCCACGACCACCGGGCCCGGACGACCCGTAGTCGCCACGTAAAAGGCCTTCTTGATGGTGGTCGCCAGGTCCTTCACGTCCTTGACCAGGAAGTTGTGCTTCACGCAGGGGCGGGTAATCCCCACGGTATCCACTTCCTGGAAGGCGTCGTTGCCGATCAGGCTGGTCGGCACCTGGCCGGTGAACACCACCAGCGGCACCGAATCCATATAGGCGTCGGCAATGCCGGTAATCGCGTTGGTCGCACCGGGACCGGAAGTCACCAGCGCGACACCCGGCTTGTCGGAGGACTTGGCATAGCCCTCGGCCGCGTGCACCGCGCCCTGCTCGTGGCGCACCAGTACGTGCGAGACCTTGTCCTGGCGATACAGCGCATCATAGATGTGCAGTACCGCCCCGCCGGGATACCCGAATACGACATCGACACCCTCGGCCTGCAGGCTGCGGCAGAAGATTTCGGCGCCGGTGATGGCGGTGGAGGAACTTGAGGTCTCGGACATGGTGGTCGACTTCCTTACCTAAGGGCTCGTGCGTGATCGTGGCGGGATGACCCAGCAGGAATCAAAATAGCCCAACATCCTAATATGAAATGACGATTTTTCCCAGCACCGGGGTGCGGAAAAGCCACCCCGGGAGGGGACCCAGCGTCGTGCAGACAGCCTTCAGTCGTCCGACTTCTTCACGTCCGCCGCGGGCAGACCAGGATTGGTCGGGCGGCGGGCATCGTCGCTGGACATGTCCTGCGGCGCCATCTGCTGTTCCAGCCCTTGCGGCGGGTTCATCTCTTCTTCCTCGCCCCCGCAGCCGACCAGCACAAGCGTGGCGGCAACCGACAGAACGAAAAATCCAGTGATGCGGGCATGGCGGTACATAGTGTTCATCCTTGCGAGACAGGGGCGTGAACTGGCGAGCTTGCCGTGGCGCCAATGGCTTGGCAACAATCCACCACGGCGAGACGCTGATTCCCGCGCGACGCGGGCTACCCCGCCCCCACCGGCAGTATCCGCGTCCCGGCCTGCTCCGCAATAATCGCGGTGGCGTCCTCGAGTGCCCCGATCCCGGCCCGGGCACCCTGATCGGCCACGCGCCGGGCGGCCTCCATCTTCGGGCCCATCGAGCCGGCCGGGAACGATGCGGGGTCGACCGCGCTGACCAGCAATGCCTTCAGCCGCGTGGCATCGGGCTCGCCCCAGTTCCAGTAGACGCCGTCGACGTCCGTCAGCATCAACAGCCAGTCCGCGCCCAGTTCCACTGCGAGGCGTGCGGCGGTCAGGTCCTTGTCCACCACCGCCTCGATGCCGTACAGCCGGCCTTCGTCGTCGCGCGCGACCGGTACGCCGCCGCCCCCCGCGCAGATCGCGAGGGACCCGCCGTCGACCAGGGCCCGCACGGCCTCCACGCCCAGTACCTTCCGCGGCTCCGGCGAGGCGACCACGCGACGCCAGCCGTCGCCGTCGCGGGCGATATCCCAGCCGCGCTCCTCGGCCAGCGCGCGCGCCCGGGATTCATCCCATACCGGACCAATGAACTTCTCGGGGCAGGAAAATGCCGGATCGTCCGGATCCACTTCGGTCTGCGTCAGGAGGCTGGCGATCCGGTCATGGCCCAGGGCGTTGTGCAGTTCCTGCGCCAGGATGTAGCCGATCATCCCGTGGCTCTCGGCGCCGACCACATCCAGCGGCCAGTGGATGGAATCGGCCTCCGCCTGACTGGCGAGCAGCCCCACCTGCGGGCCATTGCCATGAGTCACGACGACCTCGTGCTCGTTTGCGACATCGGCGATGGCCCGCGCCGCGGCACGGGCGTTGCGCCGCTGGGCCTCGGCCGACGGCGTCTCGCCGCGTTGCAGCAGGGCGTTTCCGCCCAGCGCGATCACGATACGCATGGCGGGTCTCCTGGTGAGCGTATGGACAGAACGTCAGGTGCGCGGGAGCGTCACGCCGCGCTGGCCCTGGTACTTGCCGCCGCGGTCCTTGTAGGAGGTCTCGCAGACCTCGTCGGACTGCAGGAACAGCATCTGCGCCACGCCCTCGTTGGCGTAGATCTTGGCCGGCAGCGGCGTGGTGTTGGAGAACTCCAGCGTCACATGGCCTTCCCACTCGGGTTCCAGCGGAGTCACGTTCACGATGATGCCGCAGCGCGCGTAGGTCGACTTGCCGAGACAGATCGTCAGCACATCACGCGGGATGCGGAAGTACTCCACCGTATGCGCCAGCGCGAACGAGTTGGGCGGGATGATGCAGACATCCGAATGCACATCCACGAAGCTGCCCTCGTCGAAGCCCTTGGGGTCGACGATGCTCGAGTTGATGTTGGTGAAGATCTTGAAATGGTCCGAGCAGCGCACGTCATAGCCGTAGCTGGACGTGCCGTAGGAGACGATGCGCTGCTCGTCGTGATAGCGGACCTGACCGGGCTCGAAGGGCTCGATCATGCCCTTCGTCTCGGCCATCTCCCGGATCCAGCGGTCCGACTTGATGCTCATCTGCCCTGTCCCTGGTTGTGATCGCCGGATCAGTTGTTCTGGATGACGATGTTGGGGAATTTGCTGCTGTAATCCTTCGCCTGCTCCGCGAGCTTGGCGCCCGTGCGACGGGCAATCTCGCGGTAGATCTCCGCGATGCGGCCGTCCGGATCGGCGATCACGGTCGGTTCACCGCCATCCGCCTGCTCGCGAATGCGGATATCCAGCGGCAGCGCGCCCAGCATGTCCACACCATATTCCTCGGCCATGCTCTCGGCCCCGCCCTGGCCGAAGATGTGCTCCTCGTGCCCGCAGTTGGAGCAGATGTGGATGCTCATGTTCTCGATGATGCCCAGTACCGGCACCTCGACCTTCTCGAACATGCGCAGGCCCTTGCGCGCGTCCAGCAGCGCGATGTCCTGCGGGGTGGTAACGATCACCGCGCCAGAGACCGGGATCTTCTGGGACAGGGTCAGCTGGATGTCGCCGGTGCCCGGCGGCAGGTCGATCACCAGGTAGTCAAGATCCTTCCAGTTGGTCTCGTTCAGCAGCTGCTCCAGGGCCTGGGTGACCATCGGGCCACGCCAGATCATCGGCGTGTCCTCGTCAATCAGAAAGCCGATGGACATCGCCTGCACGCCGTGGCGCTCCAGCGGCTCCATGGACTTGCCGTCCTTCGACTCCGGGCGGTCCTTGATGCCCAGCATGCGCGGCTGGCTCGGGCCATAGATGTCCGCATCCAGGATGCCGACCTGCGCCCCTTCAGCGGCCAGCGCCAGCGCCAGATTGACCGCGGTGGTGGACTTGCCCACCCCGCCCTTGCCGGAGGCCACGGCGATGATGTTCTTGATGCCGGGCATCGGCTTCAGGCTCTTCTGCACCGCGTGGGCGGTCACCTTGGTGGTGATCGTCACCTCCGAGGACTCCAGCCCGGCCACGCCGGCCAGCGCGCCCTGAATCGCAGCGCGCAGCTCGTCGTGATAGCCGCTCGCGGAGTAGCCCATCTCAAGAGTGATGGCCGCCCGTGCGCCCTCCACACGGATGTCCTTGACCGCACCGGCGGCCACCAAGTCCTGCTCCAGGTACTTGTCCTGAACGGTCTTCAGGGCGTTTTCGATCTGCTCGCGTGAGAGTTCGGCCATGGCGTTCGTTCCATCCGACAGTTGGGAGTAATCGCGCGATTCTACTGGGCGCAAATCGGCACGCCAATGGCACCACCACTGGCCAGTCCTTTGCCCCATGCCACAAGAGGGGTCCTCAACGATCTGTCAACCCCTCTCAGCGAGTTTTATACACATGAACCTCCACTGGCCCTGAAAACGCCCCAGATAGCAGCCAAAAGGCCGAAAGCAGTACACAAAAAGATCGCATCTATTTGTTTATTCGGAATAAAAACAAATTGAACGTTTTTTGACCAATCTGTACAAGGCCCTTGCGTGACAAGGCCTGACGATGAATTCCACTGGGTTGCCCACAGAGTTATCCACAGCTTCTGTGGAAAAGCCTATGACGGTCTTTATGCGCCTCGACAACCCGGCAGGCAGCCCCGACAATAGCGCCCCTGCATTCCACCGCCCGCCGCTACCGACGCACGGACCCGACGATGACTGACACGCCGCGCAAGATCCTGGTCACCAGCGCCCTGCCCTATGCCAACGGGCCGATCCATCTGGGACACCTGGTCGAGTACATCCAGACCGACATCTGGGTGCGCTTTCAGCGTGCACGCGGCCACGAGGTGATCTATGTCTGCGCGGATGACGCCCACGGCACGCCGATCATGCTGAAGGCCCGCGCCGAGGGCATCGAGCCCGAGGAGCTGATCGCGCGGGTGCGTCAGGAACACGAGGCCGACTTCAGCGAGTTCCTGGTCGATTTCGACCACTACCACTCGACCCACTCGGACGAGAACCGCGAGCTCGCCGCCCACATCTACACCGCGCTGCGCGATGCTGGACACATCGAGACGCGCACGATCGACCAGGCCTATGATCCCGAGGCCGGGATGTTCCTGCCCGACCGTTTCATCAAGGGCACCTGCCCGAACTGCGGCGCCGAAGAGCAGTACGGCGACTCCTGCGAGGCCTGCGGCGCAACCTACAGCCCGCTGGACCTGAAAGACCCGGTCTCCGCGATCAGCGGCGCCCGTCCCGAGTCCCGCCAGTCCGAGCACTACTTCTTCAAGCTCGGCGACTTCGAGGCCTTCCTGCGCGAATGGACCGGCTCCGGCCGCCTGCAGGACGCGATCCGCAACAAGCTGGACGAGTGGTTCGACGCGGGCCTGACCGACTGGGACATCTCGCGCGACGCCCCCTATTTCGGCTTCGAGATCCCCGACGCCCCGGGCAAGTACTTCTATGTCTGGCTGGACGCCCCGATCGGCTACATGGCGAGCTTTCGCGCCTACGCCGAAAAGCAGGGCCTGGACTTCGACGCCTGGTGGGGCGCGGACTCGGACGCCGAGCTGTATCACTTTATCGGCAAGGACATCGCCTACTTCCACACCCTGTTCTGGCCGGCGATGCTCCATGGCGCGGGTTTCCGCACCCCGTCGGCGGTGTTCTGCCACGGCTTCCTGACCGTCAACGGCCAGAAGATGTCCAAGTCGCGCGGGACCTTTATCCGCGCCCGCGACTACCTGGACCACCTGAACCCCGAGTCCCTGCGCTACTACCTGGCGGCCAAGCTGGGCGCCGGGGTCGATGATCTCGACCTCAACCTCGACGACTTCGTCCAGCGCGTGAACTCCGATCTGGTCGGCAAGCTGGTCAACATCGCCAGCCGCTGTGCCGGCTTCATCACCAAGCGTTCGCACGGCGAACTCGCGGCCGAACTGCCGCGCCCGGACCTGCACGAGGCCTTCGTAGCCGAGGGCGAGGCCATCGCCCAAGCCTTCGAGAAGCGCGAATACGCCCAGGCCATCCGCCGCATCATGGCGCTGGCCGACCAGGCCAACCAGTACATCGACGAGGCCCAGCCCTGGGTGCTGGCGAAGCAGGAAGGCCGCGAGGCCGAGGTGCAGGCCATCTCCACCCAGGGACTGGACCTGTTCCGCATCCTGATCGTCTACCTCGCCCCGGTCCTGCCGAAGCTGGCGGCCGACGCCGCGGCCTTCCTGCGCCTGGACAGCCTGGCCTGGGATACGCGCGCGCCACTGGTCGGCCACTCGATCGAGAAGTTCAAGCCGCTGATGACGCGCATCGAGGGCGAGACCGTGGAGAAGCTGCTGGAGGCCTCGAAGGCGACCCTGGCCGCTACCGAATCGACCACCACCCCAGACAACAAAGCGGAAGCCAACGTGGACCCCATCGCCGACACCATCGACTTCGACACCTTTGCCCAGGTCGACCTGCGCATCGCGCGCATCGCCAACGCCGAGCACGTGGAAGGCGCGGACAAGCTGCTCAAGCTGACGCTGGATATCGGTTCCGGGACGCGCCAGGTGTTTGCCGGCATCAAGTCGGCCTACGCACCGGAGGACCTGGTCGGCCGGCACACCGTAATGGTGGCCAATCTCGCGCCGCGCAAGATGCGCTTTGGCGTATCCGAGGGCATGGTCCTGGCCGCTGGTCCCGGCGGCTCGGATTTGTACATCCTGCACCCGGACGACGGCGCCCAGCCCGGCATGCGGGTAAAATAGGCCGCCGGCGTCATGGATTTGCACCCACGGCTCGCGTAAGCTGCCGCTCTTTTGCCGATACCCGGACGCATGGACCAAAGCCCCGAATTCCAGGCACAGGTACGCCTGCTGGCCGAAGCAGGACGTGATCTCTCGGCGCGCGGCTGGCTGCCCGCGCGCACCGGGCACTTCTCCGCGCGCCTGGACGACCGGCATATCGCCGTCACCGCGCCCAATCGCGAGAAGAGCTTCCTCGACCGCCATGACTTCCTGGTGGTCGATCTCGACGGACACGTGGTGGCCGGGACCGAAGAGCCCGCCCCGGAGACCTTCCTGCACATCATCATGTACCGCCACGACCCCCAGCTGGGGGCGGTGCTGCATACGCACTCGGTGCATGCGACGGTCCTGTCGCGTCAGTTCCCCGGCACGCTCGCCCTGCGCGACTACGAGGTCCTGCGCGAACTGCCCGGGGTGGAAAACCCCTCCCGGGGCCTGAACCTGCCCGTTTTCGCGAACGAGCCCGATGTGCAGCAGCTCGCCGCACGCGTCGATGCCGCGATGAGCCGCGAGCCCAACCTCGCCGGTTTCATGATCGGCGGCCACGGGCTCTACACCTGGGGCGCAAGCGTGGAGCTGGCGCTGCACCGGGTCGAGGCCTTCGAATTCATGTTCCAGTGCGAAACGCTCGCGCACCAGATGAGCCGATGAACAAGTCACCGAATCCCGCGCCCCAGGCCCTGATCCTCGCCTTCGAGGGGGTGCTGGCACCGCCCGGCGTGCTGCGCGACACGCTTGAGCCCTACTCCCTGGAGGCCCTGCCGGGCTTCCTCGAGCGTCACGCGGAGAGCACCGCGGTGCAGCGCGTGCTGGCGGACATCCTCGCCTATTCCGGGCGCGAGCTGGACGTCGACGGGCTGCTCGCGCAGATCCGCGCCTGGATCCGCGGCGGACAGGACATCACGCCTCTGCGCCAGCTACAGGGGCTGATCTGGGCCGACGCCCTGGAGGCCTCGATGCTGCGCCCGGAGCTGTCGGACGACACGGCCCGCACCCTGATGGCGCTGGACGATGCCGGGGTGGCCCTGTACAGCTTCGGCGCGAGCCCGGCGCCGGTGCAGCGCGACTGGCTGCGCCACGGCCCGCGCCCCGAAGTCGAACAGCGCCTGGCCGGTCTGTTCGATACCCGCATCGGGGGTCGGCGCGATGCCGGCAGCTACCGCCGTCTGGCAGACGAAATCGGCGTCGCCCCGGAGGCCATCATGCTGCTGTCCATGCGCGGCGAGGAGCTGGACGCCGCACACCAGGCCTGGCTGCAGACTGCCCGACCCTTCGCCGACCCGGCCGCTTCAGACGATCACTCGCTGCGCAGCCTGGACTCGCTCATCCCGACAGACCGCTAAACTGATAACAGGGCGCGATCGGCCTGCGGGGGACCAATCTGCAGGAGCGGGCCTGGGCGCGAATGCCTCCGGCCAGAGCCTGGCCATTACAAAGGCCTCGAGGACAAGCCCGTTCCCAAAGGGGCGGGGGCATTCAGATCACCCGTATCCGGAAGGGTTGAGTCGGGATTAGCGGTCCCTGATACTATTTTGTTGACCTGACGACTCGGAATTAACGTGGAATACGTCCTGATCCTCATCAGTACGATCCTCGTGAACAACTTCGTACTGGTGAAGTTTCTGGGCCTGTGCCCGTTCATGGGGGTCTCGCGCAAGGTCGAGACGGCCACTGGCATGGGCCTGGCCACGACCTTCGTGCTGACGTTGTCTGCGGTCAGCTCCTACGTCATTAACGAATATCTGCTGCTCCCGCTCGGGCTCGAATACCTGCGCACGATCGCCTTCATACTGGTGATCGCGGCGGTGGTGCAGTTCACCGAGCTGGTGGTGCGCAAGACCAGCCCGCTTCTGTACAACGTGCTGGGGATCTTCCTGCCGCTGATCACGACCAACTGCGCGGTGCTGGGCGTGGCCCTGCTGAACGTCCAGGAGGCCCACAACTTCGTCGAGTCCGCGCTGTACGGCTTTGGCGCCGCGGTCGGCTTCTCCCTGGTACTGATCCTGTTTTCCGCCATTCGCGAACGCATCGCGGTCGCGGACGTGCCCGTGGTCTTTCGCGGCAGCGCGGTGGCCATGGTCACGGCGGGCCTGATGTCGCTGGGATTCATGGGCTTCTCGGGGCTGGTGCGGCTGTGAGTGTCGTCTACGCCATTCTCGCGATCGGGGGCCTGGCCGCCGCGTTCGGGCTGGTCCTCGGCTTTGCCGCGCAGCGCTTTCGTGTCGAGGCGGACCCGGTCGTCGACCAGATCGACGCCCTGCTGCCCCAGACGCAGTGCGGCCAGTGCTCCTACCCCGGCTGCCGCCCCTACGCGGAGGCGATCGCCGCCGGCGAGGCCGACATCAACCGCTGCCCCCCCGGCGGCCAGGCCACGGTGCAGGCCCTGGCGGATCTGCTGGACCGCGAGCCGACCCCGCTGGAAGAAGAGGAACAGGAAAAGGCCGTCGCGGTCATCGACGAGAACATCTGCATCGGTTGCACCCTGTGCATCCAGGCCTGCCCGGTGGACGCGATCCTCGGCGCAGCCAAGCAGATGCACACCGTCATCGAGGAGGAGTGCACCGGCTGCGAGTTGTGCATCGAGCCCTGCCCGGTCGACTGCATCGAGATGGTCCCGGTGCAGACCGACATCACCGAATGGCGCTGGGCGGAACCGGAACCCTCGCCTATCGAGCGGCCCATACACGCTCTTGCAGAAGGCTCGCGGAGCTCCCGCTAAGCCGGGGTTCCGCGAAACGTTAGAATACGCCAATGCAGCTGCACCGCTTCCATGGAGGCCTGAAACTGGCCGACGAGACCGACGCCAGTACCGCCGAGCCGGTGCTGGTGATGGGTGTGCCTGCGAAACTGACCGTTCCGCTCGGCCAGCATATCGGCGAGGCGACCGAGGCCTGTGTCCAGGTCGGCGATCACGTCACCAAGGGCCAGCGCATCGGTCAGTCCAAGGGCTACATCGCCGCGCACGTGCACGCGCCCACCTCCGGCAAGGTGGTCGATATCGACCTGTACCCGGTCCCTCATCCCTCGGGCCTTGATGCCCCCTGCGTGGTGATCGAGCCCGATGGGCACGACGATTGGGGCGATGCCCGCATGGAGCCCTGGCTGGACTGGGATACCCGCGACCTGCGTGCGCTGCGCCAGCGCCTGCGTGCCGGCGGGATCGTCGGACTGGGTGGCGCGGCCTTCCCCACGGCAGTCAAACTGAACCCGCGCGCCGGCCAGCGCATCCATACGCTGGTGGTCAACGGGGCGGAGTGCGAACCCTACATCAGCGCCGACGACATGCTGCTGCGCACCGCTCCCGAGGCGGTGTTCGAGGGGATTCGCATCACCGCCCGCCTGCTGGGCGTGGAGCGGGTGCTGTTCGCGGTCGAGGACAACATGCCGGAGGCGATGCGCTCGCTGACCGAGACCCTGCCCCCCGAGCTGCGCGACCTGATCGAGCTGGTATCGGTCCCCTCGATCTATCCCACCGGGGGCGAACGCCAGCTGATCAAGGTACTGACCGGCCAGGAGGTCCCGAGCGGCGGCCTGCCCGCGGATCTCGGGATGGTCTGCCACAACCCGGGCACCTTCAAGGCGATCTGCGACACGGTGATCCAGGGCCGACCGCTGCTGTCGCGTATCGTCACCGTCACCGGCCCCGGTGTGAAACACCCGCGCAATGTGGAAGCCCTGCTCGGCACCCCGTTCGCCGACGTGATCGAGGCGGCCGGCGGCTATGCCGAAGGCGTGGACCGGCTGGTGATGGGCGGCCCGATGATGGGCTTCGCGGTCCACGACGACTCCATTCCTGTGATCAAGGCCACCAACTGCCTGCTCGCCACGCGCCCCCAGGACACGCCTGACCCCGGCCCGGTCATGCCCTGCATCCGCTGCGCCGAGTGCGCGGCCGTCTGCCCCGCCCAGCTGCTGCCGCAGCAGCTCTACTGGCAGGCGAAAGCAAAAGACTTCGACGCGATCCAGGACTACGGGCTGTTCGACTGCATCGAATGCGGCTGCTGCGCCTATGTCTGCCCCAGCAACATCCCGCTGGTCCAGTACTACCGCTATGCCAAGAACGAGATCTGGGCGCGGGAGAAGGAACGCCACAAGTCGGACATCGCGCGCGAACGCTACGAATTCCGCCAGGAACGCATCGAACGCGAGGAGCGCGAGAAGGCCGAACGCCTGGCGAAGAAAAAGGCCGCTCTGAAGAACAAGGAAGCCGACGGCGACAAGCAGGCCGCGATCCAGGCGGCACTGGAACGCGCCCAGAAGAAAAAGGCCGCCCGTGCGGAAGAGTCCGCGAAGGGTAGCGATCAGGCACCCGGATCGGAGACGACCCGCGAGGAAACCTCCACGACGAACGACACCCGCGACAGGGACGACCGCTGATGCGCTTTCGCACGCAATCCTCGCCGCACGTGATCCCCGCGCACTCCGTGGGCGGCGTGATGCAGCAGGTGCTGATGGCGCTGGTGCCCGGGACCCTGGCGATGACCTGGTTCTTCGGCTGGGGTGTACTGGTCAACGTCCTGCTGGGCGTGCTGTTCGCCGTGGCCTTCGAGGCGGCGATGGTCGCCGCGCGCAAGCGGCCCGTCATGGCCACACTGGCGGACAACTCCGCGATCGTCACCGGCTGGCTGTTCGCGCTGGCGATCCCGCCACTGGCGCCGTTCTGGGTCACGTTAATCGGTATTGCATTCGCGATCATTGTCGCCAAGCACCTGTACGGCGGGCTGGGCTACAACCCGTTCAACCCCGCAATGGTCGGCTATGTCGTCGTGCTGGTCTCGTTCCCGCGCGAAATGGCGCTCTGGCCGGCCCCCAGCACGCTGCCGGAATCCCCGCTCACCCTGCTGCAGACCCTGCAGACGGTCCTGACCGGCAGTCTCCCCGGCGCCCAGGCGTGGGACGCGGTCACGCGCGCCACCCCGCTCGACGCGATGCGCGAGGGGCTGGTCTCCGGGCGCACGGTTGGCGAGATCACGGCCAGCCCGCTGTTCGGAAGCTTCACCGAGACCGGCTGGGAATGGGTCGGCAACTTCTTCCTGCTGGGTGGGCTGTACCTGCTGTTCCGTCGGATCATCCACTGGCACATCCCGGTGGCGGTGATCCTGGGCGTGGCCATCCCGGCCGGCTTCTTCTGGCTGCTGGACCCGGACTCGTTCGCCTCGCCGGCCTTCCACGTGTTTTCCGGGGCGGTGATCATCGGGGCCTTTTTTATCGCCACCGATCCGGTCTCCGCGTCCACCACCCCTCTGGGTCGCATCCTCTACGGCGCCGGGATCGGCGTGCTGATCTTTGTGATCCGCACCTGGGGTGGCTACCCGGACGCAGTCGCGTTCGCCGTGCTGCTGATGAACATGGTCGCCCCGACGCTCGACCACCTGACACGACCGCGGATCTTCGGGCGCACCCGCGGCGGGCCGCCGTCAGGGGACGGTCGTGCCTGACCTGAAGCCGCGCGACATCCTGATCGCCACCGTCCTGCTGGCCGGATTTGCGGCGGCCGGCGCGGGTCTGGTCGCGCTGGTGCAGGAAGGCACGGAGGCCCGCATCGCGGACAACCGCATGGAGGTCAACCGCAGCCGCATCGCGGAGCTCACCGGCGACCTCGATTACGCCAATGATCCGGTGCACGACGCAGTGGCCCTGAGTGACGAGCGTCTGGGCGGCGACAACCTGCCCGCGTGGTTCGCACGCGACGCAGACGACAACGTCATGGGCATCGTGTTCTCGGCGGTCGCGCGTGACGGCTACAGCGGTGACATCCACCTGCTGATCGGCGTGGACCGCGACGGTGAACTGCTGGGCGTGCGTGTCTCCAGCCACCGCGAGACGCCGGGCCTGGGAGACGCGATCGAGGCCGAACGCTCCGACTGGATCCACGGCTTCGAGGGCCGCTCCCTGGGCGACCCCTCGCCCGGCGACTGGGCGGTGCGCCGCGATGGCGGCGTGTTCGACCAGTTTACCGGCGCCACCATTACCCCGCGTGCGGTGGTTCGCGCCGTCCGCCGCACACTGGAATACTTCGACAACTATCGCGATGACCTGCTCTCGACCTCGCCGGAGGAAGAGGAAGGTGCGGTGGTCGAACCAATAGGGAACGACTGATCCATGTACTCGGAACAGGACGACCGATGAACCCGACCCTGACCGACATCATTCGCGACGGCCTGTGGAACAACAACCCGGGCCTGGTCCAGCTGCTCGGCCTGTGCCCGCTGCTGGCGATCTCCGGGACGATGGTCAACGCCATCGGCCTGGGCATCGCGACCACCCTGACGCTGCTGCTGTCGAACGTCCTAGTCTCGATGATCCGCCGCCACGCCCGTCCGGAGATCCGTATCCCGGTGTACGTGCTGATCATCGCCTCCATCGTGACCGCGATCGAACTGGCGATGAACGCCTGGTTCCACGGCCTGTTCCTGATCCTCGGCATCTTCATCCCGCTGATTGTCACCAACTGCGCGATTATCGGCCGCGCGGAGGCCTTCGCCTCGCGCAACTCGGTCCCGCGCGCCGCGCTGGACGGTCTGATGATGGGGCTGGGCTTTACCGGCGTACTGATTGCGCTGGGCGCGCTGCGCGAGGTCCTGGGCCAGGGCACGCTGATGGACAACGCCCACCTGCTGTTCGGCGAGTGGGGGCACGCGATGACCATCCAGATCTACCCGTCCGAACACGGGTTCCTGCTGGCCCTGCTGCCGCCGGGCGCGTTCATGGCCATGGGCCTGCTGATCGCCGCCAAGAACTGGATCGACCAGCACACGGCGACCGAGCCGGAGCCCGCCGCGGAGGAATCCCGCGCCGAGGCCTCCGAAACCACCTGATCCGGCGCGCCCTACAGGCCCCTTAAACGAAAACACCCCACCGGGGCGCTCCGGCGGGGCGTAAAGGGAAACCAGCTTCCCCAAGTGACCGTATGGGCAATCAGGCGGTCGTGTCGACGTTATTGCCCACGTGGTCGGGCAGGCCCTGGGAGGTCGCCTGCATCTCGCTGATGTTCGGCATGGCCTGCAACAGGCCCTGTGCCGCCATCTCTTCCGATTCCATGGCCTTTTTCTGTACCGCCACATCCTTTTGCGCGGCGATGTTCTGCTGGCTCATCTGCGTGGCCTGGCTGGCAATCGCACTGGCATCCATCTTCTGCTCCTGATTCGAATATGGAGCCGGCCCGCCCGGGGACTCGGTGTGCCGTTTCGGGCCCGACTCACTCCGGGTGACGGCCAGTGGTGCGCAGACTTTAGGGCATGGGTGAAGTTTTTTCGGCGCGTGCGGCCTCGAGCGGGTCCGGGCGGGCGGCGAACCGCCGCATAACCCCGCGCGACTCGCGATCCTCCGCCTCGATTACGAACCCGGCGCGCTCCACCACCGCCTCGGTATCGCGGTTCGGGTGGCAACCCCCGGTCACACAGGTCCAGGTCGGTTGCACGCGATCCTGCACCCAGGCCAGGCTCGGGCGCGTGTGCCGCACATGCTCGAGCATGCGCAACTGACCCTCGGTGCCCAGCACACGGCGGATCTCCGCCAGCCCCTGCTCCGGGTCCTGAACCGAACAGAACACCAGCCCCGACACAACCGTGTCGAACCGTGCATCGGCAAATGGCAATGCCTCGGCCCGGGCGACCACGAAAAGGGCCCCGGGCGCGCGTTCGCGCGCCCGACGCAGGGCCGCCAGGTCTGGATCGAGCGCGACGACATGCGTCGAGGCGGAATACAGGGGAAGATTGCGGCCCGTGCCACAGCCCAGCTCGAGGACGAGCCCCCCTGCCCCCGCGACGAGACGGCGGCGCCAGCCACGGAAACCAAGCGCGTCCGCCAGCCCCATCAGGGCGTCATAAAGCCAGGGAATCTGTTCCACTCCACGCATGGATTTCATTCTACGCCCCGCAAAATGTGAACGCGTTGGCGTGATACCCGGATCCGAAAGGAACCTGTGGGCAACACCCCTGTCTACCGAGGCAAGAGCGGAAAGATCGGCGCCTGGCAACGGCCGCCGCAGTTCCGCCGTTCAGACTTGAAGACTCCATCACACGGTTGTCTGAACGTTCGGCCCGGACTCCCACCGGGCCTTTTTTTTGCCTGGGCCCGCGACCGGGGTCGGCGCGGGCCAACGCCTGACTCACGCCTGCGCGGTCACTCCCCCCTTACCCTGATACGATTCGGCGCTTTCGTGCTCCCCACGCGGTGATGCAATGACCGAATCCTCGCAATCGAAGATTCTCTACGAGGTGGATGACCGTCCGCCGATCGGGAAATGCGCGCTCAGCGCCCTTCAGAGTCTGATCCTGGTCGCCCCGACCATTATCCTCGCGCCCCTGATTCTGGCGCGCACCATCGGCCTCGACCTGGCCGCCACCCAGTGGACCGTCTTTGCCGCACTCATCGGCAGTGCGCTCGCCACGCTGGTCCAGGTTCGTCGCGTCGGGCCGGTCGGTTCGGGCTACCTGATCTTCATGGGCACCTCGACCGCGTATCTGGCCGTCGGCATCGAGGCGGCCATGGTCGGCGGCATGGCGCTGGTCGCGACGCTGGCCATCCTGTCCGCACCCGCACAGTTACTGTTCGCCCGCTACCTGGGCCTGTTCCGGCGCATCATAACGCCGACCGTCAGCGGGGTCGTGATCATGCTGCTGGTGCTGACCGTGATCCCGTCCACGGCCGACATGATGCATGGAGAAGGCGAGTACGAGGGCACCTGGCGCGCCCTGGTCGTCGCCCTGTTTACGCTCGGGTTCACCATCCTGCTGGCGATCTTCGGCGGTCGCATGCTGCGCCTTTGGGCACCCATCATCGGGCTCGGGGTCGGCGTCGCGGTGGCGGTTGCATTCAACGTCACGGACTTTTCCAGGGTCGCGGACGCCGCCTGGCTGGGTCTGCCGCCACTGGAATGGCCGGGCTTCAACTTCGAGTTCTCGACCGCCTGGTTCACACTACTTCTGACCTTCATCATCGTCACGCTGGTCGGATCGGTCGAGTCGGTGGGCGACACCATGGTCGCGCAACGCAACTCCCACCGGATCCCGCGCAAGGTTGATTACGACCGCGTGCGCGGCGGCCTCTATGCGGACGGGGTCGGCAACATGATCGCCGGCGGCCTGGGTACGCTGCCAAACACCACCTACGGGATCGGCGTGTCCTCGATCGAGCTGACCGGCATGGCTGCGCGGCGCGTCGGCTACTACTTCGCCGGCTTCCTCGCCCTGGTCGCACTCATCCCCAAACTCAAAATGGTGATGATCTCGCTCCCCGGCCCGGTCTTTGGAGCCTTCCTGCTGATCCTTCTGGCGCTGCTGTTCGTGGCCGGCATTCGCCTGTGCGCACAGGACGGCCTGAGCTACCAGAGCGGGCTGATCATCGGCGTGGCGTTCTCCACCGGCTTCCTGTTCCAGAACCAGTTGTTCTTCCATCACTTGATCCCGGACGCGCTGGGGCCGTTCATGAACAACAGCGTGACCACCGGCGGCACCGTCGCGGTCGCCATCAGCCTGATCTTCAACCTGCGCCCGCGCCCACGACGCCACAGCACCTTCGCGCCCGAGGCCGAATCCCTGCCGCAGATCCAGGCCATGGCGCGGGAGTTCGGCGAGAGCCTGAGTCTGCCGGAGAAGCAGTCCGTCAAGCTGCAGGTGGCCCTGGAAGAGGTGTTCATGCACCTGTCCGAACAAGCCGCCAGCGAGCCGGGGCGCAGCCGCCCGGTGGATGTCCGTCTGGAACGCGAGGGCGAACACCTCGCGGTGGAGATGATCGACCGCAGTGCGGCGGCCGAAGTCGACGAGGCCTCGCTGCGCAAGGCCCGGCAATGGGGTCACAACGACGAGCAGTCCCTGCGCGAACTGGGGCTGTACCTGCTGAATAGCCTCGCACAGGATGTGCGACACCTGCGCATGGCCGGGGTCAACTACATCTCGTTCGGTATCCCGCTGCGCCCGATGTAATCACTCGACGACGGTTCGCCGGTTCAGGGCCCTGCACAGGCCGCCGCCAGCGGTTCAGTCGCGAGAGCCGTGGATCAGGTTGAGGAACTCGCGACGGGTGCGCGCATCCTTGCGGAACGCACCCAGCATCACCGACGTCGCCATCGAGGAGTGCTGCTTCTCCACCCCGCGCATGGTCATGCACATGTGCTTGGCGTCCACGACCACACCCACGCCCTTGGCATCGGTGACCTGCATCAACGCCTCGGCGATCTGCCGGGTCATGTTTTCCTGGATCTGCAGGCGCGCGGCGAACATATCGACAATGCGCGCGATCTTGGAGAGGCCGATCACCTTGCCATTCGGCAGGTAGGCGACATGCACCTTGCCGATGATCGGCAACAGGTGATGCTCGCACAGCGAGTACAGCTCGATATCGCGCAGCAGCACCATCTCGTCGTTATCGGAGCTGAACAACGCCCCGTTGACGATCGTGTCGAGATCCTGGTGATAGCCACGGGTCAGGTACTGCATCGCCTTGGCCGCCCGCATCGGCGTATCCAGCAGGCCCTCGCGGTTCGGGTCTTCATTCAGGCCGGCGAGGATCTCGCGGTAATGACGGGCCAGCGCCTCGGGGGCCGGCAGCGGCCGCCCATCGGCGGCGCTGGTCACGGGTTCGTCCGCGGTACGGGCATCTGCTTGCATCGATAGGTCCTTGTTCTGTGCCATCTTCGACATTCCCTGGGGCGTGCGGGCGCGTCAGCGCCCCATGATAACGGCCAGCCCAGAGGCCAGCGATACGATGGCCCCCGCGGTCAGCACCAGGCGCATCCCCAGGTACCCACGCGGCAACGGCCGCCCACGCAGGCTCAGGCGGTCCACCCACAGCGCCCCCAGAAACAGCACGGCCAGGGTCATCAGTGCCTCGGGCAACGGTTGCAGCAACGTAAGCCAGGCGAGGATCGCCGGGACCACCGCCCACACGGGCGCCGACAGCGGGCCCACCCGGTGTTCGCGATCCGCCAGGTAAAGCCCCCAGTGGATCGCCCCGAGAAACGACAGGATAACGGCACCATAAAACGCCAGGGCCTCGAGCGCGAAAACCTGCCATTCCGGCTGGGCCATCCACGTCCCGATGCCCAGGGCCACAAAGGGGATTAGCCCTCCGTATCCCAGCACCTGAAGCATCGGTGCCAAGGCTTCCTGGGACCGTTGCGTTTGCCCGGCCCGTTCCGCGGCGTCACGCGGGCCTCGGTTGGCCCCGGCCGCGACAGCCCGCGCGCCGAGGTATTCGCGCAACTCGGGGAGCCCCCCGATTGCACCGTCCCGCGCAACGAAATAGGGCAACACATCGGCTCCAGTCGCCTGCTGCAGGGCATGAAACTGCTCGCGGCTGTGAGCAGAGCCCATGCCCCACTCCAGGCGCACCCAGCGTCCCGGGAGCATCGCCTCCAGCAGCGCCTCGGCATCGCGCACATCGGACAACCCCGACGTAATCGCCACGACCTCGTACCGCGCCAGTGCCTCGCGCACCTCGCGGGGCCAGTCGCTCATGGCCTGGACAACGTCGTTCATAGGGCAGCCTCGATCGCGGCGCGCAGACGTCGGTCTTCGGGTGTCACCCGTGTGCCGAACGAGGCCAGCACCTCGCCGTCGCGCCCGATCAGGTACTTGTGGAAATTCCAGGACGGAAACTCGCCCGCCGCGGTCCCCAGATAGTGATAAAGCGTACCGGGCGCCGCGTGACGCCGCGAGGCATGCACCTTCTCGTACATCGGGAACTGGATGCCGTAGTTGGAGCGGCAGAATTCGGCGATATCGGCCTCGTCCTCGTATTCCTGCCCGGCGAAGTCACCCGAGGGGAACCCCAGCACACTGAACCCTTGCTCGTGAAGTTCCGCGTTCAACGCCTCCAGGCCCTCGTATTGCGGGGTGAAACCGCACTGGCTTGCCGTATTGACCACCAGCAGCACTTGACCGGCATGGCGCTCGCAAAGACGCACGGGTTCGGATGCGGTCAGCGGACGCATCTCGAAGTCGAGGCTCGCGGGGCACAGCGCCCCCGCCTCGCCCGCCGCCGCGCTAGACGCCAGGCCTGTCCACAACAGCCCTATCACCACAAGGAACCGACTCGCCCTGCGCATCACTGCACCCTCCACACCCCGGGCCATGCCAGGCCCTCTTTGCACCGCATTCGGGACGGCGCCCATTTACAGGCATTGTACAGGTCCTGTATAAGATGTACATCACCCCTTGATGGAATCGGAACCGTCGTCATGAGCACCTCTCGCATCGCTGTCATCGGCGGTGGCATCGCCGGCCTGGCCAGCAGCTGGATCCTGCAGTCGCGCCACCAGGTGCGTCTGTTCGAGGCGGCGCCCGAACTGGGCGGTCACGCCCACACCATCGAGGTACCCGACCCGGAGGGCCCCACTCACCTCGACACCGGATTCGTGGTGTACAACGAGCGCAACTACCCGCTGCTGACGCGCCTGTTCCGCGACCTGGACGTGCCGACCCAGCAGACCGACATGTCATTCTCGTGTTCCCGGCAACCCCACGGCGTGGAGTACGCCGGCAGTGACCTGAACACCCTGTTCGCGCAGCGGCGCAACCTGCTCAACCCGCGCTTTCTGCGCATGGGCGCCGACATCCTGCGCTTCAATCACCTGGGGCATCGACTGTTCGAGCGCGGCGAGACCCCGCAGGGCACACTGGATCACTTTCTCTCGCGACACCGTTTCGGTCGTGGCTTCCGCGAGGACTACCTGTTGCCGATGGCCGCCGCGATCTGGTCCGCGCCGCCGGAGTCCATCCGCGAGTTCCCGTCCGCGAGTTTCCTGCGGTTCTTTCGCAACCACGGGCTGCTGGACCTGCGCGACCGCCCGCAGTGGCGCACCGTGCGCGGTGGCAGCCGCGAATATGTGCAGCGCCTCGCCGCGCGGCTCGAGCCGCGTAGCGTCATCCACGAGGCCGTCCGCGCCGTGATCCCCGAAGGCGGCCAGTGGCGTGTGCTGACCGCGGAGCGCTCCGAGGGATTCGATCGAGTCGTGTTCGCCTGTCATGCGAACGACGCCCGCCGCCTCCTGGGGCGAACCATGCCCGCGCTCGACGGCCTGCTGGCGGACTGCCGCTTCCAGGAAAACCGCGCCATCGTGCATACCGACGCCACCCTGATGCCCCGCTCACGCCGCGTCTGGTCCTCGTGGAACTACCTGAGCGGACGCACCACGCAGCCTGGTGAACGGGTTTCGGTCTCCTACTGGATGAACCGCCTGCACAACCTGGAACGTCGCCGCGACTACGTGATCAGCCTGAACCCCTGGCGCGAGCCCCACCCCACCGCAGTGCTTGGCGAGCACCTTTGGGAACATCCCGTAATGGATGCCCCCGCCGAGATCGCACGCCAGCGCCTGATGGACCGCCAGGGCCAGGACGGACTCCATTTCGCCGGGGCCTGGATGGGCGACGGCTTCCACGAGGACGGGCTGCGCTCCGCCGTCGCGATCGGCGAGGCGATGGGCATCGCGCCCCCTTGGGACTCCACGCCGAGTGCTACACCCGCGCCGGTGGCGGTGGATTCGGAGCCGGTCAACGGCGGTGGCGCGACGCCGACCGCGGCACCGGCTGCGCGCCCCGAGGATGCCTGAGGCGCTGGCATGGACGCGGCCCTCGTCTACACATCGGTTGTGCACCAGCGCATTGCGGCGCCGGCGTACCGCTTTCGCTATACGGTGATCGCCGCGCTGTTCGACATTGATCGCCTGGAGGCCACCGCGGCCCGCTGCCGCGCTTTCTCCCTGAATCGTTTCAACCTGTTCAGCCTGCATACCCGCGACCACGGCCCCCGCGACGGTCGCCCCTGGCGGCCCTGGATCGAGTCCCGTCTCGCGGAGCACGGCATTGAGCTCGCGGGCGGCACGATCCACCTGCTCGCGATGCCGCGCGTATTCGGGCACGCGTTCAACCCGCTCAGCGCCTGGTTCGCCTATCACGCGGATGGCGGGTTGCGTGGCGTGTTGCTGGAAGTCCGCAACACCTTCGGCGAGCACCACCACTACCTGCTGCACGAAGGCGGGTGCACCATGACCACGCCGGTACGCCAGGAGAAGGACAAGGCCTTTCATGTATCCCCGTTCATCGACATGGATGCGCGCTACGCCTTCGCGATCTCGCCCGCACGCATGGAACGCGGAGCCACCGTGCGCCTCGCAATTCGCGAGACCCAGGCGGGTTCGCCGTTCCTGATCGCGACCCAGCACGGTCGTCTGCGCGACTTCAGCGACCAGACCCTGCGGGCCGCACTGCTTCACCAGCCGTGGATGACCCTCAAGGTCCTGCCACTGATTCACTGGCAGGCGCTCAAGATCTGGCTGCGCGGCGGACGCTACCACCCGCGCCCCGCGCCGCCGCAAAAGGAGATGCACTGATGTCCGTCGAACAGGGAAGCGCGACCACCGACTTCGCGACCCGCCGGCACAGGGCCCTGCAACTGATCGCCCGGACCCTGCGCGGTCTCGAACAGGGACAGTTGACACTGGTCGGCCCACGCGGGGAACGGGAGCTCGTACAGGGCGCGCAGCCAGGCCGCGAGGCCATCTGGCACCTCAAGCGGCCCTGGCGAACGCTGCTGCGCATCCTGCGCCACGGGGACCTCGGCTTTGCCGAGGGCTACATCGCCGGCGACTGGAACACGCCGGACCTGAAGGGCCTGCTGCACCTGGCCACCGACAATGAGGCGGCACTGGCCGATCTCGCGGCCCGCCCCTTGGTCCAGCGCCAGCTCGACGCCCTGCGCCACTGGTGGCACCGCAACAGCCGCCGCGGCAGTCGCGCCAACATTCGCTTCCACTACGACCTCGGCAACGACTTTTATCGCCTGTGGCTGGACCCGAGCATGAGCTACTCCGCGGCCCTGTTCAGTCGCGGCGACGAGGCGCTGGAGAGCGCCCAGCAGCGCAAGTACGAGCGCCTGCTGGAGCAACTCGACGCCGCCCCCGGGTCCCACATCCTCGAGATCGGTTGCCGCTGGGGCGGCTTTGCCGAACTCGCCGCGCGACGCGGCCATCAGGTCACGGCCATTACCCTGTCGCAGGAGCAGCTCGACTACGCCCGCGAGCGGATCGAACGGGCCGGGCTATCCGCCCGTGTCAAACTGCGCCTGCAGGATTACCGCGACACCACTGGACAGTTTGACCACGTCGTGTCGATCGAGATGTTCGAGGCGGTTGGGCAGCGATGGTGGTCGAGATTCTTCGAGACCGTTCGCCGCTGCCTGCGCCCCGGCGGGCGTGCCGCATTGCAGGTCATCACCATCGACGAGAGCGCGTTCGAGTACTACCGCAACAATGCTGATTTCATCCAGCTCTATGTCTTCCCGGGCGGGATGCTGCCCTCGGTCCCCCGCTTCAACGAGGCGGCGCGCAAAGCGGGCCTCGAAGTCGGCGATCAGCGGTTCTTCGGACTGGACTATGCCGAAACCCTGCGCCGCTGGGATCGCGAGGTGCGCCAGGCCGAACCGGTCATCGAGGCACTGGGATACGCCCCCGAGTTCCTGCGCATGTGGCGCTACTACCTCGCCTACTGCGAGGTGGGGTTCGAACACCAGCGTGTGGACCTGATGCAGGTCGTCCTGGAGCCCGGATGCCCCGACACACCTGTGCCCCACCCGACCCACCAATCATCCAAGACTCTCTAGACTCTTCCCCACGTATGGGCCAATTCTGGTACCGAATCACCAGTTTATTGGGATTCTGGTCACAGGACGGTTCTGGATTCGTCGACTAGAATGCAAACTTCCGGGTTCATGGAAACCGGGATTCGGTCACAGACCATCCCGATTGGTCGAGGAGCTTCAGCCATGCAACATCGCATTCAATTCCGCGAGGCCAGCTGGCCCGCCGACGCCGAAGCCATCTCCGCCGTTCGTCGCGAGGTCTTCATCGAGGAACAAGGCGTCCCCGAGCCGCTGGAATTCGACGGTCTGGATGCGACCGCCCTGCACTGGCTCGCCATTGGCCCCGGCGAAGAACCCATCGGCACCCTGCGCATGCTGCCCTCCGGCCAGATCGGACGCATGGCCGTGCGCGAACCCTGGCGCGGCCACGGCATCGGCTCGCGCCTGCTCGATTACGCGGTCGAGGCCGCGATGCGCCACGGCTGGCGCGAGGTCTGGCTGAACGCCCAGAACACCCGGCTGGGCTTCTACGCCCAGCACGACTTCTTCATCATCTCCGACACCTTCGAGGACGCCGGCATCCCCCACCGGCGCATGCTGCGCCGCATCCGCCAGCCCCTGGCCCAGGCCCGGGCCCGGGCCCAGGCCGGTTAAGGAAACGCTGATTCAATCGCGCGCACACTCCGCCGCAAGCACAGCCATGAATTAGCACCGCCGGCGGCCTACAATGGTGCTGGAGGTGCCCTCATGCGACTTAGCGAACATCAGCGCCAAACGATCGAAACCATCGCCCACGAGCTTTTTGGCGACTGTACCGTTTATCTGTTTGGTTCACGGGTCGATGATTCAGCTCGCGGTGGTGACATCGACCTGCTCGTGGAGACGCCGCATCGCGTGCCAAACCGCGCTGCGATGGCCGCTCGCTTCTCGGGTCGCTTGCAGATGGCTCTGGGCGATCAGCGCATCGACGTCCTGGTTCTCGATCCCGATACCCGGCACCAGCCCATTCATGACAAGGCGCGCGAACAGGGAGTCGCACTGTGGCATTGAACCCCGACAAGGACCGCCTCCAGTTCCTGCTTGAAACCACGCGAAAAGAAGCTCGCCATCTGAGACAGACCGTTGATCGGCTTACCGAGGAACCGATAACGGCCCAGTGGGTTAGCCAACTCGAACACGAACCCGAGCTGTCCGAAAGGCTGGATGCATTCGTCGCTCGATTCGGGCGCCTTCAGGACACGCTCGGGGACAAACTGATCCCGGAATTACTCGGACACCTCCTGGAAGACGTCGGCGCCACCCTCGACAACCTCGCCCGGATGGAACGGCTCGGCTACCTTCCTTCGGTCGCCGACTGGGTCGAAGCACGGAATCTGCGTAATCGCCTGATCCATGAATACATGCGGGACCCCGAAGAGTTTGCGCAGGCGCTTCGTAGAGCGATGGACCTCACTCCGTTGCTGGAGCAGACCCGAGAGAAACTAGCCGAAGCCGCGAAGCGTTTCACCAACGGTTGATCCATGCGTGGATTCGATCGCCGCCCCCCTTAAAGCAGATGCGCGAGGCGCGCTAGTTGCCTATGCTGAGTAGAGACCCAGCCCGGAGGCGACCGCATGGCCGAACCGACCACCGACCCCGTAATGGAGGACGCAGCCGCCCTTCTCGGGGAGCTGGTGGGCCAGACCCGGCGGCGCTTCTGGCTGCATGCCCGCGTGGAACTGCTGGCGGAGTTCCGGGGGCTGGAGCTGGGCTCATACCTGGCGAATATCGCCCGCCGCCACCGCCATACCGATATCCGTATTCTGGTCGATGACGATCTGGCGCTGCGCGAGCGCATCCCGGATCTGGTGGAAAGCATCAAGCGCCTGCCCACCGCCGTGACCGTGCGACGGCTGGATGCCGCCGAGGAAAGCCCCCTCACACTGACCGCGATCGCCGATCACAGTGGGTGGATGCAGCTCACCCAGGCCGGCGGACAACGCGTTCTTCGCGGAGATGTCGAAGACCGTGCGGGTACCCAACGGTCCGCCCTGGATTTCGAGGCGAACTGGAGTCTCAGCGATGAAGCGATCGAACTGCGTCGGCTCATGGTCTAGGCGCCGCACCCTGCGCATCCTGGCGGGGTGCCTGCTGTTGGCCGGACCCTCGGCACCCGCCCTGGGGCGCGACCCGCAGGCCGAGGTCGCCGTCCTCCCTCTGCAGAATCGCCCGGCCGCCGAGATCCTTCCCGAGCTGCAGGGCTTGTTCGGCGATGCGGCCACACTGCGGGCCGACGGCTTCCGCCTCCTGGTACGCACCGACGCCCGGACCCTGGAGCAGATCCGCGAGGTCGTGGCCGAACTCGACCACAGCGCCCGGGACTTCATACTCTCCGTACGTCGAAGCAGCGAACGCCCGCGCCAGGAAACGGGCACCGGAATCGACATCGAAACCGGCCCGGACGGTACCCAAGCACGTGGCACGGCCCGCCGTTGGACCACCGCACGCCAAGACGACCAAACGCAGCAGATACGACTGCGCGATGGCACCGACGCGGTCATCCTCGTTGGCGAGACCGAGGCCCACGGCTTCCGTGTATTCGCCGGTCGTTCCGGCTTCGGCATGGAGCCGGTATTCCGCGACACCGCCCGCGGCTTCCGCGTGCAGCCCCACGCCCAGCCCGACGGTCGCATCCGCGTGGATATCGTTCAGCTCCACGAACAGCCGCCCGCCACCACCATGGGCCGCGTGGAACGCCAGGCCGTCGAATCGTCCATCACCATTGAGCCCGGCGCATGGCATGACCTCGCGGGCGTCGGCCGCACCATCGAACTCGACGAACGCGGCATTGCCTCGGCCCGCACCACCCTCGACCGCGACGCACTGTCCCTGCAGATCCGCGTCGACCCCATCGACTGACCACCCTCCGATGGCCTCAGGGCCCAGGTGCCGCATGGATTCCGCGTGTTATCCCACGTTCCTAATGATAGTCATCCCGGAAACCGCGGAGCGGTTATCCGGGTCTCCCCCTTGGCGCATAACACACCACTCTGCCAGCCCCCATGTCGTGGCTCCCGGCGCTGCGAAACCCGTACCAACCCGAGAACGCCAGACACAAAAAGGCCCCTAACGGGGCCGGGCGGGGGCTTGGGGGTCCGGGGCTTGGGGGTCAGACCTTGCCTTTTGCTCTCTGGCGCGAACCACGGCAACACGGGTGGCATCGCACACCACTTTAAGGTGTACTCCCTCGTCAGGCATACATGACTGCGGGGGCTTGGGGGTCAGACCTTGCCTTTTGGAGTTATGGTCAAGTCTGGTGTATGAGCGATGGCGGGTTCAGGCGGCGCTCCGGTCGGTGATGGAGGATGCCTCGTCGTTGGTCGGTTCGGTCTGCTCGATGCCGTCGATGAACTTGACCCCGCGCTCGAGCTTGTCGAGCCATTCGTAACCCCGGAGCCGACGCCAGCGCTTCTGCGTGCTCTGACCGAGCTTGAACGTCAGGCTCAAGACGGTGTTGCGGGTCACGCAGCCCCGGGTCTTGTCGGTGCGCAGCCGCACGGTGGCGAAGGTCGATTCGATCGGATTGGTGGTCCGGATCGACTGCCAGTGCGCGGCTGGGAAGTCGTAGAACGCGAGCAGGTCTTCCCGGTCCTTGGCCAGCGTCTCGGCGGCTTTCGGGTACTTGTCGCCGTAGGCGGTCAGGAAGGCGTCGAAGGCCTGTTCGGCGTCGGCGCGGGTCTCGGCCATCCAGATCGCCTGCAAGGCGGACTTGGCCTTGGGCTGACTGCGCTTGGGCAGCCGGTTCAGCACATTGGCGGTCTTGTGGACCCAGCAGCGCTGGCGGCGGGTGTCCGGGTAGACCCGGGCCAGGGCCTTCCAGAAGCCCAGCGCGCCATCGCCGATGGCGAGCTTCGGGCCGTTCGCGAGGCCCTGATGATCCCGCAGGCGCACCAGCAGTTCGTACCAGCTCTGCTCGGACTCGCGCATCCCGTCGTCGAGGGCAACAAACTCCTTGGTCCCGTCGGGCAGGACCCCGATGATGACCAGCACACAGGCGCGTTCGTCGTCCTCCCCGCGCAGGTTGAAGTGGATACCGTCCGCCCACCAGTAGCTGTAGCGGTAGGCGCGGAGATCACGCTCGCGCCATTCGGCGTGCTCGGTCAGCCACTGCTGCTTGAGGCGGCCCAGTGTCGAGGCCGACAGCCCCTGGGCCTGCTCGCCCAGCAGCGCGCTCAGCGCCTCCTGGAAGTCGCCCGAGGACACCCCCTTGAGATAGAGCCAGGGCAGCAGCTCCTCGACCGAGCGCGCCCGGCGCAGATACGGGGGCAGCAGGCTCGACGTGAAGTGCCGGCCACCGCCGGACCGATCCCGGGTCTTCGGCACCTGCACCGGTACATCGCCGATGCCGGTCTGAACCCGGCGCTGGGGCTGATAGCCATTGCGTACGACCGCCCGGCGACCGTCCGGCATGCGATCCTCCGCGTAGGTCTCCATGAACGTCCGCAACTCTGCCTCCACCGCTTGCTGGATCAGATCCCGCGCCCCGCGGCGCAGCAGATCGGTCAACGGGTCCTCTGGTCCGTTCGGGTTCTCTGTCGTATCGTGAGCCATGTTGGCGTATCTCCTCTGGCTGGCTGGTTGGTCGCACTTCCATTCCAGCCGGATACGCCGCCTTCCTCAATCCCCCCGTACACCACTTTTGACAGTAACTCTGCCTTTTGCTCTCTGGCGCGAACCACGGCAACACGGGTGGCATCGCACACCACTTTAAGGTGTACTCCCTCGTCAGGCATACATGACGGAGGGACAAGGATGGTCCGACCCCTACGCCTGGAGTACCCGTGGGCGCTCTATCACGTCACCGCACGCGGCGACCGACGCGGATGGATCTACCAAGATTCGGTCGATCATCAGCGATTTCTCGACACCCTGGCTCAAGCCGTACAACGGTATAACTGGGTACTGTCAGCGTACTGCCTGATGGGAAATCATTATCACCTGCTCGTTGAAACGCCGGACGCGAACCTCTCCCGCGGTATGCAGTGGCTCAATGGCGTCTACACACAGCGGTTCAACCGCAGGCATCGACGAGTGGGGCACGTTCTCCAGGGCCGATACAAGGCGATTCTGGTGGAACGCGTCATTGGGCGGGGGCTTGGGGGTCAGACCTTGCCTTTTGCTCTCTGGCGCGAACCACGGCAACACGGGTGGCATCGCACACCACTTTAAGGTGTACTCCCTCGTCAGGCATACATGACTGCGGGGGCTTGGGGGTCAGACCTTGCCTTTTGCTCTCTGGCGCGAACCACGGCAACACGGGTGGCATCGCACACCACTTTAAGGTGTACTCCCTCGTCAGGCATACATGACGGAGGGACAAGGATGGTCCGACCCCTACGCCTGGAGTACCCGTGGGCGCTCTATCACGTCACCGCACGCGGCGACCGACGCGGATGGATCTACCAAGATTCGGTCGATCATCAGCGATTTCTCGACACCCTGGCTCAAGCCGTACAACGGTATAACTGGGTACTGTCAGCGTACTGCCTGATGGGAAATCATTATCACCTGCTCGTTGAAACGCCGGACGCGAACCTCTCCCGCGGTATGCAGTGGCTCAATGGCGTCTACACACAGCGGGGGCTTGGGGGTCAGACCTTGCCTTTTGCTCTCTGGCGCGAACCACGGCAACACGGGTGGCATCGCACACCACTTTAAGGTGTACTCCCTCGTCAGGCATACATGACTGCGGGGGCTTGGGGGTCAGACCTTGCCTTTTGCTCTCTGGCGCGAACCACGGCAACACGGGTGGCATCGCACACCACTTTAAGGTGTACTCCCTCGTCAGGCATACATGACGGAGGGACAAGGATGGTCCGACCCCTACGCCTGGAGTACCCGTGGGCGCTCTATCACGTCACCGCACGCGGCGACCGACGCGGATGGATCTACCAAGATTCGGTCGATCATCAGCGATTTCTCGACACCCTGGCTCAAGCCGTACAACGGTATAACTGGGTACTGTCAGCGTACTGCCTGATGGGAAATCATTATCACCTGCTCGTTGAAACGCCGGACGCGAACCTCTCCCGCGGTATGCAGTGGCTCAATGGCGTCTACACACAGCGGTTCAACCGCAGGCATCGACGAGTGGGGCACGTTCTCCAGGGCCGATACAAGGCGATTCTGGTGGAACGCGAGTCCTACCTGCTCGAACTCGCGCGTTATATCGTACTTAACCCGGTCCGTGCCCATCTGGTCGCACGTCCTTCGGACTGGAAATGGAGCAGTTACACTGCCACCGCCGGGCAGGCCAGCGCACCCACGTGGTTGACGACGGATCGCGTACTCGACGAATTCGGACCAGAACCTTCAGCCGCCTATCAGCAATTTGTCGCCGAGGGCATCGGGAAAGAATCCCCATGGGGCCAACTGCACGCACAGTTATATCTCGGCTCCGAGGATTTTATCGAACGTCAGCTATCCCATCGCCAAGGCGAACCAGAAATTGAACATCCAAAAGCACAGCAACGCCCCACACCACCGCCACTCGACCAACTAACAGCACGCTATCCACGCAACGAAGCCATCCAGCACGCCTACGCCAGCGGTGGCTACACCCTCAAAACCATCGGTGACTACTTCGGGCTCCACCCGTCCCGCATCAGCCGCATCGCCGCAGGAAAGGCAAAAGGCAAGGTCTGACCCCGGCGACCGTATACGCCAGCGGTGGCTACACCCTCAAAACCATCGGTGACTACTTCGGGCTCCACCCGTCCCGCATCAGCCGCATCGCCGCAGGAAAGGCAAAAGGCAAGGTCTGACCCCGGCGACCGAAAGGCAAGGTCTGACCCCGGCGACCGCGCGATCGGTGACTACTTCGGGCTCCACCCGTCCCGCATCAGCCGCATCGCCGCAGGAAAGGCAAAAGGCAAGGTCTGACCCCGGCGACCGATCGGTGACTACTTCGGGCTCCACCCGTCCCGCATCAGCCGCATCGCCGCAGGAAAGGCAAAAGGCAAGGTCTGACCCCGGCGACCGCGCGATCGGTGACTACTTCGGGCTCCACCCGTCCCGCATCAGCCGCATCGCCGCAGGAAAGGCAAAAGGCAAGGTCTGACCCCGGCGACCGCGCGTCCCGCATCCGCCGCATCGCCGCAGGAAAGGCAAAAGGCAAGGTCTGACCCCGGCGACCGCGAGGTCTGACCCCGGCGACCGCGCGTCCCGCATCCGCCGCATCGCCGCAGGAAAGGCAAAAGGCAAGGTCTGACCCCGGCGACCGCTGTCAGCCCCCACGTCGTGGCTCCCCGCGCTGCGAAACCCGTACCAACCCGAGAACGCCAGACACAAAAAAGCCCCGAACGGGGCCGAAGGTCGTGCATAAAAAACGGGGCCCCTGGGGGCCCCGTAAAACAAGCTAGTGCTTGTTGTTATACCGCTTGTAAGCAGTGCTCGGGCTTAGAAGGACACCCGCAGACCGCCGCCAACACCCGTGAAGGAGTTGCCGTCCGCGATCGTGGCCGCACGGCTGACATAGGTCGGAGCGTCATCGTCGTAATCGGCGTAGGACACACCGGCAAACGCCATCACGCGGTTGCTGAAGTTGTGCTTCACGGCAATCGCGGCGTAGTCGACGTTACCGGCGTCGTCATTGCGAGTGTGACCGAGGTTCAGCACGAAGTCGTTACGACCCATCGTGTAGGTACCCGACAGGAAGTAGGTGTTACCATCACCGGTAGTCTCACCCGCTTCATCCTTCCACTTGAAGTCGGTCGCTTCACCAACCAGGCGGAACGGACCGGCACGCCAGTCGGCGCCGATCTTGTAAGCGCGGAAGTCACCGCCGTCGAGGGCGCCACTCTGCCCGCTGTAGTCATCCGCCCAGTTACCGGCGACATAAAGTTCGACGGGATTGAGATCGAAGTTCAGGCGACCGGCATAGGCGGTGTTGCTGTCGTCCGCGTTATCAACAAACGCGGCAACGTTCATGCTCATGATGCCGAAGCTGTTGCTGTACTGGATACCACGGTCCAGGTAGTTACCTTCACCCAGACCACCGAGCTGCTGCGGGTCCATGCGCCCACCGTTGGTACGGGCCTGCATGAAGGTACCGTTCAGCGGGTCCTTGCCAGCGGTGACGAACGGGGAAGCCATGCGACCGGCGATCACGCGGCCGAAGTTGCCGTCCAGACCGACGTAGATGTCACGGGCACCGGAGTTGAACCCGGCATCTCCGCCGCTGGTATTAAAATCCTGCTCGAACTTGGCAATGGCGGACAGGCCGTTACCCAGGTCATGATCGACCATGACGCCGAGGCGGTTGGCGCTAGCGCCGTCGACCGGGTTACCAGCACCACCGGCGTCATGCACGCGGAAGCCGCTGTCGAAGTCGGACGGGCCACCGCTGTGGTGGACGATCTGCGTCTGCAGCTGACCGAACAGGGTGACGGAGGAGTCCGCGGCGGCGAAGGCCGGGACCGCGAAGGCGCCGGCAACGGCGACTGCGAGAATCTGTTTTTTCATGTTGCGTATCTCCCAGGAGAGGTGTTTGGTTCATTTCTACGCCTGCATCCACGGTCGATGCCGCGAATGACAGGTGTTTTATATACACCACGGTGTCGCATTTCAACCCCTTGTGGCGAAAAAATGTCGATCGCGTTGGAAGTTTGCCCGGTGGTAACCGGGGCAAACACATGGATACGGGTGGAAGGAAGGACAAAACGGCCTCCCAAGGCACTGAATAAGCAGAAGAATAAGAAGCGATGAGAACGTTGGCGCATTGTGACGGGAGCCCCGTATCAGCATGGCCTTATGTTGCAAAAAAGTGGACCTTCAGGCGGATATGAGGATGGGATACGGCCTCCAGGAAGCTGTTGCATATGTGCAACGAAGGGCTGCGGGGCAGGCGCTCGAGATTCTTTGTTGCGGGAAAGCGACAACTGAGGCGAGAGGGCGAAGGCTGGGGTGATGCGTTTCGGTTGCCTCAACGCATGCTACGGCATCCAGGGCGGAAGATGGAGCTGTAGGAGGCCAGCCCTCTGGCCGATTGGGAGTAGCCCAATGCCCGATCGGCCAGAGGGCTGGCCTCCTACAGGGGGTGTGGCAGCGATTGCGCTAGTCGAGGCCGAAGGCGCGGTGGGCGCTGGCGCCGCTGGTCAGGTGCTGCTTGCAAACAAAGCGACTCCGGCACGGCGGGCAGCCGCGACCAGGGACTGGTCCAGCGTGGCAAGGGTCGCACTATGCTGCAGCGCCAGAGCAAGATAAGACGCATCGTACGCGGAAAGTCCGAAACGCCTGGCCAATTGCAGCGTCAGGCCGAAGACTGGATCGACGCCCCCTGGGTCAACAGCCACCATGAGGGCTTGCAGCAGGCCAAG
This sequence comes from Thioalkalivibrio sp. K90mix, assembly GCF_000025545.1. NCBI lineage: Bacteria > Pseudomonadati > Pseudomonadota > Gammaproteobacteria > Chromatiales > Ectothiorhodospiraceae > Thioalkalivibrio > Thioalkalivibrio sp. K90mix. Next base: position 1,931,490 of record NC_013889.1, read on the forward strand.
GAAACGCGTCGTTTCGGCTTCGGTCACCAGGCCCTGGCTTTCCGCACGAGCGACCACGTTGGCGACTTCCAGCAGCCAGACAGACGGCGCGAACAAACGGGTCTCTCCCGACTCGATGGAACTCAGGACACTGGCCGCAACCTCCTGGTCGGCGGGAACTACCATCGGACAGCAGCCAGCGCATCACAATGGAGTTGTCGAGCACGAGGTCCATCAGTCACGACCCGACTCGACCAGGGCCTTGATATCCGCTTCACCTCGCACCGGGGCGTCGGCCATAAACTGCCGGAGATTGCGCGCGGCCTGCACCCGTCTGGGAATGTCGTCCTCCTCCAGTGGCACAAGCGCGGCGACGGGGCGCCCGCGCTGGGTGATGGTGAAACGCTCACCCGCCTGCACTTTTCGAAGGAAACCGGAAAGGCGTGTCTTGGCATCGTGGGCCCCGATGGTTTCGTGATGAGACATGCTCGAACCTCCATGAACCGGTTGATCGACTGGTTGGTGCCAAATACTACACGCAGAATGAGGGAGGCGCGGTGGGATTTCTGGGTCGCTTCGAGCTCGGGCGCGGCGAATCAACGGGGGGCATCGATGAGGGAATCGCTGGCACGGCGTGGACAAGGCGGCCTCCCCGGGTCGATGACGGCATACCCCGAGGCGATATATTTTAGGAGCCGAGCCTCTAGGCGATTGGGGTGGATGCGCTTCGTTGCGCTCAACGCATCCTGCGGGCTGCGTGGCCCCGGAATTGTAGGAGCCGAGCCCCTCGGCGATGGGGCGTTGGTTGAGCCCGATCGCCCAGGGGGCTGGGCTCCTGCACCCGCAGCGGCCCCGGAATCGCGCAGGGGGACTGGCCGGGATCAATGCGCTTCGCGGCGCTCAACGCATCCTGCGGTCCTGTAACCCGCCCGAGAGGGCGTGGCGGCGGGAGGCGATCATTGCTCCAGGGGCGGGAGGTCGAGACGGTTGCCAAGCCTTTGCAGAAGGGTCAGAAGATCGCCACTGGCGTCGATGGCGAGGTTCAGTAGAGCCGCGTTCTTGTCCGGATCATCTGGGTAGTCGTGTGCAAAGCGGTTACGGATGGCCCGCAACTCCTGCCATTGCATAGCGCTATCGATATAACCGAGCTTTTCGAGCCGATTGAGCTTGTCGATCATCGGTCGGTCCTCGAAGGGTTCCTGCAGGGCCTCAAGCACGCCGGGCAGCAGGCGGGCTCCTGCGGCGTCCTGCAGCTTGCCGAAGCGAAGGACGAATTGGTCCAGCGCCTGGATGTTGTCGTCGTCCAGTTCACGCAATCGGTCACCCAACAACGGTATCAAGCCGTCCAGCGTCTGCAGTGCGTGACGCATGTGGTGCGCGTGACGACTGCACTCGCGCCAGGCATCCGCCAGCCGTTGTCGGGCCAGGTTGTTCACAACGGTATACCCGTACGCTCCGCGACATTGAAGATTGGCGGACGTTCGCGTCTACCGGGATAGTCCACGAGGACATCAATCTTCTGCTCGCCCAGGCGTTGCTGTAGCAGCGCCTGAAAACGCATTTCGGCGCGCACGACCTCGGCGGGATTCTGCATGGGCGCCGTCACCAGGAGGTCGATGTCGCCACCGCGCGCCCGCTCGTCCACACGCGAGCCGAACAGGCGAACACTGGCACCCGGCCCAAAGGCTTCCAGTGCCGTGTCATGAATGATTTGTCGCTGCTCGTTTGTGAGTCGCATGGCGATGATGTCGTGATGGACCCTTTTTCGAGTCTAGGAAATGTGTGGATGCCGAGCATTGATCATCGCATACCCAATTCAAAAGGCCAGCCTTGGGGCCGCGAACCGCAGGGCAGATTCTCTAGCCGGGATCGATGCGTTTCGCGAAGCTCAACGCATCCTGCGGTCCTTATGTCAGCGCCGTACCCGGTCGCTGCAAGGCCCCGAAGGGGCCGTGGCAACCTCCGGATGCCGGCACGGTGGCCGGCGGGAGGCGATCGCCACGCGGCGCGCCTCGCAATAACGGTGGCCGGGGGCATGGCCTTTCGCAAGAGGCCGATGAGCTCCACGAATCGCATCATCCGCCGAGGCCGAAGGCGCGGCGGGCGAGGCGGCGTTTGATGGGATCGGCCTGGTCGACGAGGCGCAGGCCGAGGCCGCGCAGTTCGGGGAGACCGGCGGTCTGGTGGCCGAACAGGAGCCTGAAGCCGTCCATCGCGCGCTGCATGAAGGCGTTTTCCGGGCGGCGGTCGCGGGTGTAGGCGCGCAGGACGGTCTCCGCACCCGGATCGTGGCGGGCGGGGCCACGCAGGCGCTCGGTCAGGGCGCGGGCATCGGCCAGCCCCAGGTTCAGGCCCTGTCCGGCCAGCGGATGGATGGTGTGGGCAGCGTCGCCGGCCAGTACCACGCGGCCCGAGTGGTAGGTCTTTGCGTGCCGTGCGGTGAGCGGGAAGCTGGCGCGCGGGGACGTTGCGGTGATCGCGCCCAGGCAGCCATCGGTCTCCTGCTCCAATGCCGCGCAAAAGGCGGCGTCGTCCAGTGCCAGGGTGTCCTCGGCGGCTGGCCATTCGGGCTGCGACCAGACGATGGAGCAGCGCCCGTCCGCCAACGGCAGCAGCGCGATGATCCGATCGTCCACGAAGCGCTGCCAGGCGGTGTCCTGGTGCGGATGCTCGGTGGTAATGGTCGCGACGATACCGCACGCGTCGTAGTCGCGCCCCGTGAACGGGATACCGACGGATTCGCGCACGCGGGAACGCGCACCGTCCGCCGCCACCAGCAGGCGTGCGGACGCGATGGGCTGGCGGCGGTCCCCGTACACATCCACGCGCTTCGGGCGACGGTCGAGGGTCTTCCATTCGGTTTGCGGGTACAGGGCCACGCCTGCGGTCTCGAGCTCGCGCCAGAGCACAGACTCGAGCGCGGCGAGCTCGACCGTCCAGCCGAGCGCGGGTACGCCCAGCGCATCGGCATCGAAACGGATATGCCCGGGGCCGTTCGCATCCCAGACGTACATGCCGGAGAAGGCATGGGCGCGGCGCTGCTCCAGCGCCGCGCGTACACCCAGCGCCTCCAGAAACGCCATCGACGCGTCGTTCAGGGTCGCCACACGCGTGACCGGGGTCGTATCCGGATCGAATGCGGGCGCGGGATTGCGCTCCAGTACCCCGACGCGCAACCCCTGCCGTACGGCGCCCAGGGCGATGGCGCCGCCCACGGCCCCGGCGCCGATCACGAGTACATCCAGGGTTTCGTTGGGCGTGGTGTTCGTCATGCCGCACCCTCCCCGGCTGCGGGCAGATGGGCGAGCATGTGACGCGGCAGCGGCCCCAGGCCCATCGCCGAGCGGGCCAGCGCATCGCGCGCCGGGCGCAGGCGATCGACCGCCATCATGCCGGCCCCCAGCCCGTGACCGCGCAGCCCGGCGGCATGCATCAGGCCCCGAGCGAGGAAATCGGTGGCGGCCACCACACTGCCTACGTCCTGTCGCCGAGCGTTCGCATAGGTCTCCAGCACGGCCGCCGCACCCGGGTCGGCGGCAAAGGTCGGCGTGCCATCGGCTTGTCGACCCGTGCGCAGTGCACCGAGCAGGCCCGCCACATCGCGCAGCGACAGGTTGAGCCCCTGCCCCGCGACCGGATGGACCGAATGCGCCGCATTACCGAGCAATAGAGCGCGCTCCGCAACCGGCTGGGGCGCATGGACCCGCTCCAGCGGGAAGCGCACGACCGGCCCCGCCGGGCGCAGGCGCCCGAGGGCCCAGCCAAAGCGGGCCTGCAACTCGCGCAGGCGTTCGGCCTCCGTCTGCTCCAGGCGCTGCTCGCAGGTCGGCGGCGGCGCGACCCAGACGACATTCATGCGGCCATCGGCCTGCGGCAGCAGGGCCAGCGGCCCCTCGTCGGTAAAGCGCTCGAAGGCCTGGCCGTTGTGCGGACGGTCCGGGCGCACGTCGAAGACCAGGGCGTCGGCATCGTAACGCAGGCGCTGCACCGGCAGGCCCAGGGCCTTGCGCGTCGGGGAGCCCACGCCGTCCGCCGCCAGGATCAGGCGCGCGCACCAGGCCGCCTCGCCCTTTGCTCCCCGGATGTGCAGCGTCCGCCGGTCGCCTTCGGCCGGGTCGAGGCCGGCCAGGGTCGCGTCGTAATGCCGATCGACGCCGGCCGCGCGGCAGGCCTCGTGCAGCATCGGGTCGAGCGCGGCGGCCGGAACGACCTGCCCGAGCGCGGCGCGGCCGTGGTCACGGGCGTTCAGGTGGACGCGCCCCAGCCCGCCGCGGCGGCTGACGACGATGGAGCGGATCGGGCTCGCCTGTTCGGCCACGGACGACCAGTAGCCGAGATCGTCGAGCATCTGGACCGAACCGGCGGCCAGCGCGTAGCCGCGGGTGTCGGGACGCGTGGTGCCGGCGTTCGGCGCAGCGCCACGCTCGAACAGGGCCACGGAGTAGCCAGCCCGCGAGAGGGTCGCAGCCGCCAGACTGCCGACCGGGCCGCCGCCGATGATGGCGATGTCGGGGGTTTGGGTGCTCATGTCAGACCGGCAAGCCTTCGTAGGCGGCGGTTCGCGGGCAAGCCCGCTCCCACAAGGGCCGGTCCCGCAGTGCCTTCGTAGGATGCGGATGAGCGCAGCGAATCGCATCAGGGGTGTGACTACACCCCGGCGATCGGTGCGTTTCGCGGGGCTCAACGCACCCTACGGTTTGGGGGTTGGCCGGGTTTGGGCGGGAGTGCATGGTCAGGTCCAGCCCGGGAGGTCGCCGGCCATGCAGGCTTCGATGTCGGCGGGGGTCTTGGGGCAGGCGCCGGTGAGGACTTCGTGTCCGTCGCGGGAGACGGCGACGTCGTCCTCGATGCGGATGCCGATGCCGCGCAGCGCCTTGGGGGCCTCGGAGTACGGGCCGAAGTACAGCCCCGGCTCCACGGTGGTCACCATGCCCGGCTCCAGCAGGCGCCAGGCGTCGCCGACGCGGTAGTCGCCGACATCGTGCACGTCCAGGCCCAGCCAGTGGCCGGTCCGGTGCATGTAGAAGGGCCGGTAGGCGTGGTCCTTGAGCAGCTTGTCGAGCCGACCCTTGAGTACGCCGAGATCCTTGAGCCCGCGGGTCAACTCGCGCACCGCGGCGTCGTGCGGGTCGTTCCAGTGGTTGCCCGGACGGGTCTGCTCGATGGCCGCGTGCTGCGCGGCCAGTACACACTCGTAGACCTCGCGCTGGGTGTCGCTGAAGCGCCCGGAGACCGGGAAGGTCCGGGTGATGTCGGAGGCGTACCCATGCACCTCGCAGCCGGCGTCGATCAGCAGCAGGTCGCCTTCGTTCAGGACATCGCGGTTCTCGATGTAGTGCAGGATGCAGCCGTTCTCGCCACCGCCGACGATGGACGAGTACGCCGGCTCGGTGCCGTGGCGGTGGAATTCATGCAGCAGCTCGGCCTCGACCATAAACTCGGTCATGCCGGGGCGGGTCGCCTGCATGGCCCGGATATGGGCCTGGCAGGAGATCGCGGCCGCATGGCGCATCATGCGCAGCTCCGGGGCCTTCTTGAACAGGCGCTGCTCGTGCACGTAGTGCTCGACCGCCACGTACTCGTGCGGCGCGCGCACGCCATTGCGGGCCTTCGCGCGGACCTGGTTGACCCAGCCGAACAGGCGCTGGTCCAGCGCCTCGTCGCGCCCGAACGGGGCGCACAGCACGCGCCGGTTCTCCATCAGGCCCGGCAGGATCTCGTCGATGTCCTCGATCGGGAACGCGCATTCCGCGCCGTATTGTTCCATCGCCCCGTCCGGGCCGGCGCGGCGGCCCTGCCAGGTCTCCTGCGTGGGGTCGCGGTCGCGGCAGAACAGGATGTACTCCCCCGCCGCGCGACCCGGTACGAGCACGGCAACGGCATCCGGCTCGGGGAAGCCCGTCAGGTAGAGAAAGTCGCTGTTCTGGCGAAACGGATACTCGACATCGCGGTTGCGCACCTGCTCGTGTGCGGCCGGCACGACGATGATCGAGTCGCCCCCCACGCCGCGCATCAGGCGCTGACGCCGCCGGGCGAACTCGGCCAGGGTGATGGTCGGGGTCTTGCCGGGCAGCGGGGGGCGCGTGGGGGCGTTCATTGCATCGGGATCCGTTTCGGGTCGTCCGGGGCGAGCTCGTCGGCGATCAGCAGTACACCGACGCGTACATACTCGTTGAGTTCCTCGAAGGCGGCGGCGTTCTCTTCGTCGTCCTCCGGCTCCAGTTCGATGCGCGCGATCTCGGCGAAGTCGCGCAGGATCTCGCTGGCCTCGGCCGAGGGTTTCATCTGCTGCAGCCGGGGCATCTGCCCGAAGCCGGAGATAAAGCCGTCGACCCACTCCGACAGCGCCTGGGCGCGCGCCTCGATCGGCTCGTCCTCGGGCAGCAGCGGCCCGAAGCCGAGCTCGACATCGTACAGCTGGGCCAGCAGGGTCCGGCGGATGGCCTCCACCGTCGCGCGGAAGTCGTCCGGCGCGGCATCGGTCAGCGGCAGCGCCTCGCCCAGGCTATGCTCCAGCGCGTCGACATCCGCGCCGGGGTCCGCAACCACGCAGCCGGTAAACAGCCCGTGGGCCGAGGCCGGCGTCTGCGCGAAACCCATGCGACGCAGGCCATGCGCGAGCTGCTCGGCCAGCGCGGCCGGGTCGGATTCAAGGCCGCCGCGCGCCTTGGTCGATTCGCCGGTGGGGGCGGCCATCAGAAGGACTCCAGACGGGCTTCGTACGGGAACAGCAGGAAGCGGTAGAGGTCGTCGCCCACCTGCAGGTGGGTGAACTGCGGCTCGCCCAGCTTGATCGCACTGGACCCGGTGGCCGACAGCGCATTCAGACCAAAGCGCTTCTCCGCGATCAGGTCCTCCAGCAGCTGCTCCAGCTCCGCGTGCGGGATCGCCCCCGTGTTGTCCACGATGCGGCAGGGCTTGCCGTTGTGTGCGGTACCCTCGATCACGGTGGCCTGCGGGTCGGGTTCGGGGGGCTGGGTCATGGGCGCGACGGTTCCTGAGAAACGATATGCCGCCTATTGTGACCAGCCCGGTGCGCGAGCCGCAACAAAGCGCCGTGTCCGCGTGCGTTTGGCCCTGTCGCCGCCGGCCGCCGCAGATGACATAAGTGAAGGCGCTCTCGCAAAAAGATCACACAAGTTGACGATTTGCGGGGGCGACTCCTAGACTCCATGAATTGCCAGCCGCGCGCCGTGTGCGGCCGCCTTCACCGAACCGGGGCCTGTCGCCATGTCGTCCGAGGATTCCAGCCACGATCCCGTCGAGCGCCTTGAAACCGCGATTACGCGGCTGCTCGATGAACATGCCGCCCTGCGCGAGGAAAACAATCTGCTGCATGAGCAGATTCGTCAGCTAAAGGGCGAGCGCGCGGCCTTCAAGGAACGCAACGAACAGGCCCGCCACCGGGTCGAGACGATGATCGCCCGCCTGCGGTCGATGGAGCACAGCGAATGAGTCAGTCCGAACCCGTACGCGTCTCGATCCTGGGCAAGGAATACCAGATCGCCTGCCCGCCCGAGGAACGCGCCGACCTGTTCGCCTCCGCCTCCCTGGTCGACGAACGCATGCGCGAGCTGCGCGACACCGGCCGAGTGGTCGGCGCCGAGCGCATTGCGGTGATGGTGGCGCTGAACCTCGCCCACGAGATGCTCGAATGCCAGGAGCAGCTCAAGCGCGCCGAGCAAACCGGCCCGGCCCGCATCACCGCCATCGCCGACCGCATCGAGCAGTCGCTGGGCACGCCCCGCTCCTGAATCCCCCGCGCCGCAGGCCGCAGGATGGGATGAGCCAGGCGAATCCCATCAAGGCTTCCCACGGCGCGGGGAATGGTGCGTTTCGCGATGCTCAACCGCACCCTACGTCAGGTAGCGTTAACGCCCCAGACGGAGGCACATCTCTACGGCCGATAGATATCCACCCCGGACGGCGGATCAAACGTAAACACGGACTCGTCGACCGGCGCATTGCGCTCGCTTCGCTCGAAGTGAATTTCGGTCTCCTGACCAAAGATGTCGCGAAAGGCCATGCGGGTCAGATCGCCATCCGGCGTCAGGTCCAGCTCGAGGTGGGTGAAGTCCGCCTGCTCGTTGCGCGGGATCAGCAGCAGGCGCAGCGCCGAGGCGTCCCGTACCGGCAGCACATCCATGCGGAAGTGCTCGTCCAGCCGCTCCGGCTGGGTGATCGCCGCGATCGGTGTCGCATCGAAGGCATCTCCCAGCGGGCGCACGGTCGCCTGCGCCAGGTCCGGGTCATAGGTCCACAGGTCCTCGCCATCGGAGACAATCGTCTGCGGGAAGGGCTCGGTCACCTCCCAGCGCAGACGGTTGGGCATGCCCAGCTGCATCGAACCATCCGACTCCTGCAGCACATAGCCCGTCTCGTCGCGCACCGTCTGCGTGAATTCGGCGGTAAAGGTCTCCAGTCCCTCGACAAAACGGTCCAGCGCCGCGCGCGCATCCGGTGCCGGGCCGCGCTCGGCCGCCAGCGGTCCGGCGAACAGGAACATCGTCGTCGCGGCCAGGGCGAGCAACAGACGGGGAACAAGTCGGACAGTCATGCGGGCTCCAGTTGCATGTTTACGATGATCCTGCGCCCGGTCGCTTAACCGGGCGTGAATGCCACAAGTGAAAGGGCGAGCAGGATCACAGGATCCGGTACATGGACCCGGCCAAGCGTTAGGGAAACACTGATTAATGTACACACTCGCGTTGGCACCCCAGGTTTTCCGAGACAAGGCGCGTCGCGCAGCGGGTAGTGGTTCTACCTGCAAGCGGCGCAACGCAGGATCGGGGAACCTGGGGTGCCAACCCCGAAGGGGCTCGGCCGCTTTTGCGCGCGCACGGCGTTGCGGCTCCCTTGTGCAGAATGACTGCACGGCAGTCACCGCGCCTTGTTCGCACGCAAAAGCGACTCGAGCGCGAGCGTGTACATTGATCAGTGTTTCCCTAGTCGTTCGGCCCCGGGACCAGGACCTCGCGGTTGCCATTGGACTGCACCGGACTGACCAGTCCGGCGGCCTCCATGTCCTCGACCATGCGCGCGGCACGGTTGTAGCCGATCTTCAACCGGCGCTGGATGAACGAAATCGAGGCCTTGCGGGTCTCGATCACGATCTGCACGGCCTGGTCGTAGAGCGGATCGGTCTCCGCCTCGCCTTCGCCCGGCGCTTCCAGCCCCGGGATGGCCGCCGCGCCCGCCTCCGGCTCGTCGAGGATGGCCTCGTTGTAGTCCGGCTCGCCAGTGGACTTCAGGTACTCGACCACCTGATGCACTTCGTTGTCGCCGACGAAGGCGCCGTGCACACGCTCCGGCATCGCCTTGCCCGGCGGCAGGTAGAGCATGTCGCCGTGGCCCAGCAGGTGTTCCGCGCCCATCTGGTCGAGGATGGTGCGCGAGTCCACCCGCGAGGAGACCTGGAACGCAATACGCGTAGGGATATTGGCCTTGATCAGGCCGGTAATCACATCCACCGACGGGCGCTGGGTGGCCAGAATCAGATGGATACCAGCGGCGCGGGCCTTCTGTGCCAGGCGCGCGATCAGCTCCTCCACCTTCTTGCCCACCACCATGATCATGTCGGCGAACTCGTCGACCACGATCACGATGAACGGCAACGGCTCCAGATCGGGCGCTTCGGTCTCGGTCAGTGCCTCCTCCGGCTTGAACAGCGGGTCCTTCAGCGGCTCGCCGGCGGCCTCGGCATCGCGCACCTTCTTGTTGAACCCGCCGATATTGCGCACGCCCATCGCCGACATCAGCTTGTAGCGCCGTTCCATCTCCGCCACCGCCCAGCGCAGGGCGTTGGAGGCATCCTTCATGTCGGTCACGACCTCGCACAGCAGGTGCGGGATGCCTTCGTAGACCGACAGCTCCAGCATCTTCGGGTCGATCAGGATCAGCCGGACCTCGTCCGGGGTCGCCTTGTACAGCAGCGACAGCAGCATGGCGTTCACGCCCACCGACTTGCCGGAACCGGTCGTTCCGGCCACCAGCAGGTGCGGCATCTTCGCCAGATCCGCCATCACCGGAGCGCCGCCGATATCCTTGCCGAGCGCCATGGTCAACGGCGACTTGTTCGCGTCGAACAGATCCGAGCGCAGGATCTCCGACAGGGCCACGATCTCGCGGTTTTCGTTGGGGATCTCCAGGCCCACCGTGGACTTGCCCGGGATCACCTCGACGATGCGCACGGCCATCACCGACAGCGAGCGCGCCAGGTCGGTGGACAGCCCGGAGATGCGCGAGGCCTTGACACCTGCGGCCGGCTGCAGCTCGAAGCGCGTAATCACCGGGCCGGGCTGCACGGCAACCACCTCGACCTCCACGCCGAAGTCCTTCAGCTTCAGTTCGACCAGTCGCGAGAGCGCCTGCAGCGACTCCTCGGAGAATCCGTCGGGCGGGGGCGGCGCCTCGTCCAGCAGGGACAGCGGCGGACGCGGATCGGCCCCGGACCCTTCGGTGAACAACGGGACCTGCTTTTCCTTCTGCACGCGCGGGCTGGGCGGTGGCGCCTCGATGCGCGGCTCCACCCGCGAGGGCGCGCGCTTCTCGGTGCGCTTGCGCTCCTTCTCCACCCGCGTCTCGCGTTCGGCGCGTTCGCGCGCGCCGATGCGGCGGTCCCGGGCCGAATCCAGCTGGGCGCGCAGGCGCTCGAAGCCCCGAATGGTCAGTTGCCCCAGCCGGTCCATCAGCAGGAACCAGGACAGCCCGGTAAACAGCGTCACCCCGGCCAGGAACAGCGCCAGCAGCACCAGCGTCGCCCCGACCAGGCTCAACCCGGCCACCGCCCAGCCGGCGAACAGGTCCCCGAGGATGCCGCCCGCGTGCACCGGCATCCCGCCCGGGAGCAGGTGCAGCGCGGCCAGGGCCGCGCCCGAGATCAGCGCCACGATCAGCGCCACCCCGCGCACGGTCAGCTCCATCGGGCTGGCGATGCGCGCCTCGCGGCGATGCCGGAACAGCCACCAGCCGATGCCGCCGACCGCCAGCGGGATCAAGTACGCCAGATAGCCCAGCAGGTGAAACGCGATGTCCGCAAACCAGGCGCCGGTGGTGCCGCCGAGGTTGCGCAGGCTCTCGCCGTCGCCGGTGGTGGACCAGGCCGCATCGCCCGGGTGATAGCTCACCAGGGCGACCAGCAGATAAAGCGCCAGCATGCCGAAGATCAGCAGCGCGCCCTCGCGCAGCCCGCGCAGCAGCTGCCCGCTCAGACTCGGTGCCGCGGCCGGCTCTGCCGTCTTCCTGCCCTTGCCCCCGGATTTGGCCTTGCTTGCGGCCATGCACTCCCCATCGTGTTCGGCCCGCGACGCGGGCATTGCGAATCATCGCGCAGTTTACCGGTTAAAACAGCGTTCGTGGTGCCAGGCCAACCAAGCCTGAGAACCGAGTCCCGTCCGGTTGCCTTTTTTCCCACACACAGTGAGCCCTGCCATCGTGGGAGCGGGCTGCCCGCGAAGGTCCCTCAGTCCCGTCGACAACCCCAGACCGCGAATACCGGATCGGCATGTTCCAACCGCCCGGCGTACGGGTCGTCCGGCGGGCGCGGCAGGCCACGCAGCGAGAGCGTGGAACGGTCGTCGAATCCTGCACGCAGAAACAAATCGAGTACCAGCCCCATACGCTCGAAGTCGTACAACGGCTCCCAGACCGCGATCGTCTTGGTCGGAAAGCAGCGATCGGAGAAGGTCACCACGAAAACCCCACCCGGGCGCAGCAGCTCGCGCACCGAGGCGAATACCGCCTGTGGACGCGTCAGGTATTCCACCGAGGCGGTACACACCACTGCATCGAAGCTCGCGGGCGGCAGCGGAATCGCCGGCTGTCGGTTCAGGTCGTGCACCAGGGCCTGATCCAGGGCCTCGTTGGCGGCCAGTTCCTCGTGGTTCATGCCCAGCCCGACAACCGCCTCGGGCCCTCGCAGCTGATCGAGGTGCGATTCCCAGCTGCTCATCAGGTCCAGCACCCGTGCACCCGGCGGGGTCAGCGTGGCGTACAGCTCCGCGATCCGGGCACGGGCCTCGGCATCCAGGTGATGCACCAGTCGCGGACTGGCGTAGAAGTCGCGATCGGGCGCGGGATCCTCGCGCTCGCAGGCATCTGCGGACCAGAAGTCCGTCGGTCGCCCGCGCCAGCGGGCCTGCATCCCCGGGCCGCGCGCCGTCAGCAGCCGTGCCACGTCCACCATGCCATCGCCGTCGCGCCCGTCCTCATGGGTCGCAAGCACTCGGGCGCGCAATTGCAGGTCCGTGCCCGAGAGCGGGTGGTTCAGGTCCGCGACGAGCCGCGCATCCTCCAGCGCGCCGATACGGAACAGCTCGCGGTCGCCGGCCTCGATGCCGGCATGGCCGGCGATGAACGCACGCGGATAGAAACGCCCGGCACGGGGTTCCACCACTCGGTGACGGCGCAGGCAACGATTGAACGCGTCCACCGGCAACTCCACCACGCTCGCCGGGTCCGACACCGGGACCTGTCCGGCGGCGGCGCTTTCGACCACCGTCCCGGCACCCTGCCCGGCCAGCTGCGACCCAACGGTATCTGGCCAGACATCCCGCGCAGGCATCAGCCACGGCAGAAACAGACAATCGCGATGCCGGGCCTCGGCACTGGCCCAATCCAGCGTAAAACCGACATCCAGCGCCTTGTGCGGCATGCTCAATGTCGGTGGCGTGCGGCCCGGGCGGGCAAAGGGGTCGTACATGGATCCGTGTTTCCCTTGCGGCATTCCGGGTATGGTACGGCGAACAAGGCTTCGTTTCGTCTGCAGCCGCTGCCAGATCGGCAGCATAGGTCTGGGCACCTGGCAGGTATTGCTGAGATACTCAACACAATCAAGCAAGTGAGCCAAACAACCAGGGGTCACCTAATGGCCGAAACATTTCTGGTAGCCATCATCGATCAGGATCGCGAAGACCTGGCCTTGGAGATCGCCGCCGAGGAAGGTGGCATGGACGGCACAGTGATGCACGGCTCGGGGCTCGGCTTCCCCGACCACATGACCTTTCTCGGGGTGACCTACCAGGGCAGGGAATCGATCTGCATCTGGGAGATGGACGAGCAACGCGCCGAGCGCATTGCCCGCCGCCTGAACCTGGAACTAGACCTCCTGCAGCCCTACAACGGTCTGGCCTTCACACTGGATGCCCAGGCCTTGGCGGGCATGCAGTTCGTCGGTGGCCCTGCCCAACCCTAATCTTCTGTGCGAGGAACGCCATGCAATTCGTACTGCTCGCCGCCGTGGTTCCGCGCAACCGGGCCGACCGCGCCATCGAGACCGTCCGCCGCGAGGGCGCGGCCGGCCTGACACTGCTGGAGGGCCAGGGCATTGCCCAGCTGCGCCGCTCGCCGATCATGGACCTGAAGGACTCCGCGGCGCGCACGGTACTGCTGATGGTCCTGGAAGCCAGCATCGCCGAACGGCTGCTGAAATGCCTGGACGAAGAGCTCGCGCTAAGCGAGGTGGGCAACGGCTTTGCGTTCACCCTGCCGATCAAGGACATTGCCGGCATCAAGCCCGAGCAGATCGAACACCTGCGCAAATCCCTGGAACAGGGGTCTCCGTAGCACAGGGGCTAAGGAAACACTGATCAATGTACACACTCGCGTTGGCACCCCACAAACCATTGAACGCAGGGGCTCGGCCGCCCGTTGTTATCAAGAACGGGGCGCGCGCACGGCGTTGCGGCTCCCTTGTGCAGAGTGACTGCACGGTAGTCACCGCGCCTTGTTCGCACGCAAAAGCGACTCGAGCGCGAGTGCGTACATTAATCAGTGTTTCCCTAACGGTTCCGATCCCGGGCGCGCCGCCCGCGCAAGGCCCGCCACCAGCCATACCACGGCAACGTGAGCCCGTCGCCGCCGGCGCCGTGGCGCATGAAGGCCAGACCGGCCTGCGTCACCCGCCCGAGGTCGTCCACTTCGCGCACGATCAGGTCCGCCGCGCCAAAGCTCACCCGATCACCCACAATCGGATCTCCCGGCAGCTCCTGTTCCAGGTATGCACCGATGGTCAACTGCTGATCCACCGCGTCACAGGACACGCCGTATATCTCGCACAGTTCGGCCAGCCGCTTCTCCGGGTGCAGCGGCAGCTCGCCAAAGAATTCCGGATCCTCGTGGCCCGGTATGCGGGGGCTCGCAAACAACCGGTCCAGCAGCGGTACGTGCTCCGGTACCACAAAAATGTAGACATAGTCCCCCGGCGTCAGATGCCCGGCCTGCTGGTAGCGCACCGAGCGCCCCTCGCGCACCACCAGTGACGGGCGCGCCCAGCGTGGCAGGCGTGCCCCGCGCAGCACCGGGCTGTCCTCGATCACACGGTAGACGGCCAGCTCGTGCCGGGGACTGCCCGGCAGCTCCAGCTGCACCCGTTCCACCGGGCCGATTTCCGGGGGCACGACCAGCCCGAGCCGCTCGGCCACCGGACGAATGGTCCAGCCCTGCACCAGCAGCGAGACCAGCACCATCATGAACACGATGTTGAAGAAGAGCTCGCCGCCCTCGATCCCGGCCACCATCGGCAGGATCGCCAGCAGGATCGACACCGCCCCGCGCAGCCCGACCCAGGAGACAAACGCCGTGCTGCGCCAGTCCTGGCGAAACGGCAGCAGACACAGCCAGACCGCCAGCGGGCGCGCGACCAGAATCAGCACCAGCCCCAGCGCCAGCGCCGGCAACGCCAGCGACGGAAACTCCGAGGGAGTCGCCAGCAGGCCGAGGATCAGGAACATGCTGATCTGCGCCAGCCACGTCAGCCCCTGCTGCTGGCGGTGCAGCTTCGCCGCCCCACGCAGCTTGCGGTTACCGGCCACGATGCCGGCCACATAGGCCGCCAGGAACCCGCTCCCGCCCAGCCAGCCGGCCAGCGCGAACAGGGTGACGGCCCCGGCCATCACCGCGATGGGATAAAGCCCCTCTTCCAGCGGCAGGCGGTTGACCAGTTCCACCAGCAGATAGCCGCCCACCACGCCCAACAGCAGGCCCAGCCCCATCTGCCACAGGAACTCCGTGGCAAACAGCGTGGCCAGACCACCCACGGTGGTGCCGGACAGGATCCACTCGATAAAGACCACGGTGAGGAAGATCGCCATCGGGTCGTTGGACCCCGACTCCACCTCGAGGATGGAACGCACACGGCGGTTAATCTTCACCCCGCCCACACGCAGCAGAAAGAACACCGCCGCGGCATCCGTGGAGCTGATCAGCGCACCCAGCAGCAGGGCATAGGCCCAGGGCAGATCCAGCAGGTAGTGCGCGGCCACCCCCAGCAGCAACGTGGTCAGCGCGACCCCGACCGTCGCCAGCACGATGGCCGGGCCGGCCGCCCGGCGCAGGGTGCGCAGCCGGGTGCCAAAGCCCGAGTCGAACAGGATCACGGCGAGCGCGAGGCTACCGATCAGGAAGGCCGTATTGGGATCATCGAACTCGAGCCCGAGTCCGTCCTCGCCGGCGAGCAGGCCAATCCCCAGGAACACCAGCAGCAGCGGCGCACCCAGCCGGAACGACAGCACCGACGTCAACACCGAGACCACAATGAGCCCCGCACCGATGAAGATCAGCGGAAAAATCCAGTCCATCGAATCCCTCTATTTCCTTTGGCCTCGCGTGCGCGGCCATGATCGCATGATTGCCCGGAAAGCGACGCTCAAGGGAGACCCATCCCGGATAACCGTCGGCCATTCTCGATACCACCGACAAGACCCCGACACTTGCCTCGGACCCTGCCACGGAATACTGTATTTATAACCAGTCATTCCACGGAGCAGTCGTTGTGTCCCTGACCGCGCGCCAGCAGGCCATCCTCGACTACATCAGCGAGACCGTCGCCACCCAGGGCACGGCTCCGACACGCAGCGAGATCGCCCGCGCCTTTGGCTTTCGCTCGCCCTACGCGGCCGAATGCCACCTGAAAGCCCTGGAGAAAAAAGGCGCGATCGAACTGGTGGGCGGGGCCGCGCGCGGCATCCGCCTGGCCGGTGCACGGGCCGCGCGGCCCGCCGAGCTACCCCTGGTCGGGCGCGTGGCGGCCGGCTCGCCGATCCTCGCCACCGAGCACATCGAACGCCACTACCGGATCGACGACGGCCTGTTCCGGGCCCGCCCGGACTACCTGCTGCGCGTGCATGGCGAGAGCATGCGCGACGCCGGCATCCTCGATGGCGACCTGCTGGCCGTGCGCCAGACCCCGGAGGCCCACCCCGGCCAGATCGTCGTGGCCCGCATCGAGGACGAGGTGACGGTCAAGCGCTACGAGCAGGACGGTGCCCGCGTGCGCCTGCTGCCGGAGAACCCCGACTTCGCCCCGATCGAGATCGACCTGGAGCGCCAGGCGCTGGCAATCGAGGGCATCGGGGTCGGCGTACTGCGCGATCTTGAATCCCGTGCCCGGCATTGACACCCTGCTCGATCATCCGACGCTGTGGCGCGGGCGCAGCGCCGTCCCCGCCGCGGATGCCCCGGTCTGGCCCAGCGGCCACCCGGCGCTGGACCGGGCCCTGGGGGGCGGCTGGCCACGCGGCCAGCTGATCGAACTCCTGGGCGCCCCCTTCGGCTGTGGCGAGACCCGTCTGCTGGTCCCCCTGCTCGCGGCCTGCGGCCGTGAGGGTTACTGGGTTGCGCTGCTGGCGCCGCCCGCCACGCCCTGGCTGCCCGGCTGGCGGCCGCTTGGCATCCCGCCGGAACGGGTGCTACTGATCCGCACCGAGCACGACCGCGACACCCTCTGGGCCGGCGAACAATGCCTGCGCGACCCGGCCTTCGGCGCCCTGCTGGCCTGGCTGGACGGCCCGGTGGAAACCGCGCTGCTGCGCCGGCTGCGTCTGGCCGCGGCCGAAAGCCAGGCCTGCGCCATCCTGTATCGCCCACCGCGCGCCGCGGACCAGCCTTCGCCGGCTCACCAGCGGCTGCGCTGGCAACCCGCCACCAATGGCCTGGAGCTGCATTGCCTGAAGGGCATTGGAGACTGGGCCCGCTCCGACCAGGCCCTGCACGTCCCGGTGTCCTGAGATGGGCCACCCCGAGCAACCGCCAGCCGCCCCGCATCGGCGGCGGGCAACACGACCGAGAACAGGCCACCAACCAGGCCTGATCTCGCCTGTGAGCGCTCCCCCGACAGCCTCGGCGGAACCCGGCCCTGCTCCTCGCACCGCCCCACGGTCAGGACACGAGCAATGGATGGCGGTCGAGCTGCCGCATCTGGCGCTGGAGACCCTGGCACGCGCCGAGGGGGACAGCGCACGCCTGACCGAGCGCCCGTTACTGGTGATCGAAGACGGCACCGCGCCGTGCGTACATGCCGCCAATCGCGCCGCGCGACGTGCAGGGGCCCGGCCGGGCATGGCGCTGGCCGATGCCCTCGCCATCCTCGATACCCCGGAACTCGTCGAGCACGACCCGCAGGCCCAGACCGCGCAGATCGCCATGCTGGCCGGCGTGCTGCTGCAGTTTTCCGATCACGTGCACCCGGAACCGGACGCCCGGCGCATCCTGCTGGAAGTGGGTCGCAGCCGACGCCTGTTCGGCGGACTCGCGGTCCTGCGCGAGCAGGCGCGGGAGACCCTGGAGGGGCTGGGCTTCCACCCGCGCATCGGCGTGGCGCGCAGCCCGGCCGCCGCGCGCCTGCTGGCCACCCTGCGCAACCCCGCGATCCCCGAGGACGCCGAAGCCCTGCGCCGCACCCTGTCACCCGTCCCGCTGGAGGCACTGCCCTTGCCGGCCGCGACCCGGGAGGGCCTGCGGGCCACCGGCCTGCGCCAGCTCGGCGACCTGCTGCGCCTGTCACGCCCGGAACTCGCGCGCCGCCACGGCCCGGAGTTGCTGGCTCTACTGGATCGGCTGCTGGGACGGCGCACGGAGACCCTGCCACGCTTCAACCCGCCTCCGGAGCTGGACCTGCCCCTGCGCCTGGAACACGAAATTCACACGACCGGGGCCCTGGCCTTCCCGCTCAAGCGCCTGCTGCGCCAGGCCGAGGCTCAGCTGCGCGGTCTGAACCGCAGCCTGCAGGGCATGACGCTGGAGCTGAAACACCGCGAGGTACACACCCGCATCACGCTGGAGCGAGGTCACCCCGGCATCCGTGCCGAGGACTGGCTGCCGCTGTGGCAGACCCGTCTGGAGCGCGAGGCCCTGCCCGCCCCCGTCATCGGCCTGCGCCTGCGGGCCACGCAGCTGCTCGACCCGCCCGCTGAAGGTGCCAGTCTCCTGGCCGAGGCCCCGGGCCACCCACCACCGGAATCGCAGTTGCCAGCCGTGCTGGCCCGCCTGAGCGCCCGCCTGGGCGAACAGGCAATCGTCCGGCTGACGGCAAGCGGCATTCCGCGCCCGGAGGCCGCCCAGGGCGCCCGAAACGATCTGGAAACGTCCCCGCCCTCACCTGCGCCAACACCCGCTCAGGGGGTCTGCGGAACGGCGCTTTGGCTGCAGGAACCGGAGCCAGTCCCGCCACCGCTTCATCCACACGCACTGGGTCGGCTGGAAGACGGCTGGTGGGACCAGGGACGGGATGTACGACGCGATTACGCCACTGCGCGCGACCGGCAGGGTCGCGTGCTGTGGCTGTACCGCTGCCTGCGCAGCGGCCGGTGGTTCCGGCAGGGCTACTGGGGGTAGCGTGGCGCAGTGGCACGGCGCGCCCACGCAGCACCCATCAGACGCGGTAGTACTCGCGATACCACTCGACGAAGCGGGCGACGCCCTCCTCGACCGATGTGGTCGGTTCGTAGCCGGTGTCGGTGCGCAGCGCCTCGACGTCGGCGTAGGTGTCCGGCACATCCCCCGGCTGCAGCGGCAGCAGGTTCTTCTCCGCCTTGCAGCCCAGGCAGTCTTCCAGCACCTCGATGTAGTGCATCAGCTCCACCGGGCGGTGCGCGCCGATGTTGTACAGCCGGTAGGGCGCTGCACTCGTCGCCGAGTCGGGCTCGGCCCCGGTCCACGCCGGGTTGGACCGGGCCGGACGGTCCAGCGCGCGAATCACGCCCTCGACGATGTCGTCGATGTAGGTGAAGTCGCGCCGATGATGACCGTAGTTGAAGACGTCGATCGGCTCGCCCGCCAGGATCTTCTTCGTGAACAGAAACAGCGCCATGTCCGGGCGGCCCCAGGGGCCGTAGACGGTAAAGAAGCGCAGCCCGGTCACTGGCAGGTCGTAGAGATGGCTGTAGGTGTGGGCCATCAGCTCGTTGGCCTTCTTGCTCGCGGCGTAGAGGGAGAGCGGATGGTCGACGTTGTCGTGCACCGAGAACGGCATCGTGGTGTTGGCGCCGTAGACGGAGCTGGAGCTGGCGTAGACCAGGTGCTCCACACCAAAGTGCCGGCAGCCCTCCAGGATGTTGCCGAAACCGACCAGGTTGGTGTCGACATAGGCCGCCGGGTTCTCCAGGGAGTAGCGCACCCCGGCCTGGGCCGCCAGGTTCACCACCCGCTCCGGGCGATGCTCGCGAAACACCCGCTCCATCGCGGCGCGGTCGGCGATGTCCTCGCGGACCTCGGTATAGCCCGGGTGGTCCTGGGTGCGCGCCAGGCGCGCCTCTTTCAGCGAGACATCGTAGTAGTCGTTGAGGTTGTCAACGCCAATGACCTCGTCGCCCCGCTCCAGCAGGCGCAGGGCGAGGGCACTGCCAATAAATCCGGCGCTGCCGGTCACCAGGATTCTCATGGACGGATCATGTGCCTTATGCCGATGTTAAGCCGATGGGGGCCGGGCCTGGCTCCCCATCGCTCAGGGGGCTGAGCTCCTGCAGAGAGAGACGGGCTGAACATATGCTAGCCCCGATCGTCGGGCAGGGTGATGTTCAACTCCAGCACCTCGCAGTCGCCCTCGCGGTCGACGTTCATCTGCACGGCGTCGTCGTTGACCTTCACGTACTTGCGGATGACCTGCAGCAGTTCCTGCTGCATCGCGGGCAGATAATCCGGCCCGCCCCGGGCCGCACGTTCGCGCGCCACGATGATCTGCAGGCGTTCCTTGGCAACACTGGCGCTTCTCTGCCGCGGCTGGCGGAAGTAATCAAAAATACCCATGATCAGCTCCCGAACAGACGTCCGAAGAAGCCCTTCTTCGGTACATCGACAAAGCGAAGCGGGCGCTCCTCGCCCAGGAAGCGATCCACTGCATCCTGGTAGGCCTGTCCGGCATCGGATTCCTCGTCCAGCACCACCGGCAGACCGGCGTTCGAGGCGTTCAGCACGGCCTGCGACTCGGGGATCACGCCCAGCAGGTCGATCGCCAGGATCTCGCCCACGTCCTCGATGCTGAGCATCTCGCCGCGCGCGGCGCGCTCCGCGGCATAGCGGGTCAGCAGCAGACGCCCCTGGATCGGCTCGCCGCCCTGTTCCACCTGCCGGGTCTTGCTGGCGAGGATGCCGAGGATGCGATCGGAGTCGCGCACCGAGGAGACCTCGGGGTTGGTGACCACAATGGCCTCGTCGGCGAAATAGGCCGCCATCAGCGCGCCCCGCTCGATCCCTGCCGGACTGTCGCAGATGATGTACTCGAAGTCCTCGGACAGTTCGTTCAGCACACGCTCCACACCGTCCTGGGTCAGGGCGTCCTTGTCGCGGGTCTGCGAGGCCGGGAGGATGTACAGGTTGTCCGCGCGCTTGTCGCGGATCAGCGCCTGTTTCAGGTTGGCGTCGCCATTGATCACGTTGACGAAGTCGTACACCACACGGCGCTCACAGCCCATGATGAGGTCCAGGTTGCGCAGACCGACGTCGAAATCGATCACGGCCGTCTTGTGGCCGCGCAGGGCCAGACCGGTGGCGATCGCGGCAGAGGTGGTGGTCTTGCCGACCCCGCCCTTGCCCGAGGTAATCACTACGATGCGTGCCATGGTGGCTGCTTCTCCTTAGGGAAACGCTGATGAATGTACGCACTCGCGCTCGAGTCGCTTTTGCGTGCGAACAAGGCGCGGTGAGCGCAGTGTAGCCGAGCTACATGAGCGAACCGCAACGCCGTGCCCACGCAAAAGCGGCCGAGCCCCGGCATTGAATGGCTTGTGGGGTTGGTACCCCAGGTTCCCCGATCCTGTGTTGCGCCGCTTGCGGGTAGAACCACTACCCGCTGCACGACGCGCCTTGTCTCGGAAAACCTGGGGTACCAACGCGAGTGTGTACATTCATCAGCGTTTCCCTTAGTCGTCGCGCGAGGACGTGTACAGGACCGAGCGGCGCACGCCGCTCGCTCAGATTTCCGCGATCTTGAGGCTTTCGCCCGCGAGTGTCACCAGCCGGTTCTCGCCGCGCTCGGACTCGGCGATATCCTCGGCTACCCGGTAATGCCCGGCGATGGACAACAGCTCCGCATCCAGTCGCCGGCAGAAGATCCGAGCCGTCTCCAGGCCCCGCACGCCGGCGAGTGCCCGCCCGCGCAGCGGACCCAGCACATGGATGTGCCCATCCGCCAGCAGCTCGGCCCCGGCGGACACCGCCCCGGTCACCAGCAGGTCGCCCCCTCGGGCATAGATCTGCTGCCCGGAGCGCACCGGCCGATCCACGACGCGGGTCGCGCTGTGCACGGCTGGGGTCGCCTCGGGCGTGTTGTCCGCGGATTTCTTGCCCTTCCTGCTCGGCGGCGGCTCCGGGGCCTCGTCCTCTTCCAGGGACACCTCGCCACTGGGCGCGCCGCCACGCCCGCCCAGTTGCAGCACGGGCAGCACGTCGAACAACTCGGAATAGCTCTGCAGGCGCTCGGCGACCTCGCCCGCCTGCAGGCCGATCAGCTTGAAGCCCTCGGCGCGCACCTGTTCGATGGTTGCCTGAAGGTCCGTCTCGGGGGACTCGGCCACCGGCTCGAGATCCAGCACGATCGGCATGTCGCGCATCAGGTCCGGGGCCTGTTCGCGGTGCGCGGCGAGTTGTTCGCCCAGCATCCGGGGATCGGTCTGAAACACGCGCAGTACCGACACCAGCATCATGCGCCCTTTCAGTTCAATGGTCTGGACGGGACTCGGCGTGGCGCTCATGCGTGCATTGGGCCCTGCTGTGGGATCGGCATTCGGGAAACACGGTTTCCGGTCCGGCGCGTGTCGGAAGACCGGAAAGATGCGCGCTTTATAGCGCGGACGGGGAAAGCACAGCAAGGGAGTGCCACCGAAATCGGCGGTGGATCAAGGAAACACTGATCAATGTACACGCTCGCGCTCGAGTCGCTTTTGCATGCGAACAAGGCGCGGCGACTGCCGTGCAGTCATTCTGCACAAGGGAGCCGCAACGCCGTGCGCATGCAAAAGCGGCCGAGCCCTGGCATTCAATCACTTGTGGGGTTGGTACCCCAGGTTCCCCGATCCTGCGTTGCGCCGCTTGCGGGTAGAACTACCGGCTGCACGGCGCGCCTTGTCTCGGAAAACCTGGGGTACCAACGCGAGTGTGTACATTGGTCAGTGTTTCCTTAAGCTCGCGGCGGACCCGGGATCAGCGTATTGGTGCGCCGCGCGTACTCCGCATAGCCCGGCCGCGAGGCATGCAGACGTTTTTCCAGTAACGTGACGCCCGACACACGCAGGATCAGCACGATCATCAGGATCGCAGAGGGTACCGCCCACCAGCCCCCGGCGGCCAGGGCGAGCAAGCCGTAGCCCACCCAGACGACGATCTCGCCGAAGTAGTTCGGGTGGCGGCTGTAGCGCCACAAGCCCTGGTCCATGACCTTGCCCCGCCTTGCAGGGTCGGCCCGGAAGCGCGCCATCTGTGCGTCCGCGACCGTTTCATACAGCGTGCCCAGCGCCCAGACCGCCACGCCCAGCGCCGCCAGCGGCCACCCGATACTCGCGGCATTCGTGACCGCCAGCATCGGCAGGCCGATCACGGCGACCAGCGCGCCCTGCAGCCAGAAGATGGTGACCAGGCTGCGCGCGGCAAAGGCCCGGTCCGACAGCCCCTCGCGCATGTCGGTATAGCGCCCGTCCTCGCCGTGACCCCAGTTACGCCAGGTGATGAACAGCGACAGCCGCAAGCCCCACACCAGCACCGGGATCACGATCCAGAGGCCCTGTAACGGCCAACCCGCCAGCCCCCACCAGACCAGTGTCACGACCACGAAGCCCAGGCCCCAGAAGCGATCGACCAGGCTGGCATCGTGGCGCCATACGCTGCCGGCCCAGACCAGGGTCATCAGAACCAGACTGGCCAGAAGCCCCCAGAGAAACGCCATCAGTGCCTCCATCGCGATCAGTCTCCCGGCCGCTCGAACAGCACATGGGAGACGAACCACTCGTCCCCGCCGCCGTAGTCGAACAGCTCCGCGCAGGCCATGTAGAAGATCCGCCAGCGCTGGAACCAGAGTGCCGCCTGCTGTGCACCATAGGCCGTCTCGAACAGGGGCATCAGCGTGTCGCGGGCGCGATCCTGGCGGGCCAGCCAGGCGTTGATCGTGCGGGCGTAGTGCTGCCCACCGACGCGCCACTGGCGGATCACCCGCAGGTCCTCCTGGAAGTGCCGCGCGAGGTCGTCCGACGGCATCAGGCCGTCGCGGAAGAAGTACCGCCCCATCCAGTCATGCTCGCCCTCGGACTCGAACACATAGGCATGTTCGCGATGGGCGAACACATGCATGAAGAAGCGCCCGCCGGGATTGAGCCACCCGGCAATGCGCCGCAGCAGTTCCGGCCAGTTGCGCATGTGCTCGAACATCTCGATCGAGACCGCCCGGTCAAAGCCCGGCTCCGGCGGGGCGAACGTGTTCATGTCCGCGGTCAGGACCTCGAGATTCGCGAGCCCCAGGGCATCGCGCCGGGCCTCGATGAAGGCCCGCTGGGTACTGGAATTGGAGACGGCGGTGATCCGTGCGCCGGGGTACTGCTCGGCCATCCACAGCGACAGCGATCCCCAGCCACAGCCCAGTTCCAGCACCCGCTGGCCATCGGCAATCCCCGCACGCTCGCAGGTCAGGCGCAGCATCGCGACCTCGGCCGCCTCGAGGGTGTCGACGCCCTCCGGCCACCAGGCACTGGAGTACTTGAGCCGCGGACCCAGGCACTGCTCGAAATAAGCGGTGGGGATCTCGTAGTGCTGCTCGTTGGCGATGTCGGTGGACAGGGCGACCGGGGCCGCGCGCATGGACTCGATCAGGGCGTAGCGCCGCTCCATGGTCGCCTCGGCCGTGCCGGAGACCTCTGCCAGGCGCTCCGCCAGCAGCCGGCGGATCCCCGCGCGGACCAGCAAGTCCGGCATGCGTCCCTGCTCCGCCCACTCCATCATCCGCTGCATGCCACATCTCCCCTTGAGTGCAACATGGACCCCGGGAAATGTGACCGGTTCCCGCGATTCAGCCCCTACGGATCGCTGCGACGATCCCCGTACCCACCGCCACCGGGTGTGCGTATCTCGATCGCATCGCCTGGCTCTATCTGGCGGCGATCGCAGGCGGACATCGGTTCGCGCGTGCCGTCGGCGCGCAGGATCGAATCCTCCCCCGGCGCGCCCGCCCCGCCTCCGGCGATCCCGAACGGCGGCACCCGGCGACGGTTGGCCAGCAGCACGACCTCCATCGCCTGGTCGAAACCAAGCCGACGGATCACCCCGTCGCCGCCCGCATAACGCCCCTGCCCGCCAGAACCGCGGCGGTAGGCGAAGCATTCCACCCGCACCGGGAAACGGCTCTCCAGCACCTCGGGATCGGTCAGCCGCGAGTTGGTCATGTGCGTCTGCACCGCACTGGCCCCGGCGTAACCCGGTCCCGCGCCGGCCCCGCCTGCGATCGTCTCGTAGTACTGGTAGTCGGCATTGCCGAAGGTCAGGTTGTTCATCGTGCCCTGGGCCGCCGCCTGCACGCCCAGCGCCCCGAACAGGGCATCGGTGACTACCTGCGAGGTCTCGACATTGCCGGCCACCACCGCGGCGGGCGGTGCCGGGTTCAGCAGACTGTCTTCCGGGATGACCAGATCCACCGGGGCGAGGCAGCCGTCATTCAGCGGGATCGCATCCTCCAGCAGGGTGCGCAGTACATACAGCACCGCCGCGCGCACGATGGAGCTCGGCGCGTTGAAGTTGTCCTCGCGTACGGCGCTGGTGCCGGTGAAGTCGATACGCAGGCGCCGGGCCGCGGGATCGGGCACCACACGCACCTGCACCTCGGCGCCGTTGTCCATCGCGTATGCGAACCGGCCGTCCTCGAGCGTCGGGATCAGCCGTCCCACGGCCTCGGCCGCGTTGTCCAGCACATGGCCCATGTAGGCCGTCACCGTGGCCGCGCCGTATTCATCCAGCAGCCGGCCCAACTCCTCCAGCCCCTTGCGGTTGGCCGCAACCTGCGCCTCGAGATCGGCGAGGTTCTGATCGGGGTTGCGCGCCGGCCACCGACCCTCGCCGAGCCGGGCGCGCAGGCGGTCGCTGTCGAACACCCCGTCGCGCACGAGCCGGGTGGGCGGGATCAGCACACCCTCCTCCTCCAGGCAGGTGGAGAACGCGGGCATGGAGCCCGGGGTCACGCCGCCGACATCCGCGTGATGCCCGCGCGAGGCGACGAAGAACGCGGGGGGGCCGGCCGCTGCAGACGTATCCTCGGTTACCTGTTCGTCGCCATCCAGGAACACCGGCGTCACCACGGTGATGTCCGGCAGGTGGGTGCCGCCGTTGTAGGGGTCGTTCAGCACGAAGGCATCGCCCGGGCGCAGGTCGCCCGCGAACGCCTCCACCACCGCGCGCACACTGGCCCCCATGGAGCCGAGATGGACGGGCATGTGCGGGGCATTGGCAACCAGGCGGCCCTCGGCGTCGAACAGTGCACAGGAGAAGTCCAGGCGCTCCTTGATGTTCACCGAGTGCGCGGTGTTGCGCAGAGTGAACCCCATCTGGTCGGCGATCGCCATGAAGCGGTTGTTGAACACCTCCAGCAGGATCGGATCACGCGGGACGGCCTCGGGGTTCGTTGCGGCCGCGCCCGCACGCCGCGCGCTGCCCCGCTCGCGATCCAGCCGCAGGGTCCCGTCCGCCTCGATGCACCCGGCCCAGCCAGGTTCCAGCACCAGCGTCGCGGTCGGCTCGATCACGATGGCCGGGCCGGCCAGGGTCATGCCCGGTTGCAGCGATTCCCGTCGGTACAGCGGCACATGGCGCTGTTCGCCGTCGATGACCATCGCGACCGCATCCGCCTCCGGCGCGGCCCCCCGGGACGCCGCAGGCGCCACGTGTTCCGATGCGGTCTCCCTCGGCGCGGCGATCGCCTCGGCGGTCGCGATCGCCACCACCAGCTCGCGATCCGGCGGGGCAAAGCCATAGCGCGCGCGGTAGGCCTCGGCAAAGGCGGCCATCAACGCCGCGGGCTCGCCCGCCGGCACCTCCAGCGCGGTGTCCGATCCGGCCAGGCGCAGGTGCAGCCGCCGTTCGATCCGCATGTCCGTTGCCGCCACACCCTGCTCCGCCAGCGCGGCGCGAGCGGCCTCGGCCTGTTCCGCCAGGGCGGACTCGATCGCCCCGGCGTGCTGATCGTCCAGCGGCCACTCCAGGCTGCGTTCGCGCAGGGCGCGCAACTCGCCCAGCCCCATCCCGTAGGCAGACAGCACGCCACCGAGCGGATGGAACAGGATATGCCGCATGCCCAGCTGTTCCGCCACGCGGCAGGCGTGCTGGCCACCAGCGCCACCGAAACACACCAGCGCATAACGCGAGACATCATGCCCGCGCTGCACCGAGATGGTCTTGATCGCCTGGGCCATATGCTCCACCGCGATCTGCAGCGCCCCCTCGGCCAGGCCCTCCGGGGTGGCGGGTTCTCCGGTCGCGGCCGCCACCTCGGCGGCCAGCTCCGCGAACTGTCGGCGCACCGGTTCCGGATCCAGCGGCCGGTCGCGATCCGGCCCGAACACCGCCGGGAAGTACTCCGGGCGCAGGCGCCCCAGCAGCAGGTTGCAGTCGGTGACGGTCAGCGGCCCGCCCTGGCCGTAACAGGCGGGTCCGGGCTGGGCGCCGGCGGATTCCGGGCCCACCCGCAGACGGATGCCATCGAAGCGGCAGATCGACCCGCCCCCGGCCGCGACCGTATGGATATCGAGCATGGGCACACGCAGCCGCGCACCCGCCACCTCGCTCTCCTGGCGGCGTTCCAGCGCCCCCGCCAGATGCGCGACGTCGGTGGAGGTGCCACCCATGTCGAAGGTAATCAGGCGTTGGAAACCGAGCGGGCGAGCCGTCTTGAGTGCGCCAACGATCCCGCCGGCCGGCCCCGACAGGATCGCGTCACGCCCGCGAAACCGCGCCGCGTCCACCAGTCCGCCGTGCGACTGCATGAAGCGCAGAGGTACGCGGCCCAGCTCGCCCGCGACCTGCTCGACATAGCGGCGCAGCACCGGCGAGAGGTAGGCATCGACCACCGTGGTCTCGCCACGCGGGACGAGCTTGATCAGCGGGCTGGTCTGGTGGCTGGTCGCGACCTCGGCAAAGCCCAGTTCGCGCGCCAGCGAGGCGATCGCCTGCTCGTGCGCCGGGTAGCGATAGCCGTGCAGGCAGACAATCGCCACGCAGTGGATACCATCTGCCAGCGCCGCCTGCAGCCGCGGCCGCAGCGCGTCCAGATCGACCGGCTGCAGGACCTCGCCCGCCGCATTCACCCGCTCGCGCACCGGCTCCACACGCGTATAGACCGGTGTCGGCAGCCGGATCTCGCGGGCGAACAGATCGGGGCGCGCCTGAGGCCCGATCGCCAGTGCGTCCTCCAGCCCCTCGGTGATCACCAGGAGCGTGGGCTCCCCCTTGCGCTCGAGCAGGGCGTTGGTGGCCACGGTTGTGCCCATGCGCACCTCGTGCACCACGCCGTCCGGAATGGGTGCATCGGCCGGGAGCTCCAGCAGATCGCGAATACCCTGCACGGCCGCGTCACGGTAGGCCTCCGGGTTTTCCGAAAGCAGTTTGCGGGTGTGCAGGCGCCCGTCCGGATCACGCGCGACCAGATCGGTGAACGTCCCGCCCCGGTCCACCCAGAAATGCCAGTCTTTCGCCGCTGTGGCTTGAGTCATGTCCACCGCTCTGGTTTGATCGCCCGAACTCGCGACCCGTGACCCGGTCGCAGGCTCGTAATTCACGGGCCGTTGAACAAAGGAATTATCGCGAATGGACCCCATTACCCACGCCAGTCTCGGCGCCGTGATCGGCGGCCTCACCCTCGGCTCCCGCCTGGGGCGCAAGGCCGTGGTACTGGGGGCCGGTGTCGCCCTGCTGCCCGACCTGGATGCGTTCATAGCTTACGGGGACGCGGTATCGGAGTTCATCCACCACCGGGGCTTTACGCACTCCTGGCTGGTGCAGTTGCTGGTGGCCACCGGCGTTGCGGGGCTGCTCGCGAAGGTCCCGGCAACGCGGGAGATCGGCTTTGGCCGCTGGTGGCTGTTCTTCGTCCTGATCTGGACCACCCACTCGCTGAACGACCTGCTGACCACCTACGGCACCCAGGTGCTCTGGCCGCTGCCGGTCGGGCCCCTGTCCGCGGGCTCGATCTTCGTGATCGACCCGTTCTACACCCTGCCGCTGCTGGTCGCGGCGATCGGCGCGCTGTTCTACCGCTTCGCCCCGCGCCTGCTGGTCGCCGGGCTCGTGCTCTCGACCGTCTATGCCGGGTCCGGCCTGGCATTGAAGGCGTGGATCGACTACCGCATCCAGCCCGTGCTGGCCGCAATGGAGCTGGAGGACCAACCACGTCTGGTCCAGCCGACCCCGTTCAACCTGCTGCTGTGGCGTGTCACCGTGATCAACGGCGACGAGTTCCTGGATGCCTGGGTGGGCATCTTCGACGACCCGATCCGTCCCGACTTCGAACGCTTCGAGCGCGGTGACCGGGCGCTGCGCGAGGCCGCGCTGGCCCTGGACGACGGGCAGCGCCTGCAGTGGTTCTCCGGCGACTTCCTGCGCTTTCATCGCGCCACGCCTGACGAGGGCCCCGACCGGCTCGTGGTCACCGACATCCGCCTGGGGGCCCCCGGCTTCTTCCCGTTCGGCTTCGAGATCGCACAGGAGCGCAACGGCGACTGGGAGCCGATCCCCTCGCGTGCAATCGGCGAGCTGCCCCGGCGCGACAGCCTCGATGCCCTCAGCGGCATGCTGCAGCGGATCATCGATCCCGAGGGCGCACCCTGCATCATGGACCTGGGCAATCCGGCCTACGCGATCACCGAGCCGCCCCCGCGCTGTCGCATGGATGGACGCACGTCGCCTCCCGCCGGGGGCGCGCACGACATGCCGTGAGCCAGGACGAACCCAGCGTGTCCGGCCCGCCATCGGCCTGTGAACTGTGCGGCCGAACGATGGACGACCTGACGCGGCATCACCTGATCCCGCGCAAGCAGCACCGGCGCAAGCGCATCCGGCGCCTGTTCAGTCGCAGCGATCGCGAACAGCGAATCCTCCGGGTCTGCCGCCCCTGCCACGACCACATCCACAAGCACTTTGACGAGCAGACCCTGGCCGAGCGCCTGAACACCGCGGAGGCCTTGCTCGCCGAGCCGGTCGTGCAGGACTTCGTCGCCTGGATCGCGCGCCACCCGCCGGGCTTCAAACCGCGCAGCTGAGCCTACAACTCGCGCAGCCCCAGCACGTCCTGCATGTCGTACAGGCCGTGCTCGGCGCCGGCCAGCCACACCGCCGCACGCACCGCACCCGCGGCGAAGATCCCGCGGCTGGAGGCCTTGTGGGTGATCTCGATGCGTTCCCCCTCGCCGGCGAACAGCGCGGTGTGCTCGCCCACGATGTCGCCGGCGCGCACGGTCGCGAAGCCGATGGTGCGCCGATCGCGCGCCCCGGTCTGGCCCTCGCGCCCATAGACGGCGTCGTGCTCCAGGTCGCGTCCCAGGACCTCGGCCACTACCCGGCCGAGCTTCAGGGCCGTACCCGAGGGGGCGTCCACCTTGTGCCGGTGGTGGGCCTCGAGGATCTCGACGTCCACGCTGTCGCCCAGTGCACGGGCGGCCAGTTCCACCAGCTTGAAGGTCAGGTTCACGCCGACACTCATGTTCGGTGCATAGACAATTCGCATCGCCCCGGCCGCTTCACGCAGCCGCTGCTCCTGCGCGGCATCCAGGCCCGTGGTACCGATCACCAGCGCCTTGCCGTGCGCACGGCACAGCTCCAGGTGCTGCATGGTCGCCGCGGGGCTGGTGAAGTCGATCAGCACGTCGAAGTCATCGGCCACGCTCGCCAGGTCCTCGACCAGCTGGACCGGGGCCACCGATCCCACCGGCGTACCGAGGCGCTCGCTGCCCGGCCGCTCGCTCGCCGCCCCCAGCGTGCCTTCGGGGTGATCCTCGACGGCCTGCACCAGGTTCTGCCCCATGCGCCCGGCGGCGCCTGCCACTGCCACTCGAATCATTGCCGTGTTCCTTTCGTTCTGTTCATTCCCAGCCCGCGAAGACTACGGAAGATCCCGGGCATACGCGAGGAAGACCCCGTGGCCGCCGGATTCGAACTCCAGCCAGATCAGCGGCAGGTCGGGGAAGGCCTCCTCGACCGCGGGCTGGCTGTTGCCGACCTCGACGATCAGCGCGCCGTCCTCGGTCAGATGGCGGCGCGCATCGGCCAGGATGCGGCGCACGATGTCGAGGCCGTCCTCGCCGGCGGCCAGGCCCAGCTCGGGCTCGTGGCGGTACTCTTGTGGCAGCTCGGCCATGTCGCGGGCATCGACATAGGGCGGATTGCTCACGATCAGGTCGTAGCGATCCTCCGGCCCCAGCGCATCCAGGACATCGGAGTGTCGAACCTGCACGCGGTCACCAACATCATGGCGCTCGATGTTGCGCGCCGCGACGGCCAGCGCCGGTTCGGAGACATCGCTCAGATCGACCTGTGCCTGCGGCAGGGCCAGCGCCGTGGCGATGCCGATGCAGCCGCCGCCCGTGCACAGGTCCAGCACCCGCTCGACCGAAGCGGCCTCGATCCAGGGCTCGAACCCGACCGCGATCAGCTCCGCCAGGGGCGAGCGCGGCACCAGCACGTGCTCGTCGACAAAGAACGGCAGCCCCGCAAACCAGGCCTCGCCGGTCAGATAGGCCGCCGGCTTGCGCGTCTCGATGCGCGTGCGCAGCACCGCAATCACCCGCGTGCGTTCGGCCTCGCTCAGGTTCGACGACCACCAGCTCTCGGGCAGATCCAGCGGCAGATGCAGCGTATGCAGCACCAGCCAGGCGGCCTCGTCGAAGGCGTTGTCCGTCCCGTGGCCGAAGCTCAGCCCGGCCGCGCGAAACTGGCTCGCGCCAAAGCGGATGAAGTCGCGCAGCGTGCGCAGTCCTGTGGTGGATTCCATTTGGGCCTTTCCCATTGGCGTGGGGGCCGTCATCATACCGGCTCGCTTTCGTCCCGTGCGTCCGAACCGAGTATTCCGATGAGTGCCCTAGACCCCTGGCTGGCCCGAGCTTCCTACCTGCTGCCGCAACACGCGCTGTCGCGGGTCGTGCACCGCCTGGCACGCATCGAGAGCCCGCGTGTGCAGCCGCTGCTGCGCTGGTTCGTGCGTCAGTACGAGCTGAACATGGACGAGGCGGCGGAGCCCGACATCGCGGCCTATCCCAGTTTCAATGCCCTGTTCACGCGCGCACTGCGCGAAGATGCCCGCCCTCTGGCGGGTGACGACAACACGGTCGTCAGCCCCGCGGACTCCCGAGTCAGCGCGGCCGGCCGCATCGAGGCCGGCCAGATCTTTCAGGCCAAGGGCCACCACTACACGGTGCGGGAACTTCTGGGCGGGGAGGAGGACCTGGCCGAACCGTTTCGGCACGGCTACTTCGTGACGCTCTACCTGTCGCCGCGTCACTACCACCGCCTGCACATGCCACTGACCGGTACGCTGACCCACATGCTGCATGTACCCGGCCGGCTCTTCTCCGTCGCGCCGCGCATCGTGCGCCATGTACCGCGCCTGTATGCCCGCAACGAACGCGTGGTGGCCTGTTTCGACACCCACTTCGGGCCGATGGCCGTCGCCTTGATCGGGGCGCAGAATGTCGGCTCCATCGAGACGGTCTGGGCGGGCGAGGTGACGCCACCGGCTGGGCAGCCCTACAGCTGCAGCGAATATCCGGATCGCGAGATTACGCTCGAGCGCGGGGCCGAGATGGGGCGCTTCAACCTCGGCTCGTCGGTGGTCCTGCTGCTGCCGGATCATCCGCTAGAGTTGGGCGCGCACCTGACGCCGGAGACCGAGGTGCAGGTCCGCGGCGCCCTCGGCCGCTTCTACTAGCTTCCCCCTGCCGGCCGGTTTCCGCACCCGTCCTGACACAGCCCCGCCTGTGCTCGGTTGCCAGCGGCGTTCAGGCTGGTCCCGGTTCATCATCCGGTTTTTACGTGCTTTCGGTCCGCCGCCTGCCAAGCGCTCTCTCGCGAGCGCACCGCGAGGTACTTTCTTGCTTGCCCAAGAAAGTACCCAAAGAAGGGCACCCGGATTCCGCCCGGGAACCTTGCTCCAGGGCCCTCGGGCCGGCGGCGCTGAAACTCGCTGCGCTGTCGCTCCGCTCAGACAGTCAGCGCCTTCTCCCGGCCCGAGGACCCCTCCGCAAGGGGCTTCATACGGGGGGATAAGGTCAAGACAACGGCGGTCCTGACGTTTGTGCCAATGGATGGAGGCAAGGTATTCCGACATCCTGGGCACGCGCGGCCTTCGGCCTTGGCATGCCGCGCCCGCCAGCGGGCGCCGGGGAGGCAGGTAGGATGCGGATGAGCGCAGCGAATCGCATCAGAGTTTCCCCGGCGTGGGAATGGTGCGTTTCGCTGCGCTCAACGCACCCTACAGCTCGGGGCTTAGGACAGGTACGGGGACACCGTCGGTTTTGGCCTACCCTCCCGATATGAGCCCCTTGTGGAGGGCGTGACAGGCCGGCCGATTCAAAATAGAAACGGGGCGCTGACTGTCTGAGCGAAGCCAAAGGCGCAGCGAGTTTCAGCGCCGCCGGCCTGGCGCGCCCGGAGCAAGGTCCCCGGGCGAATCCCGGGCGTGTTTCTTGGTTCCTTCTTTGCACGAGCAAAGAAGCCCGTTTTTGATTAAGAACTGGCGCGGCGCGGTCAGTCGTGGGCGGCGGCGGGGGGGAGCTGGATGAAGTGTTCGCGGTAGACGCGGAGTTCGTCGATGGAGTCGCGGATGTCCTGCAGCGCCTGGTGCGAGGCGTTTTTCTGAAGCTTCGCAATCACATCGGGCGCCCAGCGTCGGGCCAGCTCCTTGAGCGTGGAGACGTCCAGGTTACGGTAATGGAAATAGGCCTCCAGCTCCGGCATCAGGCGCGCCATGAAACGCCGATCCTGGCAGATGGAGTTCCCGCACATCGGCGACGCCCCCTTGGGCACATAATCGGATAGAAAGGCGATGGTCTCACGCTCGGCGGCGGCCGCGTCGGTACTGCTATGGCGGATGCGCTCGATCAGACCCGACTCACCGTGCGTACGCCGGTTCCACTCGTCCATCGCCTCCAGTACTTCGGTCGGCTGATAGATCGCCAGCACCGGGCCCTCCGCCAGGATGTTCAGCTCCTTGTCGGTGACGATGGTCGCCACCTCGATGATACGGTCGTTCTGGGGATCCAGGCCGGTCATCTCGAGATCGATCCAGATCAGGTTTTCGGCGCTCGCTGCCATGCCCGCTCCTTTCATATGCGCAGGAAGTCTATCATCATGGCCAGGGGCCACGCGGTTCCAACGGACTCATTCCCCTTGTAAGGAGGGAATCATGCGACTGATCACCTCAAGCCTTGCCGCCCTGACCCTGGGCCTCGGGTTTTCCCTGGGTACGGCCCAGGCCGATGACATTCAGAAGGGCAAGAACCTGCATCAGGACAACTGCATCAGCTGCCACGCCGACATGGTCGGTGGCGACGGTACCGACCTGTACACGCGTGACAACCGGATCGTCGGCGACTATGACCACCTGGTCCGGCAGGTGAACAACTGCAACGCACAACTGGGTACCAACTGGTTCGACGACGAGATCGAGGCCGTGGTGGCTTACCTCAACGCGGAGTACTACCAGTTCGATGAGTGATCTTAAGACCAAGCACTGCCAGGCCTGCGAAGGGTTCACCGAGCCGATGTCACGCGAGGACGCCGAGCGCGGCCTCGGCCAGCTGGACAGCCACTGGGGCATCGACGAGGCCGGTCGCAGCATCCAGCGAAGCTTCAAGTTCAAGAACTTTCACGAGACGATGGCATTCGTGAACGCGGTCGCCTGGATCGCCCATGTGGAAGACCATCACCCGGACATGGCGGTGGGCTACAACCGTTGCTCGGTGCAATTCTCGACCCACGCGGTGGGCGGTCTGACGGAAAATGACTTGATCTGCGCCGCCCGTATCGATGCGTTGTTCGACTAGCCCGCTGACCAGCACGACCCCGGCACCGGCCGGTTCAGGCTCTTGAGCCGGACCGGCCGGGTTCACGCCCGCCACAATCAGATGGCCGACATCGCGGCGCCGGAGGACGCGGAGCCGCGCCGAATCCGACTGCACCGACGCCAGAAGGATCTCGCCTGTGGCGATCGCGTGGAGATGGACGCGGCCGGCGAGCAGATTCAGCGGCGCCTGCCCCGGGACAACACCCTGGTGCGCCAGGACGGCTTTGGCCGGCGCAAGGTCATCGCGGCCAACATCGACACCGTCTGGATCGTGATCGCGCCCTCCCCGATGCCGGCGCGCTACCTGATCGACCGTTTCCTGGTCGCGGTGTACAACCTTCCCGCACGGCCACGGATCCTGGTGAACAAGCAGGACGCGGGACCTGCTGCGCCCTCGGACTGGCTGGCGCCGTACGCCCACCTGGACCTCGACCCTCTGCATGTCAGCGCGCGCAGCGGCTACGGGCTGGACGCCCTGGCCGAGGCGGCCCGGGGGCATACCAACATCCTGATCGGACAGTCCGGGGTGGGCAAATCGTCGCTGATCGCCGCCCTGCTGGAGCGTCATGGCAGCGGTGATATCAAGCTTCCGGAGACGGGGGATCTCGCGGCGTCCGGCGAGGGCCGCCACACAACGGTCACGGCACAGTGGTACTCATTGACAGGGGGTGGCGCCTGGATCGACTCGCCGGGTGTGCGCGACTTTACGCCGGAACTGGAATCCATCGATGCGCTGGTACGCGGGTTTCCGGATATCGAAGCGCTTGGCGAGGGTTGCCGATTCCGCAACTGTCGGCACCAGACCGAACCCGGCTGCGCGGTAAGGGAGGGCGTTGATCAAGGCACCCTGCCCGCGGCACGGCTCGAGGCCTGGACTGCACTGCTGGGGACGCTGGAGAAACGCTAGATTCGAGAACAGCGCATCGCTAGAACGTCAGCCCCATCTCCACGCCGACCACCGAGGAAGACGCGTCGCCGCGGGTGCTCTCGAAGTCGAGGCGGTCGGACATCCAGTCGCTCGAGGTGTTCAGCGAGTAGTCGTCGTAGTACAGGCTCAGCGACAACTCGGACTGGTTCTGCAGGCGCAGGCGGCTGTCGAGGCTGAGGTAACCCGCACTGCGGCCCAGCTCGCGATGACGGCCCCCGTAGCCGAAGCCGAGGGCATCGTCTCCACTCGTCAGTGACTGGCGCACGCCGACACGGAACTGACTGTCAAAGCGGCCGGACGCAAAGGTGGGACCAAAGCTGAGGTCGGTGAAATAGGCGGTCGATTCCGTCTCCGGGCCCAGGTCCGACCAACCCGGACGACTCTCCATACCGACTCCCAGGTTCAGGCCGTAGCCAAAACCGGCGCCCAGCTGCTGGTGGTAGGCCCCTTCCACCTCGAACAGACGGCTGGAGAGGACGCCCATGCCGGCCTCTTCACCCGGCAGGCCGCCGGTGGTCTCGGTGCGCAGCGTCAGCTGATAGCGCCAGTCGCGACTTGCCGAGGCGGGTTCCGGATCGGTCATCGGCAGGACGTTCGGCCCGGAGCGGGCCGCACCACCGATCGGTTCCATGCCGACCGGATCCACCACGGTCCCGCTCTCGGACTCGTACGCGGCTTCTTCATCGGCGCGATCCGACCCGCCAAGCGTCGACTCGGTGCTGGTGGGGGTATACGTCAGGGAGTAGCGATCATCGGCATGCGCCACACTGGTGGTGGCCACTCCGAACAAGACGGCCAGTGCCAGCGCGATTGGCACGCGAGCAGGCGCCAGCCGCGGGCTGTTGTCCCGCGCTGCTTGCCTGGCTTCACCGTGATGATTCCGTCGCGTCACGCCGTATCGTCCGTGTTGTGTTGTCTCGATCAGCCCGGGGGCCAGCTCAGCGCGCGACCGCCCAGTACGTGCATGTGTACATGGTAGACCGTTTGTCCGCCGTCTTGGTTGCAGTTCATCACGGTTCGATAACCGTTTTCCGCAAATCCGCGATCGCGTGCAATCTGTGCCGCCACATGCGCCATGTGCCCGATGACCGGGGCGGTCTCGGCGGTGAGTTCGTTCAGGGTGGCGATGTGCTGTTTCGGGATCACCAGCACATGCGTCGGGGCCTGGGGATTCAGGTCTTCGAAGGCCAGGACCTGGTCGTCCTCGAACACGACCTTCGCCGGGATCTCCCCCGCGACGATCTTGCAAAAGATGCAGTCAGCCATCGTCGTCTCCCATGAACGGAGCGGATTTATATCAGGGAACGGTAATGGATTCAACGCGCCACAGGCACGGGCGCGCTCAGTACTCGCGGCGTCCGGACAGGGCGTGCGCGAGGGTGCCCGCGTCAATGTACTCGAGCTCGCCGCCGGTGGGGATCCCCTGCGCGATCCGCGTGGCACGAATACCGTGACGCGCGGCCATCTCGGCCAGGTAGTGTGCAGTGACCTCGCCCTCGACCGAGGTGTTGGTCGCCAGGATCAGCTCGCGCACGCTGTCCTCCTGCAGACGCGCCTCCAGCCGATCCAGCCCCAGCTCTTCGGGGCCGATACCGTCCAGTGGCGACAGCCGCCCCAGCAGGACATGGAAGCGGCCGGTAAAGTCGGTCGCCGATTCGATGGCCATCACATCGCCCGGGCTCTCGACCACGCAGATCACGCCCGGGTCGCGCTCTGGATCCGCGCAGCGGGAACAGACCTCGGCCGTGGTCAGCGTGCGGCACACCTGGCAGTGGCCGACGCGCTCGACCGCCTGGTCGACCGCGCGCGCCAGCCGGCGCGCACCATCGCGGTCGCGCTCCAGCAGGTGCAGCGCCATGCGCCGCGCGGATTTGGCACCGACGCCCGGCAGGCAGCGTAGCGCCTGCACCAGCTCGTCGAGTTCAGCGTCCATTCGGTGCGGTCGGGATCAGAACGGCAGCTTCATCCCGGCCGGCAGGCCCATGCCCTGGGTCAGACTGCCCATACGCTCCTGGGTGGTGGACTCGACCTTCTGCACGGCGTCATTGATCGCCGCGGCCACCAGGTCCTCGATCATGTCGCGGTCGTCCTCCAGCAGGCTGGGGTCGATCTTGACCCGACGCACCGCGTATTTGCCGGTCATGAGCACACTCACAAGACCGCCACCCGCCTGGCCCTCGATCTCCATCTCGGCCAGCTCGGCCTGCATCTTCTGCATGTCTTCCTGCATCTTCTGGGCCTGCTTCATCAGGCCACCCATGCCACCTTTCATCATGATTTCGCTCTCCTGCCCCACGCCGTGCGCGAGGGTTATCGTTCAATCGATTGCGACGCGGACGGCTCGTCACCCGCGCGGTCCTCGCGAATGCGTACCGTGCCCAGTTCGGCCCCGAAGGCCTCGCCCAGGGCCTGCACCACCGGGTCCTCACGCATCGCCGTTTCGGCGCTAGCCTGACGTTCCGCTGCGTCTGCCGCAAGCCGCGCAGCGGGCGTGGCCTGCGAGGGTTGTGTCTGGTCGACAATCTCCAGCCGCACCGAGTGCCCGAGGCGTGTTTCGAGGGCCTCTTTCAGGCGCGTGCGGGTTCGATCGGTATAGAGCGTACCCGGGGCTACGGCGATCACGACGCTTTCGTCATCCAGTTGCTGCAATTCGCCATGTAGTGCGAGTTCTCGCACCGTGCCGGTCGGCAGACCTTCAGCGAAGCGA
Source organism: Thioalkalivibrio sp. K90mix (assembly GCF_000025545.1). Taxonomy (NCBI): domain Bacteria; kingdom Pseudomonadati; phylum Pseudomonadota; class Gammaproteobacteria; order Chromatiales; family Ectothiorhodospiraceae; genus Thioalkalivibrio; species Thioalkalivibrio sp. K90mix. Next base: position 1,969,392 of record NC_013889.1, read on the forward strand.
TGCCAGTCAAAGGGCCCGGAGTCCGGCTCCGGGGACCTGACAGGCTCGGCATCCCGGGGGCGCGGCGCAGACTCGTTCAGTCCGATATCCGAACCGGGGTCCGGCTCGCGCACCCGCTCCTGAGCCCGCTCGCGCGGCGGCTCCGGGATGGGGGGCGGAGCCGACCGCATCGTGGCGTCGGGCCGGGCCGTGGCCGGATCCGCACTCGGGCCAGTTCGCGGTGCGGTGGCCGGGGTCCCGCCCTGGCGCTCAACGGACACGGCACCCTCGCCGGGACCTTCCGGCCGAAACGCCAGCAAACGCAGCAGGGTCATTTCCACCCCCATCTGCGCATCCGGCGCCCAGGGCAGATCGCGGGCCCCGTGAATCAGGATCTGGTAGGTCAGTTGCAGGGTCTCCGCGTCTATCCGGGCTGCGGTCTCGCGCGCCCAGCGCTCGGCGGCATCGTCGTCCTCGGCACCGCCCTCACCACGCACCAACTGCTCCACGGCCACGCGATGCACGAGGGCCGCCAGCTCGTCCAGCAGGCGCGACCAGTCGGGCCCCAGGCCCTTGAGCTCCTGCAGACCCTGCATCAGACCCGGGCCATCACCGGCAAAGGCCGCATCCAGCAGCCCGGTCAAGCGGGTACGCGGCAGCAGGCCCAGCATGTCGCAGGCATCGGACTCGGTCAGGCGGTCGCCGCCATAGGCGATGGCCTGATCAGTCAGGCTCAGCGCGTCGCGCATGGACCCCTCGGCCGCCTCGCCCAGACGCAGCAGCGCGCCCGGCTCGGCCTGCAGGCCTTCGGCCTCGAGGATGCGTGTCAGGTGCTCGGCGATCAGCGCCGGCGGCATCGGCTTGAGGTTGAACTGCAGGCAGCGTGACAGCACGGTGACCGGCAGTTTCTGCGGATCGGTCGTGGCGAGCAGGAACTTGACGTGATCCGGCGGCTCTTCCAGCGTCTTCAACAGGGCGTTGAAGCTCTTCTCGGAGAGCATGTGCACCTCGTCGATCAGGTACACCTTGAAGCGGCCCGCCGTCGGGGCGTAGGAGACGTTGTCCAGCAGCTCCCGGGTATCGTCCACGCGAGTGCGCGACGCGGCATCGACCTCAATCAGGTCCAGATGCCGACCCTCCGCGATCTCCACGCAACTGCGGCATTCGCCGCAAGGGGTCGCAGTGATACCGGTTTCACAGTTCAGGCAGCGTGCGAGAATTCGGGCGATCGTGGTCTTGCCTACCCCACGGGTTCCGGCGAACAGGTAGGCATGATGCAGACGATCCCCGCTCAGGGCATTGGCCAGGGCCCGCACCACATGCGGTTGCCCGACCAGGTCCTCGAAACGACCGGGACGCCACTTGCGGGCCAGAACCTGGTGACTCATGCCTCCCCCGTCAGTGCAGTCTTCCGCGGGCCCGCGTGCGGGGCCATCACCGCAGGAATCGGGGCCGCAGGGAAAAGGGTGGTGGCCCGCACCCGCCACACCCCGGCGCCCAACGCAGCTGCTACCGTTGCTCCCTTCCGGGCCTGGCGGGATTCACAGCCTGTTGTCGCGAGGGGACTGATACGGACCACCATAACGCGGTCCTCGAATCGAGGCGAACTCGAATCGGGGTGGCAAGCTTCCGGGTTTGGCCGGGTGACGTCAAGCATACGCAATAGCTAGAAGCTAATAACACAATAGGAATATAAAACTGGATCAATCGCCGGCCTGCCCTTACCTTGGGTCCCGTAGTCGGGAACTACCCCGGCCGAATAGAAATCTTCATCCCTGACAAGCAAACGCCAATTAACAGGAGAACACTAAATGGAACTCGAAAATCGCGAAGGCCAACGCGTACCGGAAGTGACCTTCCGCTGCCGCAAGGACAACGACTGGAACGATGTGCGTTCGGAAGACCTGTTCAAGGGCCGCAACGTAATCGTCTTTGCCCTGCCGGGCGCGTTCACCCCGACCTGCTCCTCGGCCCACGTGCCGCGCTACAACGAGCTGGCGCCGGTGTTCAAGAAGCATGGCATCGACGAGATCGTCTGCATCTCGGTCAATGACGGCTTCGTGATGGAGGCCTGGCAGGCCGACCAGCAGGCCGACCGCGTGACCTTTATCGCCGACGGCAATGGCGAGTTCACCGAACAGATGGGCATGCTGGTCGACAAGAGCGACCTCGGCTTCGGCTGGCGCTCCTGGCGCTACTCCATGCTGGTGCGCGACGGCGTGATCGAGAAGCAGTTCATCGAGCCGGACGAGCCAGGCGACCCCTTCGTGGTCTCCGACGCCGACACCATGCTTGCGCATATCGCGCCGGAGGCCGCCTGCCCTGAAGACGTCGTCGTCTTCACCAAGCCGGGCTGCCCGTACTGCGCCAGCGCCAAGGAGATGCTGGAGAACGCCGGTCTCGAGTACGAGGAGATCGTGCTGGGCCGCGATGCCAGCCTGCGCAGCCTGCGTGCCGCCACCGGCGCGATGACGGTCCCGCAGGTATTTGTCGGCGGCCACCGCATCGGCGGCTCGGAGGACCTGCAGGAGTGGATCTCCCGCGAGAAGAAGGCGGCGTAAGCCGTCGAAGGCGTACCCGGGGCGGGGGCGGGGTCGTGCCCGTCCCGGGCGGCCACCCGAACTATGGGTGGCCATCCGCATCCGGACACCACCCAGCCCGGATGTCCGGATGCGGATGGCAGACCCTGACGACCGTAAACAGTACGGTCGTATGCGAAACTTTCACCGAACCCCTCAAGGAATCGAAATGGAACACTACGACATCATCGTGATCGGCGGCGGCAGTGGCGGCCTGGCAGTGGCCGAGCGTGCCGCGCCGCACGGCGCCCGCGTCGCCGTGTTCGACCCGAAACCGCTCGGCGGTACCTGCGTGAACGAAGGCTGTGTACCGAAAAAGCTCACCTGGTATGCCGCCGAGCATGCCGCGCAGGCACGCCTGGCGCACGAGTTCGGCGTCGATGTCGAGATCAAGGGCATCCGCTACGCCGATCTGGCCAACCAGCGCCAGGCGATGCTGAAAGACCTGAACCAGTTCTGGGCCGGGCACCTGGAGAAGCTGGGCGTAACCCACATCCCTGAACGCGCTCGCCTGGCCGGCAAAAACCAGGTGATCAGCGACAGCGGCACCGAATACACCGCCGAACGCATCGTGCTGGCGATGGGCGGCGCCCCGATCGTCCCGCCGCAGGAGGGTGCCGAACTGGGCACAACCTCCGACGACTTCTTCGAATGGACGGAGCTGCCGCAGTCCATCGCCGTAATCGGCGCCGGCTACATCGGCCTGGAGATGGCCGGCATGCTGCGCTCCCTGGGCGTAAAAACCGACGTGGTCGCGATGGAGGACCGCGTGCTGGAGATGTTCGACCCGATGGTCTCGCAGGCGCTGGACCAGCACATGGAGCACCAGGGTATTGGCCGCCATCTGGGCGTGAAGGTCGCCGGTCTGGGCGGCAAGCCAGGCGCCGTGACCGTCCAACTCGAGGGCGGCCAGGAACTGGGCCCGTACGAGAAAGTGCTATGGGCCGTTGGCCGCAAACCCGCCACCGCTGACATGGGGCTGGAAGACGCCGGCGTCGAGATCGCCCGTGACGGCACCGTCCCGGTGGACGCGTGGCAAGCGACCAACGTCGACGGCATCTATGCCCTGGGCGACATCATTGGCAAGGGTCCGCTGACGCCGGTTGCGATCGCGGCCGGTCGCCGAATGGCAGATCACTGGTATGCCCCGGAGACGAACCCCGTCCCCGTGGACTATGACCAGATCCCGACGGTCACCTTTACCCACCCGACCGCCGGCATGGTCGGGCTGACCGAGCCGCAGGCCGTGGAGCGCTTCGGCGAATCGGTGCGCGTCTACGAGACCCAGTTCGGCGGTCTGGACCGCGCCTTCGCCACGGGCGAAGTGCCGCCCGTGGCGATGAAGCTGGTCTGCGCCGAAGAGGATGAAAAGGTCGTCGGCATCCACATGATCGGAGCCCATGTGGACGAGATGTTGCAGGGCTTTGCCGTGGCCGTGCGCATGGGCGCCACCAAGCGCGACCTGGACCTGACCATTCCGCTGCATCCGACCAGCGCCGAGGAGCTGGTAACCCTCAAGGAGGCCCGCCCGGGCCGCCAGAAGGGCCTGGCCAAGGCCAAGGCCGCTTAACAGGCGGCTGGTCGCAAACGGCAAAACGCCGCCCCTGTGCAAAGCGCCGGGGCGGCGTGCCTGTGTTGCCCAAGGTGATGGCGAAACGAATGCGGCAGAGCGAACCTGCTCGATCGCCGATACCCGTCAGGCATTTGTGGCGGCCTGCACTTGTCGAGGGAGACGCTGATCTAATTGCACGTCCGTGTTGGTGCCCCCTGTTTTCCGAGACAAGGCGCCTCTGGCAGCGGCTAGTGGTTCTACCCGCCCGTTCTTGATGGATTCGGGGCGCAACGCAGGATCGGGGAACAGGGGGCACCAACCCCACAAGCGATTGAAAGCAGGGGCTCGGCCGCCCGTTGTTATCAAGAACGGGCGCGCGCACGGCGTTGCGCCTCCTTTGTGCAGAATGACTGCACGGCCGTCACCGCGCATTAAACGCACGCAAAAGCGACTCGAGTGCGGACGCGCGATTCAATCAGCGTCTCCCTAGAAGCGCCAGCCCAGCGACGCGGTGAAGGCGTCCATCTTGTAGTCGCTGTCGAAGTCATAGCGCTCGTATTCCGCGCGGATCATGAACGCGTTCAGATTGACCTGCATCCCGACACCATAGACCGGATCGAAACCGTCCTGACTGCGCAGCGTACGGCCCTCGTCTCCCAGGTTACCGCGTACGTCCGCATCCCACTTGGCCGCACCGACCTTCGCGAAGGCCTCCACATAGGGGCCGATCGGCAACTTGCCGAGCACACTGGCACCGTAGGCCGTCGAGCGGACGCTCGAGTGCGCGCCATCCTCGTCCCCGCGCAAAGTCACCTCGCCCAGATCGGTATAGAAGCCCTCGACCGCGAGATAGCGATTGAAGTTGTAACCGACAAAGCCGCGCCAGACGTTGTCATCGTCGTCGATGCTGTAGTCCGACGTCCCGGATCCGATGAAATCCGCGACCTCGTCGCTGTCGTTCTTCAGCGAGCTGAAGCCCGTCCCCAGACCCATATACACACCCGTGGTGCGGTCACGCTCCTGGGTCGTGCGATCGCGATCCTGCTGTGCCAGCGCACTCTGGGAACCCAACAGGACGAGCGCCGATACTGCAACCCCGGCAGCCAGATAACGTTTCATTTTCCTCTCCTTATCATTTGCTAATGGTGCTTGAGGACGGCAAAACAACGGAGAGGATTCTTGATTCAATCCAGGCCACATGGAAGACGCAATGATTGAACCGATTCATACTTACAAGGATGCCTGCATGACCCGGCCATCAATCATTGACCGAGCGCACACCCACTTTGACTCAGGTTAAGGAGACGCTGATTGAATCGCGCGTCCGCGCTCGAGTCGCTTTTGCGTGCGTTTAATGCGCGGTGACTGCCGTGCAGTCATTCTGCACAAGGGAACCGCAACGCCGTGCGCGCGCAAAAGCGGCCGAGCCCCTGCTTTCAATGGCTTGTGGGGTTGGTGCCCCCTGTTCCCCGATCCTGCGTTGCGCCGCTTGCAGGTAGAACCACTACCTGCTGCGCGACGCGCCTGGTCTCGGAAAACAGGGGGCACCAACGCGGACGTGCGATTCAATCAGCGTCTCCTTAAGGAGGAAGCCAGGGATCAATCTCAAACGATCCATAAAAACAAAAAGGCTGGGGCGCGGATGACCACCCGCTCGTAGCCACCCGCGCCCCAGCCTTCTGGTTCAAACGGCTACTGATTAATCGAAACGAATAGGGTTTCCGTCCCGATGCTCGTCATAGGAGTCTTGTTCGTATTGCTCCTCGTTTTCTTCTTCCTCGCGCTGGACTTCGTCTTCGTCTTCGCGCTGATCTTCGATCCAGCCGCGCGCCTCATCACCCGATTCTTCAACGGCATCCACAGCGTCTTCTACCGTTTCTTCGAACGCGTCACCGGCATCATCCGCCGTATCCGAATCGGAACAGGCCGACAAAAACAACAGGCCGGCCGCGGCCAGGGCCATCGCCACCCAACGAACGCCAGGCGTCTCAGGAATCTTCTTCATTACGCACCTCGTCCATCAATTGGTTGATCTTCGCGGCAATCTTTTCCTGGCTATCACCGTATTTTTCGCGAATCCGGGCGGCCAGCTCGTCCATATTGCCCTCGGCTTCAACCACCTCGTCATCAGTCAGGCGGCCCCACTCCTGTTTCAGCCGCGCCTTGAAGCGTTCACTGCGTCCCAGCATTTGATCTTTGTTCATACGTTGTTCCTTTATTGAATGCGTCTCCATAACGCGGGCGCCAAAGCCTGAACACGCCGGATAACGATGGCATTAACCTGGAGCAAAAAGCTCCCCGGAAACGGGAAAAATGAGAACCGAGACACCCTGCGGACGCTGGACCGCGCAAAAACGCGGACCATGCCCTACACTTCAGGCGCGACTACAACCAATAAAGGAGTGGACGATGCTGGGATGGGCACTGATGTTCTTGATCGTCGGAATCGTAGCCGGCGTGCTGGGCCTGAGCGGGATCGCGGGCGCAGCGACCAACATTGCATGGATTCTTTTCGTGGTGGGCCTGATCCTGGCGGTCATCTTCTTCATCACGGGACGACGCCCCCCGCTATAAGCGTCTGTGTGGCACTGCAATCGCCCGGCCTTGCGCCGGGCGATTGCGTTACGAGGCTTCCTCCGCGCAAACGAGGTCCGCGCTTTTGACCCAGTTGGCTTCACAGTCCAGATAGGCCTGGTTGAATCCGGAGAAACGTACCAGTCCGTCCAGATCCTTGATTCGGATGGCTCCGTCTTCTGTGCTAATGAGGTCCCGCTTGCGCAACTGGCTGAACGACCGGCTCACATGCACCGCGGACATGCCCAGCGCATCCCCGAGCACGCTCTGATTCATCGGGAGCCGGACCTCCTCGGACGGACGCTGCAGGCGCACTTTCATCTCGAGCAGAAAATGCGCAAGGCGCTCGGCCGCGGGCCGGCGGCCGATGTTGATGATGCGCTCCACCAGCATCGACTGTTCGCGCGCCAGGATCAGAAAGAACAGCGAAGCCAGACGCGGCGCCTGCTCGAACACCTCGGTCAGCTGGCCGCGGGGAAACGGGCAGGCCTCGATGTCGGTCAGCGCGACGAAGTCCGAGCGAGCCTCGTTGAACCCCATCTCGCGCAAGCCCAGGATTTGCCCCGGCAAAAAGATATCCAGCACCTGACGCCGCCCATCGGCCAGGTCACGTACCGCACAGGCCCAGCCCGAGCGTAGCGTGTAGAAACGCTCGGCCTCCTCGCCAGCTGCACACAGGCAGGTCTCGGCGGCGTAACGCTTCGGGTCCTTCTCCAGCTGCAACAACAGCGCCTTCTCCTCGGGCACGAGGTCTGCAAACTGGTCAATCTGCTCGAGGATGCAACCTTGCGATATGGGCATCGCGGGCTCCTTTGTCTTCGCACAAAGCGATCATGTCACGCAACGAAACACCCGTGTTACCTCACGTAACAATCACAAGAAAGTCGTACGTCCAAACGACTGATTCCCAATACCGTCCTTTCATGGCGTACTTTTTGCAACCCCAAAGGCCATTCTGTGAACCCGTTCACCCAGGGGAATGCGCCACCGCCATGACCGATGCGCTCGACAGCACCCGCGAGTTCCTCAGCGCCCACGCCCCGTTCGATCAGCTCGAACCCGACGCGCTGGAATTCCTGCTGCCGCGTCTGGAGAACCGCTTCTACGCGCGCGGGGCCCGTATCACCGATCCCGATGCCGGCCCGGCACGCCGCTTTCACATCATCCGCCAAGGCCGCATTCGTGGCGAGACCCCCAGCGAAGACGAGCAACTCTCGGGAAAGGCCTGGGAACTGATTCCCGGCGAGTGTTTCCCGATTGGCGCCCTGCTCGGTCGCCGCGCCGTCCATACGGTACACCGAGCCGCCGAAGATACGGTATGCCTGGAGCTGGACCTGGAGGATTTCGACCGGCTGCGTAGCCGCTCCCGCGTCTTCAATGACTTCTGCACGCGACGGCTGGCCAATCTGCTGGACCGCCTGCAACAGGGCCTGGACACCCTGTCCAGCCGTGACGGCGGCGCAGCCGGGCAGCTCAACACCCCGCTCGCACTGCGCATCGCCCGCAGCCCGGTGACCTGCCGCCCGGACACACACCTGCGCGAGGTGCTGACCACCATGCGCGACGAGCGCGTGGGCTCCGTGGTCGCGGTGGACGCCGAACAGCGTCCGGTGGGCATCTTCACCCTGCGGGACCTGCTGGCACGGGTCGCCCTGAAGGATGTCGGCCTCGACACCCCGCTGGACGCCGTGATGACGCCCGGCCCGGTCGCACTGGAGGAGAGTGCGCCGGGCTTCGAGGGCATCGAGGCGATGACCGAACACGGGATGACACACCTGTGCGTGGTGCGCGAGGGCCGCCTGGTCGGCGTACTCGGCGAACGCGACCTGCTGACCAGCCAGCCCCTGACCCTGGACGGCCTGGTGCGCGAGATCCGCCGCGCCGACAGCGTGGCGGCCATTGCCGAACGGCTGCGCCAGGTCCCGCGCCTGATCGAGGCTGTGGTCGGCCAGGGGGCCGAGGCGGATCAGGTGTTGCGTCTGATCACGCGCCTGAACGAACACGCAACCCGCCGCGTGCTGGCCCTGCTACGCCCGCAGTACGAAGCAATCGAAGGGATCGACTTCACCTGGCTGGCCTTCGGCTCCCAGGCGCGCGAGGAACAGGCCCTGGTCACCGACCAGGACAACGGCATCCTGTTCGACGCCGAGGCCGGCGATGCGGATGCGATCCGCGAGCGTCTGCTGCCCTACGCAAAAGCCGTGAACGAGGCGCTGGCCGAATGCGGCTTCATGCTGTGCCCCGGCAACATCATGGCGGGCAACCCGGAATGCTGCCTGAGCGGCCCGGAGTGGGATCGGCGCTTTACCCGCTGGATCGAGCAGGGCACCCCCGAGCATCTACTCAAAAGCACCATTTTCTTCGACCTGCGTGCGGTGGATGGCGACCACGGCCCGGTGGAGGCGCTGCGCACCCAACTGCTGCAAAAGACCGCCTACAACAGCCGCTTCCGCCGCCAGATGGCGGCCAACCAGCAGGCCTTCCGCCCGCCGCTGGGGCTGTTCGGCGAGATCAGGAGTGGCGCGCACGGCATCGACATCAAGAAACAGGGGCTGACCCCGTTCGTGGATGCGGCGCGCGTGATCGCCCTGGCCGCCGAGCTGCCGGCCACCCGCACCCACGAGCGTCTCGACCAGGCCGTTACCGCGGAGGTGATGCGCGAATCCGACGCGCGCGACTATCACGCCGCCCTGCGCTATCTGCAGATGCTGCGGCTGCGCGCGCAACAAAAGGCGCTGCGTGAAGGGCGCGACGACGACAACCGAATCCGGCCGGAGGAACTGGGCACCCTTGAGGGACGCATCCTCAAGGAGTCCTTCCGGCAGGCTCGCAAGCTGCAAGGCCAGCTTGAGGTGCAGTACCAGCTGTGACGAATCGCGTCGACGAGTCACGGCAAACAATAAAACTCATGAGAGGAGCTACGTCATGTCACAAGAAGACCTGAGCCGGCAGGCCTACTGGCGCGCGCATCTGCGCCTGTTGGCGATCTGCCTTGCCATCTGGTTTCTCGTGTCCTTCGGGCTGGGGATCATTCTGGCCGCACCGCTGAACGCGTTCTCGATCGGCGGGTATCCGCTGGGCTTCTGGTTCGCCCAGCAGGGCGCGATCTACACCTTCATCATCCTGATCTTCGTTTATGCCTGGCGCATGAACGTCCTGGATCGCAAGTACAACGTCCACGAGGAGTAAGCCTGTCATGGATCAACAGACCCTAAGTCTTCTCGTGGTCGGGGCGACCTTCGCCCTGTACATCGGCATCGCCATCTGGGCGCGGGCCGGTTCGACCAGCGAGTTCTACGTCGCCGGGCGCGGCGTCAACCCGATCGCCAACGGGATGGCCACCGCGGCGGACTGGATGTCCGCCGCGTCGTTCATCTCCATGGCCGGCCTGATCGCGTTCCTCGGCTTCACCGGGGGCGCCTACCTGATGGGCTGGACCGGCGGCTACGTGCTGATGGCCCTGTTGCTGGCCCCGTACCTGCGCAAGTTCGGCAAGTTCACGGTGCCGGAATTCATCGGTGACCGGTTCTACTCGAAGGTTGCACGCGTGGTGGCGGTCGTCTCGCTGCTGGCGATGTCCATCACCTACGTGATCGGACAGATGCGTGGCGTCGGGATTGCGTTCTCCAACATCCTCGAAGTGCCGCTGGCCATCGGCCTGATCTCGGGCATGGCGGTGGTGTTCATCTACGCGGTGCTCGGCGGGATGAAAGGGATTACCTACACCCAGATCGCGCAGTACGTGATCATGATCTTCGCCTACACCGTGCCGGCGGTCTTCATCTCGCTGACCCTCACCGGCCAGGTGTTCCCGCAGATCGGCCTGGGTTCCACCCTGCAGGGTCAGGACACCTACCTGCTGGAGGCCCTGGACCAGACGATGGTGGATCTTGGCTTCACCATGTACACGGCCACCGAGGGCGGCATGAGCATGCTCAACATGTTCCTGCTGACCATGGCGCTGATGATCGGTACCGCCGGTCTGCCGCACGTGATCATCCGGTTCTTTACCGTTCCGCGTGTGCGCGATGCGCGTAAGTCCGCCGGCTGGGCGCTGGTCTTCATCGGCATCCTCTACACCACCGCCCCGGCGGTCGGTGCGATGGCGATCTGGAACCTCGTCAACACCGTGCATCCGGGCGAAATCGGCACCGAGGAAGGCCACCTGGCCTACGAGGACAAGCCGGCCTGGATGGAGCGCTGGGAACAGACTGGTCTGCTCGCGTTCGAGGACAAGAACGAAGACGGCCGCATGCAGTACTACAACGATGCCAACGAAGAGTTCGCCGCGATGGCGGAAGAGGAATACGGCTGGGAAGGCTCCGAGATCGTAACCCTCGACCGCGACATCATGGTGCTGGCCAATCCCGAGATCGCCGGGCTTCCGGGCTGGGTGATCGCGCTGGTGGCGGCCGGTGGTATCGCGGCGGCCCTGTCGACTGCGGCCGGTCTGTTGCTGGCCATCTCGTCGGCCATCTCGCATGACTTGCTGAAGGGGGTCTTCATGCCTCGAATCAGCGAGAAGAACGAGCTGCTGGCGGGACGGATCGCCATGGCAGGCGCAATCCTGTTCGCGGGATATCTGGGGCTCAATCCACCAGGCTTTGCGGCCGAGGTGGTCGCACTCGCCTTCGGTCTTGCCGCGGCCTCGCTGTTCCCGACCCTGATGATGGGCATCTTCATGAAGAAGATGAACAAGGAAGGCGCGATCGCCGGCATGCTGGTCGGTCTGGTGACCACCCTGCTCTACATCTTTACCTACAAGGGGTGGTTCTTCTTCTCCGGCACCGCCATGCTCCCGGATACCGAGGAGTACTGGCTGTTCGGCGTGAACCCGACCGGCTTCGGCGCCATTGGCGCGGTGTTCAACTTCGTCGCGGCCTACATCGTGATGAAGCTGACCAAGGAGCCGCCGCAGCATATCCAGGAGCTGGTGGAAAGCGTGCGTGTTCCGCGCACCGACAACCCGAGCTGATGCCGTGCCCGGTCATGCCGCCGGCATGACCGGGCCTGTCGGCCCACCATGAATGGACATGCATGACATTCATGCAACGAAGGGAAGCAAACGCTTCCCCGGGGTCGGCCCGGCACATGCCGGGTCGGCCTTTTTTCCTTCGGGACAATTCTCCAGTACCCGGAAGGGGCGCTGGAGAATTGCTCTGACCCCACCCACCACCCACGCCGCGAACGAAGGTTGCCCGGTACGCAGATGAACGGTGAACTGGAAGAGATTCGCGAGTTCCTGGAACGCTGCCCGGAACTCGCGCGCCTGCCCGCCGAGACGCGCACGGGTCTTGTTCGCCGTCTGACCCTGCGCTACCTGCGCGAGGACAGCCCGTTCCCGCCCGCCGATGCGCCCCCCGGCGAGCTGTGGATCGTGCGCACCGGGGCCGCCGAACTGTACGACGCCCGGGACCAGCTCCAGGACCGTCTGGGCGAAGGCGACCTGCTCAACACCACTCACGCCAGCAACCTGCACGGCCGTATCACCGAGGATGCCCTGATCTACCAGCTGGAGGCCGACCGTGCCCGCGACCTCGCCGGCCGGGACGAGGCCTTCCGCGAATTTGTCGATCTCGACACCGACCGCTTGCGGGCACCAGCGGCGACCTCGCCCGCGGGCGAGCGCAGCCTGCTGACTACCCCCGTGCGCGCCCTGATGACACCGCGCCCGATCATGTCGCCGACCAGCCTCACCCTGCGCGAGGCGGCCCAGCGCATGACCGAAGCGGACATCTCCGCCCTGCTGCTGCACGCGCCCGGCCAGGGAGACATCCCGGTGGGCATCCTGACCGACACCGACCTGCGCCATGCCCTGGCTGCAGGCACCGACCCCGGATGCAGCGTGGCCGAATGCATGGCGCAGCCGGTCGCCGCGGTCAGCCGCGACACTCCAGCCTTCGATGCCCTGCTGCGCATGGCGCGGCGGGACATCCATCATCTGCCGGTCACCAATGGCGAGAACGGCCCGCTGGTCGGCATTCTCTCCAGCACCGACCTGATCCGCCATCAGGGCACCAGCGCGGTGTACCTGGTACGCGACCTGCGCCGCGCCGACGGCCTCGACGCCCTGCGTGACGTGATGCGTGCCCTGCCCAGCCTGCAGGTGCAGCTGGTCGAGGCCGGGGCCGATGCGACCCAGATCGGCCAGACCATCACCACGGTGATCGACACCCTCACGCAGTGCCTGATCGAACAGGCAGAAGCGAAGCTCGGTCCCGCGCCGGCCGCCTACGCCTGGCTGGCCAGCGGCAGTCAGGGGCGGCACGAACAGATGGTGCATACCGATCAGGACACGGCACTGGTCTACGACGATGCGGCACCCCCCGATGCCGACGCCTGGTTCCAGCGCCTGGCCGAGGAGGTCGGCGAAGGCCTGGCGGCCTGCGGCATCCGCCGCTGCCCGGGCGATGTCGACCCGAGCCAGCCCCACTGGCGGCGCTCGACCCGCGACTGGGAGCACGAGATTCGGCGGGTGTTGAGCCATCCCTCACCGCGCGATGCGATGCTCGCCACCCATTACCTCGATCTGCGCGTGATCCACGGCCCGACCCGCCTGTTCGAACCCGTACGCCACACAGCCCTGGAACAGGGCTATCGCAGCGAGGCGGTATTGCGCATGCTCGCCGACCAGGCACGGGAAGTGCGCCCGCCGCTGGGATTCTTTCGCCAGTTCGTACTCGAACGCGGGGGCGAACACGCCGACACCCTGGACCTGAAGATGCGCGGCCTGATGCCGATCGTCGCGCTAGCCCGGGTGTTTGCCCTGCGCGCCGGGTCGGACGCCCGCAGCACGCTCGAGCGGCTGCGGGCCGCCCGCCACGCGGGTGTTCTGTCGGAGGGCACAGGCGCCGACCTGATCGACGCCTGGCAGTTCATCGCCACGCTGCGCACACGCCTGCAGGCCGAGCAGATCCGGCGCGGGTCCGCCCCCGACAACGCCCTGTCCCCGAACGAGCTGTCCGGGCTGGAGCGCAGCCACCTGAAGAACGCATTTCGCCTGGTGGCCCATGCGCAGAAGGCCGCCCTGGCCCAGGCCGAGCAGGTACACGGGTGACCCGTCCCCTGAATTGCATGTACCCGTCCGAGGCTTCCTGATGCCCTGCCCACCGCCGGAGGACACGCCCTGGGTGCGCCCCATCGGGCACTGGCGTTTCTGCTACCGCCGCCAGCGGGCGGCGCAACACGCCCCGACAGGGGCCCTGCGGGCCTGCCTGGAGTCACCCCTGCCCTCCGCTCGGCAAGCGGTGGCGGACTGCCGCTTTCTCGCAGTGGATCTCGAAACCACGGGGCTCGACCCGGAGCACGATGCGATCCTGAGCATCGGCTGGGTGGCGATGGACGGTGTACGCATCGACCTGTCGACCGCCGATCAGCGGCTAGTACGCGCGGATTGCCCGGTGCCGGAACAAAGCGCGGTCATCCACCGCATCACCGACCGCGAGGCGGCCGGCGGGACCACCGTGGACAGCGCCCTCGATGCCCTGTTCGAGGTGCTTCAGGGGCGCGTCCTGGTCGCCCATCACGCCGCACTGGAGCTCGGCTTTCTGGAGGAGGCGTGCTATCGCCTGTACGGCGTGCGCCCACCGCTCCCGGTAGTGGATACCCTGCGCCTGGCGGAGCGCCAGTTGCGGCGCGCGGGGCGCCCGATCCCGGCGGATGGCATGCGCCTTCACACCCTGCGCGGACGCTACAATCTGCCGCAGTACCGCGCACACGACGCGCTGTTCGACGCCCTGGCCGCCGGCGAGCTGTTCGTCGCCCTGGTCAGCCAGCTTTCTCCGGAGGCACAAGTCCCGCTGGAGCGCGTGCTGTTCCGCCCTGGGTGGCTCTGGTAGCACGGATCCCGGCGGTCGACATGCTATCCTCAGCTCCCAAAATGCCCACGAATTGATCACGATTCCCGAACTGAATCACGGAGGCCCTGATGAGCGACACCATCGAGTCCACGCTGCACGAGACCCGTCACTTCGCGCCGCCGGCGGAGTTCACGAAGAACGCCCGTCTGAAGCCCGAAGATCTCGAGGCCCTGCACAAGAAGGCCGACGCCGACTACGAGGGCTTCTGGTGTGACCTCGCGCGCGAGAAGATCGACTGGCAGACCGAGTTCACCGAGGGTCTGGACAGCTCGAACGCACCACACTACCGCTGGTTCGCCGACGGGCGCATGAACGTCTCCTACAACTGCATCGACCGTCATCTTGAAGTGCGCGGCAACAAGACCGCGATCATCTTCGAGGCGGAAAATGGCGAGACCCGCAACCTGACCTACCGCGACCTCTACAACGAGGTCGGGAAGCTCGCCAACGCGCTCAAGACCATGGGTGTTGAAAAGGGCGACCGGGTGATCATCTACATGCCGATGAACGCCGAGGCCGTGATCGCCATGCAGGCCTGCGCCCGCATCGGCGCGATCCACTCGGTGGTCTTCGGGGGATTCTCCGCCGATGCCCTGCGTGACCGCATCGTCGACTCCGGCGCCAAGCTGGTCATCACGGCGGATGGTGGCGTGCGCGGCGGCAAGACCGTAGCCCTCAAGGCCAATGTCGACAAGGCGCTGGACTCCAATCCGGCCGACGTCGAGAAGGTCATCGTCTGCAAGCGCGCCGGCAACGACGTGACCATGCAGGACGAACGCGACATCTGGTGGGACGACGCCGTGGATGGCGAGTCGGTCGACTGCGAACCGGAATGGGTCGAGTCCGAGCACCCCCTTTTCCTGCTCTATACCTCCGGGTCCACCGGCAAGCCGAAGGGCATCCAGCACTCCAGCGCCGGATACCTGCTGGGCGCGATTATCACCAACCAGTGGGTGTTCGACCTGCAGGGCGACGACGTCTACTGGTGCACCGCCGATGTCGGCTGGATCACCGGCCATACCTACGTCGCCTACGGCCCGTTGGCGGTCGGCGCGACGCAGGTCGTCTACGAGGGCGTGCCGACGGTGCCCGATGCCGGCCGCTGGTGGAAAATGTGCCAGGACCACGGCGTGACCGTGTTCTACACCGCCCCGACCGCGATCCGCGCGCTGATGAAGGCCGGTGATGACTTCCCCGCCCAGTACGACCTGTCGAAGTTGCGGCTGCTGGGCACGGTCGGCGAGCCGATCAACCCCGAGGCCTGGATGTGGTACTACCGCGTGATCGGCGGTGAACGCTGCCCGGTGGTCGACACCTGGTGGCAGACCGAGACCGGCGCCAACATGATCGCCCCGATCCCCGGTGCCACCACCCTGGTGCCCGGGTCCTGCACCCAGGCCCTGCCCGGCATCGACGCCGACGTGGTGGACGAGAACGGCAACAGCCTGCCCGCCGATCAGGGCGGATACCTGGTAATCAAGAAGCCGTGGCCGTCGATGCTGCGCACCGTGTGGGGCGACGATCAGCGCTACAAGGACACCTACTGGCCCAAGTTCGACGGCAAGTACTACCTGGCCGGCGACTCCGCGCGCCGCGATTCCGAAGGCAACTTCTGGATCATGGGCCGCATCGACGACGTGCTGAACGTCTCCGGCCATCGTCTGGGCACCATGGAGGTCGAATCGGCCCTGGTCGCACATGCCGAGGTGGCCGAGGCCGCCGTGGTCGGGCGTCCGCATGATGTGAAAGGCGAGGCCATCGTGGCCTTCGTGATCCTGAAGGGCGACCGCCTGACCGGCGACGAGGCCGACGCGATGATCAAGGACCTGCGCAACTGGGTGGCCGATCAGATCGGCCCGATCGCCAAGCCGGACGACATCCGCTTTGCCGACGGCCTGCCCAAGACCCGCTCCGGCAAGATCATGCGCCGGCTGCTGCGCTCCATCGCCAAGGGCGAGGAGATCACCTCGGACACCTCGACGCTCGAGAACGAGGCCGTGATCCCGCAGCTCCAGGGCAAGGCCTGAGTCACGGTCCGGGGCCCATCGCCCCGGCCCTGCTTTGATCTTCCTGTAGGAGGCCAGCCCTCTGGCCGATCGGGCGCCGGAAAGGGCTGATCGGCCAGAGGGCTGGCCTCCTACCGTTCGTGCCTTGGCGGAGATACGCATTCCGGGCACCATATCCGTTCCACCCGGGGCACCCAAGGCATGACGACGCACCACTCCGATCACCCGCAAACCCCGCGCCTGCGTGTGCTGCTCGGCGAGGTCACGGCCATGGGCCCGGGCAAGGCCATGCTGCTGGAGGCCATCCGCGAGAAGGGCTCCATCTCCGCCGCAGCACGCAGTGTCGGCATGTCCTATCGCCGCGCCTGGGATCTGGTCGAGACGATGAACCAGAGCTTCCGCGAGCCCATGGTCGAGACCGCCAAGGGCGGCTCAGGTGGTGGCGGTGCACAGGTCACGGAGTTCGGCGAGCGGGTACTGGCGCGCTACCGGGAGATGGAAGCCCGCGCGACGGCGGCCATCCGCGCGGAACTGGACGCCTTCAGCGAATTCCTGGCCGACTCGGCACGCCCGGACTAATACTCTTCCGCCACCAATCCTTCGGCCAGCAGCGCGGCAAAATGCTCGGCAGGTAGCGGGCGGCTGGCCAGATAACCCTGGTAGTGATCGCAGCCCAGCTCGCGCAGCGCGCCGAGCTGCTCGCGGGTCTCGACCCCCTCGGCCAGCACGCTCAGGCCCAGCCCGTGCCCCAGCGCCACGATCGCCCGCGCAATCGAGCGATCATCGGCATCGTGCGCACCCGCCGCCAGGCCATCCACGAAACTCTTGTCGACCTTCAGCGTATCGACCGGGAAGCGCTTGAGCTGGGCCATGGACGAATACCCGGTCCCGAAATCGTCCACCGCGAAGCTCACGCCCCGCTCGCGCAGGCGCTGGAGGATACGCCGGGCGCGCTCGGGGTCGGACATCAGCGCCGACTCGGTAATCTCCAGTTCCAGGTACTTGGCCGGATAACCATGCCCCTCCAGCAGATCGGCCACCTGATGGTCGATCGCCACCCGCTGAAACTGGAGTGCGGAGACATTCACCGCCAGGCGTACAGCCGGATAGCCGGCATCGCGCCAGGCCTGCCCCTGCGCCAGCACACGCCGCAGCACCCAGTCACCCAGCTCCACGATCAGGCCCGTCTGCTCCGCTACCGGGATGAAGCGTCCGGGCGATACGGGGCCCAGTTCGGGGTCGGTCCAGCGCAGCAGGGCCTCGGCCCCGATCAGCACACCATCACTGACGCGATACTGCGGCTGGTAGTGAACCTCAAGGCTGTCCTGCTCGATCGCGCGCCGCAGCCGCGCATTCAGGTCGATGCGTTCGCGGGCCGCCTCGGTGAACGCATCCGAGTAGTAGCGATAGCCGCCACGCCCGTCCTCCTTGGCACGCGACAGCGCGGTACCGGCCTGCTGCAGCAACGTCTCGGCATCCGCCCCGTGGTCCGGGAACACGGCGATGCCAATCGTCGCCGCAATCTCAAATTCGACGCCGTCGCCGAGATCGACCGGGCGTCCCACTTCGCGAAGGATGTCCTCGGCGACCAGCGCGGCATCGTCCACATGCGCCAGATTGTCCGCCAGCACGGCAAACTCGTCGCTGGCCAGGCGGGCGACCGTGTCGGTACCCCGCTGCCCCGCCTGGAGGCGATCGGCGACGATCTTCAGCAGGCGATCACCCGCGGCATGCCCTCTCGAGTCGTTGATGTCCTTGAAACGGTCGACGTCGATGATCAGGATCGCCAGTAAACCATTACGTCGCCGCATCAGCGCGATCGCCTGCGCCAGTCGGGCCCGCAGCAACCGGCGGTTGGGCAGCTCGGTCAGGGGGTCATGGTGCGCGAGAAAGTCGAGCTCGGCCTCCGAGGCCTTGAGACGGGAGATATCCGCGAACACGGAGACATAGTGGGTCAGGCGACCCTGGTCATCGCGCACTGCCGTGATGCTTTGCAGTTCGGGAAAAATCTCGCCGGTCTTGCGCCGGTTCCAGATCTCGCCCTGCCAGTGCCCTTCCGTCTCGAGTTGACGCCGCATGTTGGCGTAGAAGGCCTGGTCGTGTCGCCCCGACTGGAACATCTTGGGCGTGCGCCCCACGACCTCGTCCTGGGTATATCCCATCAACTCGGTGAATGCACGATTGACCGACAGGATGTGGGCGGTGGCGTCGGTAATCACCACACCCTCGCGGGTGTTCTCGAACACCACCGACGCCAGCCGCCGGCGCTCCTCCTGCTCCCGGCGTTCGGTGATGTCCTCAATGGTCGCGACTACGCGATCGATGGCGCCATCGGCCGTGCGCGTGCATTTCACATCGATGTCCGCGACGAGCACCCGGCCATCCCGTCTCAGTAGCCGCTTCTCGATGCTGTACCCGTCGCGCTCGCCGGCCTGCATGGCCGCATCGAGCGGCGCTTCGCAGCTGCGATCCTCGGGTACGGCCAGACGATCCCAGTCGGTCCGGACCAGTTCTTCCGGCGAGTAGCCGAGCATCTGTGCCAGGAACGGATTGACCCGCTCCCAGCCCCTGCCGCCCGGATACGAGATCGCCATACCCAGAAACGGCATATCGAAGTACAGCCGCAGCAGACGGTCCTGCTCGGCATGCGAATGCATTAGTACCAGATGTTGGCGCAGCCACTGCTGGCGCCAGAGCAGGCCACCGGCCGCCAGCATGATCAACCAGACAAACAGCGTGGCGGCCCCCATCCATAGCGCCTGCTGGCGGGGTGCGATCGCCAGGGACGCAACATTGCGCTTGAGGATCAGGTCCCATCCCGGTGCCGACAGCGGCTGGACGCCCGCCAGAAACCCCCCATCGGCATCATCGAACAGCGCTACGCTAACACCCTCTCGTTCACGGTCGAGAATCTCGTGGCGCAAGCGCGCGAAGGCCTCCGGCGGGTCGATGATATGGCCGCCCTGTGCCTCGATTCGTGCAATCGTGGCCCAGCGTGTGTCGTCCCGGGCCACCACATGGGGATCCACCGTCCCCGCCTCCTCGCCAACGGTCAGCAGCGCACGCAACATCTCGATCCCGGAGGACAGCACGACCACGGCGACCGGCTCGCCGTCCGGATCGACTCGGTCCGCTACCGGGACCGCCCAGCTAATCCGCACCTCGCCCCGGGCATTCGCATGCAGGTAGGGGGCACTTACCTCACCGCTGACCAGGGCCTCCGTGACCGCCTTGTCCACCGCGACATCGTCCAGCGAGTTATGCCCCACCTCCACGATGGGCCGCCAGTCCCGGTCGATCAGCGAAATGGCGTCGTAGTCGTAACGCTCATGCATCAACTCCAGGCGATGACGTACCTGTTCCAGCGCCAGCGGCGACTGCACCAGAACGGCGGTTCGCGCAAAGACGGAGAAGTCCCGCGCCTGGGCGAGCACCATCGCATCACCCTCGCGCTCCGCCAGCCAGCGGTCCAGCAGGCCACCCTTGAGAAAGGCCGATCGGCGCAGATCCTCACGCGCCTGATCCTTCGCGGAGGTCGCCTGGATCTGCCAGGTACCAAACGCCATACCGGTCGTGGACAGGGCGACTGCAAGGGCCAGCACCGTCCAGCCACCCGCTCCAAAGCGCTTTGGGCCAAAACGCCTCGGGGTAGAGGACGTCAACGATGACGCGCGGGCGCCGGCCAGTTGCCCGACGGCGCTCCAACTCATCGCCAGATAAAGGGCCAAAGCCGACACGATGATGAATCCGAGGCCCTTGCCGAGATTGGCCAGGGTTAATACATCGCCGATGCCGGTGCCCAGCCACCAGGCAACAGCGACATCGGACAGGATGATCCACAGCACGCCCAGCACGAAGAAGGTCCCGGCAATCCATTCGGGGGCCCGCGATCGCCTGGTTTGTGCCAACGCTTTCAAGGAATGAGTCCCCTCTGTCGGGCGACACTGAACGGAAGACCCACAAGGATCATCAATAGCGTCCGATACAGGAGTACATTGAGGCGGGCGATATGAAGCTCGCCTGCAGTGGATTCCGCAGCATCCAGTGGAACCCTCACGAGCCAGGGGCTGTCTCCACTCACAGTAGCAGCGCAACCGCAGCAGCATACCGGAAACCGGAGGCACGCCATTTGACGCAGATCAATTGAGTACCCGCCAGCCCGACGGGCCGATCGGGCCACCAGTCATCCACCTGACGACAAGGAGCACGACATGGAGGCCACACTGAAGGACGGGATCCTGACCCTGAAGATCGACAAGAAGACCGCCGAGAGCATCGCGGAGAACATCACCGAGCTCGAGGGCGAGATCAGCAACGGTGCCCGCGCACTCGGCTCCGTACTGCAACAGGGTGTCTACGAGCTGGAAAACGAATTCCGGCAGCCGCCGCACGCCTTCGACGAGCACGCGCCCAAGCAGCCATCGATCGAGGACTGACACGAGCCCGCTCGTATACACACGGAACCCGCAAGGAGGACGTTATGCATCTGGAAAAGGCCGAAAACGGCGAACTGGTGATCACGATGCCGGAGGCGGAGGCCTCCGATGCCCTGGCCACACTGAAAAAGCGCGCCGATGAACTGGACGAGTGCGAGGAACTGGCCGAGGCCCTGGAAGAGGCCGGAATCCAGCTGCCCGCGCAGCCCGACCACATCCGGCACGAATACATGCCCCCGGCGGATTAATGATCCGTTCTGCCACCCGGCCCGCTCCCGGGCCGGGTATTCCTGTCAGGCGTTGACGCGCTCCACGGCCCCGCGGGGGTCGTCGCACACTTCGAGGATGGTCAAGAACCCACTGATCTCGAACACCTCGCGGATCGGATCACCGATCTCGCACAGCACCAGCCGCCCGCCGTTCTGCTTGACCTTCTTCGCGGTCATCAGCATCACGCGCAGCCCCGCGCTGGAGATATAGTCGACGTCACCAAAACGGATCACCAACGACGGATGCTCCTCCATCCGCTGGAACAGGTGGGCCTCGAATTCCGGCGAGGTGTTGCTGTCCAGACGCCCGGCCGGACTGACGACCAGCACGCCGTCGATCGTCTCTTCGTTGACTTGCATCGGTTCGCTTTGCCTGTGTTGTGTTGAATGGATCTCTCGCCCCGCAACTCGCCCCGCAGCAATCGGATCAGACCGGCTGCTTTCGCAGGGTCAGGCGATTGACGCCATCGGCGGATCGGTAGTCGATCTCGTCCATCAGCGTCTTCATGAAATGAATCCCCAGGCCTCCGACCTGGCGCGAATCAATATCGCCGTCAAGCTGGACCTCGGGGGCATCAGTCAGCGGATTGAAGGCCTGGCCATCGTCGGTGACCGTGATCGTCAACCCGTCATCCGCCTTGCGCAGGTCCACCTCGATGGTGTGGTCCGCGCCGTCATCGAAGGCGTAGGTGATCAGATTGGTCAGCCACTCGTCCAATACGAGATTGATCGGGTAGACCGAGGACATCGAGACACCCGCTTCCTCGCAGAAGGCCTCCACCTGCTCGGCCAGGCGCGGGATCTCCCGCAGTTCAGTCTGGATCCGAAAAGCCCGCTGCATCATGCACTCCCTGCTGGCGCTCGGCGAGCGAACGCCCGTCGAGTCAAAAGGTATTCGCGACGCTGGCAACCCCCGGCGCGCGCGAGCGCACCAGGCGCTCGACCACGTTCTTCAGATCCAGGGTCGAACGCGGACAACCCACGCAAGCCCCCTTCAGGCGGACCCGCACGGTGCGCCCGTCGAGCTCCACGAATTCGATATCGCCGCCGTCCTGCATCAGGATGCGCCGGGCTTCCTCGATGGCGGCACGCACCGCGTCCTCGTCAATCGGACCATCCGCCGGGACATCGGCCGCCTCACGCTCGGCGAAGGTCTGTGCCCGATCCAGGCGCAGGGCCAGTTCCGGATCGAGTTCCTCGATCGCGTCCAGTTCGTCCTCGCTGTACACGTGATCCGGGTCGTCGCTCAGCAGATGCGAGACATCCACCATCACCTGTGCCTTGTCGGGTCCCGCCATCGTCGGCCCTCCGCCTGATCGCATTTGCGCCAGTATAGCAACGGCCCGTTCCCGACCGGCCCGAAGCCGCACGCGCCAACCGGATTCCGGTGGCGCGACCGGCGGCCAGCGCAGGCGCATTCGCAGCCGGCGCAGGTCATCAGCATCCATACGCGCGGCATGCAACCAGAGCCGCCACAGCCGTTCGCCGTCTCGTTCGCGCAGCACCAGCAGGACCGTCCCGGCCAGGACCCGGCTGTCGGGCAACAACTCGACCCAGGTGACCTGCTCCTGACGCAAGCCTTCGCGCGTCGCGACCCAGGTATTCCCCTCCGGCGTCTGCCCCAGCCAGGCCCAGTCCGGGGTCTGATGACGCCGCTGCCACCACCAGCCGATGACCGTCAGGCCCCAGACCGGCAGCAGCATCCACAACGGGCTGTAGACCAGCACAAAGCCGGAAACGGCCACGACCAGCAGGATCTGCCCGGCCAGCGCGAGCCGCGGCAAAACGGGGTCAGGGTGCAGGCGCAGCCTGAGCGGCGGCGCGGATCGCCGGGACAAGCCGGGCTATCCCGTCATCCACCGTGGTTTGGCGCCCCATGACCACGTCCAGCAGCACGTTGTCGGGGTAGTCGAGCAGGCGCTCGAAGGCATCGCGACCCTCCTGGTCCAGTTGCGCATATCCCTGCGCGAGAAACTGCCCGAGCAGCCAGTCATTCTCCAGCATGCCGCGGCGGCAGCGCCAGCGGGTTCGGCTGTCGGGCTCCATCACCCAAAAACCCCGCCAGCCCCCCTGTAGGAGCCTGCTTGCAGGCGAAGCCTCTGCCCGCGTCTGGCTTTGGCGGGGGCATTCGCCTGCAAGCAGGCTCCTACGGGGGCTGAACCGCCGTTTTGTAGCAGGAGGCTCACAGCGATTTCTTGAGCATGGTGCGGCGGATATCGCCGATCGCCCGGCTGGGGTTCAGGCCCTTCGGGCACACCTGCGTGCAGTTCATGATGGTGTGGCAGCGATAGAGCTTCCAGGCATCATCCAGCTGTGCCAGCCGATGATCGGTGGCCTCGTCGCGACTGTCCTGGATAAAGCGCGCGGCCTGCAAGAGCGCAGCCGGCCCCAGGAACTTGTCCGGATTCCACCAGTAGGACGGACAGGCGGCGGAACAACAGCCGCACAGGATGCACTCGTACAGACCGTCCAGCTGGTCACGATCCTCAGGGCTCTGCTTGCGCTCGACCTCGGGCTCCGGGCTGTCGTTGACCAGCCAGGGCTCTGCTCTTCGGTACTGCTCCCAGAAATTGTCCATGTCCACGATCAGGTCACGGATCACCGGCATCCCCGGGAACGGGCGCAGCGTGACCGGCGCCTCCAGATCCGCGAGCGGCGTGATGCAGGCCAGGCCGTTCATGCCGTTGATGTTCATGCCGTCGGAGCCGCAGACCCCGTGCTGGCAGGAGCGGCGAAAGCCCAGGGAATCGTCCTGCTCCTTCAGCAACAGCAGCGCATCCAGCAGCATCATCCCCGGCTCGACCTGGTCGTCGGGCAGGGTAAAGCGCTGCATCTTCGGCAGCGTGTCCGTCTCCGGGTTGAAGCGGTAGATCGAGAATTCCATCCGTCTGTTCCTTCAGCGCGTGTCGCTGCGATTCGCCGCGCGAACCGCAACCCGCGCCGCATTGCATTCCCGGCGGGCCATCAGTACACCCGCTCCTTCGGCGGGAACGAGGGCACGGTGTTCGGCTGTGTGCGCACCGGCTTGTAGTCGAGGCTGTCGTCCGCCAGCGAGTACAGGCTGTGCTTGAGCCAGTGCTGATCGTCGCGCTCGGGGAAGTCGATACGCGAATGCGCCCCGCGGCTCTCCTCGCGCCCCAGCGCAGAGCGGATGGTGGCGATCGCGCAATCCATCAGGTTCTCCAGCTCCATCGCCTCCACCCGGGCGGTGTTGAAGGTGGCCGAGTGGTCCGCGATCACCGCGTGATCCAGGCGCTCGCGCAGGGCACGGACCTTCTCCACCCCCTCGCGCATCACCTCGTCGGTTCGGAACACCGAGCAGTGGTCCTCCATCACCTTGCGCAGTTCGCGCTTCAGCGGTTCGACCTGCTCGGCGGAGCCGTCGCCCGGGTCCTTGCGGTCCCAGCGCGTCAGTCGTGCCATCGCCTGCTCCACCGCCGTCTCGTCCAGCGGCCGGTGGTAGTGGTTCTCGCGCAGGTATTCGAGGATATGGTTGGCCGCCGCACGCCCGAACACCAGGATGTCCAGCAGCGAATTGCCGCCCAGGCGGTTGGCCCCATGAACGGAGACACAGGCGGCCTCCCCGGCCGCGTACAGCCCCGGCACCGGGTCCTCCGGGGTGTCCTTGACCGGCGCGACCACCTGCCCGAAGCGGTTGGTCGGGATGCCGCCCATGCTGTAGTGGCAGGTCGGGAACACCGGGATCGGGGCCTCGATCGGGTCCACGCCGAGGAAGGTCATGCTGGTCTCGCGGATGCCCGGCAGGCGCTGCATGATCGTGTCCGCGCCCAGATGGCGCAGATCCAGCAGCACATGGTCCGCATTGCGCCCGCAGCCGCGGCCCTCGCGCACCTCGGTGGCGATGGAGCGGCTGACCACGTCGCGCGAGGCCAGGTCCTTCGCCCGCGGGGCATAGCGCTCCATGAAGCGCTCGCCCTCGGAGTTGATCAAGTAGCCGCCCTCGCCGCGTGCGCCCTCGGTAATCAGCATCCCGCGCCCGGCGATCCCCGTCGGGTGAAACTGGACAAACTCCATGTCCTCCAGCGGCACCCCGGCGCGCAGCGCCATCGCCATCCCGTCGCCGGTGTTGATCAGCGCGTTGGTCGTGGTGCGGAACAGCTGCCCCACCCCGCCGGTGGCGATCAGCGTGGTCTTCGCCTCGATCACGATCGGCTCGCCGGTCAGGATCTCGAAGGCCAGCACACCGAGCACGAAACCCTGTTCGTCACGCAGCAGGTCCACCGCGAAGTACTCGTCGAAAAAATGCGTGCGAGCACGCAGGTTCTGCTGGTACAGCGAATGCAGGATCGCATGCCCGGTCCGGTCAGCCGCCGCACAGGTACGCGCCGCCTGGGTCTGGCCAAAGTTCTGGCTCTGCCCGCCAAAGGCGCGCTGATAGATATTGCCGTTGTCCAGACGCGAGAACGGCACGCCGAAGTGATCCAGCTCGTAGACCACCTTGGATGCGGCGCGGCACATGTACTCGATCGCATCCTGATCGCCCAGATAGTCCGATCCCTTCACGGTGTCGAACATATGCCAGTGCCAGGAGTCCGGCAGCACGTTGGCCAGGGCGGCGTTCACGCCGCCCTGCGCGGCCACCGTATGCGAGCGCGTGGGAAACACCTTGGAGACCACCGCCACCTTGGCATCGCCGTTGGACAGCTGCAGCGCGGCACGCAGGCCCGCGCCGCCGGCGCCGATGATCAGCGCGTCGAATTTGCGCCGCGTCAGGTTCATGCAAGCCCCGTTCGAATCAGGAGGAAAAGAGCCCACAGGCCCAGAAGGATGAGCGCGCCCGCACCGAGGGTCAGCACGGTCAGGCGCAGTGCCAGTGGCTTCACGTAGTCGAGCACGACATCGCGCAGCCCGATCCACGCATGCAACAGCAGCAGCACGACAAACAGCGCACTGCCCAACGCCACAGCCGGGTGCGCGATTACCGCCACCCAGGCCGCGTGATCCGATGGAGGGGCGATCAGGAAATAGCCCAGCACCAAGATCACGAACAGCCCGACATAGACGGCCGTGATGCGCTGCAGCAACCACGCGCCCTGCCCCGACAGCAGTCTCACAGGATCAGCCCCAGCCAGACGGCAAGCGTGGCGAAGATCGCGGCATACAGGGCATCGCGGGCGGTGCGCAGCGAGCCGGCCCGATCCTCCCCGATGCCGAACTCCATCAGCAGAAAGCGAATCCCGGCGAACAGGTGGTGCAACAGCCACCACAGCCCGATCAGCAGCAGCGCCAGCCCGACCGGGTGACCGATGATGGCCGCCACCTGAGCGAACCCCTCGGGACTGGCCAGCGAGCGGTCGAGCAGCCACAACAAGACGGGGATCGACAGGATCAGAAAGATCCCGGTAATACGGTGCAGGATGGAAACCACGGCATTCAGCGGAAGGCGGATCTTGCGCAGATCCAGGAAAACGGGCCGTGCCGGAGAACTCATGCCACCCCCAAAACCGGATGATAAAAAATGTCGGGCTGACACCCTGCAAGAGGTTCGTCTACTATCGACCCGCTTGGTTCAGCCGGTCGCCCGACCTGTGTTGAGCTTACCACCTCAATCCGCCGCCGTGGGTCCTCGAGGCCGCCAGCCGACCGGGCACACGACGCGAGCGCTGTCACAGGAGCGTTTTCGATGCGCGAAGACTGGAAGAATCACCTGATCGACGCCGGGGCCGAGTTCGAGGACGACGACCTCGTGCACTACGGCAACCCCGAGCGCGAACGCCGCATGGCGATCAATGGCGAGGTGATCTGCGACCTGTCCCATCGGGGCTTGCTGGAGGTCCGCGGGGACGACGCGACCGAGTTCCTGCAGGGGCAGTTCGGCAACGACATCACCCAGGTCGATGCCAGCCACAGCCAGATTTCCAGCTATTCCAGCCCCAAAGGTCGGGCCTATGCGGTGTTCCGCGTGCTGCGCACTGCGGACAGCTATCTGCTGGAGATGCCGGCCGACCGCATCGAGGCCATCGCCAAGCGGCTGCGGATGTTCGTGCTGCGGGCCCATGTGGTGATCGAGCGCGCCGACGACTCGCACATCCACTTCGGGCTCTCCGGCCCCGACGCGGAATCCGAGCTGAACAACGCACTGGGGGTCTGCCCCGCGAACGTGGACGACGTGGTCGAGAAAGACGGCGTGACCGTCGTGCGCGTAAACGGCGTGCACCCGCGTTTCGAGCTGTTCGGCGAGCTCGAACCGATGCGCACCGCCTGGGACAAGCTGAACGTGCGCTCGGGCCCGGTGGGGCCGCGCGAGTGGGCATTGCTCGACATCCTCGCCGGGATGCCGACCGTGGTCGAGGCGACCAGCGAGCTGTTCGTACCGCAGATGCTGAACCTGCACGCGCTGGGGGCGATCAACTTCGAGAAGGGCTGCTACCCGGGACAGGAGGTGGTGGCCCGCATGCACTACCTCGGCAAGCTGAAACGGCGCATGTTCCGCTTGGCGATCCATGCCGCGGAGCCACCGCAGCCGGGCTCGCCGGTGTATCGCGCCGACGGCAACCCGGAGCAGGCGGACGGCGAGATCGTGGCCGCCGAGCTGCACCCGGACGGGCTCTACTCGGCTCTGGCGGTGGTGCAGGTGGCGGCCGCCGAGGGCGAGCTGCACTGGGGGTCACCGGATGGCCCGCGGGCGGAGGTCGTCGACCTGCCCTACGCGGTACCGGAAGGAGCCTGAGCCATGCGATTCCTGTTCTTCTTTTTCGTCCTGATCCTGCTGGCGCTGTGGGCGGCCTTCTTCAGCCGCCCCAACAACCCGACGCTGTCCAACTGGCTGTACGTGCTGGCCGGGGTCCTCGCCGTGCTGTTCCTGATCGGCTACCTGCGCCTGGACGGGGTCATATAGCGCGGGCGCGTCACGAAGAGCGCCCTGCGCTATTCGTAACCTCGGGCTATTCGTGGATGTAGTCGACGACCTCGAGCCCGAAACCGCCCAGGCCGTGGAAGCGCTTGGGCGCGGACATCAGCTTCATGCGGCCCACGCCGCAGTCCGCCAGAATCTGCGCACCAATGCCGTACATGCGCCACTCGGCCGAATTCTCGCGCCCGCCGCGCTCCTCCTGCTGAGGCTGCCCAAGCTGTTCCAGGCGCTGCGCCAGGGCCTCGGCACTCTCGTGCTTGCGCAGCACCACCACGACCCCCTCGCCCGCCTCGTCAATGCGGCGCAGGGCGTCGTCCAGCGGCCAGCCACGATCGGGGCCGGCGTAGCCGAGGGTGTCATGCAAGGTGTTTTCCAGATGCACGCGCACCAGAGTGTCCTGCTCCGGCTTCGGCTCGCCGCGCACCAGCGCAAAGTGCAGCTGGTGGTCGACTTCGTCCTGGAATGACAGCAGGCGAAACTCGCCATGCGCGGTCGGGAACGGGCGCTCCGAGACGCGCTGAACGGTCTTCTCGTTCTCGATACGGTAGCGGATCAGGTCCTCGATCGTGCCCATCTTCAGGTCATGTTCGGCACAGAAGCGCTCGAGGTCCGGGCGCCGCGCCATGGTGCCGTCCTCGTTGAGGATCTCGACGATCACCGCGGCCGGCTCGGCGCCGGACAGGCGCGCGAGGTCGCAGCCGGCCTCGGTGTGGCCGGCGCGCACGATCACCCCGCCCGGCTGCGCCATCAGCGGAAAGACATGCCCCGGCTGGACGATGTCGTCCGGCTGCGCGTTCGGCGCCACGGCCGTGCGGATGGTATGCGCGCGGTCATAGGCCGAGATGCCGGTGGTCACGCCCTCGGCGGCCTCGATGGACAGCGTGAAGTTGGTGCCATGCACGTCGTTGGTGTCGGTCACCATCAGCGGCAACGCGAGCTGCTTGCAGCGCTCGCGGGTCAGCGTCAGGCAGATCAGCCCGCGGCCATACTTGGCCATGAAGTTGATGTCCTCGGGGCGCACATGCGAGGCAAGCATCAGAAGATCGCCCTCGTTTTCGCGGTCCTCGTCGTCGACGATGACCACCATGCGCCCGGCCTGCAGTTCCTCGAGGATGGTTTCGGTATTGGAAAATTCCATGCGTGCCTTCGGTCGGGGGCCGTGCGCTCAGTCGCGCGGCCCGGAATGATTGGGAAAGCCCTGTGCGGCCAGCCAGGCTTCGGACAGATGGCCGGCGTCCGTGCCCGGCTCCGCCGCACGCTCGCCGAGCATCAACCGTTCCAGATAACGGGCGATCAGGTCGACCTCCAGGTTCACCGGCGTACCCACGGCGTAGACGGAGAAGCGGGTCAGCGACCAGGTGTGGGGGATGATGTTGACCTCGAATTCGGCCCCGTCGACCCGGTTCACGGTCAGGCTGGTGCCGTCGATGGTGATCGAGCCCTTCGCCGCGATGTAACGCGCCAGCGCGGCGGGGGCGCGAAAGCGCACGCGGGTGGAGCGCGCGTCCGGCTCCATCGCGATCACCTCGCCCACGCCATCGACGTGGCCCGAGACCATGTGCCCGCCGAGGCGATCGCCCAGGGCCAGCGCCCGCTCCAGGTTGACCCGGTCGCCAGGCCCCAGGGCCCCCAGTGTGGTCACGTCCAATGACTCGCGCGAGACGTCCGCAGCGAAGCCCCCGGTGGTCAGGTCAGTCACGGTAAGACACACGCCATTGACAGCGATGGAGTCACCCAAACGAGTGTCGGACAGGTCCATCCCCGGCGCATTCACGTAGAGGCGCACGTCGCCCCCACTGGGCGTCAGACGATCCAGGTTGCCAAGGGTCTCGATGATTCCGGTGAACATGGGCCTTGTTTCGGTTGCAGGCCACCCCGGGAGGGGGCGCCGCGAACCGACCATCTTAGGGAAACACTAGTGAATTCGCACCACTGGGTTACGGGTGCCGGGGCCTTGCCAGGCAAATCCCCACTAATGTGCGGTGCCCTGGCGGCGCGGGCGCGCGCGCAGGCGCAGGCTATCACCCACCCAACGGCTCTCGAGGATCTCCAGCTCCGCACGCTCGTCCATGCGCGCCAGCGGCCATTCAACCAGCGGGCGGGCGCTCGAGCCCAGCAGCAGTGGCGCCTGGTACAGCAGCCACTCGTCCACCCAGCCCCCGCGGGCCAGCGCCCCGGCCAGACCCGGTCCGGACTCCACATGCAGTTCGTTGACCTCGGCACGCGCCAGCTCCGCCAGCACCTCTCCAAGGTCCAGCCCACCGTCGGGCGAGTCGCTGGCCAGCGCGATCGGCCGCACATCGGCGCCATGCCCACGCAAGGTATCGGCTGCCGGCGAGCGTGCTGCATCCGGACCGGTCAGGATCCAGACGGGGCCGCTCTTCAGGATCTGGGCGCCGGGGGGCGTGCGCAGCCGGGCATCCAGGATCACCCTGAGCGGTTGCCGGGTGGACAGGTCCGAGTAGTGCGGGTCATCGGGAAAACCGGCCTGCGCGGCCAGCTGGTGCGGCTTCAGGCGCACGGTCAGGCGCGGGTCGTCGGCCACCACGGTACCGCTGCCGGTCAGGATCGCCCCGGCGCGCGCCCGCCACAGCTGCACGTCGCGACGCGCCGCCTCGCCGGTAATCCAGCGCGACTCGCCCGAGGCCATCGCCGTGCGGCCGTCCAGGCTCGCCGCGAGCTTGATCCGGACCCAGGGGCGTCCCTGCTCCATGCGCTGGACAAAGCCCGGGTTCAGCGCCCGCGCCTCGGCCTCGAGCACGCCGGTTTCGACCTCGATCCCGGCCGCGCGCAGCGCCTCCATGCCGCCACCACAGACTTGCGGATTGGGGTCCTGCATCGCGATCACCACCCGGGCCACGCCGGCCTGGATCAGTGCCTCGGTACAGGGGGGGGTACGGCCGTGGTGACTGCACGGCTCGAGCGTTACGTAGACGGTGGCGCCGCGCGCGGCTTCGCCGGCCGCGCGCAAGGCGTTCACTTCGGCATGTGACTCGCCGGCGCGCCAGTGCAGCCCCTCGCCGACGACCTCGCCCTCGCGCACCAGCACGCAGCCCACCCGAGGATTGGGATCGGCGCTGAAGCGGCCAAGATCGGCCAGCTCCAGCGCCCGCGCCATGTGACGCCGGTCCTCCACCGCCTGCTCGTGTCCCGGCTGTGCCATCAACTGCCCTCCTGCGAATCGCCCGGTGCGGAGGCGTCCGTGTCGGCGAGTCCCTCATCGATCAGGCGCAGCTGCGAGCGACGCATCTCCGGTGTCAGGTCATCCTCGAGGCGCTCGATGGCCTCGCGGAAGGACTGCACGCTGGCAAAGCTCAGATAGATGGAGGCAAAACGGATATAGGCCACATGGTCCAGGGCATGCAAGGCCGCCAGGACCATCTCGCCAATGCGGTCGGACTTGACCTCGGGGGCCGCCAGGGAGGCGAGCTGCCGCTTGATGTCGTCGATCACGCGTTCGACATCCTCGGTCTTCACCGGGCGCTTGTGCAGCGCCCGGCGCAGACCGCTACGCAGCTTGTCCTCGTCGAACGCGACCCGTTCGCCGGAGCGCTTGACCACCCGCGGCAGGCTGAACTCCGCCCGCTCGAAGGTGGTGAAGCGCGCCCGGCACTCGCGGCACTCGCGCCGACGCCGGATCTGTTCCTGCTCCGGACCGGCCGTGCGCGAGTCGACCACACGCGTGTCCTGAGCACCACAGGCCGGGCAGCGCATGGCGAGCCGCCGCTACGTCGCGTTATTCGGCCGCGCCGTAGACCGGGAACCGACGGCAGATCTCGACGACCTTGGCGCGGGTCGCGTCGATCACCTGCTCGTTCTCGTGGTCATCCAGCACGTCGGCGATCCAGCCCGCCAGCTCGCGCGACTCGGCCTCGGTGAAGCCGCGGGTCGTGAGCGCGGCGGTGCCGATGCGGATACCGGAGGTCACGAACGGCGACTGCGGGTCGTTCGGCACCGCGTTCTTGTTGACCGTGATATTGGCGCGGCCGAGCGCGGCGTCCGCGGCCTTGCCGGTCATACCCTTGGAGACCAGGCTCAGCAGGAACAGGTGGTTGTCGGTGCCGCCGGAGACGATGTCATAGCCGCGCTCGACCAGGACCTCGGCCATCGCGCGGGCGTTGGCGATCACCTGCTTCTGGTAGGTCTTGAATTCCGGCTCCAGGGCCTCCTTGAACGCCACCGCCTTGCCGGCGATCACGTGCATCAACGGACCCCCCTGGGTGCCGGGGAAGATCAGCGACTGGAACTTCTTGTTCAGCTCCGGCTGACCCTTGGAAAGGATAAAACCGCCACGCGGCCCGCGCAGGGACTTGTGCGTGGTGGAGGTGACCACGTGGGCATGGTCGATCGGATTCGGGTATTCGCCGGCGGCGATCAGCCCGGAGACGTGGGCCATGTCCACCATCAGGTAGGCGCCCACGGAATCGGCGATCTCGCGGAAGCGCTTCCAGTCGACCACGCGCGAGTAGGCGGAGAAGCCGGCGACGATCATCTTCGGCTGGTGCTCGGTGGCCAGGCGCTGGACCTCGTCGTAGTCGATCAGGCCCTCGTCGGTGATGCCGTACTGCACCGCGTTGTAGATCTTGCCGGAGAAGTTCGGCTTGGCGCCGTGGGTCAGGTGCCCGCCGGCGTCCAGGCTCATGCCGAGCACGGTGTCATGCGGCTGCAGCAGGGCCATGTACACGGCCGCGTTGGCCTGCGAGCCGGAATGCGGCTGCACGTTGGCGTAGTCGGCGCCATAGAGCTGCTTGAGTCGGTCGATGGCGAGCTGCTCGACGATGTCCACGTACTCGCAGCCACCGTAGTAGCGCTTGCCCGGATAGCCCTCGGCGTACTTGTTGGTCAGCACGGAGCCCTGGGCCTCCATCACGCGCGGGCTGGTGTAGTTCTCCGACGCGATCAGCTCGATGTGCTCTTCCTGGCGCTGCGCCTCCTTGCTGATGGCGCCCCAGAGTTCGTCGTCGTAGCCGTGGATGCTCATGTCGATCGAAAACATTCGGATCTCCCGTTTCATTACTTTCGTGGATTCGGTTTCCCGGCGCGCCGATTCACCGGCGCAGGCCTGGGAAGGGGGAAACAAAGACGCGTAATGATAGGGGATGCGGGGCTTTTTTTCAGGCGACCACGCCGGCAAGGCCCCGCCACCCGCGATTCGGCACGCCACGCAATACCGACATTATTTCCTTTTTTTCAACCACCTAGACGAGTTTCCGTTCTTTCACGAGACCGGTGCGGTAGCGAGGCCAACCGATGCGCCCCGTACTCACCATTAGTGTCCTGTTTCTTTACACCCGATCTCGAACCGGCGTGGAAGCCGGCATACGGCCACCGCCCTCTAACCACGTGCGCACTAGGCCTGTCATCCAAATGGATGCCCAACCAGCGTCACACTTTTTTACACCCATACCCTTCGCGCCATGCTCGAGCGCATGGACATTCGCCTATCCATATGTTTTTGCGTGTGGATTCTTTGTACCGAGCCCGCATGGCACCTTTTCTGCATACCCCTGCATGCACAAGGACCGGATGGGCCGGATCCGCGCAAGCTACCCAGGGGGCTATTCCCAGGGAAGGTGCATCGAATGAAACCCATACGCATTACACCCTATTTCGCGAGTGCCGCCCTGTTGCTGGGCCTGGGCCTTTCCGGCGCCGCACAGGCTTCGTTTATTAGCTGCGAAAGCCTGGACGGGGGCCTCGAGGATCGCGTTACCAGCAACATCGGCTGCCAGGTACTCCAGCCGCTCGATGGCAATGCGAACGACCCTGTGGGCGGCGACTCAGCCAACTGGATCGTCAACACCGCCGGTGGCACGGGTTTTTTTGGTATCAGCGACTGGCAGTTCGATGGTCGCTGGGAAGACCCGCCCGACAGCAACGGCGATCCGCTGGAATTTGATCCGGCGGACCCGACACTCAACCTGGTCACCCTGAATGGCCACTCTCTGAGCGGCACCTGGACACTCGATCCGAGCTTCGTCTACGGAGACCTCCTGTTCCTGTTCAAGGACGGCGGCAACACGAACCTGGTTGGCTATCTGATGACCGGTTACAGCGGCTCCTATTCCACGCCCTTCAGCCGACCGCCGTTCCCGCTGCCGGGGGCAGGAAACGACCGCGACATCTCCCACGTCAGCATCTACTACCGCCCCGGCGGCCGTGTCCCCGAACCCCACACTCTGCTGCTATTGGGTCTGGGTCTGGGCTTGCTGGGTATCGTCGTCCGCCGCAAAGCGCGCAGGGACACGATGGCAGCCTGATCACCTCCTGCTCGGCTTCGGCATGATGGCGCCCAGGTGGCGCCATCATTGCGTTCAGGCTCCCCGATCCACAATGAATCGCTGGCCTCGACCGGACATGTCCGGTTTTTTTACATCTTGGCTATACCCCGCGACCGCCTCCTCAAAGCAATTCCCGCAAGCGGTTGTTTCAGCAGCCGAATCCCCCATCTCGTCGAACATGGCACGAAGCGTGCTGCATTCCCGCCTTGTGAGTGATGGCACTTTCGGACGATCCCCGTCCCCGCCGCATTCATGAGACACCATGGAGGGACTTTCGTCCCATGGAGATAAGCCCGATGTCATGCAAGCCTTTGCCCTCGTTCCTGGCCGGGACGTTGCTCCTGTTGACCCTGTCGCTTTCCGGGGCCACCCAGGCCGCACTTCTCGATTGCAGTGCCCTGTCCGGCAACGTCGGCGACAAGGTCAGCAACAATATCGGCTGCCAAATTTTGTCGCCTTTGGATGGTGCGGCCACCGACTCCACCACCGGGGACCCCTCCAGCTGGCTGGTAAATACCGCGGGCGATACCGGGTTCTTCGGGATCAGCGACTGGCTGTTCGACGGCCGCTGGACCTCCCCCGGGTCGAACAGCTCGACCCTCGCCAGCTTTGATGGCAATCGCCACAACGGGCAATGGAGCCTCGATTCCGAATGGGACTATGAAGACCTGCTGTTCGTGTTCAGCCATGGCAACGGCACCAACCTCGTCGGGTTCCTGATGACCGGAATGAACGGGGAATACAGCTCACCCTTTACCCAACCGCCCTTCAACTATCCGGGTGCGGCTACACGCAACATCTCGCATATCAGCGTCTATTACCGTTCGAGCGCGGTCGGCACCGTCCCCGAACCGAAGACGATGCTGCTGATGGGCCTGGGGCTCGGCCTGCTTGGGCTGATACTTCGCCGAAACCGGCTTCAGGGGTCCCGTTTTCCGGCCTAGCCGAACACACCGCGGCCCGTCGCCGCGCGCCATAAAGGGCACGCCTGTCGGGCGTGTCCTTGATCCTGCTTGAAGAGGGTCCTGCACAGGACCGCGGATATCCAAAGGCGGGGCTGCCCCCATCGTCCCCGCCCGCAGGCACAATCGACCTGAATGCGAACGTGCTATTTGATCGACGTCTCCCTAGAATCCTCGGCACTGCCGCGATTCGTTCCCGGCAATACCCCGGAGGGCGTATGAATCGATCCAGTGTGACGAGGACCGACCGGCGATGGCTGCAACGGCTGCTGCCAGTGCTCACCCTGGTCAGCCTGCTGCTGGCCACCACCACACAGGCCGAATCGCGCTTCATCAATATCGGCACCGGCGGGGTCACCGGCGTGTATTACCCGGCGGGCCAGCACCTGTGTCGTCTGTTCAACACCCGCCGCGACGAGCACGGGATGCGCTGCACGGCGGAGAGCACCGGCGGGTCCGTGTTCAATCTCAACATGATCCGGTCGGGCGACATGGACTTTGGCGTCGCGCAGTCGGACCTGCAGTACCACGCCTATCGGGGCTCCGGGCGTTTCGAGGCGTTCGGCCCCGCCCCCCATCTGCGCGCGGCGTTCAGCCTGCATGCCGAACCCCTCACCCTGGTAGTGCGACCTGACGCAGACATCGAGGGGCTGGATGACCTGCCCGGCAAACGCGTCAACATCGGCAACCCGGGCTCGGGCCAGCGCATCCTGATGGAAGAACTGATGGAGGCGCTGGGCTGGGACCAGGACACCTTTCGCCGGGTGAGCGAACTGCCCTCGCGCGAACAGGCCCAGGCGCTGTGCGACAACCGCATCGACGCCTTTGTATTCTCGGTCGGCCACCCCTCGGCCGCGATCCAGGAGCCCATCGCGACCTGCGATGCGCGGCTGGTGTCGATCGAAGGCGCGACCGTCGACCAGCTGGTCGAGGACACCCCCTATTACCTGCGCGCCGTGATCCCCGCCGGCACCTACCCGGGCCAGGGCGACGACATTCACACCTACGGTGTCGGTGCCACGCTGGTGACCTCGACCCGCACCTCGGAGCGCGCGGTCTACGAGATCACCCGCGCGGTGTTCGAGAACTTCGAGACCTTTCGCGGCCTGCATCCGGCCTTTGGCCCGCTGGAGCGCGAGACGATGGTGGACGAAGGACTATCGGCCCCCCTGCATCCGGGGGCTCAACGCTATTTCCGTGAAGCGGGGCTGATCGAATGAGCGAGACCAGGGGGACTACCGGGGAGGCCACGGAACCGGCCGACAACGCGGCCGAGACTGCTCAGGAACTGGAGTCCGGTGCGCGTCACCCGGGGCGCGGCACACGCAGCCTGATCTGGCTGACTGCAGTGGCCTGGTCGCTGTTCCAGATCTGGATCGCCTCACCCCTGGGCGACTGGCTGGATTTCTTTGTCGTCTCGGATACCGAGGCGCGCTCGATCCACCTGGCCTTTGCGGTATTCCTGGCCTACCTGCTGTTTCCGGCGATCCGCCCGGGCACGCGCCACGTGTCCTGGTCGCGCGCCATTGGCGTGACCTACGCCCTGGGCGGGCTGATCCTGATGGCGTTCGGGATCTGGCAGTTGCTGGGTCTGGAGCGCCTGGCCGAGGTCTACGTAATCATCGGACTGACCCTGCTGGTGATCGCATTGCCGCTGCTGCGCGGCCATGACCCGATCCACCACATACCGCTGACCGACTGGATGTTCGCGGCGATCGCGGCCTTCAGCGCGCTGTACCTGTACCTGTTTCATGCCGAACTGGCCGATCGCCCCGGGGCGCCCTCGGACGTCGATCTGATCGTCGCCGGGATCGGCCTGATCCTGCTGCTGGAGGCCACCCGGCGGGTACTGGGTCCGGCGCTGACGATCATCGCCGCGATCTTTTTGTTCTACACCTTCGCCGGCCCGATCATGCCGGACATCATTGCCCATCGCGGCGCCAGCTATCCCCGCGCGATGGCGCAGCAGTGGCTGTCCAACGAGGGGGTGTTCGGGATCGCGCTGGGGGTCTCGACCAGCTTCGTGTTCCTGTTCGTGCTGTTCGGCGCGCTGCTGGAGCGCGCCGGGGCAGGCGACTACTTCATCCGGGTCGCGTTCTCCCTGCTCGGGCACATGCGCGGAGGCCCGGCCAAGGCGGCCGTAATGGCCTCGGGGATGACCGGGGTGGTGTCGGGTTCGTCCATCGCCAACGTCGTCACCACCGGGACCTTCACCATCCCCCTGATGAAGCGGGTCGGCTTCAGCCCGCACAAGGCCGGGGCCGTCGAGGTGGCCAGCTCCGTGAACGGACAGCTGATGCCACCCGTCATGGGGGCCGCCGCGTTCCTGATGGTCGAATACGTCGGCATCCCCTATGTCGAGGTCCTCAAGCACGCGATCCTGCCGGCCCTGATCGCCTATATCGCGCTGATCTACATCGTGCACCTGGAGGCCTGCAAGAACGGCATGGAGGGCCTCAAGCGCGCTACCGTCACCACCTGGCGCGGCCGCCTGATCAGCTTCGGGATCACGGTCTCCAGCCTGGTCATACTGGCGGGCGCCGTCTACTGGGGGCTTGGCTGGATCAAGGACGTGGCCGGCGACGCGGCCGCCTGGATCATCGCCGCCCTGCTGTTTACCGCCTACCTGGTGCTGCTGTGGATTGCCGCTCATGAACCGGAAGCGGCGCCACTGGATACCGAGCGTCCGCTGCCGCGCGTGCTGCCCACGGTGCTGGGCGGGCTGCACTACGTGCTGCCGCTGGTGGTACTGGTCTGGGCGCTGGTCGTGGAGCGCCTGTCGCCGGGGCTTTCGGCCTTCTGGGCCGTCGCGTTCATGATCTTCATCGTGCTGACTCAGCGGCCACTGGTCGCACTGTTCCGGCGCCAGGGCCGGCTCGCACAGGCGGCCTGGGTCGGCGTATGGGAGCTGTTCCAGGGTTTCGAGACCGGCGCACGCAACATGATCGGCATCGGTGTCGCGACCGCAGCGGCCGGGATTATCGTCGGTACCGTCGCGATGACCGGGGTCGGGCTGGTGCTGACCGACCTGGTCGACACCCTCTCTGGCGGCAACCTGCTGCTCGTGCTGTTCCTGACCGCGCTGATCAGCCTGGTGCTGGGCCTGGGACTGCCGACCACCGCGAACTACATCGTGGTCGCGACCCTGATGGCCCCGGTGATCGTGGAGCTGGGCGCCCAGAACGACATCCTGATCCCGCTGATCGCCGCGCACCTGTTCGTGTTCTACTTTGGCATCATGGCGGACGTGACACCCCCGGTGGGGCTGGCCTCGTTCGCCGGAGCGGCCGTGGCGAAGGCGGATCCGATCCGCACCGGGATACAGGCCTTCGCCTACAGCCTGCGCACCATCGCGCTGCCATTCTTCTTCATCTTCAACAGCCAGCTGCTGCTGATCGGCGTGGACAACGTGTTCCAGTTGCTGCTCGTCTTCCTCGGCTCGCTGGCCGGCATTCTCCTGTTTACCGCGGCGACCCAGGGCTACTTCCTGACCCGGAGCCGCCGCTGGGAATCGGCGCTGCTGCTGGTCAGTGCGTTCGTGCTGCTGGCCCCGACCGTACTGATGGATCGGGTAGCAGAGCCCCATGAGCGAATACCAGCCGAACAGCTGTTCGAGGTCGTCGAGACCATCCCGGATCGCGAATCCCTGCGGGTGGAGGCCACCGGTATCGACCTGGAGGGCCGTGAGATCACCCGCACCGTGATGTTCCCGCTGGGCGACCCGGATCTGGAGCCGCGCGAACGCCTGTCCGATGCCGGCCTCGACGTCTCCTTTGACGAAGACGCGGAAAAGGCCCGCATCCAGACGGTTGCTTTTGGCAGTCCGGCCGGCCGGGTAGGCTTGGAAGGCGGCTGGACGATCACCAGCGTGCTCGTGGAGACCGACCGTCCCAGCCCCTACTGGTGGTACCTCCCGGGTCTCCTGCCGGCGCTGCTGGTGGCCTGGAACCAGCGCCGCCGCGAGCCGCCCTCCGGGCCGACCGCGGCGGCACCAGCGCTCAGCGCCTGACGATCCACGCGACAGGAGAACGGTACTATGGAACAACCCAAATACGGCTTTAACGTGATTCTGAGCGTCCCGATGGATACGGCTATCGAGCGCACGACGGCGGCCCTCGGCGAGGAGGGCTTCGGCATCCTCAGCGAGATCGATGTAGCCGCCGCCTTCAAGAAGAAGCTGGATCTCGATCATCGTCCCTACCGCATCCTCGGCGCGTGCAACCCGCATCTCGCGCGTCATGCCATTGAGGCCGATCCCAACATCGGGCTGCTGTTGCCCTGCAACGTCCTGGTGCAGGACAACCAGGACGGGACCTGCACCGTCGGTTTCATGGACCCGGTCGCGGTGATGGCCCTGGTGGACAAACCGGGCGTCGAGGCCCTTGCCAGCGATGTCCGGGAACGCCTCGAACGGGTCCGCCAGGCACTGGAAGCCGGCTGAGCCTGCCGCCCGGTGAGAGACACCAAAGACCATGCCGCGCCGCTCGCGGAGGCGATCCGCGAGGCCAGCGTGGCAGGGAACCGAATCGCCCTGCGCGGCGGTCGCCAGCATGGTGATCAGAGCTTCCCCGACGGCATCCCCACCGGCGTACTCCAGCTGGAGAGCCACGAACATCGGGGGATCGTGACCCTGGAGCCGAGCGAACTGGTCGTCACCGTGCGCAGCGGCACCCCCGTGGTCACCCTGGACCAGGCCCTGGACGAGGTCGGCATGATGCTCCCCTTCGAACCCGCGCTGGGCGCCCCCGAAGCCACCGTCGGTGGCATGGTCGCACTGGGCATGTCGGGACCGCGCCGCCCGTGGGCCGCCGCACTGCGCGATGCCGTGCTCGGCACCCGGGTCGTGAACGGACGCGGCGACATCCTGCAGTTCGGCGGCCAGGTCATGAAAAACGTCGCAGGCTTCGATGTCTCGCGCCTGATGTGTGGCAGCCTGGGCGGTCTCGGGCTGATCCTGGAGACCAGCTTCAAATTGTTGCCGCGACCGGCCTGCGAGCGCTACCTGCAGCGCGAGGATGATACTGAATCGTTCATCGCGCGCTGCAGCGCCTGGGGCCGCACCGGGTGGCCATTCTCGGGCATCGCCTGGCACGACGGCGTCACCCATATCCGTCTTGGCGGCGGCGAGGAAGCGGTGGACGAGGCCATCCAGCGTATCGACGCCGAACCGGGCGACCCGGCCCGGGGCTTCTGGAGCGCACTGAGGGACCGCAGCCTGCCCCTGTTCACGGACGAACTGGCCGCCGGGGCCCGGCTGTGGCGGATCAGCCTGCCACCGGCGACGGAACCGCTCGCGCTGTCCGGCGAGTGGCTGCTGAACTGGGGCGGCGCGGAGCGCTGGCTGCGCACGACGGAACATCCCGAGACCGTGCGCCGCGCCGTAACCGACGCCGGCGGGCACGCCCGCCTGTGGCTCGGCGACGCCCCGGGCGTGTCCCGCCTGCACCCGCGCGGGGAGGCGCTGGAGGCCCTGGAAGGCCGCCTGCGCGAGGCCCTGGACCCGGACGGCGTCTTCTTCGCCCCCCTGCTGCCGAACCCCCGTTCCCGCCGGCCGCGCACGACCTAAGCCATGGAGACCCGGCTGCACGAACGCTTCGCGAACGATCCGGCCGCGCGCATTGCGGAGGATGCGCTGCGCGCCTGCGTGCACTGCGGCTTCTGCAACGCGACCTGCCCGACCTACCAGGAGCTGGGCGACGAGGTCGACGGCCCGCGCGGGCGCATCTACCAGATCAAGGAAATCCTCGAATCCGGCGAGGCCAACCCCACCGCGCGCACCCACCTGGACCGCTGCCTGACCTGCCTCAACTGCATGACCACCTGCCCCTCGGGCGTGGACTACAACCACCTGGTCGCCTATGGCCGGGAGGTGATCGAGCAGGACCTCGATCGCAACTGGCGCGAGCGGACCCTGCGCGGCCTGCTGGCCCGCACCCTGCCCGCGCGCTGGCCGTTCCGCCTGGCCCTGGGGCTGGGGCGCATGGTGCGCCCCGTCCTGCCCGCGACCCTGCGCCGCCGGGTACCCGCGCGGCAGGAAGCCCACGAAGCGACACAACCGATCCCTTCGCCAATCCTGGAAGGCTTTCCCCACGGGCGTGTCCTGCTGCTAAGCGGTTGCGTCCATGATGCAATCGACGCGCGCACCAACGCCGCACTGAAGAACCTCCTGGGGCGCCTCGGCGTCGAGGTCGTGGAAGCCGGCGAGGCTCGGTGCTGCGGGGCCGTCGAGCACCACCTGGCTTTCGAGGAACGCGCCCGGCAACGGGTGCGCGCCAACCTCGACGCCTGGCAACCCGCGCTCGACCAGGGCGTGGACGCGGTGGTCAGCACCGCCAGCGGCTGCGGCGTGATGCTGCGCGACTACGGCCACCTGCTGGCTGGCGATTCGGACTACGCGGAACGCGCACGCGGCGTCTCCGAGCGCGTACGCGACCCGGTGGAATTGTTCAGCCCGGACGCTATCCAGAAGCTGGGCATTCGCGCCCCGCAGGGCCACGACCCGATCGCCTGGCACGCCCCCTGCACCCTGCAGCATGGCCAGCGCCTGGCCGGGCGCGTAGAACCGCTTCTGCAGGCGGCAGGCTTCGAACTGGCACCCACAGCCGAGCCTCACCTATGCTGCGGCTCGGCAGGGACCTACTCGATCACCCAGCCAGCGATGGCCGCCCGTCTGCGTACCCGCAAGCTGGACAATCTGGAGGCCGCCGCACCCGCGCGTATCATAACGGCCAACGTCGGTTGCCAGACGCATCTCCAGTCCGGGACCGAGACGCCGGTCGAGCACTGGCTGACGCTGCTCGAGCGCCATTGTCCGGCAACTCCCGCCGGTGCGTAGGGGCGCTTGCCCACACCCGTACGGCACACTAGATTCCCCCTTTTCCAATCCGGTAGACGCATCCATGCAGGCAAAATCCTTTCTCCCCCCGCAGCGCACCCTGATGGGCCCCGGCCCCTCCGACGTGAACCCGCGCGTGCTGAGCGCGATGAGCCGCCCGATCATCGGCCATCTGGACCCGGTGTTCGTCGGCATGATGGAGGAGATGAAAGGTCTGCTGCAGTACGCATTCCAGACCGAAAATGCCCTGACCCTGCCGGTCTCCGCGCCCGGATCCGCC
The DNA here is from genome assembly GCF_000025545.1 of Thioalkalivibrio sp. K90mix. Classification (NCBI taxonomy): domain Bacteria; kingdom Pseudomonadati; phylum Pseudomonadota; class Gammaproteobacteria; order Chromatiales; family Ectothiorhodospiraceae; genus Thioalkalivibrio; species Thioalkalivibrio sp. K90mix. The sequence goes on from NC_013889.1 coordinate 2,011,878, forward strand.
GGCATGGAGACCTGCTTCGCCAACCTGGTGGAACCGGGCGACAAGGCGATCGTCTGCATCAACGGCGTGTTCGGCACGCGCATGAAAGAGAACGTCGAGCGCTGCGGCGGCACCGCGGTGGTGGTCGAGGATGACTGGGGTGCCCCGGTCTCCCCGGGCAAGGTCGAAGACGCGCTGAAGGGCAACCCGGACGCGAAGATCCTGGCCTTCGTGCATGCCGAGACCTCCACCGGCGCCTGCTCGGATGTCGAGACCCTGTGCCGTCTGGCGCGCGAGCACGACTGCCTGACCATCGTGGACGCGGTCACCAGCCTGGGCGGCAGCCCGCTGAAGGTCGACGACTGGGGCGTGGACGCCATCTATTCCGGCAGCCAGAAGTGCCTGTCCTGCACCCCGGGCCTTTCGCCGGTCAGCTTCAGCCAGCGCGCGGTCGAGCGCATCCAGGCGCGCAGCCACAAGGTGCAGAGCTGGTTCCTCGACCTGAACCTGGTGATGGGCTACTGGGGTGGCGGCGGCAAGCGCGCCTACCATCACACCGCGCCAATCAACGCCCTGTACGCCCTGCACGAGTCGCTGGTGATCCTGGCCGAAGAGGGCCTGGAGAACAGCTGGAACCGTCACGCCCGCCACCACGCCGCCCTGCGCGCGGGCCTCGAGGCGATGGGCCTGACCTTCCTGGTCGACGAGGCCCACCGACTGCCGCAACTCAACGCCGTGCATGTCCCCGCAGGCGTGGACGAGGCCGCCGTGCGTGCGGAACTGCTGGAGCGCTACAACCTCGAGATCGGCGCCGGGCTCGGCCCCTATGCCGGCAAGGTCTGGCGCATCGGCCTGATGGGTCATGGCGCCAACGAACGCAACGTCTCGCTGTGCCTGTCCGCGCTGGAGGCCGTGCTGGCCGACATGGGCGCGGTCAAGCCGGGACAGGCCCTCGCTGCTGCCCGCGCCCGCTACAAGCAATCGTAGCGCCGAACGGCCTGACTCGATGACGAATCCGAGCCGATAACGAAACCTGCGGGAGACACAACATGACGCTTTCCGAACTGCTGCAGTACCTGGACGAGAACATGGACGGGGTCTTCCTGGACGGCGACCCCGCCGCCACGCTGGACAAGGCACGCGAAGGCTCGCACCGCAACCCGATCGCCGCCGAGGTGCTGGTGGCGTTGATGGACGGTGCCGGCGCCGACCGCCCGGACACCACCCTGGAGCGCGCCGAGGCGGTCAAGGCCATCGGCCCAGTAAGGCTGAAATACATGGCCGACGATGCCCCGGTCGAGGGCTTCCGCCTGGTGGAGAAGACCATCGTCACCATCGACGCCGCCTACAACGACGAGGCCCTCTCCTCGCGCGGCTGACCCCCTCGCCCACCGCGCCACACCCCGAGGACCGCGCAGTGGCTATCCGGGGTGCTGGCGACAGCCTACTCACAAGGGGCGGGGTCAACTCAAACCAGACCGGCCAGTGCCAGCACCGCTCCGGCCATGCTGGCCCCGATTAGCGCCCCCATTGCGACATCGCTGGGATAGTGCAGCGCCAGCACCAGGCGCGAGGCGGCAACCAGGGCGGCGAACGGCACCACCAGCCAGGCCCAGACGGGGAACCATGCTACCAGCACGACCGTGAATCCCACCGCATGCATGGTGTGGCCGGAGGGGAAGCTGAACTCGTCCAGTGGATCCACCGTGCGGGTGAACGGACGGCCGCGGTTGCACGGTCGCGGTCGGCTCGTACGGCGCTTCAGCCACTTGTACAGCGGTAATGACGCCAGCCCCACCACGGCCATCTGCAGGCTGACCCAGGCGGCCTCGGGACCGTGGAGCAGCGGTAGCAGGAGCATCAGCCCGTACCAGACGACCCCGTCTCCCAGCCGGCTGATCAGTCCGAAGAAGCGGCTGACCGCCCACTGACGATTGACCTGATTGCACAGCTGGCAGATCGCCAGCTCCGCCTCATCCATGCGCCGAGGCATGCGCATCACGGGCCTCCGTCTGCACCAGTTGCACCAGGACCGACTCGAAGCCGCCGATCACCTCGGACCAGTCCAGCGTGGACGCATGTTCCCGCGCTCGCGCGCCGAGCAGCGGCCACTGCTCGGGATGGTCGGCGAGCTCGCGTGCCGCGCGCACGAAGGCCTGCTCGTCGACCCGGCGGGCGCCGGTCAGCGAAACGCGGACACCCGAGACGCCATCGACCAGGTGCTCGTGGGCGGCGGCCGTATCGAACGCGAGCACCGGCAGACCGCTGGCCATGGCCTCGATCACCACGTTGCCGAAGGTCTCGGAGGTCGACGGGAACAGGAACAGGTCTGCGCTGGCGTAGTGCTGCGCCAGGGCCTGCCCGGTCTGCTGCCCGGCGAAAATGACATCCGGATGCGCACGCGCCAGGCGCTCCCGCTGGGGGCCGTCCCCCACCAGCACAAGCCGCGCATCGGGACGGGCTGCCTGGATGGCGCGGAAGGCGGCGATCACCAGATCCAGGTTTTTCTCCGCGGCCAGGCGTCCGACATGGATCACGACGGGCACCGGGCCACTCGCACCCCACTGCCCCCGCAGCGTCCGGGAACGGCGCGCGGGAGTGAAACGCCGGGTATCCACCCCTCGCGCCAGCACCCCCACCCGCAGGAACCCCTGTTCCCGAAGCTCCTCGGCCAGCGCGCGGGTGGGTACCAGGGTGGCGCCGCAACGGTTGTGAAACCGCCGCAACAGACGCCGCACCGGGAGGGTCAGCAGTCCCAGCCCGTAGTGGCGGGCATAGCCATCGAAGCGCGTGTGAAAACCCGAGGCCACCGGGATGCCGAGCTGCCTGGCCACCGCCAGCGCGGCATGCCCGAGGGGTCCTTCGGTGGCGATGTACGCGACATCCGGGGGTGAGTGCCGCCACAGGCGGCGCAACCGGCGCGTGGAGGGCAAACCCATCCGCAGCCCCCGGTAGCCGGGGATCGCGATACCGGGGAGCGTGACATCCTCGGGGCTCATTGCATGCCGGGGCCCCGCGACGGGCCGATCCAGCACCTGCCGCGGGCGAATCACCTGTACTCGGTGGCCGCGTTGCCGCAGCCCCTCGGTCAGCCGCTCGAGGGTATGCGCCACACCATTGACCTCGGGTGGCCAGGTCTCGGTCACGAGGGCCACGTTCACACGGCCCGCGCTCAAACGCTCCGAATTCGGGCCACGCGATGCAAGAACTAACGGGGCGGGCATCGTCGCGGCCTCCATGGTCAGCGCGCCTTTCGTCGCTTCGTAGTGGGCGGGTTCAGGGGCTCGGCGGGCAGCCCCAGGCGCTCGACGATCGCGTCCCGCGAGGCCTCTGCCAGCGAACGGCGATCCTCTTCAGCGGTTTGCAGCGGCGCAAGGAAATGCACCTGCACGCGGGTCTCGCGGCGGCACAGCAGGTGCCAGGCATTCACGAGGAGGCGGTCGTCGTCGGTATAGGCGACCGGGACCGGACCGCCCTCGGGGCGCTCGTAGTCCAGCGCCACCGGCTGCACCGGATGGCCGTTCTCGGCCACCGCGGCAAACAGGCGCGGGTGGAAGCGGCGTACACCCTGCCCGCGGCTGGTCGTCCCTTCCGGAAACACGACGAAGTGCCGCCCCTCGTCGAGGCCCTCGCGCATGGCCTCGATGTGGGCGTTCGCCTCGCCGGCGCCGCGGCGGATGAAGCGCGTGTCGTGCTGGCGCGCCAGCCAGCCGATCACCGGCCAGCGGGCGATCTCGTCCTTGGACAGAAAACACGGATCCACGGCCGCGCCAATCAGCGGGATGTCCAGCCACGAGACATGGTTGGCAACCACCAGCGAGGCCTGCTCGGGCGGAGTGCCGGTCAGGCGAAAACGCACCCCCGCCAGCCACAGCGCACGGTCGTACCAGTCGCGGCGGGTGCGGCTGCGCGTCTCGAAGGCATCGCCCCGGCGCGACATGCGCCAGGTCAGCCAGACGCCCTTCAGCAGGTGCAGGAGAATGCGCATCAGCCTACCCGATGCCCGCAGGCTTCCCGTCATGTGTCGCTCCTCGGCTAGTGGGCGCGGACGCGCCCAGGAAGTGCCGATGGTAGCGATCCGGAAGGTCCCTGACATCCAGCAGGACCAGCAGATCGGCGACATTGAAGTCGGGATCGTGACAGGCCTCGCCGCAGATACGGGCACCCAGGCGCAGGTAGGCCTTGAGCAGCGATGGCAAGCCGGCGCGCGAGGGTGTGCCGTGCCAGATACTGAGGGAGTTGGGCAGCGGCCGGCGCGGTGTGACGCGCAGACGCGACGGGCCGCGATGAAACAGGCGCAGCCAGGCAAGCTGGGCCGGGGTCCGTTCGGTCAGCGAAAGGCTGGCGCAGCCCATCAGGTACTGATACTGCCGCGCGGTCATAAAGCGGGCGAGACCGGACCAAAGGGCATTGATCGCCGCACCCTGACGCTGATCCGCGCGCACACAGGTGCGCCCGATCTCCAGCGTCTTGCCGGGCAGGTTCATCAACGGGCCCAGCTCGAACTCGGCCAGTGAGTAAAACCCACCGGCAACGGCCGCGCTCTCCTCGGTCAGGATGCGCGTGCAGGCGACCAGCTCCCCGGTGCGGGGCTCGCGTACCAGGAGGTGATGGCAGTGGGGATCCAGATAATCGGCATCCAGCTCGCCTTCGGCGTCGGAAATCCGCGCGCCCATCTCCTCCGCGAACACGGAGTAGCGCAGGCGCTGAGCGGCCTCCAGGTCGCCCGGTCCGGCGGCCAGATGGACGCGAAAGCCCGTCTCGGCGTGAGCCGCCTTCGCGGGCGGGATGATCTGCGGTGCGGACATGGGCGCCACCTCCGGTTGAACTGTCCCGGAGGCTACGCCCGCGATTTGACGACCTCGTGTAACCCGCGTGACGTTCCCGTGAACACGCCACGGGTGCCAGCGGGGAGGGTTTTCTACGGCAGCTGACCGGTATAGGCCCCGGATTCCACCGGCAGGTCCTCGGCCTCCCATCCCTTGATACCGCCGGCCACGTTCACGACCTGGCCAAAGCCCATTTCACGCAGGCGCTGCACGGACATCGCGGCACGTCCGCCCGTGGCACACATCACGGCCACCGGTTTGTCGCGGGCGTTGACCAGCGCTTCGATGCGATGCGGCGTGTTCGGGTCCGCCGCGCCTTCCAGCAGGCCGCGCGGAATCAGCAGCGAGTTCGGCACATGGATCTTTTCGTATTCGTACGGTTCGCGCACGTCCACCAGCAGCCAGTCCTCGCCAGCCTCCATCTTCTCGGAGAGTGCCTCGGGGGAGATCTCCTCGACGTGCTGGCGCGCCTCGGCGACGAAATCCATCAACTTCTTCTCGCTCATTCGAACATTCCTTTTTGCAATGAATCGGACGCCCCCCGCAGGAGGCTGCTTGCAGGCGAACGTTCCTGCCTATGTCCGACTCTGGCAGGGGCTTCGCCTGCAAGCAGGCTCCTACAAACGGGGCTGACTCATTCTATCGTGGGTGCGTGGCCGGGTGATTCAACCCGCGGCGAGCACACCTTCCAGGGCAGCGGGGTCGGTCACGGGCACTTCGCAGTGCAGGCCGCGGCAGAGATAGGCGCGCACACCCGTCTCCGGGGCGGCCTTCTCCGCCAGCGCGGGAGGCAGATCGTCCGCCTGCGCCGGAATCGCGAAGACCCACATCGGAGCATCATGCGCGCGCAGCCGTTGCTGCCACGGAGCAAGTTCGTCAGCCGCTCCGCGCAGCACGACCAGCGGCGGCGGCTGCTGGTGCATGTCCAGTGCGACCAGCAGGCTCATGTGGCCCAACGGGGCCTGTTCGATCATCGGCCCGGCGTTGGCCAGCGTGCGCTCGGCGGCCTCCAGATAGCGCGGCTCGGCGAGCAGGTAGCCCAGTTTCTGCAGGGCCTGCGCGGCAATGCCATTACCGGCGGCCATCGCATCGTCGGCGTAGACCTTGGGCCGCTGGATCAGCGCCTCGTGATCGCGCGCGGTATAGAAGAAGCCACCGTGTTCGGTATCCTCGAAGTCGGCCAGCAGGGCCTCTGCCAGGGTCGTGGCCCAGCCCAGCAGGTCGCCATCCCACTCGACCTCCAGTAGTGCCAGCGTGGCCTCCAGCAACAGGGCGTGGTCGTCCAGATAGGCGCGCGGCAGTTCGCTGGTGGCGCCCTCGCGGAAGCTGGCAAACAGCCGGCCGTCGTGCCAGAGCCGTTCACGCACCGCGCGCATCGCCGCGCGCGCGAGTCCCAGCCAATCGTGCCGTTCGAGCGCACGCGCCGCGCGGGCGAGCCCGTTGATCATCAGCGCGTTCCAGGCCCCCAGGATCTTGTCGTCGCGATGCGGCCGCACGCGCTGCTCGCGGGCGGCCAGCAGGCGCTCGCGGGCACGTCCCAGGCGCGTTTCCGCCTCGGACTCGTCGATACCCAGGGCATCGGCCACGGTCGCGATCGGGGCCACCTCGTGCAGGTGCCAGCGACCCTCGAAATTGGCCGGGCCGTTCAGCCCCCAGACCCGGCTGGCGACCACCCACTCGTCCTCCGGCAGCAGGCCCTCGACCATCTCCGGATCCCAGACGTAGAAGCGGCCCTCCTCGCCCTCGGAATCGGCATCGAGGCTGGAGTAGAAGGCGCCGGAGGGGTCGCGCATCTCGCGCTCCAGCCAGGCGACCGTCTGTTCGGCCACACGCCGGGCACGGTCGTCGCCGGCGGCCGCGCGCTCGGCATACAGGCCCAGCAGCGGCCCGTTGTCGTAGAGCATCTTCTCGAAGTGCGGGATCATCCAGCGCGCATCCACCGAGTAGCGGCAGAAGCCGCCGCCCACCTGGTCGAAGATCCCGCCTGCGGCCATCGCCGCGAGCGTCCGCTCGAGCATGCGCTCGGCCTCGGCATCATTGTGGCGCGCCGCGTGCCAGGCCAGCCATTCCAGGCTCGCCGGGTGCGGGAACTTGGGTGCATCGCCAAAGCCACCGAACTGATCGTCGAAGGTCTGGGCCAGCTCGGCCCGCGCCTTGTCCAGCACCCCGATCGCCGGGATCGCCCCGCCTGCCGGTCGATAAATGCGCGCCAATGCCTGCTGCAGCGACTCGTTCTGGCGCTGGATCTCGTCCGGGTGCTCGGCGAGAAAATCGGCCACGCGATTCATCAGGTCGACGAACGACGGCAGCCCGTGACGCGGGGTGCTCGGAAAGTACGTGCCGGCAAAGAACGGCACCTGGTCGGGTGTCAGGAACACCGTCAGCGGCCAGCCACCCGGGCGCTGCGACAGCAGCATGTGGGCATTCTGGTAGATGCGGTCGAGGTCGGGACGTTCCTCGCGGTCCACCTTGATATTGATGAAGCGACGGTTCATCACCTCGGCGGTGGCCGGGTCCTCGAACGATTCATGCGCCATCACATGGCACCAGTGGCAGGCCGAGTAGCCGATCGACAGCAAGATCGGCTTGTCCTCGCGGCGGGCGCGTTCCAGCGCGTCCTCGCCCCACGGATACCAGTCCACGGGGTTGTCGGCATGCTGTAGCAGATACGGGCTGCTGGCTCCGGCCAGTCGATTCATCGCACGACCTCCCTGGAAATCGGATTCGCCCCGGCGGGTACAGGTGCACGCCAGGGCCAGGCCGGGTAGCATGTGCAGCCGATTTTCCATCCGCAAGCGACCATGCCCACGCACCCGTTTATCGATCCGGTCGCCCTGTCGCTGGGGCCACTAACCCTGTACTGGTACGGGCTGATGTACCTGATCGGCTTCGTGGCCTTCTGGGCGCTGGGGGCCTGGCGTGCGCGCGCACAGGGCTGGGCGCCCCTGCAACCAGTACAGGTGGGCGACCTCCTGTTCTGGGGCGCGATCGGCGTGATCATCGGCGGACGTCTGGGCTATGCCCTGTTCTACAACCTGGATGCCACACTCGCCGACCCGGTCAGCCTGTTCCGCGTCTGGGAGGGTGGCATGGCCTTCCACGGCGGTCTGGTCGGGGTGCTTGTAACCTCCTGGCTCTATGCACGCCGGCTCGGCGTGGGCTTCTTCCGCCTGACGGACTTTGTCGCCCCGCTGGTACCGATTGGCCTGGGCGCGGGGCGTATCGGGAACTGGATCAACGGGGAGCTGTGGGGCAAGCCCACCGACCTGCCCTGGGCGATGATCTTCCCGGCTGCGGACTACGTGCCGCGCCACCCGTCACAGCTTTACCAGGCGTTCCTCGAGGGGCTGGTGCTGTTCGTGGTGCTATGGATCGTCTCGCGTCACCCGCGCCGTACGGGGCTGGTTTCCGGGCTGTTCCTGACGCTCTACGGCAGCTTCCGCTTCCTGGTCGAGTTCGTGCGTGTGCCGGATGCGCATATCGGCTATCTGGCCTTCGACTGGCTGACGCTCGGCCAGGTACTGAGCCTGCCGGTCATCCTGTTCGGGATCGGCCTGATCGTCTGGTCGCGCAAGAACGCCGTGCCGGAATCCCGCCCGGCTACCGAGAACCCCTGACATGCAGCAATACCTTGATCTCGTCCGCCACATCCGCGCGCACGGCATCGACCGTCCGGACCGTACTGGCACGGGCACGCGTTCGGTGTTCGGTTACCAGATGCGCTTCGACCTGGCCGCGGGCTTTCCGCTGGTCACCACCAAACGCACGCACCTGCGCTCGGTGATCCACGAACTGCTGTGGTTCATCCGCGGCGAAACGAACATCGGCTATCTCAAGGAGCACAAGGTTCGCATCTGGGACGAGTGGGCGACCGAGGGCGGGGACCTCGGCCCGATCTACGGGGCGCAGTGGCGCAACTGGGCCGGGCACGACCAGCTGGCCGAACTGGTGAGCAACCTGAAGAACCGTCCCTACTCCCGGCGCCACATCATCAGCGCCTGGAACGTGGCCGATCTGCCGGACGAGTCCATCTCGCCGCAGGAGAACGCGAACGCCGGGCGCATGGCGCTGGCGCCCTGCCACACCCTGTTCCAGTTCTACGTCGCCGACGGCCGCCTGTCCTGCCAGCTCTACCAGCGCAGCGCCGATGTCTTCCTCGGCGTGCCGTTCAACATCGCCAGCTATGCCCTGTTCACGCACATGCTGGCGCAGGTGGCCGACCTGGAACCGGGCGACTTCGTGCACACCTTCGGCGATGCCCACCTGTATCACAATCACGAACAGCAGGTGGACGAACTGCTGGGCCGCGAGCCCCTGCCACTGCCCACCCTGCACCTGAATCCCGAGGTCACGGACCTGTTCGCCTTCACCTTCGACGACATCGAGGTGCGTGACTACCAGTCGCACCCGCCAATCAAGGCGCCGGTGGCGATCTGATGGCGACTCCCGAGATTCACCTGATCGTCGCGCTGGACCCGAACCATGTGATCGGGCGCGACAACGACCTGCCCTGGCACCTGCCGAAGGACCTGCAGCACTTCAAGCGTGTCACCGACGGGCACCCGATGATCATGGGTCGGCGCACGTTCGAGTCCATTGGCCGCCCCCTGCCGAAACGCCGCAACCTGGTGCTCACGCGCCAGGCGGACTGGCGGGCGGATGGAGTGGAGGTCTATCCGGATCTCGATAGCGCCCTCGCCTCCATCCCGCAGGGCCCGGCCTTCGTGATCGGCGGTGCCGGGCTGTTCGCCGAGGCCCTGCCCCGAGCCTCGGTGCTGCACCTGACCCGCGTGCACGAACCCCATGCCGGGGACACCTGGTTCCCGGCCATCAACCCCGATGACTGGGACTGCGTCTGGTCCGAACGCCACGAACCCGACGACCGCCACGCCTGCGCCTTTACCTTCGAACGCCTGGAGCGCCGCTAAACCGAAGCGCCCGGTGCGCCCGGAAAGCACCAGCGGGTTGCGCAGACGGGCCTGACCGTGCGTACACTTCCCGTCATGGCACAACTGACCTTTCAGGGGGCGACCGGCGAAGTCACCGGGTCGCGTTATCTCCTCGAGACCGACGACGCCCGCATCCTTCTGGAATGCGGCCTGCATCAGGGCAACAGCGAGGCGGACGAGGCGAATCGCGCCTCGCTGACCGAGCTGGCGGAAACGATCAATGCGGTGATCCTGTCGCACGGGCATCTGGATCACTCGGGGCTATTGCCCAAGCTCGTGCGCGACGGCTACCGCGGGCCGATCTACTGCACACCGGGCACGGAGGAGCTGCTCGAGATCATGCTCGAGGACGCCGCGTTCGTGATGAGCAAGGACATCGAGTGGGAGAACAAGTGGCGCCGCCGCGCGGACAAGCCCCTGCTGGAGCCAATCTACGACATCGATGATGTCGCAACCACGCTGGGACTTTGCCGGGCCATCCCCTACGGCGACACCCACACCATCGCGGGCGATGTCCGACTGACCTTTCGCGATGCCGGGCATATCCTCGGTTCAGCCATCGTGGACCTGATCGTGCCATCCGGCGGGCGCGACCGGCACCTGGTCTTCTCCGGAGACCTCGGCAATGCCGACGCGGTCCTGATGCACGCTCCGACCCGCCCGGAACACGCGGACCACGTGCTGCTGGAGAGCACCTATGGCAACCGCGACCACCGCCCGATGGACGAGACGGTCGAGGAATTTGCTCAAGTGCTGGCCGAGGCCGACAAGAGCGGCGGCAACGTGCTGATCCCGGCCTTCGCCGTGGGGCGCACGCAGGAGATCCTCTACCACCTGAGCATGCTGCATCACGCCGGCCGCCTGCCGCAGCAGAAGGTCTTCCTCGACAGCCCGATGGCCATCAAGGTCACCGAGCTCTACGCCCGCCTGCGCCGGACGCTGGACCCGGAGGACATGGACCGGCTGCACCAGGCCGCGAACGGCGACCCGAACGGCTATCTGCCCGGGCTTCAGGTCTGCCGCACGGTGGAGGAATCCATGGCGATCAACCGCATCACCGGTGGCGCGATCATCATCGCCGGCTCCGGCATGTGCAACGGCGGACGCATCCGTCACCACATGAAATACAACCTGTGGCGACGCGAGGCGCACCTGGTGATCGTCGGCTTCCAGGCGGCGGGTACGTTGGGACGGCGGCTGGTGGACGGCGCCGAGAAGGTCAAGCTGCTGGGCGAAGACGTTGCAGTGAACGCGAAGGTCCACACCCTGGGCGGCTTTTCCGCCCACGCCGGGCGCAGCCAGCTGCTCGACTGGGCACGCGGTTTTCAGCACCAGCCGGTGTTCCATCTGGTCCACGGCGAGCCAGAAGCGCGCGAGGCCCTGGCCGCCGGCCTGCGCGACGAGCTAGGGGCCGAGGCGCATGTACCCGCCTTCGGCGAGACCATCACCCTGTAGCGCCGCGCTCCCACAACACCGATGCCGGAGGCCGAAGCCGTCAGCACCTATGCCCTGATCGCCGGCTTCCTCGGCGGTCTCGGGCTGTTCCTGCTCGGGATGACCCTGCTGACCGACGGCCTGAAGACGGCTGGCGGCAAAGCATTGCAACACATCCTTGGGCAGTGGACCCGCACCCGGCCACACGCCCTCGCCTCGGGCATGGGTGTGACCGCCCTCGTGCAGTCTTCCAGTGCGGTCACGGTCGCCACCATCGGCTTCGCCAATGCCGGCCTGCTGACGCTGGGCCAGTCGGTCTGGGTGATCTTCGGGTCCAACGTCGGCACCACCATGACCGGCTGGCTGGTCGCCCTGATCGGCTTCAACATCCGCATCGAGGCCTTTGCCCTGCCGGCGATCGGCATCGGCGCCCTGCTCTACCTGTTCATGAAGGCCGCACGCCCACGCTACCTGGGTCTGGCCCTGGCCGGCTTCGGCCTGCTGTTCTTCGGGATCGATGTACTGCGCGAGACCTTCGAGGGTCTGAGCGCGACCTTCGACCTCTCCGCCCTCGCCCGACCGGGCTTCGCCGGACTGTTGATCATGGTCGGCATCGGCGCGTTGCTGACCGTGCTGATGCAGAGCTCGTCGGCATCCATGGCAATGGCCCTGACCGCCGCGATGAGCGGGGCCGTGCCGCTGGAGGCCGCGGCCGCCGCAGTTATCGGGGCGAACCTCGGGACCACGGTCAAGGCACTCCTGGTCGTGATCGGCGCGACCCCGAACGCCAAGCGCGTCGCGGCGGCCCACGTGATCTTCAACGGCCTGACCGCGATCGTCGCATTGCTGATCCTGCCCTGGTTCCTGGCCGCGATCGCCTGGATCTGGGGCAGCACCGGGGAGGCCCCGGCCCCGGCGGTACTGCTGGCGCTGTTCCATACCGCGTTCAACCTGCTGGGTGTGGCGCTGATGGTGCCTGTCGCCCCGCCGATGATCCGCTTCCTGCAGATGCGTTTTCGCACGGAAGAGGAGGACATCGCCCGGCCACGTTTCCTTGACCGGCACAGCGCCGGCGTACCGGACCTGGCACTGCAGTCGCTGCTGCAGGAGACGGACCGGCTGGCGGATATCAGCCACTCTATGGCGCGCGAGGCCCTGCGGGCCGATCCGCCAGCCGAGGGCAGCCTGGACACCCGCCGGGCCGCCGTCGAGCAGCTGACGGCGGCGATCAGCGATTTCGCCACCCGCACCGCCAACCACCCCATGCCGCAGGCGGTAGGACACGGGATCGCCGAGGTCGTCCGCATCGCCCGCTATCATCGCGAGATAGCCGTATTGGCCGAGCAGATCACCGACCTGCGCAGGCACTCCACCGGCGAGGAACGCCCAGCCGTCAGCGACCAGCGCCGCGCGTGGCAGGAGCAGGTCATCCGCGCCCTCGACCTGGCCAACCTCGAGCCCGAAAATGGCGAGAACATCGCGGCCGCCGAGGCCGTCCAATCGGTTGAAGTCGCCTATGCCGACCTAAAGGCCGCACTGCTGCGCGAGGGGACCTTCGGCTCGCTGAGCATGGCCGAGATGGAGCGGCAGCTGCGGATCATCAGCATGGCGCGTCGCCTGGTGACGCAGGCCGACAAGGCTCGACGCCACACCGAGAACCTGGAAAACCATCCTCGTGACATCGATTCGACACTGGATTCGGAAGCCGCATGATCGAGCGCCACGTGTTACAGGAAGCCATCGACAACCGTCGCGCCGAGGCCCTGACCTTTGACGAGCTGGAATACGCCCGGCTACTGGAGCCGGTGAACCACTACCCGCGCGGTTCCGTGGTGCTGCCGGATGGCTCGGTGGTGCCCGGATACCCGTCGATCGGGCGTATCCAGTCGCTGGAGGCCGGACTGCCAAGGCAGTTCGAGCAGCCGTTCTGGGCGGAGGAGAAGATCGACGGCTTCAACGTACGTATCCTGCGCTGGCAGGGACGCGTCTATGCGTTCAGCCGCGGCGGTTACGTCTGCGCGTTCAGTACTGACCGGGTCGTGGACTTCATGGACCCGGTCATTTTCAATGCCGAACCCAATCTGATTCTGTGCGCGGAGATCGCCGGGCCGGATACGCCGTACCTGGAAGGGTCCACGCCCCGGGTCGCCCATGACGTGGGCTTGTTCGTATTCGATCTAATGCGCCTGGGACAGCCCGGCTTCGTGTCCCAGCCAGAGAAGTTCGCGCTGATCGAGCGCCACGCCCTGCCCCCGGCGCCCCTGCACGGGTGGTTCACCCCGCGCGACACCCGCGCCCTCGGCGAGCTGATCCGGCGACTGGACGAGGAAGGCGCCGAGGGACTGGTGCTGAAGACCGCGGACGGGCAGCACCGGGCCAAGTATGTGACCGGGAGCTCCTGCGTCTCCGATATCCGGGTCTGCGCGGAACAGCTACTGGACCTGCCACCGGAGTATTTCACCAACCGCCTGACACGGCTCGCGATCTTCCTGTCCGAGCACCCGGATCGACACCATGCCGACCTCGATCAGGCCCTGGGCCAGGCGCTGCTGTCAGGGCTCCATGGCGCGGTCGCACAACACCGCCGGCAGGGGCATGTCGGCCATCGCTATCGCTGCCGCTTTCGCGAGCATGCCAGCGCACTGCGTTTCATGAACCACATGCGCGCCACCGGTGGGCGCCACGTCAGCTTTGCACAGGACGCGCCGCGCCAGGAAGATGGCTACTGGCTGCTGGAGTTCGAGCGCCAGTTCGACCGCATCACGGGCACACTGGCCTCCGCCCTGGCCGGCGACCGCCAGTACGACTGACCCGGGTCCGGGGTCAGGCGCCGGGGCGCTCCGCCTCCGCGAGATTCTCCATCACCCGGCGCAGGTAGTCGGCCGTGACCAGCTTGATCCCCATGCGATTGCCCAGCTTGCGCATGCCCTCGTCGGCACTGGCCAGCTCGGCATCGAGTTCCATCGCCAGCAGGACGGCATCGACATCCTCGCGCGAATCCACCAGGCCCTTGCGCATGGCCTCGCGAAAGCGTTCGCGCAGCTGGGTGATCAGTTCCGGCTTGAGCGATTCGGCTGCACCGGCCTGGCGCGTGTGCTCCTCGGCGATGCGCAACCCCCGGTCAATGCGCGTACGCACCTCGTCGATGAACTCGTAGAGGATGTCGCTGGGCAGCGTCAGGGCGAAGCGGCGCGGGGAACGCACCCAGACCACGGTCTCGAAATCCGCGGCCAGGGCCTCGAGATCGCGCATGCCACGAAACTCCTCGTACACCGACAACGGCATGTAGAACTCGGCCGGGCAGTCCCGCGCCAGGTGCAGGAAGGTCCGCAGGATGTCCTCCGGGTCCGCGCCAAACTGGCCCGCCACATGCGGGTTGGTGAACACGCTGGTATCCAGCACGAAGCGGCGCATCACGACCTCCTGTCGGGTTCGTTCTCCATCATCGGCGGCGGCCGGAAACCCGTCAACCAGGCCCACCGTACAATCGGCGCTGGGGGCACCCTGTGGCATAATCGCGCCTGACCTCCCAGCCATACAGGGACGACCCTTGGCCACCCGCGCGGAAGTGGAAAAATTCCTCGAGCGCCTGCGCTCGGATCTGGAACGCCAGCAGATCGACATCCCGACCCTGCCGGATATCTCCGTGCAGGCGCTGTTCATCGTGCAGGACGACACCAGCTCCATCGCCGATCTGGTCAACCTGATCTCTCGCGATACGGCGCTCGCCACGCGGCTGGTGCGTCATGCCAACAGCCCTGCCTATCGGGGACTGAGCCGCTGCGCGACCATCCGGTCCGCAGTGACCCGCCTGGGGATGGAGCGGGCGCGCCAGACCATCATCGCCCTGTCGATGAAAGAGGTGTTTCAAAGCGGCAACGACGCGATCCGGCAGCGCATGGAGGCGTTGTGGAACCACAGCCTGGAGGTGGCGATCATCAGCTATCTGCTGGCCCACCGGCATCCCCACCTGGACCCGGATACCGCCCTGCTTGCCGGCCTGGTGCACGACATCGGCATGATCCCGATCCTGCGCCGCGCGGAGAAGACACCGGCGATCTACGAGGACCCGCGCGCCCTGCAGGCAGCGGCGGACGCCGCGCACGTGGCGATCGGCCGCGCAATGCTGAAGAACTGGAACTTCGAGCCGGAGATCATCCGCGCGGTCGCCGACCACGAGAATCTCCAGCGCGAACCGGAGCCCGAGTCCCCGATCAGCTACAGCGACGTCGTACAGGCCGCGAACATCGAAAGCCATGTCGGCACCCCCCACCGCCTGGCCCACATCGATCGCGAAGGGGTCGCTGCACTGCGCCGCCTGGCGCCGCGTTCGTCCAACCGGGATCTGGACTGGGAAGGCGACGCGATCGGCCTGGAACACGTCAACCAGATCATCGAGTAAGACGAGGACACCGACACCCGCTGCGGAACGCCCGCCCCCGGGCGTGGTCTTCCCTACATAGCCACTTAGGGAAGTTCCGCTGATGACCCTCCAACTGGTGTACGTCAGCCGCGCGGCCTTCGCGCCTCATGCCCATGCCGCCCAGGGTATCGAGCCCGAGGTCGGGCGGATCCTGCTGCAGTCGCGCCAGAACAACCCCCGGGCCCGCATCGTGGGCGCCCTCTATTACGGCGACGGCCACTTTTTCCAGTGCCTGGAGGGTGAACCCGAAGCGGTGTACGCGACCCTGGAGCGCATCCGCCGCGACCCGCGCCACGAAGAGATCACCGTACTGCGCGAGCGCGAACTGGAGCGCCCCGGCTTCGGAGAGTGGTCGATGAAGTATGTACCCGCGGCCGGCGAGGTGCGCGCCCTACTGCAGCAATTCGGGCAGCGTCGGTTCGATCCCTTCGGCTTCGACGACCAGCAGATCGAGGCGATGCTGGATCTCTTGCGCAGCGGACGCGACAGCGAGCTGGAGGCGGCACCCGCGACCAGCGGAAGCACGCCTTCAACGAGCCACGCCCCGCCGGGCGATTGGCGCCGCCAGTTGGCCCTGGCGGGCTGGGTCGCGGCCGCCGTAACCGCAGGCATCGCCGGCACGGCAGGCTATCTGTTCCTGGCCGGGGCCTGAAGGAGGCCCGGTCCCTCGCGCCGCGGCGCCTACTCCCACTCGATCGTGGCCGGGGGCTTGCCGGAGATGTCGTAGGTCACGCGCGAGATGCCGGGGATCTCGTTGATGATCCGGCGCGAGACGTGATCGAGGAAGTCGTACGGCAGGTGCGCCCAGCGCGCGGTCATGAAATCGATCGTCTCCACCGCGCGCAGCGCGACGACGTAGTCATAGCGCCGGCCGTCGCCCATCACCCCCACCGACTTCACCGGCAGGAAGACCGCAAACGCCTGCGAGGTCTTGTCGTACAGATCGGCCTTGCGCAGTTCCTCGATGAAGATCGCATCGGCGCGGCGCAGCAGCTCGGCGTATTCCTTCTTCACCTCGCCGAGGATGCGCACGCCCAGGCCCGGCCCCGGGAACGGGTGGCGGTAGACCATCTCGGTGGGCAGACCCAGCTCGACGCCGATCTTGCGCACCTCGTCCTTGAACAGCTCGCGCAGCGGCTCCACCAGCCCCAGCTTCATGTTCTCGGGCAGCCCGCCCACGTTGTGGTGCGACTTGATCACATGGGCCTTGCCGGTCTTGGAGTCGGCCGACTCGATCACGTCCGGGTAGATCGTGCCCTGGGCCAGCCACTGCACGTTGTCGAGCTTTGCGGCCTCCTCGTCGAACACGTCGATGAACAGCCCGCCGATCACCTTGCGCTTGACCTCCGGGTCCTCGACCCCTGCCAGCGCGCGCATGAAGCGATCCTCGGCGTCCACCCGGATCACGTTCACGCCCATGTGACGGGCGAAGGTCGCCATCACCTGATCGCCCTCGCCCAGGCGCAGCAGGCCGGTGTCCACGAATACGCAGGTCAACTGGTCCCCGATCGCCTTGTGCAGCAGCGCACCGACCACCGAGGAGTCCACGCCGCCGGACAGGCCCAGCACCACGTGGTCGTCGCCCACCTGCTCGCGCACGCGGGCGGCCATGTCATCGATGATGTTGTCGGCGGTCCACAGGGCCTCGCAGCCGCAGATGTCGTGCAGAAAGCGCTCGATGATGCGCTGACCCTGGGTGGTGTGGGTCACCTCGGGATGGAACTGTACGCCGTAGAAGCCGCGCTCCGGGTCGGCCATGCCGGCGATCGGTGCGGAGTCGGTGGAAGCCATCAGGCGAAAGCCCTGCGGCAGCTCGGTCACGTGGTCGCCGTGCGACATCCACACGTCCAGCAGCCCGTAACCCTCCGGCGTGGTGTGATCCTCGATGTCGCGCAGCAGCGGCGTATGGCCGCGGGCGCGCACCTGGGCGTAGCCGAACTCGCGGCGCTCGGAGGGCTCGACCCGGCCGCCTAGCTGGGCGGCCATGGTCTGCATGCCATAACAGATACCCAGCACCGGAACGCCCAACTCGAACACCGCTTCTTCGGCTCGTGGCGGGTGATCAATGTTCACCGACTCCGGCCCGCCCGAGAGGATAATGCCGGTGGGATTGAACGCTCGGATGTCCGCCGCCGACATGTCCCAGGCATGCACCTCGGAGTAGACCCGGGCCTCGCGCACACGGCGGGCGATCAGCTGGGTGTACTGGGAACCGAAGTCCAGCACCAGAATGCGGTGGGCGTGAAGATCCTGGGTCATGAGGTCATCCGCTGGACCGGCCGGACGGCCGGTGGGGTATCGGGACCGGGCCGGGACGGCCCGGTCAGTCCATTCGGTAGTTCGGAGCTTCCTTGGTGATCGCCACGTCGTGCACGTGACTCTCGCGCATACCGGCGGCCGTCACACGAACGAAGTGCGGCTTGCTGCGCATCTCCTCGATGTTGTGGGCGCCGACATAGCCCATGGACGAGCGCAATCCGCCCATCAGCTGGTAGATGATCGCGACGATCGAGCCCTTGTACGGCACGCGGCCCTCGATGCCCTCGGGCACGAACTTGTCGGCCGAGCTGTTCGGATCCTGGAAATAGCGGTCCGAGGAGCCCTGCTGCATCGCGCCCAGCGAACCCATGCCGCGATAAATCTTGTAGGAGCGGCCCTGATAGAGCTCGACCTCGCCCGGGGCCTCCTCGGTCCCGGCGAACATCGACCCCAGCATCACGCAGTTGGCGCCAGCGGCGATGGCCTTGGCCAGATCGCCGGAGAAGCGCACGCCGCCATCGGCGATCATCGGCACGCCGGTGCCCTTCAGTGCCTCGGCCACATCCGAGATCGCGGTGATCTGCGGCACACCCACGCCGGCCACGATGCGGGTGGTGCAGATCGAGCCGGGGCCGATCCCGACCTTCACGCCGTCGGCCCCGGCTGCGACCAGGTCCTTCGCGGCGGCGGCGGTGGCGATGTTGCCGCCGATTACCTGCACCTCCGGATAGTGCTTCTTCACCCAGGCGACGCGATCCAGCACGCCCTGCGAGTGACCGTGCGCGGTATCCACCACCAGCACGTCCACCCCGGCCTCGACCAGCGCGGCCACGCGCTCGTCGGTACCGGCACCCACGCCAACCGCCGCGCCCACGCGCAGGCGACCGCGATCGTCCTTGCAGGCATTCGGGTGTTCGGTGGACTTCTGAATGTCCTTGACGGTGATCATCCCGCGCAGCTGGAAGTCGTCGTTGACCACCAGCACCTTCTCGATGCGGTGCTTGTGCAGCAGTTCCAGTACGTGACCGCGATCCGCGCCCTCGGGCACGGTGACCAGGCGCTCACGGGGGGTCATGATCTCGGTGACCGGGGCCTCCATACGGGTCTCGAAGCGCAGGTCGCGGGAGGTCACGATGCCGACCAGGTCATTGCCATCCACCACCGGCACGCCGGAGATATGATTGGCCTGGGTCAGCTCCACGACCTCGCCGATCGTCGCGCTCGGGCCGATGGTGATCGGCTCGCTGATCACCCCGCTCTCGTACTTCTTGACCTGCTGGACCTCGGCGGCCTGGGCCTCGATCGACATGTTCTTGTGCACGATCCCGAGCCCGCCTTCCTGCGCCATGGCAATCGCCAGGCGCGCCTCGGTCACCGTATCCATCGCGGCGGAGACGACCGGCGCGCTCAACTGGATCTCGCGGGTGATGTTCGTGGTCAAATCGACATCGCGGGGGACGACATTCGAATGCCCCGGGATCAGCAGCACGTCATCGAAGGTCAGGGCTTCATCGAGTATCCGCATGCATCGCTCCAGGACTGTCCAGCGGGGGGAAGAACCGAATTCTTTCCCAGAAAGATAAATAGCCGGTCAGTATAAATTTTCCGGCTAGCTCCCGACAAGCAGACCGGGCAAACGCCGTGCATGTCGCCCGGCAGACGCAACGTCGGCACCCTGCTACGATGACCGTCCTCGTTTCAAGCCACCGAGCCCGTTCATGCCCGAGCGCATGCCCCGCCTGAGCCGCCGCCGACTGCTTGCCCTGATGCTCGCGCCCGGGCTGATCGCGATCGCCGCGGCACCGACGGCCCGCGCCAGCTGGTGGCCCTTCAACCCCGACGTACTGCGCGCGCTGACCCGCCGCCCGGATGCCTCCGATCTCACGACGGCCGAGATCATCGAAGCGGTACACGAGGCGCTGATCATCGCGAGCCACTCGGCCACCGAGACCCTGTCCCAGCGCAACGGCTTCTTCGGCAACCCGGACGTACGCATCCCGCTCCCGGAGGTGCTCGCGACCGCCCGCCGCTCGCTGGATCGCATCGGCATGGCAACGCCGCTGACCCAGCTCGAGGAGGGGATGAACCGGGCCGCCGAGGCCGCCATACCGGAAGCCCGCGAGCCGTTGGTACGGGCCGTGTTCGCGCTGAATCTGGACAACGCCCGCGAGATCCTCGCCGGCGACGACGACGCCGCCACACGGCATCTCGAATACCACGCACGCGCCGATATCACCGAGACGATGCGCCCGGCCATCCAGCAGAGCCTGGAGCAGGTGGAGGCCCTGGACACCTACGGTGAGCTGAAGGAGCGCATGCGCGACATCCCCTTCCTCGCGCGCGTGCGCTTCGACCCGGTCGAGCACGTCCTGGAGCATGCGGTGGAAGGCCTGTTCTTCATGCTGGCCGAGGAAGAGGCCCGTCTGCGCGCCAACCCGCAGGGACGCGGCACCGATGTCCTGCACCGCGTGTTCCGGCGCCAGTAGCCCCTCGCCCCCCATACCCTTAAACCCACGTCCGCGAATCCCGAGCCATGAGCGACGCCCCCGTACTGACCGTCACCGAACTCAACCAGTGTGCCGACGGCCTGCTGCGCGACCGCCTGGGCCGGGTACGCGTGGAGGGCGAGGTCTCCAACCTGCGCCAGTACGCCTCCGGCCACCAGTACTTCTCGCTGAAAGACGCGAACAGCTCGGTGAGCTGCGTGCTCTTTCGCGGGAATGCCCGCAACGCTGCCCGCTTCTCCGATGGCGACGCAGTGCAGATCCAGGGCCGCGCCGGGATCTACGCGGCACGCGGCCAGTTCCAGATCATCGTCGAGCAGCTGCAGCCGGCCGGCGAGGGCCAGCTTCTGGCGGCCTTCCAGCGCCTCAAGGAAAAGCTCGCCGCCGAGGGCCTGTTCGACCCCGAGCGGAAGAAGCCCCTCCCCCCCTGGACCCACCGCCTCGGCGTGATCACCTCCACCCAGGGCGATGTGCGGCACGATATCGAACGCACCCTGGCGCGGCGTTTCCCGCTACTGCTGCCCTTCACCCTCTACCCCACCGCGGTACAGGGCGCGCAGGCCGCCAGCCAGATCGCCGCGGCCCTGGAGCAGGCCGCCCGCGAGGGCACCGTGGACGTGATCATCCTGGCGCGCGGCGGCGGGTCGCTGGAGGATCTGCAGGCGTTCAACGAGGAGAGCGTGGCCCGCGCCATCGCCGCCTCGCCGATTCCGGTCGTGACGGGGGTCGGGCACGAGACCGATACCACCATTGCGGACTTCGTCGCCGACCTGCGCGCCTCCACACCCACCGCGGCGGCCGAGGCGGTCAGCCCGGATGGCGCCACCCTGCGCCACCGGATCGAGCGGGCGCGCGACCGGATGACCACACTTGCGGCCCAGCGCGTTGCCCAGCACCGGCAGACGCTGAACGCCCTGTGGACCCGACTCGAGCGGCGCCACCCGCGCCAGCTGATGGAACGCAACGCACAGCGCCTGGACGACCAGCACGAGCGCCTGCAACGCGCCTGGCAGCGCCGCCACGAGCAGGCCGGCCAGCGCCTGCAGCATCTGCGCCTGCGCCTGGCCGGGGCCTCACCCGGCAATCGCATCGCCTCTGCGCGAATGCGCCTCGACCATCTGCACCAGCGTCTCGCGCGTGCCGCCCCGGCACACGACATCCGCGCGCACCGCGAGCGCCTGGCACGCCTGCACCGGGATCTCGAATACCAGATGCGCCAGGCCCTGACGATCCGCCAGCAGCGGCTGGAGGCGACGCGGCGCCAACTGAACGCCCTCGGCCCCCAGGCGGTCCTGGAGCGCGGCTATGCGATCCTGCAAACGGAAGAAGGACAGGTCCTGCGCGACGCCGCAAGAACCGAGATTGGCGCGCCGCTGAAGGCCCGCCTGGCGCGCGGCGCACTGGAACTGAAGGTGACGGCGACGAAATCGCCCGAGGGAGACTGAAAAAGCGCTTCAGCCCGCCTGTTCGAGCGCGACCTGCAGGCGCGCACGTACACGCTCGCGTCCCAGATACTCGAAGATACGCGGCAGCTCGGGCCCATGCGTCTGGCCGGACAGCGCTGCGCGCAACGGCATGAACAGCTTGCGCCCCTTCGCACCCGTCGCTGCGCCGACGGCCTTTGCCAGAGCCGGGAAATCCTCGGCCTCGTCCAGGGCCTCCAGGGCGGCGCGGTAGAAATCGGCACCCGCCTGCTGCAGCTCGGCGGCGGCCGCCTCGCTCACCGGGGGCGGGTCGGTGGCGAAGGCCTCCACCCAGATACGGGCGTCCTCGGCGCGGGTGATGTTGTCGCGCAACAGCCCCGCCAGTGCCGGGCGCTGGTCCTCTGACAGCTGCCCGAACACATCGAAGTCATCGAGATAGGCCAGCAGATCGGCATCGGACAGCTGGCGCAGGGCCTCGGTCTGCCAGTGTTCCAACTGCTGCGCATCGTGGCGCGCAGCGCTGTGACCAATGCGCTCCGGGCTGAACCCGGCCGCGAGTTCCTGCGCACTCAGTAACTCGTCCGACTCGTAGCGATGCCCGAGGCGTGCCAGGTGATTAAGGATCGCGAGCGGCAGGTAACCCGTAGTGCGCAACTCCTCGACACTGGCCGACCCATTGCGCTTGGACAACGGCGCACCGTCGTGCCCCATCACCAGCGGCAGGTGATGGTAGGCCGGCGCCGCCAGCCCCAGCGCCTCCAGCAACAGCATCTGGCGTGGGGTGTTGGCGATATGGTCCTCGCCGCGCACCACATCGGTCACGCCCATCAGGGCGTCGTCGATCGCATTGGAGAAGAAGAAGGCGGGCGTGCCGTCGGAGCGGCGGATCACGAAATCGCCGATCTCGTCGGTCCGAAAGCTCACCGGCCCGCGTACCCCGTCCTCGAAACGGACCGTCCGACCCAGCGGCACACGAAAGCGCAGGGTCGGCTTCTGCCCCTCGGCCGCGCGCCGCTCGGCCTCCTCCGCGCTCAGGTGGGAGCAGGTCCCCGGATAGCGCGGCGGCTTGCCCTGGGCGCGCATGCGCTTGCGTCCCCGCTCCAGCTCGGCGGGCGAGCAGAAGCAGGGGTAGGCCTGACCGGCATCAATCAACTGCTGGTAATAGCCATCGAAGATCCCGCCGCGCTCGGACTGGGCATACGGTCCGGCATCGCCACCGGCGTCAACGCCCTCGTCCCAGTCCAGCTTCAGCCAGCGCAGGTCGCGCATCAGCGCGACCACGAACTCCGGGCGCGAGCGCTCGGCGTCGGTATCCTCGATCCGCAGCAGAAAATGCCCGCCGCGCGAGCGGGCGAACAGCGCGCTGAACAACGCGGTGCGCACGTTGCCGAGGTGGAGAAGCCCGGTGGGACTGGGCGCGAAACGGGTCTTGGTCGGCGGTGTCGTCATCGCGCGCATGGTAGCGGAGCACCCCGCGGGCCACCAGCCGGGCCGGCCGTGGCCCTAGGGAGACGCTGATTGAATCGCACGTCCGCGTTGGCGCCCCCTGTTTTCCGAGACAAGGCGCCTCTGG
Source organism: Thioalkalivibrio sp. K90mix (assembly GCF_000025545.1). NCBI lineage: Bacteria > Pseudomonadati > Pseudomonadota > Gammaproteobacteria > Chromatiales > Ectothiorhodospiraceae > Thioalkalivibrio > Thioalkalivibrio sp. K90mix. The sequence continues at coordinate 2,035,252 of NC_013889.1, forward strand.
CAGCGGGTAGTGGTTCTACCCGCCCGTTCTTGATGGATTCGGGGCGCAACGCAGGATCGGGGAACAGGGGGCACCAACCCCACAAGCCATCGAAATCAGGGGCTCGGCCGCCCGTTGTTATCAGAAACGGGCGTGGGAACGGCGTTGCGGCTCCTTTGTGCAGAATGACTGCACGACAGTCACCGCGCATTAAACGCACACAAAAGCGACTCGAGCGCGGACGCGCGATTCAATCAGCGTCTCCCTAGTAGCATTGCTGGCAGGGACCCCGCCTGCCGGGTACCATGGCCGCCCGACATTCATCCGGAGGGCCAGTCCCGTGCAGCGATCCCGTTTCCGGCTCGGCATTGTGCTGGCCACCGCCCTTCTTGCCCTACTGCTTTCAGGAGCCCCCATGGCCGATACCAATCCGCAGGTCGCGATCGAAACCAACCATGGCCGCATCGTGCTGGAACTCAATGCCGAGGCCGCCCCGGAGACGGTCGCCAACTTCATGTCCTACGTGGATGACGGCTTCTACGACGGCACGATCTTTCACCGCGTGATCCCGGGCTTCATGGTCCAGGGCGGCGGCTTCGACAAGAACATGAGCCAGAAGTCCGCCGGCGAGCCCATCCGCAACGAGGCGGATAACGGACTGAAGAACGAGGTCGGCGCGATCGCCATGGCGCGCACCCAGGACCCGCACTCGGCCACCGCACAATTCTTCATCAACGTGAACGACAACGACTTCCTCAACCACACGGCCCCGAATGCGCAGGGCTGGGGTTATGCGGTCTTCGGCAAGGTGACCGAGGGCATGGACGTTGTGCGCCAGATCGAGTCCGTACCCACCGGCCGCTCCGGCATGCACCAGGACGTGCCGCAGGAGCCGGTCGTGATGGAAAGCGTAAAACGCGTCGAGGACTGAGCCACCCCGTGGCTTCGAGCGCGCCGGCCCTGGTCATTTCCGACCTGCACCTGGATCGCGAGCCCGGCCCCCTGCTGGAGGCCACACTCGCCTTCCTGAAGGGCCCGGCGCGCAGCGCCTCGGCGCTGTACATCCTCGGCGACCTGTTCGAATACTGGGTCGGCGATGACGCCGGATTCCCGGCCGCCGAACAACTCGCCGAGGCCCTCAAGTCACTCGAGATCCCGGTCGCCTTCATCCACGGCAACCGGGATTTTCTCGTGGGCGAGGCCTACGCCGCGCGCGCGGGGATGCAGCTCGCCCCCGAACCCCTGCACGCCGCCCTGCCCTGCGGACCCGCCGTGCTCCTGCACGGCGACTCGCTGTGCACCGACGACACCGAGCACATGGCCTTTCGCCAGCAGGTACGCAGTGGCGAATGGCAAAAGGGATTTCTGAGTCATCCACTGGAGGAACGCATCCGCCAGGCCGAAGCCATGCGCGCCGCCAGCCGCGACAACGGCCAGATGAAGGCCGCTGCCATCATGGACGTGAACCCGACTGCAGTGGCCGACGTCTTCCGCGACGCCGACGTCCCGCTGATGATCCACGGCCACACTCACCGCCCGGCCATCCACGAACTCACCGTTGACGGCCAGCCCCGCCAGCGCTGCGTCCTCCCCGCCTGGGACGAGCACCCGGGGTATCTGGAGATCGACGCGACCGGCCCGGTCCTTCGCCAGCTGGACGGCTCACCCTACCCGGCGCACCTGCTGCACGCCTGAACGCGCGCGTTCCGGCTCCCCCAGGCAGACGCTGCCTTAATCGTACGACCTTCAGTCCTCAACGCGAGCTTCCGCATGAGGGGGCGCGGATCGTTCCCCATCCCAGCCGCCACCCATCGCCTTGAACAAGGTCGCGGTTGCATTGAGCCGATCCCGCAAGGCCTCACTCAGAGCCAGCTCTGCGTCCAGCAACGCGCGTTCAGCGTCCAGCAGCTCGATAAACCCGGTAAAGCCTTCTTCATACCGGATCTCCGCCAGATCACGCGTTTCCTGGATGGCCTGTACCTGCCGCCTGACCGCACCCACACGTTCGTCGGTGGCCTCGTAGAGCACCAGGGCGTCTCGCACCTCGCGAAACGCCTGCGTCATGGTCATGGCATAACGGGTTTCCGCCTGATCACGCAGGGCTTCTGCGGTCTCCACCCGGGCCCGGGCGCGACCGAAGTCGAACAGCGGCCCGGCCACGGTCGCGCCCACGCCCCAGGTCTCGGCCGAGCGGGTAAACAGGTCGCTGGTTTCCGTGGCGGCGGTGCCGAGGAACCCCATCAGGTTCAGGCGCGGAAGCCGGTCCGCCTCGGCGACGCCGATCTCGGCCGTGGAGGCCATCAATTCCGCCTCGGCGGCGCGGATGTCGGGCCGCCGGCGCAGCAGTTCGGATGGCATCACCGCAGGCACATGCGCCGGCAGTTCAAGGTCGGCCAGACGACGATCCCCGAAATCCAGCTCGTCCAGCAGCTCGCGCGGTGACATGCCCACCAGCACCGCGAGTGCCCCCTCCAGGGTCTGCACCTGCTGACGCAGTGAGGGGATGCGCGCGCGCGTGGTTTCCAGTTCGGCCACCGACTGGCGCAAGACCAGAGCGTCCGTCTGGCCGCCCTCGTAGCGGATTTGCTCCAGTTCCAGGGTCCGCTCCCGGGATTCCACCGTCTTTTCGGCGATAGCCAGCTGTTCCTGCGCGCTGCGCAGATTCACGTAGGTGGCGACCACGTCCGCCACCACGTTCAGCCGGACCGCCTCATGGCTGAACCGAGACTGTTGCAGAAAGGCCTCGGCGGCTTCCTCCTGGCGGGCGAGGCGGCCCCACAGATCCAGCTCATATCCCAGAATCCCCGTGATCGAGAACAGGTTGTCGGTGCCTCCCCCACCCGGGATCGGCGAGAGCCCTTCCGGCTGCCGTTCCCGTGCCGCCTCTGCCTGGGCGTCCAGCGTGGGCAACCGGTTGGCCTCCGCCAGGCCCAGACGGGCGCGAGACTCCTGGATGCGTTGCACCTGCAGACGGACATCCAGGTTATCGTCCAGGGCCCGCGCCACCAGTGCGTCGAGCTGCGGATCCTGGTAACGGGTCCACCACTGCTGCCAGGCCTCCTGCTCCTCGGCACTGAGCAGGACGTGTTCCGGCCAATCCTCCGGAAGATCAAAGTCCGGGCGCTCATAGTCCGGCCCCACGGCGCAGCCACCGAGTAAGAACGCCGCAGCAACGGTCAAGCCCCACTTACGCATGGCTGGCCTCCTTCTTCTCGCGACGTTGCTGACGCCAAGTGACCAGATCCTCGAGCAATTTGTAGAACAACGGCACGAACAGCAGCGCCAGGGTGCTGGCCGCGATCATGCCGCCCACCACCACGGTGCCGATCTCCTGTCGACTGGCCGCGCCGGCTCCGGTGGCGAACATCAGCGGCAGCGTGCCGATGATGAAGGTCATCGCGGTCATGACGATCGCACGGAAACGCTGCCGCGCCGCCGCCATGGCGGCATCGGTAGAACTCATGCCTTCGCGCCGGTTCTGCGCGGCGAACTCCACGATCAGGATGGCATTCTTCGCCGCCAGGCCGATCAGCACCAGCAGCCCTACCTGAAAGTAGATGTCATTGGGAAAGCCGCGCAGCATGGTTGCCAGGGCCGCGCCGAGCACACCGAAGGGTACGGCGGTGGCCACCGCCAGGGGCAGGGTCAGACGCTCGTACTGGGCGGCCAGAATCAGGAACACCATCAGCAGCCCCAGACCGAACGCCGCGCCAGCGGCACCGGCGGCAACGTCCAGCTGGTAGGCCTCGCCAATCCAGCCCATGGTGGTGTTGGCGTCCGAGTCCAACTCGGCCACCACGGCTTCCAATGCCTCCTTGGCCTGGCCCGTGGTGTAACCCGGTGCCGCATCCGCAAGCAAGCGCGCCGACTGATAGATATTGAAGCGGTTGATAATGTCCGCGCCGCTGCCCCGCTCCAGGCTCACGAGGGAATCCACGGGCACCATCTCCCCGGCATCCGAGCGCACGAACACATGCCGGAGGTCCTCTTCGCGACTGCGGAACTCCGCTTCGGACTGCACGTTCACCCGCCACAAACGCCCCTGGTAAGTGAAATCGTTGACATAAAAGGCGCCGAAGGTGCTCTGCATGGCCTCGAAGATGGTGTTGATGGGCACGCCGATGGCGCGGGCCTTCTCCCGGTCCACGGTGGCGCTGTAGCGCGGCATGTTGGTATCCAGCGTGGCCCGCACATTAACCAGCTCGGGCCGTTCATTGGCGGCCTGCACCACCCGCTGGGCCGCTGCGTCCACTTCGTCCGTGGTGGTCTGACCGCGGACCTGAAGGTAGCCTTCCACCCCCCCGGTCAGTGACAAGCCCTGAATAGGCGGCGGCGCGAAGGCGAACACATTGGCCTCCGGGATCCCGGCTCCGACACCCATGATCCTGCCCACAACCGCCGAGGCATGCTGGTCCGGAGCTCGGCGCTCGGACCAGTCGCTCAGGTTGGCAAAGCCGACCAGGGCGTTGGTACGCAGGGACGAGGCGATAATGTCGAATCCGGCGAACGCGGTGAACTCGTCGATCTCCTCGATCTCCCGGAGGCGGTCCGTCAGTTCGTCCCGCACCTGCTCCGTGCGCCCCAGAGCCGATACCGGCGGCAACTGGCCCACCACCAGCGCGACGCCCTGGTCTTCCTGCGGCACCAGACCGGATGGCAGGCGGTCCAGCAGGAACACCGTCGTCGCGCAGAAACCCAGAAACAGCGCCACACCCACCGTGCGATGGCGCAACAGCCAGCCCACCGTTCCTACGAAACCACGGGTCAGCGCATTGAAGCCGCTATTGAACAGGGCGAACGGCCGGGACACCGTGTGCTTCTGCTTGTCCAGCAGCAGGGCACACATGGCCGGCGTCAAGGTCAGCGCCACCACGCCGGAAACCACCACGGACACGGCGATGGTCACCGCGAACTGACGGTACAACTCCCCGGAAAGGCCTCCCAGGAATGCCACCGGCGCGAACACTGCCACCAGCACCAGGGTCGAGGCCACCACCGCCCCGGCCACCTGCTGCATGGTTTCAATGGACGCCTCGCGCGCCTTCAAGCCCTTTTCGGCCATCAGCCGTTCCACGTTTTCCATAACGATGATGGCGTTGTCGACCACAATGCCGATCGCCAGCACCAGGCCGAACAGGGTCAGCAGATTGACCGAAAAGCCCATCGCCTGCATGCCGGCAAACGTGCCGATCAGGGACACCGGAATGGCCGCCACGGGGATCAGCGTGGCCCGCAGGTGCTGCAGGAACAGGAAGGTCACCAGCACCACCAGCGCCACGGCGATCAGCAGCGTGATGAAGACCTCCCGCACCGAGATCTCCACGAACTCGGTGATGTCGTAGGCTACCGTGTATTCCAGGCCGTCCGGAAAACGCTCGGACAACTCGTCGAGGGCCGACCGCACCTCCCGGGCCGTGTCCAGCGCGTTGGCGCCGGGCTGCAGAAAGACGCCCAGGGGCACGGTTGGCTCACCGTTATAGGTGGCGGAAAACTCGTAGTTCTGGGCGCCCAGGCTGACCCTTGCCACATCCCCCAGCCGCAGGGTGCTGCCATCGGACCCGGAGCGCAGGATGATGTCCTCGAAGGCCTCGGCGTTGTCGAGCTGCCCATCGGTGGTCACCGTGAAGGTAAAGGCCTGCCCCTCCGGTGCCGGCTCCGCCCCGATGCGCCCTGCGGCGAACTGGGCGTTCTGCTCCCGTATCGCGGCGGTCACATCGGACGGTGTGAGCTCGAACTGGGCGAGCTTGTCCGGCCGCAGCCACACGCGCATGGAGTAATCCTGGGCGCCGAACAGGCTGGCGTCGCCGACACCGGGCAGACGGACCAGTTCGTCCAGCACATTGAGCAGCGCGTAATTGCTGATGAACAGCGAATCGTAGCGGCCATCCGGCGAGCTCAGCACCGGCACCATCAGAATGTTGGTGGAGCGCGCTTCCACCCGCACGCCCTGATCCCGCACCTCCTGCGGCAGGCGCGGCAGGGCGGCCTGCACCCGGTTATTGACGTTGATGGCCGCCTGGTCCGGATCGGTGCCCATCTCGAACGAGACGGCGATCTGCAGGGAGCCGGCATCGGTGCTGGTGGACTCCATGTAGATCATGTTGTCCACGCCGTTGATTTCCTGCTCCAGCGGCGCGGCGACCGATTCCGCCAGCACTTCGGAACTGGCACCGGGATAGTTGGCCTGGACCACGACCTGCGGTGGCACCACATCCGGGTACTGCTCTACCGGCAACGCGCTCAGCGCCGCCAGCCCCGCCAACACGATAACGAACGAGATGACCGAGGAGAAGATCGGCCGGTCGATGAAGAAGCGCAGCATGTCAGGATTCCCCGTTGGTCTCGGTGACCTCGACCGAGGCGCCGTCACTCAGCGCCACCTGCCCGATCACCACAAGCCGGTCCCCCTCATCCAGCCCCTCGAGCACCACCTGGCGCCCATCCACCACCGGCCCGAGCCGCACGGTGCGGACATGCGCCACGTCCTCGTCATCCACCACGAACACCCGGGGCCCGTCCCGACCCTCACCCACGGCGTTCTGGTCAATCAGGAACACATCCTCCAGCTCCTGCAGGACCAGGCGCACACGCACGAACTGGCCGGGAACCAGATCCCCATCCGGATTCTCGAACACCGCTCGGGCGGAGACCGTGCCGGTGCGCGGATCGATAGTGCTGGCGGTGAAATCCACCTGACCCTCCAGCTCATAGGCGTCGCCACCGGGCAAAATGACCTGGGCCGCGTACGTCTGCACCTCATCCTGGCTGCGCCCCATGGCGCGGCGTGCCACGCGCTGGATGGCCGCATCGTTCTCCGGCAGGGAGAAGCGCACATGGGCCGGATCGTGGCGGGTGACCACCGTCAACAGCGCGCCCCGTTCGATCAGGCTGCCCTCCGGCAGGGTTTCCAGATCAGTGACACCGGACACCGGTGCCGTGACCTCCGTATATCGCAGATTACGGCGGGCATCCGCCAGCGCCGCCTCGCTCATGGCCAGCCGCGCCTCTGCAAGCTGCAGATTGGTTTCCGCCTGGTCGCGTTCGCGGCGGCTCACCGCATCCTGTTGGTACAAACCCGAGATGCGGTCCCATTCCCGCTCGGCATCGGCCAGGCTGGCCCTGGCGTCCGCGCGTTCGGCCTCGGCACGGCGCACCGCGATCTCGTAGGGTTCCGGGTCAATGCGGAACAGTGGATCGCCCTTCTGCACCAGCTGCCCTTCGGTGTAGAGACGTTCCTCGAGAATGCCGTCCACGCGGGCACGCACTTCCACTTCCCGGAAACCGCGCACGCGGCCGGCGTACTCGCCCTCGACCTGGACCGACTGAGGCGTGACGGCCTGCACGGTGACCACAGGCAGTGGCTGCTCCTGCCCGCCCGCGTCGTCCTGCGGGGCCCCGCAGGCGGTCAGCAGGAGCAGGAGGACCAGCAACGCAATAGGGGCGCGAACCCCGCGTCGCGGCCACAGGCGGCCGAGCGTCTGGTTCACAACGGATGCGGTTCGGTACATGTTGACTCCAAGCCAGTAGAACGTGTGACGGGACCCCGGCACACACAATGACGCTGCCATCCGGCTGCGTGCGGCCGCCCGGGTCAGGACCCCTCGAGCGCGCCGTGCAGATAGATGTCAAACAATTGGTCGAATCGGTCCACCAGGCATGGGCGACCGGCGGACGCTTCACTTGACATCACGGCCCCGTACACCAGGTCGCCCAGCCCATCCATGAGTGCCTCCACGGGAAGCTTGCGCATTCGCCCGGAAACCATCAGCGCCTCGAACTCGGGCGCCCATTCATGACGCCGTGACATGGAGCGCGCGAAATAGAGGGGGGTACCCCGATCGCGAAATTCCGCCCGCTCCTGGATGAACAGATCGACGGTTTCCGGGTGCTCGTCGAAAAAGGCAAAGGCCGCACGAATGCCGGAGCGGAGTCGCTCCAGCGGATCCGAGTGCCGATCACGCCCCTCGCACATCCGGGCTTCCAGCGCGTCCACCTGCTGGGTCAGCGCGGCGCAGAACAGGTCTTCCTTGCCGCTGAAATAGCGGTACACGGTTCCCTTGCCCACGCCGGCCCGATCGGCAACTTCCTGAACGTCCGCGGATCGATACCCGCGCTCGGCAAACACCATTACCGCGGCGGCAAGCAGCTCTGTCTTCCTTGCATCCGGGGTTTTTCGTGCGTATCGCGCCTGGCTCACTTCCGCTTCCCGCCGTGTGTCCTTGATGCAGGCCCCAAACGGACGGACCCGTCAGTCCGCATGGTTTCACACCAACAAAGGCCTGTCAAAACGGGAATCTCCAATACCGGCGGGCGGACGGCGCAGACGCCGATCGGCCACCTGGGGAACATTGATGAATGCACACGCACGCGCGCGTCGCCTTTGCGTGCGCACAAGGCGCGGTGACTGGCGTGCACTCACTCTGCACCAGGGAGCCGCAACACCCTGCGCACGCCCGTGTTGACGAAAACGGGCGGCCGAGCCCCTTCACTCAATGACTTGCCGTGTCCTGATTAGCAACGCGAGTCAGCCAGCGGCTGGGACTCATTCGGGGACGTGCATGGGCCGTCCCGGGCCACTTTGATCCAGGCCTTCCTGGGAGTGTCACCTTCCTGAGGCCCCTTACCCCTGCCCAGTCATCCCGGCCGGAGCGAAGCGAAGAGCCGGGATCTCCCCCGTCGGGGCAACCCCAAGCGCGGAGATCCCGGATAACCGCTACGCGGTTTCCGGGATGACGACACAGGGGGGGGCAGCTGGAGACCCGAGCCTGCACAGTCCTTGGGGCTGGCTTACTCTCATTGCTAATCAGGTGCGGGGTTGTCGCCCCAGGTTTTCCGAGGCAAGGCGCCTCAGGCAGCGGGTAGTGGTTCTACCCGCCCGCTCTTGATTTCTTCGGGGCTCAACGCAGGATCGGGGAACCTGGGCTGCCAACGCGAGCGTGTCCATTCATCACTGCCCCCGGGTGTTCCGACAGACTGGGCACGCGCGGCCTGCCACCATCCCGTGCCGCGCCCGCCCGCGGGCGTCGGGGGGCGTAGGATGTGATGAGCGCAGCGAATCGCATCAGGGTTTCGCACGGCGTGGGGAACGGTGCGATTCGCTGCGCTCATCACATCCTACAGCGAGGTCGGGGCGGCGGCCTGGGCCTCCAGCTGCGCCATCTCGGAGTCGGTGAAGCCGGCGGCGCGGCGGGCGGCATGGGCGAAGGGCGGGCGTACGCGGCCCGGCATGTACTCGGCTAGCAGCTCGAGGAACAGCGGTTCGGGATCGAGCCCGCGCGCGTGGGCCAGTTCGCGGAACCAGCGCGTGCCGATCGCCACGTGGGCGACCTCCTCGCGCTGGATGATCTCGAGCAGCGCCACGGTCGCGTGATCACCCGCCGCGGTCAGCCGCTCGATCATCCCGGGCGTCACATCCAGCCCGCGCGCCTCCAGCACGCGCGGGACCAGCGCCATACGGATCATCACGTCGTGGTCGGTAGCGAGCGCGGCCTCCCACAGCCCGTTGTGGGCCGGAAGGTCCCCGTAGTCTGCTCCCAGCTCGTGGAGTCGCGCGCGCAGCAGCCGGAAATGACGCGCCTCCTCGGCCGCCACCTGCAGCCAGTCGCTGACGAACGGCGCCGGCATGTCGCGAAAGCGATAGACCGCATCCAGCGCCAGGTTGATCGCATTGAACTCGATATGTGCAACGGCATGCACCAGCGCTACCCGCCCGGCTGTCGTGTGCAGCCCGCGCCGGGGCAGCTCGCGCGGGTGCACGAGCACCGGGCGCTCGGGGCGCCCGGGCACCTCCACGCGCTGCGGGGGTGGCGCCGCTGCTGGCGCCGTCGCGCCGGACCACCAGGCGTCCATCAGCCCCAGCACACGCTCGCACTTGGCCTCCGGGTCGGATTCCAGCAGGGCGGTCTCGGCCACCCGGTAGAGGCCCGCCTCCGGTCGCGGTGTCGCGTTCATGGATCTCCCTGTACGTACAGGCGTGCCGTCAGGCACGCACGCGGACGTTCACCATCATGTCGTTGTCCTCGTGTTCCAGGTTGTGGCAGTGGAACACGTAGAGCTGGTCGCCATCGTAGTCGTGCGTGAAGTCGATGGCGATGCGCACGGTCTCGCCCGGCCACAGCAGGACGGTGTCCTTCCAGCCCAGATCCGCGACCGTCAGCCCGTCGTCGTTGACCGCCTGTTCGCGCACGAAACCGGGGCCACCGGAGCGCGACAGCACCTGGAACGAGAAGCCATGGATATGCATCGGGTGCGGCATGCTGCGGTCCGCATTGCGGAGCGTCCACACCTCCTGGGTGTTGGCCTCCACCTCGATCGGCACCCGGTCCGGGTCATACGTCTCGCCATTGATACGCCACTGCATCGGGGCCATGTCCAGGAGGATGTCGCGTTCGGTTGCGTTGGACACGTCGATGGGGTCGATTCGCGACAGGCGCTCGGGCACCTCGGCGGTGACCGCCTCGCCCTCGCGGACCACGAACTCAAGCAGTGCGAGCGGATCGCCGTCGTGCATGCCGCCACCCATCATGCGCCCCATTCCTCCGCCCATGCCGCCGCCCATACCGCCGCCACGCATCATGCCGCCACCGGCCATCGGGTCGAATTCCAGGCTGTGCAGCTCGACTCGATCGCCTCCGGAAAACGCGGCGAAATCGACCAGAAGCTCCAGACGCTCGCCCGGTGACAGGAAGGCCTCTTTCACCTCCCAAGGCGATTCCAGCAGCCCCGCGTCCGTGCCGATGACCTGGAACGGGACCGCCGCGCCATCGGCCCGCAGGGCGAGGCGATAGATCCGGGCGGTGGATCCGTTCAGCAGGCGCAGGCGATGGATGCGACGCTCGACCTCGTGGCGGGCGGACGGCGTCATGTTCACCAGCACCTCGTCCCCGAGATACCCCATCATCCCCTGCATCGGATTCGGCTGGTACACCAGATGCCCGAGCCGGTCGAAGCGCTTGTCCTGCAACACCAGTGGCAGGTCGGTCTTGCCCAGCTCCAGGCCAAGGGCCTCGTTGAGGGCGTCGTTGTCGTCATCCGTCACCAGCAAAAAACTCGCCAGCCCCTGGTGGGCCTGGCGCGCGGTCCGGTGATGCGCATGGGTGTGGTACCAGTAGGTACCGCCGCGGTTGGTCACCTGGAAGCGGTATTCGTACTGTTCCCCGGGATCGACCGTATGGATCGGGTGACCGTCCTCCCGGCCCGGCACATGCAGGCCGTGCCAGTGGATGATCGTGCCCTCGTCGAGCTGGTTGTCGAGCGTCACATCCAGGTCATCGCCGGTGCGCAACAGCAGGATCGGGTTCTGGTACTCGGTCCCATTCACCTGTGTGCGGTACCAGAGGAATGGTGTCTCCGCGCGGCCGGGCACCGGCAACCATCCCTGTTCGGCCACCAGGGTGAACGGCTGATCGGGTGCGAGCACCGCAAACGGACCATCGGCCCCGGGCAGAAACAGCGGGTTGTCGAAACGCGGAGCGGACACCGCATGGTTGAACAGGGTCCAGCCGCCGAACGTGGTGATCACGGGCAGCGCGGCGGCCAGCCCCAGAAATTGACGTCGTTTCATCATTTTTTTCCTTGCGGATGTGATGCCGGCATGCTCCGGCGCAGCAGGATGGAGTTGCCGATCACCGACAGCGAGCTGGCGGTCATCGCGATTACGCCGATCATCGGGTGCAGCAGGCCGGCCGCGGCGATCGGGATCGCGGCGGTGTTGTAGCCCCAGGCCCAGAACAGGTTCTGTACGATCTTGCGGAAGGTCAGCCGCGACAGCTGCACGGCCTCGACCACCTTGGTCAGTTCGCCACGCACCAGGGTCACGTCGGCGGCCTCGATTGCGACGTCCGCGCCGGCCCCGATCGCGATGCCGACATTGGCCTGCTGCAGGGCCGGGGCGTCGTTGATGCCGTCACCCACCATGGCCACGTGCTCGCCGTACTCCTTTTGCAGCTCACGGATGGCCTCGACCTTGCCCTCCGGCAGCACTCCGGCACGGACCTCGTCGATCCCTACCTGCGCGGCCACGGCATTCGCGGTGCGCTCGTTGTCGCCGGTGACCATCACGCAGCGGATGCCCAGGGCATGCAGCTGTTCGATGGCGACCTGCGACTCCTCCTTGAGCGTGTCGGCGACCGCGACAATGCCCGCCGGTTGATCGCCAATGGCCACCAGCATCGCCGTCTTGCCCGCCTCCTCAAGCCGCCGCAGCGATTCCAGCAGGCCGGACGCATCCAGGCCCTGTTCCTCCAGCAGCCGCTGACTGCCGACCAGGACCCGTTCCCCGTCGAGGCGGGCCTCCACTCCACGCGCGGTATGCGACTGGAACTGCTCGACCTCGGCGACCTCCAGCTCCCGGTCGCGCGCGCCCTGCACGATGGCGTCGGCCAGCGGGTGCGCGGAACCGGCCTCGACCGCCGCGGCCGCCCGCAGCACACGGGACTCGTCGAAGCCCTCGGCCGCGATCACATCCGTCAGTGCCGGTTGCCCGCGGGTGATGGTGCCGGTCTTGTCGAGCACGATCACCGCGATGTCTTTCAGGGTCTGGATCGCGGAGCCCGAGCGAATCAGCACACCACGCTCGGCCCCCATGCCGGAGCCCACCATCAGGGCGGTGGGCGTGGCCAGTCCCAGCGCACAGGGGCAGGCAATGACCAGCACGGCGATCGCGGCGAGGATCGCCAGCACCAGCGGGGGACGCTCCGAATCCACCCAGGGCAGGAAGCCCTCGCCCCAGATCAGGATCGGCTGCAACGCCCCGGAGAACGCCAGCCAGGCCGCGAACGCCGCCAGCGCGATCACCAGAACGGCCGGCACGAAGCGCGCGGTAATGCGATCCGCCAGCTCCTGCACCGGCACGCGCGAGCCCTGCGCCTCGTTGACCAACCGGATCACCTGGGACAGGAAGGTATCCGCACCGACCCGGGTCGCACGCACCTTCAGCCGCCCCTGCTGGTTCAGGGTCGCGCCCAGCACGGTGTCGCCCTCGCCCTTGTCCACCGGGACCGACTCGCCGGTGGCGATGGACTCGTCCACGGTGCTCTCGCCCGCCACCACCTCGCCATCGGTGGGCACCTTCTCGCCCGGACGCACGATCATCACGTCGCCCACCTGCAGCGACTTGATGGGAACCTCGACCTCCTCGCCATCGCGCTCGACCCGGGCGGTCTTCGCACCCAGATCCAGCAGCTTGCGGATCGCGGAGGAGGCCTCGCCCTTGGCGCGGTACTCCAGATAGCGCCCGAGCATATGGAAGGCCATGATGGTCGCGGCCATCTCGATGAACGAGGTCATTGGATAGATGAAGCCGATCAGCCCAATCAGGTAGGGCGGCAACGAGCCCATGGAGATCAGCACGTCCATGTTGAGGCTGCCGCTTTTCAGCGCGCGCCAGGACGAACGGTGCGTCGCCGCACCCCCCGCCATAAAGACCACGGGGAAGGCCAGCACGGCGATAATCAGAAGATAGCCGGGGATCTCCTGCCAGAACATGTGCGGCATCATCAGGACCATGATCGCGATGGTCGGGATCATCGCGATCCACAGCCGGCGCCAGGCCTGCTTCAGGTAGGCCGCGTCAATCTCGGCGTCGTCCGCCTCGCTGCCGGCCTCCTCGGTCTCCACCGCCGCCACGTCATAGCCGGCGCCCTCCACCGCCGCGCGCAGGGCCTCGGGGTCGGGACCGTCGGGGCCGGGTTCCACGGTCACACGGTGGTCGCCGATATTGGTGCGCACCGACTGGATACCATCCAGCTTCTCGATCGCAGCGCGCACGATCCCCGCGCAGTGGTCCGAACCCATGCCCGGCACCACCAGGCGCACGGTCGCAGAGCCGCCCGACTCGCCTTCCACCTGGGCGACGTCGTAGCCGGCGCCCTCCACGGCAGCACGCAGGCCTGGCGGGTCCACCTGGTCAGGGTCGTACCCGACCGTCACTCGGTGCCGAGCGATGTTGGTGCTCACCGTTTGTACGCCCGCGGTCTTTTCCAGGGCCGCACGCACGATGCCCGCGCAATGGTCCGAGCCCATGCCGGGCACGATCACCACCGCCTCGCGCGGGGTCACCGTATTGGTTTCGGTCGTCATTGAGCGACTCCTTACCGATTACTGAACAGATACTTGATCAAGGCCGCGACCCCGAGGATCAGCAATACCAGAATCAAGAGTCCAATCCAGCCGTGGCCGAAGCCAAGACCGGACATCCAGCCAAAACCTTGTTCATGCATCATGGTGTAGCCCTCCCGGGACGTTGGTACCAAGGCGGTACGCGAAACGGCGCACCGCGGGGGCGATCCACGATCGCCCGAAGCCGGGCAAATGCCCGGCCGGGGAGGACTCAAAGAGGCGGGCGCAGATCCGGGGCCGCGCGAGCACCGGGGCCCATGGCCACGGTTCCCGGAACAGGATGGGACAGCGAAGCGGTGACGGGGGTCGTCAGGAAGGAAGGCAGGGCCGACACCCCGCAGATGCCACAAACCGCGCACGGCATCTCGCAGGCCGTGGCTTCGAGCTGAATCGCGGGATCGTCCGAATGCGAGCCGGCAACCTGGTCCGGGCAGTGGGCCTGCGCGGCCATTCCCGGCCCGGGTTCCCCGTGCAGCATCCCCGCACTGGCAATCGGTGCCGCGACCAGCGCGGCGGCGATCAACAGGGTCAGCAGGTGGTGCAGGGCTCGCGACACGGGCAGGCCTCGAAAATGCATTCTGAGTACCAGTCTAGCACCGGCATTCAATGTCCACATGACACAGATCAAGCCGCGTGATCTTCGCCCGGAACGCTACAGCACCGGCGCCAGCAGATAGGCGGCTCGTGCGGCCACACGACGCCACAGCGGCAGGTCATCCACGTCCTGCCGGGTCATCTCGCGCGAGCGGGCGAAATCCGCCTCGAACATGCGCGCCGTCTCGCGGGCGAAGGCTGGGTCCATCACCAGTGCGGTGACCTCGAAATTCAGCCGGAACGAACGGTTGTCCAGGTTCACTGTACCCACCGCCGCCCCCATGTCGTCCACCACGAACGCCTTGCCGTGCAGGAAGCCCTCCTGATAGCGGTAGATGCGCACGCCGGCATCCAGCAGCGGCCCGAGGAAGGCATAGGCCGCATGGGTGGTCAGCGGGTTGTCGGTGACCTCGGGGATCAATATGCGCACGTCGACGCCACTGAGCGCGGCCAGCTTGAGCATGCCCTGCACGCCCTCGTCCGGCACGAAATACGGGCTGGCAATCCAGATGCGCCGCTCGGCCGCATGGATCGCCTGCTGCATCATCAGACTGGCAGTCTCGAACTCGTCAGCCGGACCGGAGGGCAGGATCAGCACCGGAACCCCGTCGTCCGCCATGGTCGCCGGCTTCCATTCCAGCTCCGGGATCGCCTCGGTGGCCCAGTGCCAGTCCTCCAGAAACACCGACTGCAACGCGAGCGCGGACGGCCCCTCGATACGCAGGTGGGTGTCCCGCCACGAACCGATCTTCGGATCGCGCCCCAGGTACTCGTCGCCCACGTTCAGTCCGCCGACCCAGGCCTGTTCGCCATCGGCCACCACGATCTTGCGATGATTGCGGAAGTTCAGCTGGAAGCGATTGCCGCGCCCGCGGGTGGAGTGGAAGTGCTGGACCTGGACACCCGCCTCGCGCAGGGTATCCAGGTAGCTCCCGGGCAGGCGGTAGCTGCCGATCTCGTCGTACAGGAAATAGACCTCGACCCCGTCTTGGGCACGCTCCACCAGCCGCCGCTGGAGTTCCCGCCCCAGGTCATCGTCGCGCACGATGTAAAACTGCACCAGCAGGTAGCGCTCAGCCTGCTCGATCCCGCGGAAGATGCTGTCGAAGGTCGCCTCGCCGTCCACCAGCAGTTCGACCTCGTTGCCATGCAGAAACGGCCAGCGGGCGAGCTGCTGCACCCCGTCCAGATGCTTGCTGGGTTCCGGGACGATGTACTGGTGCGACCACAGCTCCTCGGTCTTCGGCTGCAGTGCCCGGGCAAGACTCGAGTCCTCGTCGCGGCGCGCGACCACATAGCCGCGAAACTCGCTCGCACCGAAGACCCAGTAGGCCGGAACGGCCACATAGGGCACGGTGTTCAGCGAGACGATCCACGCCACTGCCCCTTGCGAAGTGCGGGTGGACATCAGCGCATCCAGCGATGACAGGAAACCCAGCAGGTGGAAGCCGATTACGACCGCCAGCAGAACGCGCCAGCGCGGGCGCCGGCGCGGCTGCGGGTGGGGATCACCGGACTCGGGTCTGGACATATCCGTGCGGCCAACCCGGCGCCGGCGTCAGAGCGCGTCGAGCCCGCGGGCCAGGTCGCGCTGGATATCGGCGACGGACTCCAGTCCTACGGCGACACGCACCATGGCCTCGGTAATGCCCTGTGCCTCGCGCTTGTCCGGGTCCACGCGGCCGTGGGTGGTGGTCGCCGGATGGGTGATGGTGGTCTTGGCATCGCCCAGGTTGGCCGTGATCGACAGGAACTGCGTGGCGTCGATCACCGACCAGGCAGCCTCGCGCCCACCGGCGACCTCGAAGCTCAGCACCCCGCCGAAACCGCTTTGCTGCTGCTTCGCGATTGCGTGCTGGGGGTGATCCGGCAGACCCGGGTAATGCACCGCCGTGACCTTCGGGTGGGCCTGCAGCCACTGCGCCAGGGCCAGCGCATTGTCACTGTGCGCGCGCATCCGCAGGGCCAGGGTCTCCAGGCCCTTCAGGAAGACCCAGGCGTTGAACGGCGAGAGCGTGGGGCCAGCCGTGCGCAGGAAGCCGTAGACCTCCTCGCCCACACGCTCGGCGTCGCCCACGACCGCGCCGCCCAGGCAGCGGCCCTGGCCGTCGAGGAACTTGGTTGCCGAGTGGATGATGATGTCGGCGCCCAGATCCAGCGGGCGTTGCAGGGCCGGCGTGCAGAAACAGTTGTCCACCGCCAGCACTACGTCGTGGCGATGCGCGATGTCCGCCAGCGCGCGGATATCCACCACCTCGCCCAGCGGGTTGGACGGCGTCTCGCAGAAATACAGCCGGGTGTTCGGCTGGGTCGCGGCCTCCCAGGCCTCGAGGTTCGACAGCTCGACGTAGGTGACCTCCACGCCGAAACGCCCGAGGTAGTTGTTGAACAACACGGTGGTGGTGCCGAACACCGAGCGGGAGCAGACCACGTGATCGCCGGCCTTCAGCAGGCCCATCATGGTGGCGAGGATCGCGGACATCCCGGAGGCGGTGGCAACACAGGCCTCACCCCCTTCCAGCGCCGCCAGGCGGTCCTGGAAGGTACGCACGGTCGGGTTGGTGAAGCGCGAGTAGATGTTGCCCGGGCTCTCGCCACCGAAGCGCGCCGCGGCCTCCGCGGCCGAGCCGAACACGAAGCTCGAGGTCGGGAAGATCGCCTCGGAGTGCTCGCCCTCGGGCGTGCGCTGGTAGCCGTGCCGGATGGCCACGGTCTGCGGGTCGTATTCGCTGGGGTCGAAGTCGGTCATCGGGTTTCTCGAAGCGCGGATTGCAGACCCGACAGTGTACCCGGCGCGGCGCTCAGTTTCCGGGCTGCAGCCGGTCGGCCACGCGGGTCAGCAGCTCGTAGCTGATCGTCCCCGCTGCGCGCGCGACGCGTTCCACGGGAAGGCCTTCCCCCCACAGGGTCACGCGGTCCCCGACCTGCGCCGCGGGCACCCCGGACAGGTCCACCGCCAGCATGTCCATGGAGACGCGCCCGATCAAAGGGCAAAGCTCCCCGTTCACCAGGACCGGCGTGCCCGACGGGGCATGGCGCGGGTACCCATCGGCATATCCCATCGCCACAATCCCGACACGCCCGGGCGCATCGGCGGTCCAGGTCGCGCCATAGCCGACGGTACTGCCGGGTGCGAGCGGCTGGGTGGCAATGATCGGGGCCTGCACGGTCATCGCTGGACGCAGGTCGCCATCCGGACCCTCCGGCAGATGCTCGGCGGGTACCGAGGCCGGATGCGCACCGTAGAGCATGATTCCGGGGCGGCCCCAGTACTCGCCCGCCGCCGCCCCGCCGCGACCCCAGCCGGCAAACAGGGCCGCCGAGTTGGCCACGCTGCGGTGTCCCGGAAACGCCGCCACCGTCGTAGCGAAGGCGTCCAGCTGGCGGGCATTTTGTGGGTGCTCCGGCTCGTCGGCACAGGCCATATGGGTCATCCAGTGCAATCCGCCCTGCCCGTGACCGGCAGCCTGCAATCGCGTGGCGACCTTCGGCGCCTGCGCTGGCTCGAAACCCAACCGGTTCATCCCGGTATTCAGTTTGATCCAGACGACGGGGAGCACGACGCTGGCGGCCTCGAGATGATCGAGTTGTGCCGAATGGTGCAGGACGGGCTGGAGGTCAAACTCGGTGCAGGCATGCACCTCAGAAAGGTCGCGCGGGCCCTGCAGCACCAGCAACGCGCCCTCGAAACCGGCCGCGCGCAGGGCCCGCGCCTCACAGACTTGAGAAACGGCCAGCCCGTCACTATCGTCGGCCAGTGCCTGGGCTGCCCATAGCAGACCGTGACCGTAGCCTTCTGCCTTGATCACCGACCACATGGGAACAGCGGGTGCAAGGCGCCGTGCCACGGACAGGTTGTGCCGCAGGGCCTCGGGATGAAGCTGGATGCTGGCCGCGCGCCTCACACGTCGCCTCGGACCAGGAATCGCAGAACATGGGGCGCTAGCACGAGTGGGTACATAGCTCGCTATTCCCCTATTGCTCGATCCCGCCGTAGACGTCCGGGGCATAGTTCTCGAAGCGGGTGAACTGTCCGCGGAAGGTCAGGCGCACGGTCCCGATGGGGCCATTACGCTGCTTGGCGATAATGATCTCGGCCGTGCCCTTGTCGGGGGACTCCTCGTTATAGACCTCGTCGCGGTAGACGAAGGCAATAATGTCGGCGTCCTGTTCGATGGCCCCGGACTCGCGCAGGTCGGACATCACCGGGCGCTTGTTCGGGCGCTGCTCCAGCGAGCGGTTGAGCTGCGACAGCGCGATCATCGGCACGCTCAGCTCCTTCGCCAGGGCCTTCAGCGAGCGCGAGATGTCCGAGATTTCATTGGCGCGATTCTCGCTGCTACCGGGCGACTGCATCAGCTGCAGGTAGTCGACCACGATCAGCTTGAGCCCCTTGTGCTCGCGCATCAGGCGGCGCGTACGGGCGCGCAACTCGGTGGGTGACAGCGCCGGGGTGTCGTCGATGTACAACGGTGCCTCGGAGAGCATCTGCACGGCACTGGTCAGGCGCGGCCAGTCGCCGTCCTCCAGGCGTCCGGAGCGCAGCTTCTGCTGGTTGATCCGGCCCATCGAGGACAACAGACGCATCGCCAGCTGCTCGCCGGGCATCTCCATGGAGAAGATCGCGACCGGCTCGGCGTTCTTCATCGCCACGTACTCGGCGATGTTCATCGCGAACGAGGTCTTGCCCATCGACGGACGCCCGGCGACGATCACCAGATCGCCGGGGTTCAGTCCCGACGTCAGGGCATCCAGATCCTGATACCCGGTCGCCACACCGGTGATCGGGTTCTGCGTCTCGTAGAGGTATTCGATCTGCTCGACCGCGGCGGTCAGCAGCGGCTTCATGCCGCGGAAGCCCCGGGCGCCACGCGAACCCTGCTCGGCGATACGGAAGACCTTCTGCTCGGCCTGGTCGAGGAGTTCTTTGGAGTCGCGGCCGTCGGGAACAAACGCCGAATCCGCGATCTCGGTACCCACCGAGATCAGAGACCGCAGGATGGAGCGCTCGCGGACGATATCTGCGTAGGCCACGATATTCGCGGCACTGGGGGTCTCCGCCGCCAGGCGGCCCAGATAGGCCATGCCGCCCGCGTCCTCCAGCTCACTGGTGCGCTCGAGCTGCTCGGACACGGTAACCATGTCGAACGGGGCATTGCGTTCGGCCAGAGAGGCCACCGCCCGGTAGATCAGGCGGTGGTCATGGCGATAGAAGTCTTCATCGGTAATGCGGTCCGCCACCCGATCCCAGGCGGCGTTATCCAGCATCAGCCCGCCGAGGACCGACTGTTCGGCCTCCTCGGAATGCGGCGGGATGCGCGGATTCGGGGTCATGGGCCGGTTCATGCCCGGGGGCACCATGCGAACCGGCCAGTCTGCCGGGCGTCAGCGACCTGTGGCCACTCTCCCGACATGCGGAGGATCACTCCTCGCCGATGACCACGACGTGGATGTCGACATCCACGTCCGTATGCAGGTGCAGACCGATCTCGAACTCGCCCGTGGTACGCAGCGGGCCTTCCGGCATGCGCACTTCCTTCTTCTCCACCTCGGTGCCCTTGGCGGTCAGCGCATCGGCGATATCGGCGGGGCCGATGGAGCCGAACAGCTTGCCCTCGCCACCGGACTTGGCGGTGATCTCCAGCACGGTGCCTTCCAGCTGCGCCTTGCGCGCCTCGGCAGCGGCCAGTGCTTCGGCGGCGGCCTTTTCCAGCTCGGCACGGCGGGCCTCGAACTCGGCAATGTTCTCCGCGGTGGCGAACTTCGCCTTGCCCTGCGGCAGCAGGTAGTTGCGGGCGAAGCCGGAGCGCACGGTCACGCGGTCACCCAGACCACCCAGGTTATCGATCTTTTCCAGCAGAATGACTTCCATCTTCGGTATTCCTGTAACGTTGGGTCAGCCCCAAAAACGAGGCATTCTACACCGGTCGCCGACCGGTCTCACGAATTGTTGTCACCGTCCGGGCCGTCATCACCCGGACCCTTGCGCCCGCCCAGCGCGCCAAGGCGCGAACGGATGTCCGCCCAGGCATCGATCACCCCGATCGTCGCCAGCAACAGGAACATCTGCGGCAGGGCCAGCGCCATCAGCACGTACATGCCCACCAGCCAGAAGCTGCTCATGCCCTGGTGATGCGTCAGCGCATGCACCAGTGCAATCCCCTGGAGGAAGAACAGCACCCCCAGAATGAACGCCAGCTCGGTCGCCAGCGGAACCGGGCCCAGATGCCCGATCAGCCCCAGCCCGACGGTGACGCCACTCATCGCCCGTCCGAACTGGAGCGCCCGGAACTCCTCGCCGAACGCCCCCGGGTTGTACAGAAGTGCCTGCCAGTAGCGCCCGATCAGCAAACTCAGCGTGAGGCTCAGCAGCACGATCCCGGCAAACAGCCCAGTCAGATAGGGCGCGGCCCGGCGCAATGCGGCTTCCAGCTCCTGAGCCCCGGTATCCGTACCCTCGACCAGCGGTCCCAGCAGGGCCATGCCCGCCTCGGACCAGGCCGTCTGCAGATCCGGGACCAGGGCATGCACCGCCAGCACGCCGAGCCCGGCGACCATCGCACCGGCCTTCAGTGTCATGCGCCAGGACACCGTGCGGCGCAGGACCTCGGCCAGCAATACCACCGGCGCCCACTGCACAAACCCCGCGGCCACGCCTGCCATCGGCGGGGCCTCCGGGATCAGCACGAACATCGCGGCCCCGAGCACCAGCGCCGACAACGCGGCGACGAGCAGGGCCTGCCCCAGGCCGACACGCAGGCCGACCAGTGCAATCAGGGCACTGCTGACGATCGCGATCGGCGGCAGGAAGAGCCCCGCAACGCCAAAGCCGGAGACCGCGCCCACGGCGCGGCCCCGGCTTTTCATCACGAATTCGGCCAGTACACGCAAGGCCGTGCGTCCGGGCGAACCGGAGCGCGGATCAGTGGTTGTCGCTGTACGGCAACAGCGCGAGGTAGCGCGCGCGCTTCACGGCCGTGGCCAGCTGGCGCTGATACTTCGCGCTGGTACCGGTCACACGGCTCGGCACGATCTTGCCAGTCTCGGTTACAAAACCCTTCAGCAGGTTCAGGTCCTTGTAATCGATGTAATCGATGCCTTCGGCGGTGAACTTGCAGTACTTGCGACGACGCGGAAAACGGGCCATGTCAGATCTCCTTCAAAAATTCGGTCAACGGGCAGGCGGGACTTACTCGGCGGAGGCCGAGTCGTCGGAGGCGGCCTGGCCACCTTCGTCGTCACGCTCGCGGCGACGGCCCTTGGCACCTTCCTCTTCCTGGCCCTTGGCCAGCGGGGAGGTCTCGGTGACGGCCTCTTCCATGCGCATGGCCAGGTGGCGCAGCACGGCATCGTTGAACCGGAAGGCACTGACCAGTTCTTCCAGCGCCTCTTCCGAGGCCTCGATGTTCATCAGCACGTAGTGGGCCTTGACCAGCTTCTGGATCGGGTAGGCCAGCTGACGACGGCCCCAGTCTTCCAGACGGTGGATCTTGCCCTCGTGACCTTCGACCAGGCCCTTGTAGCGCTCGATCATCGCCGGGACCTGCTCGCTCTGGTCCGGGTGGACCAGGAACACAACTTCGTAATGACGCATTTTCGACTCCTTGCGGGTATCAGCCTCCCGTCATCGCGGTGAGGCAAGGATTCCGTCCGCCGGATTACCGGCAGACGGAAAGGCGCGATACCTTAAACGAACTGGGCCCCGGCAACAAGCCCGCCACCGCCGGGCAGCGGCGCGGGACCCGGCCTGCGGTTTCAGTCGTCCACCGGCCACTCGTCGTCGGGGATGATGCCGTCGTCGCGCTGCTCGTGCCGCACCCACGCGACAATATCGGCCACATCCTGGTAGTCGAGACCGGGAACCGGGGGCATGTCGCCGAAGTCCCAGTGGTGCGCGACCACCCCGCGCTCCACGGCCATAAAAAACGTAACGTCAGCGTGATGCGATGGCTCGTAGATCCGATGCACCAGCGCCGGTCCCTGTTCCGTACCCCGTGCATCGGAGCCGTGGCACTCCGCGCAGCTTTGCTGAAAACGCTCGCGCCCGAGCTGCGGATCGCCCAGCAGCTCGACATTGACGCCCTGGATTGGATAGGGCGCCCGCTCCTGCTCCGTCGTATCCGGGGTCTCATCACCACAGCCCGCGAGGACCAGGCTCAACCCAACGATCGCAGCAGCCAGGACGGACCGGGTCATGGTAGTGGTTCGCCCCACCCTGCCCTGGCGTTCAGACGCAGGGTGAAGACGATCCCCGCCGAGCATATCCGCGTTGTGACCGGTGCCCGTCAGGGAGCGGAGCACGGTGTGGTTTTTCATTGGCATGTTCAATCCCTCTCAGTCGAAAACGAAAACAGATGCCGGATCGGGCACCGTCGATGCGAAACGCTCAGGTTTTCGGCGGAGGATTGGGAGGCCCGCGGGGTGTTCTCGCGCGCAGAAGCGTGGGCTCTCCGGCGGTCATATATGGGCCGGAAACGCTGGAGGGGGTAGCGCACGGAGGGGCCATGCAGCAGCCATGACCGAGGCATTCGGCCGTCTCCGTGCCGTGATCGCAATGCATGTCCGCACACGCCCCGGACGGGTCACTATCGACCGCAGGCGCCGACTGCATGGCGGGAATGGTCAGCGCCAGCACCAGCAGGGATAACAGCAGCCACCACTGCACTGGACGGGTTCGCGCGTACATGCCTGCAGCGTATCAGGCGCGCCGCTGGCGCCGGGCCTCGAACAGTGTGATGCCGGTCGCCACCGAGACGTTAAGGCTCTCCACCGTGCCGCCCATCGGGATCCTCGCGAGATGATCGCAAGCCTCGCGAGTCAGGCGCCGCATGCCCTCCCCCTCGGCCCCCATCACGATCGCGGTCGGCGGCCGCAGATCCACCGCATAGAGGTCCTCGTGCGCGGCACCATCCAGACCCACGGTCCACATGCCGGCATCCTTCAATGCCGCCAGGGTCCGCGCGAGGTTGCCGACTGCGACCACCGGCACGGTTTCCGCCGCCCCCGAGGCGACCTTGATCGCCGCCGGCGTGAGCGCCGCGCTGTGGTGTCGGGGTGTCACGATGGCACCGGCACCGGCCGCGTCTGCGGTGCGCAGGCAGGCACCCAGGTTGTGCGGATCGGTGACCCCGTCCAGCACCAGCACGAGGTCCAGCCCGTTGCGTACGCGCTGGACCAGCGCCTTTTCCTCGACAACCGGGCGCGGGGCGCAATGCACGATCACACCCTGATGCTGAAACCCGGGGTGGTGCTGGTCGAGCTTGTCGCGCCCGGCACGTTCCACCGAGATTCCGCGCGCCTGGGCCTGCTCCAGCAACTGCGCCAGCGCAGGCTCCAGCGTACCGCTCGCGAGCTGCAACAAACGCACCCGCTCCGGGGCGTGCTGCAGTACGGCCGCGACCGCGTGGATCCCGCCGAAGGATTCGCCGCGAGGACCCTTGCCGCCCTTGCCCATCGCCTGTGTTCCTAAGAGGGGCTGGACGAACGGCGCCGACGGCCACGGCGGCGCCGGCCGGATTTGCCACCGGGCTCGTCATCGGCGCCGGGCGCCGTCTCTGCGGCGTCAGTGGCTGAGGCCGGAGCTTCCGTAGCCGGGGCTTCAGCCGCGGACTCCGCCGACTTGCCGCGACCGCGCCCACCGCGGCGGCGGCGCTTCTTCTTCGGCGGGGCGTCGTCCTGGCCCTGCTCGGGCGCGGCCTCCGGCGCCGGCTGCACGGACTCGGCGTCCTTGCGCTTGCGACCGCGGCCGGATTTCTTCTTCGGCGCGGCCTCGCCCTTGGCTTCCTCGGCCAGTGCCAGATCGATCTTGCGATCATCCAGGCTAACGCGCACAACCTGCACGCGCACCTCGTCGCCAATGCGGAATACCCGCCCACCGCGCTCGCCGGTCAGGGTGTGACGACTCGGCTCGAAGTGGTAGAAGTCGTTGTCTAGGGCCGTCACGTGCACCAGGCCCTCGATATAGACATCCTTGATCTCGACGAACAGCCCGAATCCGGTCACTCCGGAGACCACGCCGTCAAAGGTCTCGCCGACCTTGTCCTGCATGTATTCGGCCTTGAGCCAGGCGACCGCGTCACGTGTGGCGTCATCCGCACGGCGTTCCGCCATGGAGCAGTGCTCGCCGAGGGATTCCATGTCGTTGTGCGAGTACGGGAAGGCCTTGTTGCTGCCCTTGCGCAGCACATGGCGGATGCCACGATGCACCAGCAGATCCGGGTAGCGCCGGATCGGCGAGGTGAAGTGGGCGTAGTCATCCAGCGCCAGCCCGAAGTGGCCGTCCAGTTCGGGGGCATACACCGCCTGGCTCAGGGAGCGCAGCAGCACGGTCTGAATCAGCTGCTGGTCGGGGCGCTTTTTCGCCGCCTTCAGCACCTCGGTGTAGTCACGGGGGCTCGGTTCACTGCCGCCGCCGAGCGTCAGGCCCACCCCATTGAGGAAGTCGCGCAGGTCGTCAACCTTGTCGGTCGGCGGCTGGTCATGGATACGGTAAAGCGCCGGCACCTTGTGCTTCTTGAGGAAGCGCGCGGCCGCCACGTTGGCCATGATCATGCATTCCTCGACCATGCGATGCGCGTCGTTGCGCTCGGTCGGCACGATCTTTTCGATCTTCCGATCCTCGCCAAAGATGATCTTCGTCTCGGTGGTATCAAAGTCGATCGCGCCGCGACGGTTGCGCGCGGCATGCAGCGCCTTGAAGACCTCGTGCAGGACCTCCAGGTGGGGCATCACATGCTCATTCTGCTCGCGCAGCGGCGCATCGCCATCGAGCATCGCCGCAACGTCCTCGTAGATCAGGCGCGCATGCGAGCGGATCAGGCCCTCGTGGAAGCGGTAGCTCTTCAGTGCGCCACGCGCGCCGATCTCCATCTCGCAGACCATACTCAGCCGGTCCACGTTCGGGTTCAGCGAGCACAGCCCGTTGGACAGCACCTCCGGCAGCATCGGGATCACGTTGTTCGGGAAGTACACCGAGGTCCCGCGCGTACGTGCCTCGCGGTCCAGCGCCGCCTCCCGCTCGACGTAGTGCGACACGTCCGCAATGGCGACCCACAGACGCCAGCCCTTGCCGTCGCGCTCGCAATACAGCGCGTCATCAAAGTCCCGCGCGTCGTCGCCATCGATGGTCACAAACGGCTGTGCGCGCAGGTCCAGGCGGCCCTTCTTGGCCTTCTCGCTGACCTCGGCGCCCAGCTCGTCGGCTGCAGCAGCGACCTCCTCCGGCCACTCGTGCGGCAGACCATGGGCACGAATCGCGATATCGATCTCCATGCCGGGCGCCATGTGCTCACCCAGCACCTCGATCACGTCCCCGCGCAGGCGTGCCGTGCGCGACGCGGACTCGCGGATACGCACGACCACGATCTGGTCGTCCCCGGACTCGCCCAGGCCATCGGGCGGCACCAGGATGTCGTGGGTGATGCGCTTGTTGTCCGGGGTCAGGATGCCCACCCCGTCCTCGATGCGCAGGCGCCCGACCACCTGGGTCGTGTTGTGCTCGAGGACCTCGACGATGCCGCCCTCGCGGCGACCGCGACGATCCACGCCCATGACCCGCGCCAGCACGCGGTCGCCATGGAACACACCACGCATCTGGCGCGGCGAGAGGAACAGATCGTCGTCCTGTTCGTCCGGCACCAGAAAGCCGAAGCCGTCCGGGTGCCCAATGACGCGTCCGCGGATCAGGTCTTCCTGGTTGACCGGCAGATAGGCGCCGCGCCGGTTGCACAGCGCCTGGCCGTCGCGCTCCATCGCCTTCAGGCGACGGCGCAGGGCCTCGAGACGGTCGTCGTCGGAAATTTCCAGACGCTCGGCAATCTCGTCATAGGACAGGGGGTTGTCGGCTTCCTGCAGGAGCCCGAGGATGAACTCGCGGCTGGGGATGGGATTGTCGTACTTCTGCGCCTCGCGCTCGAAATTGGGATCGGCCGGCGCCTTGCTTCTTTTTCTTGGCATTCAAACAACTCGTTGGATGATTCGGTGGCCACCAACAACAGGCTGGCGACACAAGCTACCTATTATGCGGCATGTAAAGATTCGCTGCGCGGAAACGCCCGGGGGACACGCGAACCCGGTATCACGTTCGCACCCATGACTCGGGAGTCTCGCACCGGCGTTGACAGGCTCCTGGTCGCGCACTATATTGCGCGCTCCTGAAGCGCAGGACCCGGTCTCGTACCGGCGATCCGACCTCGTGCCGAGGTGGCGGAATTGGTAGACGCGCTAGCTTCAGGTGCTAGTGAGCGAAAGCTCGTGGAGGTTCAAGTCCTCTCCTCGGCACCATTTACCTGCTTCTCCATCCCCGAGACGACAACACCCGCCCATCCTCCGCACGGATAACCGTGTATCGGCGGATATACGCGTGCCCGCGCGGGCGACACGGGTTGCAACCCGCACCGCCCGCTCAGGGTCTGCCTGGAATCAGCCGTCGAACGGATCGCGCAGGACCAGCGTTTCGTCGCGGTCGGGCCCGGTGGAGATCATGTCGATCGGGACACCCACCACGTCGGACAGACGCTCCAGATAGGCCCGCGCCGCGGCAGGCAGCTTGTCGTACTCGCGAATCCCGACGGTGGATTCCTGCCAGCCCGGCATCTCCTCGTAGATCGGCTTGCAGGCCGCATAGGCCTCGGCCCCGGACGGCGGCACCTCGTGGCGTTTGCCGCCACAGTCATAGCCGACACAGATCTGCACGCTCTCCAGCCCGTCCAGCACATCCAGCTTGGTCATGCACAGGCCGCTGATGCTGTTGATCGCGACCGCCCGCTTGAGCGCGACCGCATCGAACCAGCCGCAGCGCCGGGCGCGCCCGGTGGTGGAGCCGAACTCGTTGCCCCGGGTGGCCAGGTGCTCGCCCATGTTGTCGAACAGCTCAGTCGGGAACGGGCCGGCTCCGACACGGGTGGTATAGGCCTTGGTGATCCCCAGCACGTAGTCGATATCGCGCGGACCGACGCCGGAGCCCGTCGAGGCCCCGCCGGCGGTCGTGTTGGACGAGGTAACGAACGGATAGGTCCCGTGGTCGATATCCAGCAGGGTGCCCTGCGCGCCCTCGAACATCACGTCCCGGCCCTGGGCACGCAGCTCGTGCAGCCGTCCGGCGACATCCGCGACCATCGGCTGCAGGCGCTCGGCGTGCGCCAGGCACTGCTCCAGCACCTCCTGCTGATCGATGGTCGGGGCCTTGAAGTAGTGCTTCAGGGCGAAGTTGTGATAGTCCATCACCTCGCCCAGCTTGGCGGCCAGGCGCTCGCGGTGGAACAGGTCGTCCAGGCGCAGGCCACGACGGGCGACCTTGTCCTCGTAGGCGGGGCCGATCCCGCGCCCGGTGGTCCCGATCGCGGCCTTGCCGCGCGCCTTTTCGCGCGCATGGTCCAGCGCGACGTGGTAGGGCAGGATCAGCTGGCAGGCGTCCGACAGGCGCAGACGATCCGCGACCGGAACGCCCTTGGCCTCCAGCTCTTCCATCTCGGTAATCAGCGCCTCGGGCGACAGCACCACCCCGTTGCCAATCATGCATTCCACACCTTCGCGCAGGATCCCCGAAGGAATCAGGTGCAGCACGGTCTTCTCGCCATCAATCACCAGGGTATGCCCGGCATTGTGCCCACCCTGAAAACGGACAACAGCGGCGGCGTCCTCGGTCAGGCGGTCGACGATCTTGCCCTTGCCCTCGTCACCCCACTGACTGCCCAGTACGACTACGAAACGTCCCATCGGCTCAGTACTCCACTACCGTCCAGGCCCCGTCGCGCAGCTCGAGACGCGCATCAGCGGGGGGTTCATTGGTTTGCCCTTCCAGATCGCGCACCACGCGATTGCCGCGGGCACGCAGGTCGGCGATCGCGGCCTCCATGGCCACATCGCCCGAGGCCGGCGCACGCACCGTTCGACGCGGTACCGGCGGCGCCACCTCGGCACGGCGCAGCAACTCGCGCAGGTCGGTACTGAAGCCGGTCGCGGCGCGCGCGCGGCCAAAGACGCGACCAATATCGTTGTAGCGCCCGCCGCGTGCAATCGCCTGCCCCGAGCCTGGCACGAACACCGCGAACACCAGGCCCGTGTGATAGGCATAACCGCGCAATTCGCCGAGATCAACATGGAGGTCCACATTCGGTTGTGTCGCCTCCAGACGCTCCGCCACCGCCTGCAGGTGATCCAGGGCCGCCCCCACCTCGGACGGCGCACCGGCCAGGGCCTCGCGGGCGGCGGCAATGACGCCGGCGTCCCCATTGAGATCCACCAGTGCGCGCAATCGCCGGCAAACGGCCGCATCCATGCCTTCCGCCCCCCATGCCTTGAGGGTCTCCTCGATCTCGGGGACGCTCTTGCGCTGCAACTGATCGAAGAAGGCCTCTTCGCGGGCATTGTCCAGACCGGCCTCGCGCGCCAGCGCGCGATAGATGCCGACATGACCCAGGTCCATGCTGGGCTGGTAAACCCCGCAGATCTCCAGTGTGGCGAGCATCAGGCGGATGATTTCGAGGTCGGAATCCAGACCGTCATGCCCAAACAGCTCGGCCCCGGCCTGCAGAGGACTGCGCGACCCGGACCACTCGTCCGCACGCGTACGCAGCGTACTCCCGACATAGCAGAGGCGGTTGGGCCCCTCGACCTTCAGGCGATGCGCATCGATGCGTGCCACCTGCGGGGTCAGATCCGCGCGCACCCCCATCAGGCGACCGTTCATCTGGTCGGTCAGCTTGAAGGTCTGCAAATCCAGCGCATGGCCCGCACCCACCAGCAAGGACTCCAGGTATTCCGCCAGCGGCGGCATGACCAGGTCATAGCCCCAGGTATCGAACTGGTCCAGCACCCGACGGCGCAGCCCCTCCAGACGCCGGGCGGCGTCCGGCAGCGCCTCGTCGAGGCCATCCGGCAGTAGCCAGCGGTTGATCTCGGTCATCTCGTCCCTGCCTTTATCCTAGGGAAACACGGGTCAATGTCCACACTCGCTGCCTCGTCGCTTTCGTGTGCGAACAAGGCGCGGTGACCGCCTTGCAGCATCCTGCACAAGGGAGCCGCAACGCCATTTCCGCGCCCGTTTTTGATCACAATGGTCGGCCGATCCCTTGCATCCAATGGGTTGCGGGGTTGGTGCCCCAGGCTCCCCGATCCTGCGTTGCGACCAAGCCATCAAAAACGGGAGGGTAGAACCACTACCCGCTGCCAGAGGCGCCTGGTCTCGGGAAACCCGGGGTACCCACGCGAGTGTGTACATTGATCAGTGTTTCCCATGTATCACCCGATGCGCACCGGGTCCCGGCATGACTCGGGCCCGGAAGACCGGGCCCGAGTCAAACGGTCACCGCGCACCGGGCACCTGCGATGGCACCCGGCCCCGGTGTTACTGGGTCGGCAGCGGCGCCGGCCGCTCCCCGCCCGGCGCGTTGAAGAACTGGAAGAACTCCGAGTTCGGCTCCAGGATGAAGGTGCTCTTCTCGCCGCTCATGCTGTTGCGGTAGGCGATCAGGCTCCGGTAGAAGCGGAAGAACTCTTCATCTTCACCGAACGAACGGCCCAGCGTCTCGGTGGCGCGGGCATCACCGGCACCCCGGATCTCCTCGGAGTCACGGTAGGCGTTCGCGAGGATGACCGTCCGGTCACGATCAGCACGCGAGCGAATACGTTCGGCCTCCTCCTGACCACGGGCCCGGAAGTCCTGCGCCACGCGCTGACGCTCGGCGCGCATACGCTCGTACACCGACTCGGAGACCTCGTCCGGCAGGTCCATCCGGCGCACGCGAACGTCGACCAGGTTGATCCCCAGCTCCAGCGCCGTCTCGAGCGCCGTCTGACGCACCGCACCCAGGATCTCGAGCCGCTCGCCGGCCACGACTTCCTGCAGTTCGTAGCGGGCGAACTCGTTACGCATGCCGTCGCGCAGGATCTGGGCGAGGCGTTCCTCGGCCAGACGTTCGTCACCGCGGGTCGAGCGGTAGAACTGGCCGACGTCGTCGATCCGCCACTTGGCGTAGAAGTCGACGATGATGTTCTTCGCCTCGGAGGTCAGGAACCGATCCGGCGGGATGTTCAGCGTCATGATCCGGGCATCGAATTTCTCGACGTTCTGGATCAGCGGAAACTTGAAGTGCAGACCGGGCTCGGGGTCGACCTGACGGATCTCGCCCAGGGCGAACTTGATCACGCGCTCGCGCTCGTCGACGGTGTAGGTCGAAAGCGCCACCACGATCCCGATGACAACAACGGCGATACCGGCTATGCGTAGCATTAGCGCACCTCCCGCGAGCGCTGGGCCGCCGGATCACGGCTACCCAGTCGATTGACACCTGACCCAGTAGTGGCACCCAGGCCACCGCGGCTGGTATCGATGGGTTGCGGGGTCGGCGTATCACCCGAGTTGGAACGGGTACCGGTACCACGGAACAGCTGATCCAGCGGCAGCATCATCAGGTTGTTGCTGCTACCCACGTCGAGCATGACCTTGCGCGAATCCTCGAGCACCGCCTCGACGGCCTCCAGATACAGACGGTCGCGGGTCACTTCCGGGTACTGCTGGTATTCGACCAGCAACTGATCGAAGCGGGAGGCATCACCGTCGGCCCGCGCAATGACCTGATCACGATAGGCCTCGGCTTCTTCGATGATACGGGCCGCCTGACCACGTGCCCGCGGGATCACGCCATTGGCGTAGGCCTCGGCCTCGTTGCGGAAGCGGACCTCGTCTTCGCGGGCACGGATCGCGTCGGCAAAGGCCTCCTGGACCGGTTCAGGCGGCTGGGCCTGCTGCATGGACACGGCGGTGACCGTTACCCCGGCCCCATAGGAATCCAGGCTTTCCTGCATGACCACACGTGCCGAGGATGCGATTTCCCCACGCCCTTCCCCGAGGATGAAGTCCAGATTGGACCGTCCGACACGTTCGCGAATCGCCGATTCCATCACATGGTCCACGGTAATATCGGGGTTGCGCACGTTGAAGAGAAAATCGACCAGATCGAGGATGCGGTACTGCACCGCGATATCGATATCGATGATGTTTTCGTCGCCGGTCAGCATCAGCGCGCGGTGCTCGATGGTTCGCACGTTGTCGACGTTGACAATCTCGATCCGCTCAATCGGATACGGCAAGTGCCAGCCGGGACCCGGATTCTTCACTTCCTGGAAGGCGCCAAAGCGCAGCACTACACCACGCTCGCCCTCGGAGATGATGTGAAAGCCGGAAGCCAGCCATACCACCAGCGCGATAATCAGCCCGAGGCTGACCAGGGCCTGGGTACCACGGCCCATGCCACCGCCGGAGGAACCGCCAGAACCACTGTCGCCACCACCACCGAAGATTCCGTTCAGCTGGCGCGACAGCTTGCGCATCATTTCTTCCAGATCGGGGGGCTGGTTGCCCCCGCCGCCACCGCTACCACCGCCGCGCTGGCCACCGCCGCCCCCACTCCAGGGGTCGCGGTTACTATTTCCCGGTTCGTTCCAGGGCATGGACTGGACTCCGTCACTCGCTCAGGGCTGGCACCATCCGTTCAACTGACACGGATGGGCATAAGGGGCCACATTCTAGGGAGCCGGCCCCACCCGGGCAACCACGTCCGGAGGGAAATACGGGTTACTCGTCGCCCCAGGGAAACACGGATCAATGTACACGCTCGCTGCCTCAAAGCTTTTGCGTGTGAACAAAGTGCGGTGACTGCCGTGCACTCATTGTGCACAAGGGAGCCGCAACGCCGTTCCCGTGCCCGTTTTTGAGCAACAACGGGCGGCCGAGCCCCCGCTCACAATGGCCTGCGGGGTTGGCACCCCAGGTTTTCCGAGACAAGGCACGCCGCGCAGTGGGTAGTGGTCCTACCCGCAAGCGGTGCAACGCAGGACCGGGGAACCTGGGGTGCCAACGCGAGTGTGTACGTTAACCAGTGGTTCCCTCGATGACGACAAAGGCCTGGGCATACTCGCGCTCGTCGCTGATGCTGAGGTGAATGGCGACCACACCAAGGCGTTCGGCGGTTGCCCGCGTGCGGCCTTCCAGCACGAATTCGGGGCGCCCGCGGGCATCATGGGTCACCCCGGCCTCGGCCAGCCCCATGTCGGCCCCGACTCCGCAGCCCAGCGCCTTGGCGAGGGCCTCCTTGGCCGCAAAGCGCCGGGCGAGGAAGCCCGCCGGGTGCTCCGGCGGCAGGTCGGCTTGCTCCACCGGATGCAGGATACGCTCGGTCAGGCGCCGGCCGTGGCGCTCCCACATGCCCTGCATGCGCGCCACCTGGACGAGGTCGGTACCAATCCCGAGGATCATCTGGCGATCACACCGGGTACTGGCCGACGGGCAGGCCTGCGCGGGCGGCGTCCATCAGCCCGCGCATGTGGCTGACCGCCTCCGGCAATCCCGTAAACAGTGCCCGGGCCACGATGGAGTGGCCGATATTCAGCTCGTGAAAGACCGGATTCGCAGCGATCGGACGCACATTGTCGTAATCGAGCCCATGACCGGCGTTGATCACCAGCCCCATGGCCTGACCGGCAGCGGCGGCCTCGTTGATCCCGGCCAGCAAGCGTTCGCGCTCGGCCGCATCACGGGCATTGGCGTAGGCGCCTGTATGCAGCTCCACCACCGGGGCGCCGATCTTGACCGCTGCCTCCAGCTGGCGCACATCCGGCTCCACGAACAGCGAGACCTCGATCCCGGCCGTGGTCAGCGGAGCCACAAAATCGCGCAGCCGCTCGAGCTGTCCGGCCGCATCCAGGCCACCCTCGGTAGTCAGCTCCTCGCGCTTTTCCGGCACGATGCAGCAGGCCTCCGGGAGCAGCTTCAATGCGATGGCCTGCATGCCCTCGGTGGCGGCCATCTCGAGATTCATCGGGACCGTGAGTTTCGGCTTGATGCCGAAAACAT
Organism: Thioalkalivibrio sp. K90mix; assembly: GCF_000025545.1. Lineage (NCBI taxonomy): Bacteria > Pseudomonadati > Pseudomonadota > Gammaproteobacteria > Chromatiales > Ectothiorhodospiraceae > Thioalkalivibrio > Thioalkalivibrio sp. K90mix. The sequence continues at coordinate 2,068,796 of NC_013889.1, forward strand.
CGTCGTCCTGGATATGCCGGCGGTCCTCGCGCAGATGCAGGGTGATCGAGTCCGCGCCGCTGGCTTCGGCCAGGCGCACCGCCTGCATCAGGTCGGGATACGGGGTGTGGCGCGCCTGGCGGATCGTGGCGATGTGGTCGAGGTTGACCCCCAGCTTGAGCGGTGCGGGATACGACATGGTACGAGTGGCCTTATATGGGCTTGTATGGGCTTGGATGCGTGTCAGGGCCGGGGCTACAGCAGCGCTCGCGTGCGCAGCGCGCGACCGGCCAGGTGATGGTCAATCAGGGCGCGCATGAAGTCACGCGCCGGGCGGGCATAATTATCGGGGACCGACTGCCCCGAAGCCAGCGCCACCAGGGCCTCCCCGGCGATGGCGCCCGCGCGCCCCGGTGCCGTGGGCTCCAGCCCCATCTCGGGCTCGTACCGATACCAGACCGCCGGTTCAAGCTCGGCGGCATCGACATGCTCGAGCCCGGAGTCGATCGGCAGCAGCAACGCCCACTCGGCGCGGCGCAACACTACGTCTGCCCGCTCCCGGGCCGCCAGCCGCGCGTAGGCCGTCAGCAGGGCCGGCAGCGCCTCGGGGATGGGGGCCTCGCGCGGATAGAGGCGCAATACCAGTTCGTTCAGGTACAAACCACAAACCAGCGTCCGCCCGGTCAACGGGAAGACCCTCTGCTGCTCCGCCACCTGAAGCGTAGGAAGCTCGCCACGACCGCGCCAGGCCAGATCCAGCAGCACAAAGGGCTGTACCGACCCCGCCTTGCCACGTACCACCGCCGCCACCCGCCCGGCCTCGCCCGTCAGCAGTTCCAGCACACGGCTGTTTTCGCGCAGTGCACGCGCATGCAGCACTACACCCTGGGTGACCGCCGTCGCCGCGCCACTCATGCGCGCCGCAGGGCCTTCACCGGGGTTCTTCGATGCCCAGCTCGCGCAGGGCGCGCGGGTTCCGGGTCCAGTCGGCCTCGACGCGCACCGTCAGGCGCAGCATGACCTTGCGCCCCAGCAGTTCTTCAAGCTGCAGACGCGCCGCCTGCCCGATCCGCTTCAGACGCTGCCCACCCTTGCCGATCACGATGCCCTTCTGGCTGTCGCGCTCGACCATGATCACCGCATCGATGTGCGTCGTCCGCGGCTCGTCAGCCCATTGTTCCACGCGCACCGCCACCGAGTACGGGACCTCCTGTCCGAGGCTCTCGAGCAGGGATTCGCGGATCATCTCCTCGGCGCGGAAGCGCTCCGGGCGATCGGACAGCTGCTCGGGGTCGTAGAGGAAGGGTCCCGCGGGCAGGTGCGCCCGGATTTCGTCGATCAGGCCCGCGACGTTGGAGCCTGTCTTCGCCGACAGCGGGACGACACCTGCATACGGCATTGCCTCCATCCGCCCCGCGATAAACGGCAGCAGTTCTTCTTTTTCCCGCGCCCGATCGACCTTGTTGATCACCAGCAGGGCCGGCCGTTCGGACTGGCGAATCAGCTGTTCGATGCGCTCGTCGCCCTCACCGAAGCGTCCCGCCTCCACCAGGAAACACACCAGGTCCGCGTCGGCCAGGGCCTGACTGGCCGTGCGGTTCAGTACCCGGTTTACCAGGCGCGTGCGCTCGGTATCGATCCCCGGGGTGTCCATCAGCACGATCTGGTCGTCGCCCTCGGTCACGATGCCGAGGATGCGATTGCGCGTGGTGTGGGGACGCCGCGTAGTGGCTGCCAGCTTCTCGCCCACCAGGCGGTTCATCAGCGTGGTCTTGCCGACATTCGGACGGCCAACCAGCGCGACCAAACCGCACCGCGTTCCGGACTCGGGGGCGCTGTCCATGTCGCTCACTGCTCCTGGGCCTGCTGCTGCAACCGCTGCAGCGCAGCCTCGGCCGCGGCCTGCTCCGCGCGGCGCCGAGAGGAGCCCTCGCCCTGCTGACCCCAGCCCTGGGTAGGCAGGTGCACGGAGACGGTGAAACGGCGCTGATGATCGGGACCGACCACCTCCAGCACTTCGTAAACAGGCAATTCCGCATTGCGGCCCTGCAGCTGTTCCTGCAACCGGGTCTTCGGGTCCTTCAGGGACTCGGCGGAGGGGAGATTCCCCAGGCGCTCGGCATAGAGTGCGAGGGTGAAGTCGCGTGCAGCCTGCATACCCGCCTCGCGGTACGTCACTCCAATCAGAGCCTCGACTGCGTCGGCGAGGATGGAATCGCGCCGCTGGCCGCCGCTCTTGCGTTCGCCCTGGCCGAGATTGAGCGTGCCTTCCAGTCCCGACTCGCGCGCCAGGGCCGCCAGCGACTCGCGGTTGACCAGCGCCGCGCGCAGACGCGTGAGATCCCCCTCTGGCGCGTCCGGCAGCTGCTCGTACAGGGCATCGGCGATAACCAGGCCCAGGACCGCATCGCCCAGAAACTCCAGGCGCTCGTTGTTGCGCCCGCCGGCACTGCGATGGGTCAGGGCCTGGCGAACGCCATCGCCCTCGCGCACTGACTCCGGCAGCAGCTCGCGAAAATCGCGACTCGATCGTTGAAGGTTACGTTCCGACAATCCCACAGTGTTTCTCTAGGGCGCCAGGGTTTCGCTACGGGAAAAACGCGCGACCACATCCACGTTCCCCAGGAACTCGCGGCGGACTTCGTATTCCAGATGCATCTGCCGGCGATCGCCCTCCTCGGTCACCGAGAAGTCGTCCTCCTCAATCCCGTCGTACACCGAGTTGATCTGGAACCGGCGGTTCATCTCGCGCCACAGCTCGCGCTCGCTTTTCTCGGCCGCACCGGGCTGGGCCGCGACATCCTGCATGATCGAGCGCACGGTCAGGTACTGGGTGTACTGAGTGCCCATCTTGATCACGAAGGTCCCGACCAGCAGCGCCAGCAGGATCAACGCCATCACCGTCAGGGCACCCGCCCCGCGCATGGAATGTCTGGAATGCCGCATCGCCCTATCCCCTGGTTGCCTGCGCCCGCGAAATGGACCTAACGAATTGCCTGGCCAATCCGGGAAAAGTCCCTGTGCCCTTCATTGTAATCCCAATGCAGCCAGATAAAGAGGGCACGCCCCACCAGCAGGTCCTCGGAGACAAAACCCCAGGTCCGGCTGTCGTTCGAGTTGTCGCGATTGTCGCCGACCATGAAGTAGTGACCGTCGGGGACCGTCACCGAGCCATCCAGGCTTGGGCGTTCCTCGCGCATCAGCGTCGTGTAGGTGCGCCCGTCGAGGGTCTCCTCGTACAGCGAGGCGCCGGACATCATTTCCCCGGACCCCTCGCCCTCGAAGGTCCCCACGCGCTCGGCCGATTGTGCCTCGCCGTTGACGTAGAGCACGCGATCGCGGAACTCGATGGTGTCGCCCGGCAGCCCGATCACGCGCTTGATGTAGTCCTCCTGCGGGTTGCGGGGGTACTTGAACACCACGACCTCGCCACGCTCGGGCTCGCCCATGTCCAGGACCTTCGTACGCGTAACCGGCAGGCGGATCCCGTAGGAGAACTTGTTCACCATGATGAAGTCGCCCACCAGAAGGGTCGGCATCATGGAGCCCGACGGGATACGGAACGGCTCGGCCACGAACGACCGCAGCACCAGCACGATCAGCAGCACCGGGAAGAACGAACGCGAATAGTCCACGAACCACGGCATGCGCGCCTGGCGCTCGGGGCTCAACCGCCGCCGCAGGAGCACCCAGCCCAGCCAGATCAGGCCCGTTGCGGCCGTGGCCAGTACCAGGATCAGTTCCAGATTCGCCATCTATTGTCCTCGATCACCGCCTCGCGGCGTGCCCGCTCCAAGCCGGGCGTTATTTGTCGTCGCCGACCGACAGCACCGCCAGGAAGGCCTCCTGCGGCACATCCACCTTGCCAATCGACTTCATGCGTTTCTTGCCGGCCTTCTGCTTCTCCAGCAGCTTGCGCTTGCGCGAGACGTCACCCCCGTAGCACTTGGCCAGGACGTTCTTGCGCATCGCCTTGACCGTGGAGCGCGCGATAATCTTCGAGCCGATCGCCGCCTGGATCGCCACCTCGTACATCTGCCGCGGGATGATCTTGGCCATGCGCTCGGTCAGTTCGCGACCGCGCGACTCCGCGTGGTCACGATGCACGATCCCGGACAGGGCATCCACTCGCTCGCCGTTGATCAGGATATCCACGCGCACCAGTGGCGCCGCCTGGAAGCGCCGCGGCTGGTAGTCGAACGAGGCGTAGCCACGGGTTGCGGACTTCAGCCGGTCGAAGAAGTCCAGCATCACCTCGGACATCGGCAGCTCGTAGGACAGCTGCACCTGACGCCCCAGGTACTGCATCTTGGTCTGCACCCCGCGCTTTTCGATGCACAGGGTGATCACCGCGCCGACGTAGTCCTGCGGCACGAGGATGTTCGCCTCGATAATCGGCTCGCGGATCTCGGCGATCTCGTTGCTCGGCGGCAGCCCGGATGGGTTGTGCACCATCACCACCTCGCCGTCGCTCTTTTCCACCTCGTAGACCACCGTGGGCGCGGTGGTAATCAGGTCGAGGTCGTACTCGCGCTCCAGGCGCTCCTGCACGATCTCCATGTGCAGCATGCCGAGGAAGCCGCAGCGAAAGCCAAAGCCCAGCGCCTGCGACGTCTCCGGCTCGAAGGACAGCGCGGCATCGTTCAGGCGCAGCTTGTCCAGCGCATCGCGCAGGTCGTTGAAGTCATCCGCGCTGACCGGGAACAGCCCGGCGAACACCCGCGGCTGGACCTCCTGGAAGCCCGGCACCGGCTCGGAGGCCGGGTTGTTGAAGTCGGTGAAGGTGTCGCCCACCTTGGCCCCGGAAATGTCCTTGATAGTCGCGATCAGATAGCCGACCTCGCCCACCTCCAGGGTCTCGCGGTCCACCGGCTTGGGCGTGAATACCCCGACTCGGCTGACCTCGTGGGCACGCCCGACCGACATCGCCTTGATCTTCTGCCCCGCATAAAAGCGCCCGGCCTTCACCCGCACCAGCGCCACCACGCCCAGGTAGTTGTCGTACCAGGAGTCGATCACCAGGGCCTTGGGCGAGGCCTCGGCGTCCCCCTCCGGCGGCGGGATTCGACGCACGATCTCCTCGAGCAGCTCGGCGATGCCCTCGCCGGTCTTGGCCGAGACCCGCACGGCGTCGGTGGCCTCGATGCCGATCACGTCCTCGATCTCTGCCGCCACGCGGTCCGGCTCGGCCGCCGGCAGGTCGATCTTGTTGAGCACCGGGACGACCTCGAGCCCCTGGTCGATCGCGGTATAGCAGTTGGCCACGCTCTGCGCCTCCACACCCTGGGAGGCATCGACGACCAGCAGCGCGCCCTCGCAGGCATACAGCGAACGCGACACCTCGTAGGAAAAGTCCACATGCCCCGGGGTATCGATGAAATTCAGCTGATAGCGCTGGCCATCCTGGGCGTCGTAGAACAACGAGACGCTTTGCGCCTTGATGGTGATTCCGCGCTCGCGCTCCAGGTCCATCGAGTCCAGCACCTGCTCGGACATCTCGCGTTCGGTCAGGCCGTGGCAGCCCTGGATCAGGCGGTCGGCCAGCGTGGACTTGCCGTGGTCGATGTGCGCGATGATGGAAAAATTGCGGGTGAGGCGAGTTTCGGTCATGCAGGGGCCAGTCGGTCCAGCAGTGCCTTTCGGTCGAGGAAATGGCAGCAAAGAATGTCGTCGTCGACCGCAAGCACCGGGACCTTCGCGTTGAAACGCGCGCGCAGGCCCGGGTCCTCGTCGATGTCGACGACCTCGAGGGCGAAAGTATAACGACTTTTGAGGGCCGAAAGCTCCGCGAGCATCTGCTCGCAAAGCCCGCAGCCCTCGCGGTGATACAGCGTCAGGGTTGGCATCATGATCGCCGCCGCCCGGGCGCACAGCGCCCGGGCCAGGCCACGACCATCATTCGGACGGGATACGCAAGGCGATAAACGTCGGGTTGCCGTCGCGGTGAATCAGGACCGGCACCGTGCGCCCACTACCGGCGGCCTCGATCTGCTCTTCCAGCGCGTCCAGCGAATCCACCGAGTGGCGACCGAACTGCACGATCACGTCGCCCGGACGAATGCCGGAGGAACGCGCCGGGTTGCCGGTCACCTCCGTAACCACGAGCCCGCCGTCGAGACCCAGCTCCTCGGCCTGGGCCGCGTCCAGCGGCTCCAGATGCATCCCGAGCAGGCTTTGCGGCTCGGCACGCTCTCCCTGCTCCGGCTGGGGACCACCGCGCTCCGCCGCGATATCGTCCGGCAGGCGTTCGATCTCGACCATCAGGGTCCTGGTCTCCTCGCCGCGACGGATCTCCACCTCGGCCTCGGTGCCGACCGGTGTGCGTCCCACGATCGGCGGCAGGGCGGAGGAGTTCGGGACCTCGATCCCATTGAACTTGAGGATCACATCCCCCGTCTCGAAGCCGGCCTTCTCGGCCGGGCTGTCCGACTGCACGCGGGCGACCAGGGCGCCGCTGGGCTTGTCCATACCAAACGACTCAGCCAGATCACGCGTCACCTCCTGGATCAGCACGCCCAGCCAGCCTCGCGTGACCTCGCCGTGCTCGCGCAGCTGCTTGACGACATCCTCGACCATCTCGATCGGGACGGCGAACGACAGCCCCATGAAGCCACCGGTGCGGCTGTAGATCTGGGCATTAATCCCCACGACCTTGCCGTCCAGATTCAGCAGCGGGCCACCCGAATTCCCGGGGTTGATCGCGACATCGGTCTGGATGAACGGGACGTAGTTCTCGGTCGGGAGATTGCGCCCCTTGGCGCTGACGATCCCGGCCGTCACGGAGTGGTCAAAGCCAAACGGCGAGCCGATCGCGAGCACCCACTCGCCGACCTTGAGGTCGTCCGAGGAGCCCAGCTCCAGCGTCGGCAGATCATCGGCATCGATCTTCAGCAAAGCCACGTCGCTTTGCGGGTCCTTGCCGACCACTTCGGCATCGAACACACGCCGGTCGGAGAGATGCACGACGACCTCGGAAGCCCCCTCCACGACGTGGTTCGCCGTGATGATGTAACCGTCCTCGGTGTAGATAAAGCCGGACCCCAGCGAGCTGCGCTCGGGCATCCGTCCCTGCCCCCCCTCACCGCCCGGGGGCGAACCGAAGAAGCGTTCGAACAGGTCCTCGAACGGAGAACCCTCGAAATCGGGGTGTCCGCCCGTCTGACCACCCTCGCGCTCACGCGTGGTGGAGATATTGACCACCGCGGGGCTGTGCTCCTCCGCCAGCGGGACAAAGTCCGGCAGCATGCACGCCGAGGCCGGCAGGGAGAAGGCAAACAGGATCAGCCCCAGCAGGGCCCATTGCATCGGTCGCGTCATGATTGAAGCCGCTCTTGCTCGTGCGTTCATGCTCTAGAAAATTCGTACCGGGACAAGTTCCCGGCGATTGCCTGCATTATTCGATCGGACGCGGACGGCCCTGCGCCCGCACCACCCCCGCATCAGGCTCGCGCCGCAGAAATACCGGCGCCAGATCCGGTGCGCGGTGACGCATCCAGTACCGCACCCCGCCGAGCCCCAGCACAAAACCCGCCGCACCGGCCAGCATCAGCCAGCCCTCGCCCAGCAGCGGCCAGGCCAGCATCAGCAGCCCCGGCACGGCAACCAGGCCCAGCAGGGGCAGCAAGTACATCGCCAGGGCCCCCGAAACCAGAGCCTGATCGCGAATCCCGATGACCACGCGATCGCCGGCACGGAGTTGACCCGGATGGCCGATGGTCACCTCCACAGCCTTTCGCCCCAGCACCTCGGACAGCACACCGCTACCGCAGCCGGTGCGGGCCGAACAGCTTCCGCAGGTGGACTGGCGCTCGATGCGCACGCGCGCGCTGTGCGCCTCGGCCGAGAGCACGACACCCTGTTCCTCGATCCAGTGTCCCACGGGTCTTAGTCGCCCGCGGCGCCCTGGTAATAGACCGCGTCCAGCACCTGCTGGACCGTAACATGGGGCACATCGCCGACCGCCGTGACTTGATGCCCGGCCATCACCCGCGCCGCGGCATGCGTGGCGCCGGCACGGGTCGTACCCTCGAAACTCTTCTCGCCATCCGCCGGCTCGACGTAGACCGACACCGACGCCAGACCATCACTCAGCACGAAGTGGCGCGAGATCTCGTCCCCATTACCCAGCGAGCGCTCCGTGGCGGCGACTGCCTGAAAGCCAGGGGGGAGTTCGCCAAACTTCCAGCCACCCAGGCCGTTGTCGTCGTCCCACTGGGGCTTCTTGTGGCCGCGATCGGCGCGCACCTCGATGTGCTCGGCCTGATCGGTCGTCGGCTCGAGTTCGCTCTCGGCGATCTCGCCGCTCAACTCCAGATCGGTGAAGGCAAGCCGCTCCAGCAGCTTGCCCTTGGGGTCGTACAGCTCGCTCAGGAGCGGCAGGGCGCTGTCCATATGGAGACAGTAGCGATGGCTGTAGCGCAGAGCATCCCGCGCGCGCGCCAGAATCAGGGTGCAGGGATAACCGGCCACGCGGTCCAGGCCCTGGATGTCCAGGGAATAGAGGTCGTGTTCTTGCAGCAGGGAAACGGGCGCACCGGCAGGCCCCAGCGGCGACTGCGCACCATCGCCCGACGCGCCGCGCGCGCCCTTGATAGCGCTCAGTCGGTCCACCGATCGCAGGATCTCGCGTTCGGCGCCAGTCAGGGTTTCCAGACGTTCGCGGTAGCCACCATCCTCGGCGACATGCACCACGCGAATGGTGTCGATGCGGTCATCGCGCTGCAACACGAAGGTGCCCTGGTAACTCTCCGCATGCAGGCTTGTCGTCATGCGCTCGAGCCATTCCGACGGCGAGGCCTCGTCCGCGAGGACCTGTGCCGGAAGGCAGAGCGCGGTTGCGGCCAGAACGAGCGGCAGCCCACGCCACATGACGTATTACTCGTCGCTGACCGAGTAGCGTACGCGTCCCAGGGCCGAGGAGCCCGGACCGGTCAGTTCGGCATGGTTCTCGAGGTAGCGGGCAAACCGCGGATCCAGGGAGTCGCCACCCTCTGTCTGTGCCGAGTCATCGGCACCGGCGCGGGAGCTGGCCGTCTGCACATCACCCGTAGCCGCCGGGGTACCGCTTTCCACGGCCACCGGGGTCGCATCCTGACCGGGTTGATCCCCCAGCATCTGCATGCCAACCAGCGTGACCATCGCCACGGCCGCGGCCACTCCGGTGCCGGCGACGGGCTTCAGCCAGCGCGGCGACTCGCGTCGGGGTACGCCCTGCAGGACGGGTTCGTCCGCCAGGGCCGTGCGGATATCATCCATGAAATGTGCGGGGGCGGTGTTGCGCAGCCCGCCGCGGAGACTGTCGCCGATCAGGTGATAGCGTTCCCACTGGTTGCGGTCCTCTTCGGACTTGACCAGTTCGTCGATCAGGCGCCGCGTCTCGAAGTCATCCGTTTCTCCGTCTACGAGGGCGGATAGACGTTCATTCTTGGTGACTTGTTCTTTCATGGTGCTTCTCGTCATTCTTCGTCTAACAAAGGACGCAAGGTCCGGTCGATGGCCTCGCGGGCCCTGAAGATGCGCGACCGTACGGTACCGATCGGACATCCCATCGTCTGCGCGATTTCTTCGTAACTCAGTCCCTCGATTTCGCGCAGCATAATCGCCATGCGAAGGTCGTCGGGCAGTTTCTCGATGGTGCGCTGCACCGCGCCTTCTATCTCCTCGGACAAGAGCTCCCCCTCCGGGGTTGCATTGTCCTTGAGAGCGGAATCACCGCTCATCTGTTCCGCGTCCTGTGCGTCGACTTCGGCCTCCGGCCGCCGCCGTCCCTGGGAAACCAGGTAGTTCTTGGCCGTATTGATGGCGATACGGTAGAGCCAGGTGTAGAACGCACTCTCGCCGCGAAAGTTCGCCAGCCCCCGGTACGCCTTGATAAAGGCCTCCTGGGACACATCCAGGGCGGCAGCCTGATCATGCACATAGCGCCCGACCAGATTGATGATCTTGTGCTGATACTTCAGCACCAGGATGTCGAAAGCCGCCTTGTCGCCGTTTTGTACGCGTTTGACCAGGGCCTCGTCGGAAGCCTTCTCGCTCATGCGGGGGCTCCCGCCAGGGCACCGGTCTCCGGTAATCTATGATGCATGGACCGCCTGACTCGCATTAAGTTCGCTTTCCGCACAACACTGTTGCGAAAGGGCCACGATTTGCTCGGGCAACAAGCGCAGCACGTTACCTGAGCCATGGGAACAGTACAACAACCTCGCCTGGCCGACGTACTGGTCATCGGGAGTGGCGCGGCGGGGCTCTCCGCCGCCCTGCATCTGGCCCCCCATCGCCGCGTAACCGTGATCAGCAAGGGCCCGGTGGACGAAGGCTCGACCCGCTATGCCCAGGGCGGCATCTCCGCTGTTCTCGACCGCGCCGACTCGTTCGATGCCCATATCGCCGACACCCTGGATGCGGGGGCCGGCCTGTGCGATCCGGACGCCGTACGCCGCACCGTGGCCGCCGGCCCCGAGGCGATCCAGTGGCTGCTGAACCTCGGCGTGCCGTTCACGCGCGAGGCCCTGGAGGGGCGCAGCCGGCTGCACCTGACGCGCGAGGGGGGGCACAGCGCCCGGCGCGTCGCCCATGCGGCCGATGCGACCGGCCGCGCGATTGAGGACGCCCTCGTGAAGAGCGCCTCCGGGCAGGCCAGCATCGAGGTCTTCGAGCGCCACGTGGCAGTGGACCTGATCACCCAGCCCGTGGATGGCACCCGGCGCGTGATCGGCGCCTATGTGCAGGACGCCAAGACCCGCGAAGTGGAGACCATCCTCGCCCCAACCGTGATCCTGGCGACCGGCGGCGCGAGCAAGGTCTATCTGTACAGCTCCAACCCCGATGGCGCCACCGGCGACGGGATCGCAATGGCCTGGCGGGCCGGCTGCCGCATCGCGAACATGGAGTTCATGCAGTTCCACCCAACCTGCCTGTTCCACCCGCGCGCCAAATCGTTCCTGATCTCCGAGGCGGTACGTGGCGAGGGTGGACTGCTGTTACTCCCCGACGGCGAGCGCTTCATGCCGCGCTTCGACGAGCGCGCGGAACTGGCCCCGCGCGACATCGTCGCGCGCGCGGTCGACCACGAGATGAAACGCCTCGGCCTGGATCACGTGAACCTGGACATCAGTCACAAGCCAGCAGAGTTCATCCGCGAACACTTCCCGACGATCCACGAGCGCTGCCTGGAGTTCGGCTTCGACATGACTCGCGAACCGCTGCCGGTGGTGCCGGCCGCGCACTACACCTGTGGCGGGGTGATGGTGAACCACTTTGGCCAGACCGATCTGCCGGGCCTGTACGCGGCCGGCGAGGTCTCCTACACCGGTCTGCACGGGGCCAACCGCATGGCCAGCAACTCGCTGCTGGAGTGCCTGGTCTACGCCCGCGCCGCCGCCGAGCATATCCTGTCACAGACCGATCTGCCCGCGCCGGAGCAGCTCGCGGTACCGCCCGCCTGGGACGAGTCACGGGTCACGGAATCCGAGGAAGAGGTCGTGGTCGCCCACGACTGGGACGAACTGCGCCGCCTGATGTGGGACTACGTCGGCATTGTGCGCACCCGCGAGCGCCTGCACCGCGCCGAGCGCCGCATCCGCATCCTGCAGGAAGAAATTCACGAGTATTACAGCCACTTCCGCATCTCGCCGGACCTGCTCGAGCTGCGCAACCTGGCCATGGTCGCGGAGATCATCGTAACCAGCGCCCTGTCCCGCAAGGAAAGCCGCGGGCTGCACTTTATTCGCGACTACCCCGAGACCGACCCGGCCCTGGACGGCCAGCCGACGATCCTGGCCCCGGACAACGCCCTGCGCCCCGGCGACCGCCGCCGGCCGTAACCTGCTTCCCCGTCATTGCGAGGAACCTCGCGACGAAGCAAGCGGTATCCGCAAGCCAGCGAACCCCAAAGCGACGTCCAGCTTCGGGCAGATTGCCGCGTCGCCTGCGGCTCCTCGCAATGATGGAGGCAAGCGCTACGGCGCTACCACCACTTCTCGTACTTGAGCTGGGCCTCGGGGATTCCCCACTCGGCCAGCAGCGTGGCCATGTCCTCGATGAACTCGCGCGAACCACAGAAGTAGAACAGGGCGTCGCGCGGCAGGTTCAGGGACTCGAGGAGCTCGTGGCTGATGCGCCCGGTGTGGCCCAGCCAGTCCTCGGCCTCGCGCGTCACGGTCAGCGTTACGTCGATGTTCTCGGCCTTGGCCAGGTGCGCCAGTTCGTCGGGGAACAGCATCTCGTCCTGGTGGGCGACGCTGTAGACAAGATGGGCGTAGACGTCCGGCATGCCGTCATTGACCGCGCGCAGGATGCTGAACAGCGGCGTGACCCCAATCCCCGCGCCCAGCAGCACGACGTTCCGTGCCATACCCGGCTCGAAGAAGAAGCTGCCCTGGCCGGGGGTGATATAGACCGTATCCCCCTCGCGCGCGGTGGTGTGCAGGTAATGCGTGGCGTGATGGTGATCGGCATACTTGATCGCGAGCTGCAGCCGCCCGTCATCACGCGGCGCGGAGACCACCGAATACCCCCCGACAAAGGGCTTGCCAGCGGGCTGCGGGATCACCAGGTCCAGCCACTGCCCGGCCTTGCTGGAAAAGCGCGCCGGGTCAGCCGACAGGGTAAAGACCTTGATCAGCGGTGTGACCTGTTCGATGACCTCGATCCGGGCCGGCATAAAGTGTTCGGGCAGTTCAACAGCGTGTGTCATTCGAGGTCCGTGTTGGTGTCGCGTTCACGCCGCCGGGCCTCCTGGTAAAGGGCCTCCTGGGCGTCGAAATCCATTTGTTCAAGGGCCTGCCCATGCGCGCGGGCCAGGGCCTCCATGGTACGAAAGCGCGCCTCGAACTTGCGCGTGGTCCCGCGCAGCGCGCCCTCCGGTTCCACCCCCAGGTGGCGCGCCCAGTTGGTCACGGCAAACAGCAGATCGCCGATCTCCTCGGCCACGCGCTCGGGATCGGCGTCGCCGGCCAACTCCTCGCGGACCTCGTCCAGTTCCTCGTGGATCTTCTCCAGCACCGGGGCCGGGTCGTCCCAGTCGAAGCCCAGCCGGGCCGCGCGGCGCTGGGTCTTGGCGGCACGGGCCAGGGCCGGCATCGCCAGCGGGATATCGTCCATCGCACTGTGGTGGTCGCGCGCGGCGCGCTCCTCGGCCTTGGCCGACTCCCAGGCCGCCTCGCGGGCGGCATCATCCGAGTATTCGGCATCGGCGAATACATGCGGGTGGCGCCGCACCAGCTTGTCGCCGATCGCACGGGCGATGTCATCGAGGTCAAAGCGCCCCGCCTCCTCCGCGATCCGTGCCTGAAAGACCACCTGAAAGAGAAGATCGCCCAGTTCGTCGCGCAGCTCGCGACTGGCCGCCTCGCGGCCATCGTCGCGAGCGATCGCGTCGGCCAGCTCGAAGGCCTCCTCGAGTGTGTGGGGCACGATGGTCTGGGCAGTCTGCGCCCGGTCCCAGGCACAGCCCTGCTCGGGATCACGCAGGCGCGCCATGATCGCGCGCAGGCGCTCCACGGGGTTGGTATTCCTCATGAGGGTGGAGTGTAAGGGGTCCGGTGGGCAGGCAAAACCGCCCACCACACCCCGATGCCAGTGTCAGGGCCGTGCAATCGGCCCCGCCACCCTCGGTCAGCCCTGCTGATCCGGCTCGCAGAGGCGCTTTTTCTCGTCCGGCAGGTTGTCCGGACAGATCCCGCAGCCCTCGTTGCCGGGCAGCGCCCAGTCGATCTTCTTCGGATACGGCAGGTCCATCTCCTCCATGATCTTGATGAACTCGGCCTCGGGCTTGTTCTTGCCCAGGCGCGGGTTGCGCATCTTCTCCTGCCCGATGGTGGTGATCTGACGCTCCTCGTAGTCGTGGCACGGATACACCAGCGTCTCGTCTGGCAGGGTAAAGAACTTGTCGTGGATCGACCGGTACAGGGTCTTGGCGTCACCCGACTGAAAATCGGTGCGGCCGCAGGCCTCGATCAGCAAAGCATCACCCGAGAACAGCATCTTCAGGCCGACGTGATCCATCAGATAGGCGTGATGGGTATCGGTATGCCCTGGCGTAAACAGCGGGTTAATCACCAGATTCCCCACCTGGAAGGGCTCGCCCTCGCGCAGGTCGACGTCACGGCAGGGCAGCTCGTCCAGCGCCGGGCCGGCCAGCTGGCAGCCCGTCCGCTCGCGCAGCATCTTGCCGCCGGTGATGTGGTCGGCGTGGATGTGCGTCTCGATCGCGTAGTCGAGGCTCAGCCCCATCTCCTGCAACACACGCAGGTCGCGGTCCACGGTCTCGATGACCGGATCGATCAGCGCGGTCTTGCCCGTATCCGGGCAGCTCAGCAGATAGGTGTAGGTGGACGATTCATCCTCGAACAGCTGCTTGAAAATCATGCGGTGTCCTCCGTGGCCACAAGGGCCGGTCCATTGGGGTACATGGCTCGATGCTAACCGGCGGCCGGTTCACGCACCAACCGGGCACATGCGGCGTGCGCCATTGTTCCGATTCGGAACCTCACGGCGACCACGAGTTCCCGCGCCCGGCCCGCCCCGCCCTTCTGTCGTGACACGCCACTGGCTATCATGCGGCCTCTGCCGACATACACATCGACATCAAGGACTCACCATGGAAGCCAATCAAGTGGCCGAACTCATCCGCGCCGGCCTGCCGGAGGCCGAGAAGGTCGAAGTGACCGGGGGCGAGGGCAAGTTCGAGGCCCTGGTCGTCAGCCCGCAGTTCGCCGGGATGAACAAGGTCAGGAAGCACCAGACCGTCTACGCGACGGTGCGCGACCAGATCGACTCCGGCGAGGTCCATGCGCTGTCCATCCGCGCCCTGACGCCGGAAGAAGCCGCGGGCGCCTAGCACGCAATGCTCTCGCCCAAGGGCCGCGAGGAGATTGAACGCCTGCTGGAGGGCGGCCTGGTTCACGACTGGGGCGAGGCCGAGACGACCCTGCGTAATGTCACGCGCATGCTGCTGACCACGCGCCCGGACCTGCTCCGGCTGTATTTCAGCCCCGCGGCGTGGGAACAAATCACCGCCTGGCCGCAGAAAAAGGCCGCCAACGCAATCATCGCCGCATTGCGCACCGGCGTGGCCGACGCCCTCGGGCGACCGGCCATCGCCAACCGCGAGCAGGCCCGCTTCTACCTCCTGTGCTTTCAGGACGACCTTGCCAAACGGGTGGATGCCTGGTGCCGCGAGCACCCGGAGGAATGCCCGCGCCGCAGCCGCGCCCACACCCAGGCCCTGCCCGGCAACTCTGACCCATGAGCCCAACCGTTCTTGAATGCGGCGATCCCGCCATCGAGACCCCGCTGCGGGACCTGCTCGAACGCTACGGGCTGGAACTGGTGATGCATCCGCCCGGTGCCACGCTGCCCGGGACCTGGTGGGGCGAGCCCGAGGCCGGGATCATCGGGCTGGCCGTGCATGTGCGCCCGGACACCCCGCTGCACTCGGCTCTGCACGAGGCCGCACACCTGATCTGCATGGAACCCGAGCGCCGCGCGACTCTGCACACCAATGCCGGCGGCGATGATCTGGAGGAATGCGGGGTGTGCTATCTGCAGATCCTGCTCGCCGATGCCCTGCCCGGAGTGGGTCGCGAGCGCCTGATGCGGGACATGGACACCTGGGGCTACAGCTTCCGCCTGGGATCGACCGCACGCTGGTTTGACGAGGACGCCGACGATGCGCGGGCCTTCCTGCGTGCCGAAGGCCTGGTCGACTCGCACGAACGCCCCTCCTTCGCCTGTCGCGGGGGCCTTGAACCAGCACGGGATGCTACACTGAGATCCACGTCACAAGACGCGACTCCCCCGCAAAATACCCGGCAAGATCCACTGCGGTGATTGCGCGGCCGGGCACAGCGACCCGGGGAGACACGAACCCACTGGCGCCCCGCCCGGACCAGGGAATGATCGAAACACAGGCAACGGAATCGCTCATGGACACGACGACCATCGACAGTCTGCTCCAGGAAATGGACCTCACCGCGCACCTGTCGGAGTCCGCCCGTGCGGAACTGGCCCAGGCATGCGCCAGCCCGGAGCTGCCCGCCGGCAAGCGCCTGCGTCCGCAGGACGTCGCGGACCGGCACCTGTTCCTGCTAAGCGGGCAACTGGTACGCGTCAGCGGCGGCACCCCTTCGCGCATTACCATGGGCGATGGCGACGGCGAGCCGCCGCTGCAGATGTTCGACGGCGGGGCCGGCCAGCACGATTTCATCATCACCGAAAAGCCCTGCCGCATGCTGGAGGTGCCCACAGGGGCGCTGGAGCAGGCCCACAGTGCCTCGCTGGTGATGCACGACACCGAGCTGGATGATACGGAAGGTGCCTTTTTCGGCGAGCTGTACGACCTGATCACCAGCAATCGTCTGGAGCTGCCAACCATGCCCGAGGTCGCCCTGCGCATCCAGGAGCTGACCAAGGATCCAGACGCGGACATCGACAAGCTGACCGATGTCATTCAGCGCGACGGGACCATCGCCGGGGCCCTGTTGCACGCCACGAACAGCCCCCTGTTCCGCGGCGCGCAACAGATCCAGTCGGTACGTGACGCGGTGACGCGTCTGGGCTTTCGCAATACCCGCATGCTGGCCATGAACATGGCCATGCGGCAGGCCTTCAAGGCGCGCCACGCCACCACGCGTGAGGCAATGGAGGCGGTCTGGCAACACGGGGTACTGCAATCGGCCTATGCCTATCTGGTGGCCGACTCCCTGAAGCTGCTGGACCGTGAGCGCGCGTTGCTCGCCGGCCTGGTGGCCGGCATCGGGGCCGTCCCGATCATCCAGTTCATCGAGGTCCGCGAGGATCACCCGGAGCCCGAGCGTGTCGCCCGTCTGGTTCGCCGCCTGCGCAATCTGGCCGGCGTGCTGGTTATCAACTACTGGGACCTGGGCGGAGACCTGGTCAACGTCGCAGAACACAGCAGCGACTGGAGCTACCGGCCGGCGGAGCCCGACTATGCCAGTATCGCGCTGGTCGCCCAGTACGCCGCGCTGCAGGCCGAGGGCAAAGAACTGCCGCCCCCGTCCGAGGTCAAGGCTTTCGAACTCCTGGGCATCGATGCCCCCGCCCCCGGGGAACCGATCGCATTCCTGGAGGCCCGATCCGCCGACCTGGCGGAATTGCAAAAACTCTTTGATATGTAGAGGCGCTGGTGCTCGAGGAACGTCTTCCACAACTGGTCCCGTTCGCCGACCTCGGCGAGCGCGCGCACCACAAACTCCTCCAGCACGCCAGCACCCTGGATATCAAGCCCGGTCTGAAACTGCATGCGCGTGACGAATGGCGCCATCTGATCTTTCTACTTGAAGGCCGGGTAATCCTGTCTGACGACGGCCAGTCGGTCATCCTCAAGGGCGGCAGCCCGGAATCCCTGAACCCGCTGTTCAATGAACGCGACTACCACAGCCACGCGATCGCGGCGAGTAGCGGGCGTATCGCCCTGTTCGACCGAAAGGTTTACGAGAACCTGATCGACGGTGCACGCGAAGGCGTGGAAGTCAGCGAGATCGAGCTGTCCGACCTCGAAGGGGAGCTGTTCACCGGCATCTACACCCGTGCCCTCTCCGGCGAACTACAACTGCCGCAGTTGCCGGAAGTGGCGCTGCACCTGCAGGCGGCGCTCAAGGACCCGGACGTCGATATCGAACGGGTCACCCGCATCATCGAGGAAGACCCCAGTGTCGCCGCGCGCCTGCTGTCGGTGGCCAACAGCCCGGCAATGGGGAGTCAGCGCGAGGTCTCGCGGCTGGCCGATGCGGTCTCCCGCCTCGGCCTGGAACGGACCCGCCAACTGGTGATGGCGCTCGCCGCGCACCAGGTCTTCATCCAGCGCGGCAGCCCTTACCACGGCCTGCTGGAACGCCTGTGGCGCCGTTCGGCCCGAATCGCGGCCATCAGCTGCGTGCTGGCTGACCAGAGCGAGGCAGTCGATCCCCAAAAGGCCCTGCTGGTCGGCCTGCTGCATCGCGTCGGCGCATTGCCCATCATCGGCGAGGTCGCCCGCAGCCACCCCGACCGCAGTGCCGAGGACATCGAACGCATCCTCTATCGCCTGGAAGGCCTGATCGGCGAACTGGTTGCCCAACAATGGGGTCTGGCATCCGATATCATGGAGGCCATTCGCGAATCCGGCGGTCCGGAAACGGCCACGGCAGCACCGCTGACGGACATCGTGCGCATCGCTCGCAGCGCCTGCACGCGCGACGGCGACGATGCCCTGGTGGACCGCACGCCACTCGCCGAGTTAAACGCCGTGACCCGATTCGGCTTCGTGCTCGACAACGACGGGCAGCTGCCTGCAATCGACACGGCCCGCCGCGAAATCGATGCGCTGATCCGCGAGGTCGCCTGACCCCGATCGCGCTGCTATCGCCCCGGCACTGGCGGGGCGACCGCAACCCACTCAGGGAAGACATATGGATACTCGAACCCGCCCCCAACCTGGCGAAAAACAACGCGCCGCCGACAAGGTCGCGCGCATCCCGGTCAAGATCCGCCCGACCGAGCAGCCGCAGCGCAAACCGAAGTGGATCCGTGCCCAGAGCCAGGCCCGGCCCGAGGTGCAGCGCATCAAGCGCATCCTGCGCGACCAGAAGCTACACACCGTCTGCGAAGAGGCGAGCTGCCCGAACCTCGGCGAATGCTTCGCCCACGGCACCGCCACCTTCATGATCATGGGTGACATCTGCACCCGCCGCTGCCCGTTCTGCGACGTCGCGCATGGCCGCCCCGAGGCCCTGGACCCGGACGAGCCTCGCCACCTGGCGGAGACCATCCAGGCGCTGGGCCTGAAGTACGTGGTCATCACCTCGGTGGATCGCGACGACCTGCGTGACGGTGGCGCCGGCCACTTCGTGGACTGCATCCGCGAGGTCCGCACCCTGAATCCGACCACGAAGATCGAGATCCTGGTGCCCGACTTCCGCGGCCGCATGGACCGGGCGCTGGAGATCATGCACCAGGCCCCGCCGGACGTCTTCAACCACAACCTCGAGACGATCCCGCGGCTTTACCGCGAGGCGCGTCCCGGCGCCGACTATCAGTGGTCACTGGAACTACTGAAGCGCTTCCGCGAACAGCACCCCGGGGTGCCGACCAAGTCCGGCCTGATGCTCGGGCTGGGCGAGACCCGCGAGGAACTGCTGGAGGTCCTGGCGGACCTTCGTGAACACGGCTGCGACATGCTGACCCTGGGCCAGTACCTGCAGCCCTCGCGCCACCACCTGCCGGTCACGCGTTTCCTGGCCCCGGAGGAGTTCGACGATCTTGGCGAAGCCGCGCGCGAAATGGGCTTCAAGCAGGTGGCCAGCGGGCCCATGGTCCGCTCGTCCTACCACGCCGACCTCCAGGCCCAGGGCCTCGAAACCGCCTGACCCGCCCTGCCGTACTCTGCCACTGGGGCGTCGTCCCACGTCCTGAGAGTTAGGCCTGATTCGGCATCCGGTGTTTGCGGTGGCTTCGTCCGGCCGCCTGCCAAGCGCTGTCTCGGCAGCGCGCCCCGAGTTACTTCTTTGCTCGTGCAAAGAAGTAACCAAGAAACACGCCCGACTGCCGCGACCCCGGCCCGCTATGCGGGCCGGGGTTTCCCTCGCTCCGAGGGTTTTCGCGGGCGGCGCTGAAACTCGCTACGCCTTCGGCTCCGCTCAGACAGTCAGCGCCTCTCTTCCCGCGAAAACCCTCTCCACTCGGCGCGACGACAACGGGGGTGAAGGTCCAAACAACGGCTGTCCCAGCGACGTAGCACATGGATGGAGGCTGGATCTTCCGACATTTTAGGCACGCTCGGCCTTCGGCCATGGCGTGCCGCGCCCGCGAGCGGGCGCCAAGGGGTGGGTAGGATGCCGATGAGCGTAGCGAATCGCATCAGGGTTGCCCCGACGTCGGAACGGTGCGTTTCGCTGCGCTCAACCGCACCCTACGGCGTTGGAGTTGGCTGCAGGCATGGGGATACTTTTGTTTTGACCTTCATCCCCCCCGTATGAAGCCCCTTGCGGAAGGGTCCTCGGGACGGACGATTCAAAATAGAAACGGGGGCGCTGACTGTCTGAGCGGAGCGACAGCGCAGCGAGTTTCAGCGCCGCCGGCCCGAGGACCCTGGAGCAAGGTTCCCGGGCGGAATTCGGGCGCGCCTCGACGGGTACTTTCTTGGGCAAGCAAGAAAGCCAGTTGTTGATCAACAACGGGCGCGGCGCGCTGGCGAGACAGCGCAGGCAGGCGGCGGACCGAAGCCACCGTAAACTCCAGAGGACGAACCAGGCCCAGCCTCAGGACGTGGGACAACGCCCCAGCGCCAGAATACGGACGAGCTCAGGCGGCAAAGAGGGTTCATGCCGGATGCTCGCCACCTCGGCGGGAAACAACTGCGCGGTCAGGTGGGCGAGCAGCTGCTCGCGGACGCGGGTGGCATCCACCGGGCCGAGCAGATGCTGCATGGAGGTCGCGGCGAGGCCCGGATAGCCACAGGGATTCATGCGCTGAAACGGCGCCAGATCCGGGGCGATGTTCAGCGCCAGCCCATGGATGCTGCGCCCATGCCGGATGCGCAAACCCAGCGCCGCAATCTTGGCCACGCCGACATACACCCCCGGCGCCTTCTCGCGACGCTGTGCATGGATACCCCATTGCGCGAGCGTATCGATCACGGCCTGTTCCAGGCATTCGACTAGACGCCGGACCCCGATCCCCAGCCGCGGCAGGTCCACCAGCGTGTAGACGACCAGCTGCCCGGGGCCATGCCAGGTCACCTGCCCGCCGCGGTCGATCACCACCACCGGCGTCGCGCCGGGGTCCAGCAAGTGCTCGGGGCGGCCATTACGACCCTGAGTGAAGACGGGAAGGTGCTCGACGCACCAGAACGCATCCGGACGGGACGCATCCCGCTCCCGGGCCTGGAGCTGCATCGCCTGCCAGACGGGGACGTAGGGCTGCACACCCAGCAGGCGGACCTCCGGCCCGGGAACGAGCATGCCGGTCACAGGATCATGCGGACCCGGTCGCAGCGTCCCAGGGCCCGGTAGAGGTCGTCGAGCTGGGTCTGACTGGTCGCGGTGAAGGTGATGGTAATGCCGACGAAGCGCCCGCCGCTGGACGCGCGCTGCTGGATCACGGCATCGTCCGGGTCCGGCACATGCTCGGCCACGCAAGCCTCCACGGCCTCCAGGAGTTCCGGGTGCGAGTCCCCCATGACCTTGATCGGAAAACGACAGGGAAACTCGATCAGACTTTCGCGTTCGTCTGTCATGCGCACCCCTCGACCGCCGTCCGGGACGGGTGAGCGTCGCACTTTGCCTGCTGATACGCGGCATGAATGGCCTTCCAGGCCGGCCCCGGGAACCCGGCTCCGACCGGATGGCCGTCGAGCCGACAAACCGGCAGGAGCTCCTTGGTGGAACTGGTCAGCCAGATCTCGTCGGCCGCACGCAACTCGGACTCGGACAGATCGCGCTCCACGACATCGAGACCACACTGAGCAGCCAGGCGCAGGACCAGGTCCCTTGTTACCCCCGGGAGCAGCGATGCTGCCAGCGGTGGTGTCACCAGCGTGCCGTCCACCAGAGCGAACACATTGCTGGCCGCACCCTCCGTCACCTGTCCGTCCCGCAGCAGGATGGCCTCGACCGCATCCTGTTCACGCGCCTCCTGACGCGCGAGCACGTTGGCCAGCAACGTAGTGGCCTTGATGTCGCAGCGCGACCAGCGCGTATCGGGCCCCGTCACTGCCGCGACCCCGGCCTGGCGGGTCGTGTCCGGCAGGGGCGCGATCGGATTCGCCATCGCAAAGACCGTGGGCGGTCCGACGGCGGGAAAGGCGTGGTCGCGCGGGGCAACCCCGCGCGTGACCTGCAGGTACAGGCCGAGATCGATGGGCTCATCCCCCTCGTTGCGCCGGACGAGCTCTTCCAGCATAGCCCGCCACTGGTCGAGCGACAGCGGCGATTCGAGGCGGATGGCGTCCAGCGAGCGCTGCAGTCGCTCCAGGTGTTCCGTCAGCAGAAACAACTGGCCGGCGTAGCTGGGAATCACCTCGTAGACCGAGTCCCCGAACAGAAACCCGCGATCCAGCGGGGAGATCCGCACGGATTCGAGCGGCATGAACTCACCATTGAAATACGCAACGCTCACACTCGCTCCGAATCAGAACGGCCAGACCGAGCGCAACGACAGGGCAGCACCATCCCACAGGCGCCGCATCAGTCCGCCCTCCTCCACCTCTTCAAGGGCGACGACCGGCTGCTGCCCGATCAACTCGCCATTCAGGCGAGCCTGCACCTCACCCACAGCGGCCCCTGCGGCCAGCGGCGCTTCCAGCGGCTGGTTCAGCTCCATCGTGGCTTCAAGGTTGTCACCGCGACCCGGGGGCACGATCACCCAGAAGTCCTCGGCTAGCCCGACGGACACCTCGCTATCCGCACCACGATAGACGCGCGGGCTGCCCAGCTGCGTGCCCGCCTCGAACAGCCGCTGCGGTTCGGTAAAACGCATGCCCCAGTTGACCAGGGC
Source organism: Thioalkalivibrio sp. K90mix (assembly GCF_000025545.1). Lineage (NCBI taxonomy): Bacteria > Pseudomonadati > Pseudomonadota > Gammaproteobacteria > Chromatiales > Ectothiorhodospiraceae > Thioalkalivibrio > Thioalkalivibrio sp. K90mix. Next base: position 2,091,269 of record NC_013889.1, read on the forward strand.
CTGCGACTCGTTGGCCCGGCGCGTGCCACCCTCCTGGTGATTGGAGGCCTCGATTCCCAGCACCACGGCGATCAGCCGGCGATCGCTGCGTTTCGCCGACGAGACCAGGTTGTACCCGGCCGCGGAGGTCCAGCCCGTCTTCAGGCCATCGAAACCGGCGTCACGCCACAGGAGCATGTTCCGATTGCTCTGCGAGATATCGTTGAACTCGAACGAGCGCTCGCTGTAATAGCCGTAAAGGTCGGGGAACTCCCGAATCAGCGCCCGCGCCAGCAGCGCCATATCCTGAGCGGAGGTCGACTGCGGCTCGTCGGACGGCAGCCCGTGCGAGTTGGTGAAATACGAGCGCGTCATCCCGAGTTCACGCGCCTGGTTGTTCATCATGTCGACGAACGCCCCTTCGGAACCGGCCACGGCCTCGGCCAGCGCAGTGGAGGCATCGTTGCCGGACTGGATAATCATCCCGCGCAGCAGGTCCTCGACCTTCACCTCGTCGCCGACCTCGATGAACATGCGCGACGCACCCCGCATGCCCGTGCGCCAGGCCCGCTCGCTGATCGTCACCGTGTCCTCGAGCCCCAGCCGCCCGTCACGAATCTCGCCGAACACGACATAGGCCGTCATCAGCTTGGTCAGGCTGGCCGGTTCGCGATCAACATCCGCCTCGCGCGAGGCCAGCATCAGACCCGAGTCAAAGTCCATCAATGCATAGCTCTTCGCCGTCACATCAGAGGGCGGGCTGGGGATCCCGCTCGGCATGGCCCCACCACTGCCCGGAACCGGCAGGGGCTCATCCGCCATCGCCGGCATGGCGGCCACGCACACGGCCAGGGAGAGGGTCATCAGGGCGCGGCGGGCGACAGAATGGAGCGGGGGGATCATGGTGGTTCGAGGCCTCCTGTAGAGATGGCTAACGATAGCAGACCGGGTCCGCGCAGATGAACGCAAACGGAACCGGCGGTACAAAAACTGAGCGATACGCGGCGTCAGTCGTCGACGATGCGGTAGTCGACGTGGGCGGCCTCCTGCAGGCGCTCGGTCGCCTCCTGCAGCTCGACCTCTTCCAGCGGGCCGATGCGCACCCGATGCAGATCCGCCTGCTCGTCGCGTTCCAGCGTCGAGATCTCGACCGACTCGAATCCGAGGGCCTCCAGATCGCGCTGGATCTCCTCCGCCGTTCGGCGTTCGGAAAACGCCCCGACCTGCACCCAGCGGCCATTGTTCGCGGCGGCCTCTGGGGCATTCGCTGCGGTAGCAGCGCGCGCGTCATCAGAGGATGCCGCAACGGGGCTGCTGCCGCCCCCCTGTCTGGCCTCGGCCAGCTCGATGGGTTCCGGCACTGGCGGGCGCGATTCGGCCACACGCGGCGAATCGACGTCTTCCGGCCCCACGGCACGAATGCGCACCGGGGCCACACCGGCGTCGGTCATGTCCAACCGATGCGCCGCGGCATAGGAGAGGTCGATGATGCGCTCGTCCACAAAGGGCCCGCGATCGTTGACCCTCACAATCACGCGGCGGTCGTTCTCCAGGTTCACGACCTCGACATAGGTCGGCAGCGGCAGTGTCTTGTGGGCTGCCGTCATCGCATACATGTCGTAGGGTTCCCCGCTGGAGGTGCGCCGGCCGTGGAACTTGGTTCCGTACCAGGAGGCCAGGCCCTCTTCCTCGAACCCGGTGCTGGTGCGCAGGGTACGGTAACGCTGCCCGAAGACCTCGTACTCGGGCGGGTTCCCGTAGCGACTCGGGGGCTCGTCGGTCGGCACCGCGTCGGGGATCAGGGCCAGATCCTGCGGGACATCCTCCGGGTCCGGGTAGGCGTCATAGGCCGCATCGCCCAGCGGGCGGTCCGGGTCTGCCTCGCGGTCGGGGGTCGACGAGCACCCCGCCAGCGCCAGCGCGAACAACACCGCCGGCGCGGCGACGACCGCGCCAGGGCGGCACCGGTTACTGGGCAAAGGCCTCGGCCAGCTGGTGGACGGCCATCGCATACAGCGGGCTCCGGTTATAACGGGTGATCACATAGAAATTGGGGTAACCAAGATAGTACTCGTAGCCGTCCTCGCCCTCGAGACGAATAAACGAGTACTTCCCGTCCTCGGCCACGGACTCGTCGGGATAAATACCGTGCTCGGCAAGCTCGTCGAGGTCAAAGCGCGCCTGGAAATTGCGGCTGATCAGTTCCTCGTGGGCATCGCCCTCGACCCGCGCCCGCGCCACCACCGGCTCGCCGGTCTGCCAGCCGTGCTCGCGGAAGTAGTTGGCCACACTGCCGATGGCATCCGGCCACGAATTGAGCAGATCGCGGCGGCCATCGCCGTCGAAGTCCACTGCATAGTGGCGATAGCTCGAGGAGATAAACTGTCCGCGTCCCATGGCCCCGGCGTAGGAGCCCCGAGTCTCGCGGACATCCAGGCCCTCCTCCTGCACCAGGGTCAGGAACTGGCCCAGTTCACTGCGGAAGAAATCCGCACGCGGCGGGTAGTCAAAGCCCAGCGTGACCAGCGCATCGAACACGCGGAAGCCCCCGGTGTTGCGCCCGTAGTTGGTCTCCACACCGATGATGGCGGTAATCATTTCCTGTTCGACGCCAAAGGTTTCCTCGGCACGGGCCAGCGTCTCGGCCTGCTCTTCCATGAAGCGCTCGCCACGCTCGATGCGCAGCTCGTTCACGAAAATCGGGCGATAGTCCTTCCAGGGACGCGCCTCGGCGGGCGCCGAGATCAGGTCGAGGATCCGCTGCTGGGGGTCGGCCTCGGCGAACAGGCCCTCCAGTTCGTCACGATCCATACCCGCCTCGACCTGTTCGTCGATAAAGGCCTGCACCTCCTCGCGCTCCAGGTAGGGCGGGTCGCCAGCGCGAAACTCGGACCCCGAGACGTTCGACAGAGAGCAGGCCCCCAGTGACAGGATCAACCCGGCCTGCAGGAGGAGGGAACGAAGGGTGCCCAGAGGGCGCAGATTCAGGGTCATCGATTCACCAGGCGCTTTTGCGACGCGATGCTCATGAGAATACCGAAGGCGACCATAAGGGTCACCAGTGATGTACCGCCGTAGCTCACCAGCGGAAGCGGCACGCCAACCACGGGCAAAAGCCCGGTCACCATGGCGATATTGACCACCATGTAGACGGCGAAGGTGAGCGCCAGGCTGCCGCCCAGCAAACGGGCGAAACGATCCTGGGCCAGGGCCGAGATCCACAGCCCGCGCGCCACGATCGCAAAATACAGCAACAGCAAGAGTGCGACACCGATAAACCCGAATTCCTCGGCGTATACCGCAAAAATAAAATCCGTGGAACGTTCGGGCAAGAAGTCGAGGTGCGACTGCGTGCCGTTCAGCCAGCCCTTGCCATACAGCCCGCCGGAGCCGATCGCAATCTTGGACTGAATGATGTGATAACCGGTCCCCAGCGGGTCCGACTCCGGATTGAACAGGGTCAGCACCCGCTGGCGCTGGTAGTCATGCATCTGCAGCCATAATGCCGGGATCGCAGCGGCCGCGGCCAGCCCCAGCCCGACAAACCAGCGCCAGCTCAGCCCCGCCAGGAAGATCACCAGGAAACCGGCGGTACCCACCAGCATCGCGGTCCCCAGATCCGGCTGGCGCATGATCAGAAACACTGGAACCAGGATCAGTGGCACCGTCACCAGCAGGTCGCGGAAACGCGGGCGGTCGTTGCGAGTGGACAGGTACCAGGCGACCATCATCGGCACCGCCAGCTTCATGATCTCGGAGGGCTGGAAGCGCATGAAGCCGAGATCCAGCCAGCGCCGCGCCCCCTTGCCCACCTCGCCGGCAACCATGACCGCCAACAGTAGCGCGACACCGGCCACAAACAGCCATGGTGCCAGGGACCGCAGGGTACGCACCGGGATCTGCGCGACCAGCACCATCGCGGCCACGCCGAGTCCGATGCGCATGGTCTGCCGCTCAAGGGCAATCATGCTCTCGCCGGAGGCACTGAACAGGACCGCCAGACCCACCAGCAGCAGGATGCCGATCAGCACCAGCAGCACGCCATCCAGACGCAGGCGCCCCAGCACCCACTGCCCTAGCGGCATCTCGCGACCCGTCACGCTGATCATTCGTCCTCCGGCACGTCAAGCGTCATTCCGGCGTCACCTTTCAGGAAGGCGTCCATCACCTCGCGGGCCACCGGGGCCGCCACGCGACCGCCCGAGCCGCCGTGCTCGAGCAGCACCGCCACCGCGATCTGTGGGTCATCCGCGGGTGCATAGCCGACAAACAGGGCGTGATCCCACAGATGCCGGGGCAACTCGTCCTCGTCGTACTCCTCGTCCTGGCCCAGCCCGAAGACCTGCGAAGTGCCGGTCTTGCCCGCGATGCGGTAATTCGTCGGCGGGCGGCTGCCAATCGACCCCCAGGCGGTGCCGTGGCGCGCATGCACGGCCTCGATCAGCGACTCGTGAATCGTGTCCCAGTGCTCCGGGGCCGCCTGCACCGGCTCGCGAGGCTGCGGCAGCAACCGTTCGAGTTCGCCGTTGCCATTATCCATCGATTGCAGCAGGCGAGGCTGGATACGCTGTCCGCGCCCGGCCAGGGTCGCCGTGAAGTCCGCCATCTGCAACGGCGTTGACAGCATGTAGCCCTGGCCAATCGCGGTAATCAGGGTCTCGCCGGGGAACCAGACCTGGTCATGTGTGGCCCGCTTCCAGTCACGGCTGGGCAGGATACCTGCGCGCTCGCCCGTGGCATCGATACCGACGCGCTGCCCAAGCCCGAATGCCCCCAGCATCGGCACCATGCGGTCGATCCCCATCGTATGCGCAAGGTCGTAGAAGTAGACGTCGGAAGACACGGCGATGGCGCGCGACATGTCGACCCAGCCATGCCCTTCCCGGCGCCAGTCACGATAGCGACGCTCATGGCCGGGGATCTGAAAATAGCCACGGGCAAACATCCGTCGATCCGCAGTGGTAATCCCCTCGTCCAGCGCGGCCAGCCCCACCAGGGGCTTGACCGTGGAACCCGGCGGATACTGTCCGGTCAGGGCGCGATTGAACAACGGCCGCGCGGGGTCGGATTGCAGATCGGAAAAGGCGGCCTGGGAGATGCCGTGCACGAACATCTCGGGGTCGAATCCCGGGGCACTGACCAGCGCCAGCACCTCGCCGTTGTTCGGATCCAGCGCGACAATCGCCCCCCGCCGGCCCGCCAGCGACCGGTAAGCGGCACGCTGCAGGTCCGCGTCAATGGTGAGGGTAATGTCGGTACCGGCCTCCGGTGGCGTTACCGACAGCTCGCGAATCACCCGCCCCTGGGCATTGACCTCTACCTGGCGGTAACCCGGGCGGCCATGCAGCAAATCCTCGTAGTAGCGCTCAATGCCGATCTTGCCAATATGCGAGCTGCCGGCATAGGCACGCCGGTCCACCCGCGCCAGGTCCTGCTCGTTGATCCGGCCCACGTACCCGACCACATGCGAGAACTTGTCGCCGAGCGGATAGAAGCGCATCGGCCGGGCCTCGATCTCCACGCCCGGCAACTCGTGCCGCGAGACCGCGATCCTGGCCACCGTGGTGTCGTCCAGGCCCGCCTTGAGCAGCACCGGCTGGAAGGGACGGCGCTGACGCACGCCGCGGCGGAAACGTTCGATATCCGCGTCGGAGAGATCGACAAAGTCGTGCAGGCGCTCCAGGAGGTCGTCCAGATTGCCGGCCTGCTCGACTGTCACCTCCAGCTGGTAGGAGGCACGGTTGCCCGCCAGCAACTGGCCATTGCGATCCCGGATCACGCCACGACTGGGCGCAATCGGCTCCACCCGCAGCCGATTATTCTCCGACAGCGTGGTGAAATGGGTATGCGCGCCGACCTGAAGGCCCGACAGGCGCCAGCCAATCAGGAGCAGAACGGCGGCAAGCAGGAGCAGCGCCAGCAGAATACGGACGACGAACCGCTGCTGGTCCTGTTGTTCCTGTCCGTAGTCATCACGCCCGGCCATTTCAGCGGACCGCCACAACAACGAACGCCGCGCACACGGCGAACCCCGGCCCCGGGGATGCGGGGACGATCCACGCCACGTGCTGACGCCGGGCCGCTACCGGCTCAGATCTTGCTCTTCTGGTAACGCTTGTAGCTGGCAACAATCTCCGCCTTGGCCTCTTCGGCGCCGACCCAGCCTTCGACCTTGACCCACTTGCCCTTCTCCAGCTCCTTGTAGCGCTCGAAGAAGTGCTTGATCGAATCCAGGAGCTCCTTCGGCACATCTTCCGGCCCCTGGAACCGCCCGGACTGCGTGCACAGTTTGCTCACCGGAACCGCGAGGATCTTCGCATCCACACCGGCCTCGTCGGTCATCTTCAGCATACCAATCGGGCGCGAGCGCACGACCGAACCCGGCAGCAGCGGCACCGGGGTGATCACCAGCACGTCCACCGGGTCATTGTCTTCCGACTCCGTATTCGGGATGAATCCGTAGTTGCACGGATAGAACATCGCGACCGCCATAAAGCGATCGACCACCAGAGCCCCGCTGTCCTTGTCCATCTCGTACTTGACGGGCTGGCCCTGGGTGGGGATCTCGATTACCACGTTGATGTCGTTGGGGAGATCCTTGCCGGCTTCGATCTGGTTGAGGTCCATGCTTGGTTATATTCCGATTGTTTTGAAGAGCGGGGGATTATACAGGGGAGAGCCCCCGCAATGGCACCCGTCACCGTCAGGCCAGGGAGCCACGGGCTGTAGTGAGCGGTTGCGGCCGATCACCCTCAGGCGGTATAAGACCGCGCTCGGGAAACGGTTTGCGCCGCACCGCCGCAACCCTTTCACGATGGCCATTTACCGTGCCGCCTCGTACCCGGCTTGTGCTGCGGTTCGGCGCCGCACCCGGCAGCAGGAGTCAGCCATGCGTATCGTCCTGATGGGCGCCCCGGGGTCCGGCAAGGGCACCCAGGCCAAGAAGATGGTCGCCACCTTCGGCATCCCGCAGATCTCCACCGGCGACCTGCTGCGCGCCGCAATGGCCGCCCAGACCGACCTGGGGAAGCAGGTCGAAAGCGCGATGAACGCAGGCCAGCTCGTACCGGACGACCTGGTCCTGGGACTGACCCGCGACCGGCTGCAGGAGCCGGACGCACAAAAGGGCTTTATCCTCGACGGCTTTCCACGCAACGTCGCCCAGGCCGAGACCCTGGACACCATGCTCGAGGAACTCGGGGCACCACTGGATCAGGCGATCCAGATCGATGTGCCGTTCGAGGAGCTGAAACAGCGACTGACCGGGCGCGTCTCCTGCGGCGACTGCGGCGCGGTATTCAACTCCCATACCTTCCCGCCTCAGCGGGAAGGGGTTTGTGATCTGTGCGGCGGCGAACTCGTCCACCGCGCCGATGACACCGAAAAAACAGTCATCAATCGCCTGAAGGTCTACGAGGAACAGACCCAGCCGCTGATCGAATATTACGCCCGCCGCGACCTGCTCAAGCACGTGAATGGCACCCGCGACATCGCCCTGATCTTCGACGAAATCCGCCAGCTGCTAGGGAAACACTGATCCAGCATGATCCGTGTTTCCTCAAGCTGAATCCCGCATGACGCCCTCGCCAGCCGGCCACGCACGCCCACTGCACCGACGGGCCACAGTGCGAGCCATCATTGCCTGCGTGCTCGGCGTCGCCGCCACGACGGCGCAGGCCGAACTCGAGCGGCTGGAGCGCCCCCCGGGCTGCGAATTCGCCCCCGGCATGGAGTGGCCCGAGATGCGCGAGCTCGCGGCCGAGATCACCGATATCGACGCCGATTACGTACGCCGCGAGGGGGAGATGATCAGCGCCCGCGGCAACGTCCAGCTCTTCGAACAAGGGCGCCGCCTGGACACCGAGTTTCTTGAATACGACCGGGCCACGGGCCTCGCACGTACCGAGGGCGACACCCGATTGTTCGACGGCGACCTTCTGCTGCACACCGACGGCGGCGAATACCGTCTGGACGAGGAGACCGGGGAGTTCCGGCGCATCGACTACCTGGTGCAGTCCGTGCCGGCCCGCGGAAGCGCCGGGGTGGGCATCCAGCTCGCGCCTCACCTGCACGAATTCGAGGACGCCGAGTACACCACCTGCCCGATCAACAACGACAGCTGGTGGCTGCGCACGCGCGATCTGGAGCTGGACCGCGAGCGCGGGATCGGCGTTGCCCGCAACGCCCGCATCGACTTCAAGGGCGTGCCCATCGCCTACACGCCGTATATCCACTTCCCGCTGGACGACCGGCGCCAGAGCGGCTTCCTGCTGCCCAGTGCCGGGGTCAGCTCACGACACGGGGTCGATATCAGCACGCCCTGGTACTGGAACATCGCGCCGAATTACGACGCGACTTTCACCCCGCGCGTCATGTCGGACCGCGGGGTCAAGCTCGGCACCGAGTTCCGTTATCTGCAGCCCCGCCACGAGGGCGTGGCCGATATCCGCTACCTGCCGAGCGATCGCGTATTCGGCGACGACCGGCACTACGTGCAGTGGTTTCACCAGAGCCGCCTGACCTCGGACCTGCGCTTTCGCCTGGACGCCGCCGATGCCTCCGACAGCGAGTATTTCCGCGACTTCGGTGGCGCGGACCGCTACTCCGGCAGCACGCCCTATCTGCGCCGTCGAGCGGACCTGACCTACAACCAGCCCGCCTACCGCCTGCGCACCCGGATCGAGGACTACCAGGTCATCGACCCCGAGCTGCGGGCCCAGCGCGAGCCCTACCAGCGCCTGCCGCAGATCACCCTGGAGGCGGGCGAGTATCTGGGGCGCGGCCTGGCCTGGGACCTGGACACCGAACTGGTGCGCTTCGAGCGTAGCGAGAGCGACTCGCTGGAACCCCTGGGCACGCGCTTCGACCTCAACCCCACGGCCTCGTGGCGCTACGATACCGGGGGCTTCTTCTTCGAGCCCAGCGCCGGCGTGCGCTACACCCACTACGAGCTGGACCGCCGCGGTCTCCCGGGCCCCGAGTCGATCAGCCGCACCGTGCCGCGCGCCTCGGTCGACACCGGGCTGGTCTTCGAGCGCCCGATCCAGGACGGGCGTCGTCTGCAGACGCTGGAACCCCGGATCTTCTACGGCTATGTCCCGTTCGTCGACCAGACCGATATCCCGATTTTCGACACCGGCGAGGCGGACTTCAGCTTCGACAACCTGTTCAGCCTGGATCGCTTCGTCGGCGCCGACCGCGTCGGCGACACCCACCAGCTGACCACCGCGCTGACCACGCGCATCTTCGACGAGCAAACCGGACAGGAGCGGATGAGCCTGTCGGCGGGCCAGATCCGCTACTTCGAGGACCGCGAGGTCCGCCGCGACCCGCAAGGCGACCCGCTGACCGAATCGCGTTCGGATCTCGCCCTGGAGGGTCGCGTGCGCATCGGCGATGCCTGGAGCGGTCGCGGCTCCATCCTGTACAACCAGGACGAAGGCGAGACCACCCTCACAGCGCTGTCGGTCAGCTACAGCCCGGGCGCGCGGGCCCGCATCAATGTCGGCTATCGTCAACGCGAGGCGGGCGCCCGCTCCATCGACCAGACCGATGTCTCCGTGCTGTGGCCGGTGACCCCGCGCATCGATGCGATCGGGCGCTGGAATTACAGCCTGCAGGAGGAACGTGATCTCGAACTTCTGGCCGGCCTTCAGTATCGTAGTTGCTGCTATGGCATCCGAGTGGTCGCCCGCCGCGCCTACGACTTCGACGAGACCTACGACAACTCGATTTATTTCCAACTCACGCTGGACGGGCTCGGACGCTTCGACTCCGGCGTGGATTCGCTTTTGAGCGAGGGTATAGCCGGATATGACGCACTCCCCTGACCACCACCGCCGGGCCTTCTGGCTCCCGCTACTGGGCGCCGTGCTCTTGAGCCTCGGCCTGTCCGCGCAGGCCCAGGTCCCCGGCAGCGAACAACCCGAGGACGCCGTCGAGGCCCCGGTGACCCCGGGCGCCGCCTCCGAGGCCGGCGCCCCCGCCGCGCCCATCACGCCACCGGAGGGGGATCAGTTCACCGATCGCATCCTCGCGGTCGTCGGCGACGACGTGGTAACCCAGCGCGAGCTGGTCGAGCGCATGAACCTGGTCGCCCAGCAGATGATGGAGCGCGGGACCCGCCCGCCGGATCGCGACACCCTCGCACGACAGGTCATGGAACGCCTGATCGTCGAGCGCGTTCAGCTGCAGGAGGCCCAGCGGGTCGGCATCAACATCGACGAGATGACCCTGAACCGGGCAATGGAGAACATCGCCCGCGAGAACCGCATGACCCTGCCGCAGCTGCGCCAGGCCCTGCTGCAGGACGGTGTCGACTTCAACGCCTTCCGCGAACAGATCCGCAACGAACTGACCGTCAACCAGCTGCAGCGCCGCCAGGTCGACAACCAGATTCGCGTCAGCGACCAGGAGATCGCGGATCTGATCGCCTCCGAGAGCGGCGCCATTGACCGCGGCGTGCGCTATCGCATCGCGCATATCCAGGTCTCCCTGCCGCGCGGCGCGGACTCCGGCCAGATCGCCACCGCCCGCGAGAAGGCCCGCGAACTGCGCCAGCGGGTGCGCGAAGGCGAGGACTTTGCCAGCGTGGCAATCTCCGAATCCGACGCCCCGGATGCCCTGGAGGGCGGCGATCTCGGCTGGCGCACCGCCGGCGAGATCCCCTCCGTATTCGCCCGCGAGGCTGTGCTGATGCGCACCGGCGAGATCAGTGACGTGCTGCGCTCGCCGAACGGCTTCCACATCATGAAGCTCGTGGACCGCGAAGGGGGCGACCAGACCCGAGTCCGGCAGACGCAGGTACGCCACATCCTGATCAGCCCCGACCAGGTCCGCAGCGACGAAGAGGCCCGCCGCCAGGCCGAGTCCCTGTATAACCGCATCCGCGAGGGCAGCGACTTCGAGGCCCTGGCACGCGCGAACTCCGACGACCCCGGCTCCGCCGCCCAGGGCGGCCAGCTCGGCTGGATCAGCCCCGGCGAGCTGGTGCCGGAGTTCGAAGAGGCGATGAACGCCCTGCAGCCGGGCGAGATCAGCGAGCCGGTGGAGAGCCAGTTTGGCTGGCACATCATCGAGGTCCTCGACCACCGCGAGGTCGACACCTCGCGCGAGCAGATCCGAGCCCGTGCCCGCGAGATCCTGCAAAACCGCAAGCGCGAAGAAGAGATCGAGCTGTGGATGCGGCGTCTGCGCGACGAGGCCTATGTCGAGTACCGCGTTGACGGCTTCGGCTCCTGACGCCCGGACGCCGGGTGCAATCCCGCGTCTGGCACTGACCGCTGGCGAGCCGGCCGGGATCGGGCCGGATCTGCTGATTGCCCTGGCCCACGAGCCTGGCGGTGGCACCCAGCGCGTCGCCATCGGCGATCCGGATGTCCTTGAGCAACGGGCGCAGCAACTGGGCCAGTCGATCCACCTGATCCCCTTCGACCCCGCACGACCGCGCACCGCTACACCGCGCGGGACCCTGGAGATCATCGCGGTCCCAGCCGGCGGCCCCGTGCAAACGGGCACCCTCGACGCCCGGCACGCCGAAGGCGTGCTGGCGATGCTCGCCGCCGCCGCCGATGGCTGTCTCGATGGCACCTTCGACGCGATGGTCACCGGCCCGGTGCACAAGGGCGTGATCAACCGTGCCGGCATCCCCTTCAGTGGTCATACCGAGTGGCTGGCCGAACGCGCCGGCGCGCCCATGCCCGTGATGATGCTGGCGACCGAATCCCTGCGGGTCGCACTGGTGACTACGCACCTGTCCCTGCGCGACGTCCCCGACGCAATCACACCGGAGCGCATCGAGGCGGTCACCCGCGTACTGCACCACGACCTCGCCGAGGACTTCGGGATCGAACGCCCGCGCATCGGCGTGTGCGGGCTGAACCCGCACGCCGGCGAAGACGGCGTGCTGGGGCTCGAGGAGATCGAGGTCATCACCCCGACGCTCGACCGCCTGCGCGCCGAGGGCCTGGACCTGCGCGGGCCGCTGCCCGCGGATACCGCATTCACCCCGCGCGCACTCGCCGAGTTCGACGCGGTACTGGCGATGTATCACGACCAGGGACTCCCGGTGCTCAAGCACGCGGGATTCGGACATGCGGTCAATGTGACCCTGGGGCTGCCCTTCGTGCGCACCTCGGTCGACCACGGCACGGCCCTCGACCTGGCCGGCAGTGGTCGCGCGGAGGTCGGCAGCTTCCTCGCAGCCGAGGGCCTGGCCCGGGAACTGGCCCGCCATCGCCTTCAGGCACAGGCCGCGCACGTCCATGGGTGACGCCGCAAATGGGTAGCGCGCTGCCGCCGATCCGCAAGCGGTTCGGCCAGAACTTCCTGCATGATCAGGCCGTGCTCGCACGCATCGTCGGCGCGATCGCCCCGCGCCCCGACGACCCGGTGCTGGAGATCGGCCCCGGCCGGGGGGCCCTGACCGGCGCCCTGCTGGAACGCCTGAATCGTCTGGTCGCGGTGGAGATCGACCGTGACCTGGTGGCCGGCCTGCGCGCCGCCTTTGCCCCGGAGCGACTGGAGCTCCATGTGGGCGACGCCCTGGATCTGGACCTGGCCAGCCTTGGCCCGCCACCGGAGGGTGGCTGGCGGGTCGTGGGCAACCTGCCCTACAACATCTCGACCCCCCTGCTGTTCCACCTGCTCGACCAGATGGAGGCCGTCCGCGACATGCATTTCCTCCTGCAGCGCGAGGTGGTCGAGCGCATGACCGCCGTCCCCGGCAGCAAGACCTATGGCCGGCTGACGGTCATGCTCGCGGCGCGCGCCCGGGCCCAGTCGCTGTTCGGGGTCCCCCCCGGTGCCTTCCACCCGCCGCCCAAGGTCCACTCCGCGGTCGTGCGCATCACGCCACTGGAGGCGCCGCTGGTGGACAGCGCGCTGTATCCGGTGTTTGCAAAGGTTGTGAACCAAGCCTTCTCCAGCCGCCGCAAGACGCTGCGGCGGGGGCTTTCCGGACTGGTGGATGCCGCCCGAATCGAGGCCGCGCAACTCGACCCCGGCGCCCGCCCGGAGACCGTGGACGTCCACGGCTTCGCGGCGCTGGCGCGGATGGTCGCGCTCAGCTGACCGGCCCCGCCAGCGGGCCGCGATCCGCTATGATGAGTCCATGGACTTCATCGTGGCCGACATCGGAGGGACCCGCACCCGGGTCGCACGCGCCCGCCACAGCGGCACGCACTGGTCGCTGCATGATATCCACCGCTATCCCAGCCGCGGCTTCCCGGATCTGGAGCAAATCCTCGAGACCTGGCGCAACGAGGTCGGACCGGCCGAGCCGCTGGCGGCTGCCGGTCTGGCCCTGGCTGGCCCCGTGCAGGACGGTCGGGCCCGCGCGACCAATCTCGACTGGCCCGAACTGGATGCGCGCGCACTCGAGCAGACACTGGGCATCCCGGTCGCCCTGATCAACGATTTCGCCGCTGTCGGCGCCTGCCTGGATGCCCTGGAACCCGGAGACCGGATCACCCTGCAGAACGCAGCGGCCGATCCGGAGGGTTTGCGCCTGGTGGTCGGGGCCGGGACCGGTCTCGGGACCTGCCTGGTCGGCCCGTCCCAGCAGCTCGCCATCCATCCCGGCGAAGGGGGGCACGCACGCTTTTCCCCGGCCGACGCAGACGAGGCGGCGCTCGCGGCGTTCGTCAGCGCCGAGGAAGGGCTTTGTACCCGCGAGCACCTGCTCAGCGGTCGCGGCATTGCGCGCATCGCACGCTTCGAGCTGACACGCCGGGACGATGCCGCGCTGGCACGGGCCCTGGCCGCTGCCGATCCGGCCGCCGCCATCAGTGACCTGGCCGATGCCGGGCACGCGGTAGCCCTCGCGGTGGTCCAGCGTTTCGTGACGATCTATGCGGGACAACTGGCCGACATGGCCCTGACCGCCCTGCCCACCGGCGGGCTGTACCTGGCCGGCGGGATCGCCCCGCGCTGGGCTGATTACTTCCAGGACACGGCATTTCTGCGGGCCCTGCATAATCGCCCACCGATGACCCACTTGCTTGAGCGAATGCCCGTGTCCCTTATCATGCACCCTGAACCCGGCCTGCTGGGCGCTGCCGTCAGCGCCTGGTTCCAGACAGGAGCTGCAACCGAATGAATTCGCCCCGCGAAACCGAAGAACACGCCATCGAGATCGAGGTCGCCACGGCCTATGTCGAGGACCAGTCGGAGCCCGATGACGACCGCTACGTGTTCGCCTACCACATCACGATCCGCAACTCCGGTGCGCTGACCGTGCAACTGCTGAACCGCCACTGGATCATCCGCGATGGCCGCGACCAGACGCAGGAGGTGCGCGGCGAAGGCGTAGTGGGCGAGCAGCCACGCATCGAGCCCGGTGACAGCTTCGAGTACACCAGCGGCACGGTGATCGAGACGCCGGTCGGCACCATGGAGGGCAGCTACGGCATGCAGGACGAACGCGGCAACACCTTCGAGGCGCCGATCCCGCCCTTCACCCTCTCCGTACCCCGCACGCTGCACTAGGCCAGTCGCTATGGCCCTTTACGCCGTCGGCGACCTCCAGGGCTGCCTGGATCCGCTAAAACACCTGCTGGAGCAGGTCCGTTTCGACCCCACCACGGACCACCTGTGGCTGGTGGGCGACCTGGTCAACCGCGGGCCGGCCTCGCTTGGCTGCCTGCGCTACGTACGCGCCCTGGGCGTTGCCGCGACTACCGTGCTGGGCAATCACGACCTGCATCTGCTGGCCTCCGCCGAGGGTGTACGCACCCCCGGCAACAAGGACACCCTGCGCCCCGTGCTGGACGCCCCGGATGCCGCCGAGCTGCTGGAGTGGCTGGCACAGCGCCCCCTGTTGCACACCGATCCCGCGGCTGGCTGGACCCTGGTGCATGCCGGCATCCCGCCCGACTGGGATCTCGAAACCGCGCAGACCGAAGCCCGGCGGGTGGAGGCCGAGCTGCGCGACCCCGCGCGACGCCATGCCCTGTTCGAGGTGATGTACGGCGACGAGCCCACCCACTGGGACCCGGAGTTGGCCGGGTATGATCGCCTGCGCTACACGATCAACGCCTTTACCCGCATGCGCTACCTGATGCCCGATGGCGGTCTGGAATTCGCGGGAAACGGGCCACCGGAAGACGCCCCGGACACCCTGACGCCGTGGTTTGCCTGGCCGGGCCGCCCGAGCAGAGGCTTGCCCCTGGTATTCGGTCACTGGGCCGCCCTCGGACACCGCCGAGGACCCGACTGGCTGTCACTGGACAGCGGCTGTGTCTGGGGCCGAGAGATGACGATCGCGCGCCTCGACGAGACCCGCGACCCCTATCAGATACGTACCTGGCGGGCAGCGTGCGGCTAGGAAGAAGGCTCCCAGGAGCTCATTCGCCGGCGACGGTCATCGATTCGACCAGGATCGAGCCGGTGTGGATGTTGCCCCGGCGGTCGACGTCGGTCCCCACCGCGACGATGCGCTGGTAGATGTCCTTGAGATTACCGGCGATGGTGATCTCTTCCACGGGGTACTGGATCTCGCCATTCTCCACCCAGAAGCCGGCGGCCCCCCGCGAGTAGTCGCCGGTGACCGCATTCACGCCCTGGCCGATCAGTTCGGTCACCAGAAAGCCCGTGCCCATCTCGGCCAGCAGGGCGGCAAAGTCCCGCTCGCCCGGCTTCACGGTCACGTTGCGCGCGCCGCCTGCGTTGCCGGTGCTCTCCAGCCCCAGGCGCCGGGCGGCATAGCTGTCCAGGGTATAGCTTTGCAGTACGCCGTCAGCCACCAGGGGCCGGTTGCGCGTGCGCACGCCCTCGCCGTCGAACGGGGCACTGCCGAGCGCGCGCGGTGTCAGCGGGCGTTCCTCGATCTGCATCCAGTCGGGGAACACGGACTCCCCGACCGCATTCAGCAGGAACGAGCTGTGGCGATACTGTGCGGGGCCGGAGATCGCGCGGGTAAAGCTTCCGATCAGCGTGCGCGCCATCTCCGGGGCAAACAGCACCGGGCAGCTGCGCGTGGAGAGTTTGCGCCCGCCCAGTCGCCGCACGGTGCGCTCGGCGGCCTGACGCCCGATGGCCTCACAGGCGTCGAGGTCCGCCGCGTGGCGGGCCACGGTGTAGGCATAATCACGCTGCATGCCGGCATCGTCGCGCGCCACCAGGGCACAGGACATCGAGTGACGCGTGCTGCGATACCCGCCCATGAAGCCCTGCGAGTCGCCGAGAAAAGCGATCGCACGGCGGGTGCTGACGCTCGCGCCTTCGGAATTCTCGATCCGCGAATCGGCGGCAAAGCCCGCGGCCTCGATCGCACGCGCGAGTTCGGTCGCCTGTTCTGCATCGCAGTCCCAGGGGTGATCCAGGTCCAGGTCATCCCACTCCCCGGCCTTGAGCGCGGGATCGGGCATCCCGGCATGGGGGTCCGGCTCGGTGTAGCGTGCGATGCGGCAGGCGGCTTCGACCGTATCCAGCAGGGCCTGCTCGCCGAAATCGGTGGTCGAGGCGGCCCCCTTCGACTGGCCGAAATAGGCAATCAGCGACAGACTCTGGTCGCGCTCGTATTCCAGCGTCTCGATCTCGCCCTTGCGCACGGAGAGTTCCAGCCCGACGCTGTGGCTGACCACCGCCTGCACATCCGAAGCCCCCTGCGCACGGGCCGCGTCCAGGGTCCGCTGGACGCGATCCTGCAGGGAGTCGGCGGAATGGGACAGGGCCTGGATCTCGAGATCCGGCGCCATGCGTTCGGGGGATGTGCTCATACAGACGTCCGTTTGCGTTCAGATCAACAGGATCGGCGGGCCGGGTTCATTCCGGCCCGCCTTGGTGCGTCATGCCCTGCGAGACTTCAGGAGGGGCGTCCCGTGTGCTTGTGCACGGCGCCAACGTTGCCCCAGCGCTCCAGGTCCTCGACGTGCACGCCGACCCAGTAGAGCTTGCCGACGCTGTCACGGGTCCAGCCACCGACCAGTTCCTGGCCCTCGCCCAGCTCGACGTGATCGGCGAAATGCTCGGCCCGTTCGCGGTCGCGGAAGACATGCCACTGCACGATCTTGTCGTGGCCATGACCCTCCGGCAGGGAATGTTCCTGATCCAGAAAATCCAGCTTCATCTAAGCCTCCTTGTCGCTGCTCGTCCGCGGGCACTCCGGGCCGGCGTCAGGCCGCCTGGGTGCCCCCCACGGTCATGCCGTCGATACGCAGGGTGGGCTGCCCCACGCCTACCGGCACGCCTTGCCCTTCCTTGCCACAGGTCCCCACGCCGGGGTCCAGGCGCATGTCATTGCCCACCATCGAGACGCGGGTCAGCACGTCCGGGCCGTTGCCGATCAGGGTCGCGCCCTTGACCGGATAGGTCACCTTGCCCTTTTCGACGCGATAGGCCTCGGAGGCGGAGAAGACAAACTTGCCGGACGTGATGTCCACCTGCCCGCCGCCGAAGTTGACCGCATACAGGCCGTCCTCCACCGAGGCGAGGATCTCCTCCGGGTCGGCCTCGCCCGCCAGCATGTAGGTATTGGTCATGCGCGGCATCGGCAGATGGGCGTAGGACTCGCGCCGGCCGTTGCCGGTCGACTGGACGCCCGTCAGCCGGGCGTTCATCTCGTCCTGCATGTAGCCGCGCAGGATGCCGTCCTCGATCAGCACGGTCTGCTGCGTCGCAGTGCCCTCGTCGTCCACATTCAGCGAACCGCGACGCCCTTCCAGCGTGCCGTCGTCAACGATGGTGATGCCCTTTGCGGCCACCCGCTCGCCGATACGCCCGGAGAAGGCCGAGGTCCCCTTGCGGTTGAAATCGCCCTCCAGGCCGTGGCCAATCGCCTCGTGCAGCAGCACACCGGGCCAGCCGGGCCCCAGCACGACCTTCATCGTACCGGCCGGCGCATCGCGCGCCTCCAGGTTCAC
Source organism: Thioalkalivibrio sp. K90mix (assembly GCF_000025545.1). Lineage (NCBI taxonomy): Bacteria > Pseudomonadati > Pseudomonadota > Gammaproteobacteria > Chromatiales > Ectothiorhodospiraceae > Thioalkalivibrio > Thioalkalivibrio sp. K90mix. The sequence continues at coordinate 2,109,109 of NC_013889.1, forward strand.
CAGGGCCTGGCGCACCGCCTCGCGGGCGTAGCCGGCCGCGCGATCGTTCTCGAGGAAGTAGCGATAACCGAAGCGGCCACCGCCCCCGGAGGTGCCGGATTCGCGACGATCGCCCTGCTGGGCGATCACCTGAACACTCAGGCGGACCAGCGGGCGCACATCCGTGGTCAGCTCGCCACGGGCGTTCAGCACGAGGACCACCTCGTGTACCCCGGCGAGGGAGCACATCACCTGGGTCACGCGCGGGTCGGCGGCACGAGCCGCGGCGTCCACTTCCTTGAGCAGGTCGATCTTGGACTGCTCGTCCAGCGAGTCCATCGGATTCTCGGGGGCATACAGCGCCGGACGCGTGGGCATGCGACTCGCGACCGCGACCCGCCCGCTCTGGCCCGCATCGGCGATGCTGCGGGCGGTCCGGGCCGCATCCAGGAGTGCCGGCATCGCGATGTCGTCGGAATAGGCAAACCCGGTCTGTTCGCCGCGCACCACGCGTATGCCCACCCCGCGCTCGATATTGAAGCTGGCCGACTTGACGATGCCGTCCTCCAGCGACCAGCCCTCCTGGCAGGCAAACTGGAAGTAGCAGTCGCCCCCGTCCACGCCGCGGCCAAAGGTTGTGCCCAGCAGGGTGGTCAGCTCATGGTCGCCCAGGCCGGCCGGGTCGAGCAGGGTTTGTTGGGCAAGGCTGTCGATCATGGAATCCTCGTAATTCAGGAAGGCGTCGTATCCAGTATGGAGCTTGGGGCCCGCGCCGGGCTTTCAAGCCCGCGCGCCACGCGGTTATGCCCGTCCCGGAAGGGCGAGCTAGACCGTCCCCGGACACGCCAGGCGTCGGTGCTCGATGGTGGGAAAAACCGTGCGGATGCGTTCGACCTGGGCATGATCCAGGTCCGCCAGCAGCACGCCGGGGTTGCGCTGCAACTGGTCGACCACCCGCCCCCAGGGGTCGACCAGGGCGCTGTGTCCGTAGGTCTCGCGACCGTTCACGTGAAATCCGCCCTGAGCCGACGAGAGCATGTAGTACTGGTTCTCGATCGCGCGTGCACGCAGCAGGACATCCCAGTGAGCCTGGCCCGTCTGCGCGGTAAACGCCGCCGGCAGCGCGACCCAGTCGGCCCCCTGGTCCAGCAGGGCCCGAAACAGCTCCGGGAAGCGCAGGTCATAGCAGATCGCGAGCCCCATGCGCCCCACCGGGGTATCCACGACCACCACCTTGTCACCGCGCTCGAACACCTTCGACTCGGTATAGGCCTCGCTGCTGTCCGGCAGCTGCACGTCGAACAGATGGATCTTGTCGTATCGCGCCACCTGCTGGCCCTGGTCGTCGAACACCAGACAGGCCGAACGCACGCGCTGACCATCCACGGTCTGCAACGGCACGGTGCCTCCGACGATCCACAACCCCAGACGGCGTGCCTGCTCGGACAGGAAGGCCTGCAGCGGCCCCGCCCCGTCGGCGGCCTCGGCGATGCCCAGGACATCCGTCTCCTGCATCCCCATGAAGGCGAAATTCTCCGGTAGCACCGCCAGGCGGGCCCCCTTGTCTGCGGCCTCCTGCAGCAGACGTTTGGCCTCCAGCAGGTTCGCCTGAGGCTGGGGCCCGGAGGCCATCTGTATTGCCGCTACCTGAGTCATCAGCGCATCCATCTAGTCGTCATTGTCATTGGCCGGCTGAACCAGAGTCTGCACCTCCGGATCGTCCCACGGACCGGTCACGCGATACTCCACGCGAGCAGCCTCTTCGATTTGATCCCCAATCCCCAGCACACGTTCCGCAAACAGCACCACCGCCCCGGTCACCGGGCCGCCGACCAGCGCTCCGACAATCGGCAGTGCCGTGCGCAGGCTCGGCACGACCACGATGTGGTGATCGTAATCCCGCGCGATCAGCCCGGTGCGGCCACTCAGACGCACCCGGGCGGATGGGCCCCGCATCTCGAGGTCAGGAACGTGCAGATTGCCATCTTGCAGCGTTGCCGTCGCCTCCAGCAGGTCGAATGACAGCCCTTCCGTGAACACGTCGCGGAAATCGAGGCGCAAGCGCCGCGGCAGCACATCCAGACTCACCAGTCCCAGCAGGCGCCCCGCTCCCGGCTCGACGTCGGCCAGACGGCCATCTTCCAGTTCCAGCTCCATCGTCCCGCCCAGCAGCGCCAGGCGCGGCGCATACAGCGGGCCAGGCCAGGACAGATCCAGACGCCCCTCGCCCTCGCCTCCTACCAGCGCGCGGGAGAGTCGTGCCGATGTCAGGGCCCCGCCCCAGTCGTCCCCCGAGAGGCGGATGTCCAGACGGGTATCGGGCCGCCCGTCGGCGAGGACATGCCAATGGCCGCTCCCCTGGACCTGCAGATCACCGTCCGGTCCGCGAGCCCGCAGGCTGTCCACCCGCAGCCCCTGATTCACCGGACCCAGCGCCAGGTGCACATCGGCCAGGCGATACTCGCCCACTTGCAACCGGTCGAGGATCAGGTCCACCCCCGGCCACTCCCGCGGGTCCTCCGGCCCTCCTCCCTCGACAGCCCGAACGGTCGTATCGCTGTCCGGCTCGCCATCAAATTCCATGTCCTCAAGGATCAAATGACGCAGGCGCGCCTGCCAGCGGTCGCGCCCATCGCCGGACGCACGCCAGGTGGCGTTTCCCGACAACCAGGCCGACTGGGCCTCCAGGTCCCAGCCATCCTCGCGCCGCTGCCCCTGCAGACGCGTACCTGGAATCTCCAGCTCGCCCCAACGGATACGATCGCGCACGTCCAGCTCGATCCGCTGCAGACTCAGGCCGCCACTGCCATCGGCGGCTTCCACATCGCCCAGGTCCACATCCCGCGCCCAGGGCGCCTCGGCCAGCGCCTCCAGCCAGGGCTGGACGTCCAGTTCCGGCAAGCGTGCCCGTACCGAGAGGCCCTCGCCAGGAAGCGAGAGCAGGGTTGCGGCCGGAATGCCAATCTCCAGCGCCATGGCCTGTACGTCCGTTCCGGCCGCAGCGGTCTGTGGATCCACTCCGCGTGCAGCCGGGTCGTCCGGTGCCTGACTTGGACTCAGGCGCAGGTGGGCCCGCAACGTCTCGCCCAGCTGCACATGCCCGATGCTCGCACGGCTGTGCCCGAACGGGAGCGTTACCTCCAGTGGGCGCCGCTCATCGGGATCCTTGCCAATCGGGCTGGGCCAGTCGATCCCGACGCCGACCAGATCCGAGCTCAGGTCGAGACGCACGCCATCGATGGCATCCCCCAGCCTCAGGGTTGCATCCCAGGTCGCGCGCCCCTCCAGATACGGCTGCAGGGCGGGTATCTCCTCCAGCCACGGTTCCAGCGGCTGGGGACCATGGGCGCGAATCGTGGCCTCTTCGCCGTTCAGCGGCCAGTCGGCGCTGACATTGATCCACTCCCCATGGACCCGTGCCTGCACGTCATCGGCCCATATCCGGTCGTGGGTATCAAAATGCACCGCCCCTTCCACGGACTCGAATCCGGTGGGCCAGCCAGCGACCTCGGCCCGGGTATGCAGCAGATCCAGCCGTCCCTGCACACGGACATCCTGCAGGCGGTCCTCGTCGAGCGGCAGCGTAATGCCCAGGGCCAGACGCGTGGAACCCTCCAGTGTTGCCGCATCGCGAATCTCGGCGGCATCTTCCAGCAACCCGGCCTGACGCAGATACAGCATCAGGTCCTGTGCGGTGCCGTCGGCCGTGCCTTCGATCTCCAGGACCGGGGTGTCCATCATGTCGTCGATCCATACCTCGGTGCCGTGGACCGCCGTATCGAGGATGCGCCCCGAGACATCGGTCGCGCGGAAACTCGCGTTGTGGAACAACAACCGCCCGCGCAGGTCCTCCGCTACCGGCCAGCCGGGCTCGTAATCGAGCAGACCTTCCTCGATATCCGCCCACAGGTCGAACACACCCGACTGATCCGTAAACGGGAAGTCGCGGCCACGGCCGCGATAGACCATACCGCCCCCGTCGGAGACCCCCGTCTGGATGCTCTCCGCCAGCCACTGGTAAGTATTGGACGGCAACAAATGAATGGGCAGATAACGCTGGGTGTAGTCGCCGTCGGCGCGCAGGATATCCAGCGCCAGGTCCACGCGCGGGCCCGACTCGTGCCCGTCGAACAACAGCCGCATACGGCCACGGGCGGCCGCGTGCTCGTTCGCGACATCGAGCCCCTCCCCGGCGATGCGCCAGTCACCGGCCTCGTTGCGCTCGGCCCGCAGCCGCCCGCGCACCGTCTCGATCCACAGGGGGTCGTCAAACAGGGTGGGCATCTCGAAGCGCACATTGCGGCTGTCGAGGTCGAGCTCCAGCCCGCCCTCGCGCCAGGAGACCTCCCCGTCGACCCCCTGCACGCCCGGCCCGTAATCGCCCGCATGCCATTGCAGATCGCGCAATTGCGCTAGCCCCTCTACCGGCTCCAGACGTTCCCCGTCATGCCGTGCCCGCACCCAGGCATCGCCGAGCCGTCCGCGCGGGCGCACCTCGCGCAGGGGGTCGGCGAGCTCGGGCGCGCGCTGCTCCACCAGGAACAGCAGAGGTGCATAGGGTTCCACCTCCAGGTCCCGCGCCGCGAGTTCCAGCGCCTCGACAATCACCGCCTCGGGTTCCCCCCCGAGCGTATAGCGCAGGCGCAGATCGCCTGACCCCGGGCGCGTCGCGGTCCAGTTGGATTCATGGGCGGCGCCGCGCACCCGCCAGTCGAAGCGATGACCAAAGGCGCCCCCCGGCTCGCCCCCGGCTCCGTCCAGCTGGGTGTCGTGCTCGCCGCGCAGCGCGACCACGCGGCCATCGTCGATCTCGCCCCAAAGACGCAGGGCGGTCGTGCCGGGAGGCGGCTCCCAGCCCAGGCGCACCAGCCAGGGAGACCAGGCGCCCAGTGCCACCGGTTGGGTATCGAGGAAGAAACGTGCATCGCGGGCGGTCGCATCCGGCACCTCCACCCCCAGGACGAAATCACCGTCGGCCGCCCCTTGCATGGCGCCGTCGAGAAAAACGCGCAGCCGGCTCCGGGCATCCGTCCGCACGGCCAGGCGCCGCACATCCAGGACCGACTCCAGCCCCGCCCCGCGGTCCTCCCAGGTGATGTGCACCTCGCTCGCTTCGAGATCCGGCCAGCGCTCCACCGGGATCTCCAGCAAGGCGCCGTCGCCCAGCCCCACTTCGTAGCCGTGTACGTGAATCGCACCATCGGCCTCGCGGACCACCCGGACCTCGGCGCCGGCCACCTCAACCTGCATCGACGGAAAACGGCTTCGCAGCGTTGCACCGGCGCTGAGTGACAGTCGCAGGCGCTCGAGATGCAGCGGCTCCTCGCCGGACAGGTCGACACTCACGCCCCGGGCGACCAGCGCCGGCGACCAGCCGGACCAGCCCAGCTCGATCTCGTCCGTGTGAATGGGGTAACCCAGCTGCGCGCTGGCCGTGGTCTCCACCCACTCATCCAGCCCGTCCCAGTGGGCCACCGTCAGGCGCAGGGCCAGCAAGGCAACCGCGGCCAGCGCAGTCAGCAGAAGGAGGACGCCAACAACGATACGAACAGAGTGTGACAGGGATCTCATTTCAGCCCCGACCGGCCGCAACACCGCCGGCCCGGTGTGCCGGGACCCCCGCGCAGTCTGGGCCCGTGCATCGCTGTCACGCCGTCCGTTTCCTCCTCCGTTCCTGGCTGGGGGCTCGTCTCCCCTGCGTGTCCCCGGCTAGAAAAAACCCCCTGGGGGTACCAACGCGAACGCGTACATGGATCAGTGTTTCCCCAGGAGCCTGTCGGACTTGGGGCCACTCTCCTGACCCACGCTCGCGACGATCGCCCAAATCCGACAGGCTCCTAGACGAACACTACGTCGAATTGCTCCTGGGTATATAGCGTCTCCACCTGGAAACGGATCGGGATACCGACAAAGCTCTGCAGCTCCGCCAGGCTGGCCGATTCCTCATCCAGCAGCAGGTCGATCACGTTCTGCGAGGCGAGCACACGCAGTTCGCGCGCGTCGTACTGTCGTACTTCGCGCAGGATCTCGCGAAACAGCTCGTAGCAAACGGTCTCGGCCGACTTCAGATAGCCGCGCCCCGCACAGGTTGGACACGGCTCGCAGAGCTGGTGTTCCAGGCTCTCGCGTGTGCGCTTGCGCGTCATCTCGACCAGCCCCAGCGGCGAGACATCGCAGATCTGTGTCTTCACGTGATCGCGCTCGAGCGCCTTCTCCAGGGCACGGATGACCTGGCGTTTGTGCTCGTCGTCCTGCATGTCGATGAAATCGATGATGATGATCCCGCCGAGATTGCGCAGGCGCAGCTGGCGCCCGATCGCCTGGGCCGCCTCGAGGTTGGTCTTGAAGATCGTCTCTTCCAGCTTGCGATGCCCAACGAAGCCGCCAGTGTTGATATCCACCGTGGTCATCGCCTCGGTCTGGTCGAAAATCAGGTAGCCCCCGGACTTCAGCTCGACCTTGCGTTCCAGCGCTCGCTGAATCTCCTCCTCGACATTGAACAGATCGAAGATCGGGCGCTCGCCGGGGTAATGCTCGATCCGCCCCACCAGTTCCGGGAGGTACTGTGCGACGAACTCGCACACCTTCTGGTAGGTCTCGCGCGAATCGATTCGAATGCGCTCGATCTCGACCCCGACCATGTCGCGCAGGATGCGCAGCACCAGCGGCAGGTCGGCGTAGACCTCCTCCCCCGCGCTGGCCTCGGCAGCCGCCATCTGGATACTGTCCCAGACCTTTTTAAGGAAGGCCGTGTCGTTTTCCAGGGCCTCGTCGTCCACCAGTTCCGCCGCGGTGCGCACAATGAAGCCATGCTGCGGGGCGATCTCGTTGCGCAGGGCCTCCACCTTCTCGCGCAGACGACTGCGCGAACCCTCGTCCTCGATGCGCGTGGACACACCGACATTGCTCTGATTGGGCATCAGCACCAGATGGCGCGACGGCACGGTGATGTAGGTCGTCAGCCGGGCGCCCTTGGTGCCCAGTGGGTCCTTGATTACCTGCACCAGCACATCCTGGCCTTCGCGTAGCAGCTCGCGGATGGTCTCGGCACGGCCGGAACCATTGCCGCCGCCGTTACCCGGACCGTTGGCCGACCCATGGCCGTCAAGTTCTTCGCGCTCCACCGGTGCCACGTCGGAGGCATGCAGAAAGGCCGTACGATCCAGGCCGATGTCCACGAAGGCCGCGTCCATGCCCGGGAGCACGCGTACGACACGGCCCTTGTAGATATTGCCGACGATCCCGCGCCGACGGGTTCGTTCCAGGTGCAGTTCGGTCAGAACGCCGTTGTCGACCAGGGCCACGCGGCTTTCCTGGGGGGTGACGTTCATCAGGATTTCGGTACCGGTCATGCTGGGTTTTTCTTCTTGTTGTTGTGAATGTGCAGGCCACGCCGATCTCCCGCGCGGACGCGGGACGCCGGCCCGGCGGGGCTACTTGGAGTCGGCTTCGGCGGGCTCGGGCGTTGCAGCCTGCTGCTCCGCCTCGCGCCTGGCCTCGAGCTTGTCGGTGCGCGGCCAGGACTTGATCACCGCATGCACCAGGGTCGCCAGCGGGATGGCAAAGAACACGCCCCACAGTCCCCAGATACCACCAAACACGAACACCGCCGCGATGATCGCGACCGGGTGCAGATTGACCACCTCGGAGAACAGCAGCGGAACGAGCACATTGCCGTCCAGGAACTGGATCACCCCGTAGGCGATCAACAGCCACGCAAACTCGCTGGACAGCCCGAACTGGAAGTAGGCCACGGCGGCTACCGGGATCGTCACCACCGCCGCCCCGATATACGGGATGATCACCGAAATGCCGACCATGAACGACAGCAGCACGGCATACTCCAGCCCGAACCAGTTGAAGGTCAGGAAGCTGACGGCCCACACAATCAGGATCTCGATGAACTTGCCGCGCACGTAGCTGGCGATCTTCACGTTGACCTCGCGCCACACCTCGCTGGCCAGGTGCGAGTCGCGCGGCATGAAGCTGCGCACCCAGTCGAGGATCAGGTCGCGGTCCTTCAGCATGAAGAAGACCATCAGCGGCACCACGATCAGGTAGATCACGACGTCCACCAGGTGCCGGGCGCCAGCCAGCGAGAACGAAACCACCCGCTGTCCGAGCATGGTGGCCTCGGCCTGGATGGCGCCCATCAACTCGCGCACCTGCTCGTCGGTGATCAGCTGCGGGTAGCGCTCGGGAAGCTGCAGGAGCAAGGCCTGCCCCTCGCGGATCATGCCCGGCAGTTCGCGGACCAGTTGTGTGACCTGAGCGGACATCAGCGGCACGACACTAAACAGCGCGGCGACTGTAAGCGCCAGGAAGACGAGCAGCACGATCGTCACCGCCAGCAGGCGCGGAACATGCAGACGTATCAGCTTCTGCACTGCTCCCTCCAGCAGATAGGCAATGATCAGCGAGGCGAGCAGCGGGGCGAGAATGCGCCCGGCGAATACGATGATCAGGAATCCCGCCAGCAGCAGGAACGCCAGGATCACCACCTGGGGATCAGTGAAATGCCGTCGGTACCACTCGCGCAGGACGTCGATCATCGAGTCACGTCCCCTTTCGTCGAGTCACCCTTCGCCCGGGCGTCCGTGTCCTGACGCGTCGGGTCCTCGGCCACCACCTTTTCGTAGTGGGTCTGGAACACGACCTCCAGCTCGTCGATTACCTCCACCGCGGGACGCCCCTGCATGACATGCTGAGCCATCAGCGCCGAGGTCTCGTTGAGCAGCTTGGAGCGATCCAGCATGTGATAGGTCGCCGACAGCCGGCGCATCGCCTTGACCACCGACTCCTGCTCCGGGCGCGGGATCGGCTCCGGCTCGGGCACCGGTTCCGGTGCCGGGGCCGGCGACTCCTGCTCGAGGAAACGCGCGAACTTCAGCAGGCTGGCCTGATCCTCGGGCGACAGGCGTGACGCGATCTCGGCCAGCTCGCGCGCCGGATCGTCCTTTTTCTTCTTGCCACGGGCCAAGGCGGAGGCGACATCGCCCCCGCCCAGCCCGCTCGGACTGCCCATCGGAGGGAGCATGCCTATTCGTTCTCGATCTTCAGACTGAACACGGGCATCTTGCGCCGTTCCTGCATCAGACCGAGCTCCTTGACCAGGGCGACGATCACGTCCTCGGTGACCTTCTGCATCTCGCCCCACTCCATGCGCGCCTCGCCCAGCAACTCGCCCATGTTCGGCGGCGGGTTGTGCTTGGCCTCCATGATGATGTCTTCGAGCATGCCCGGCTTCATTTCCGGCCGGAACAAAAGCCCGTAGGTCAACTTGTCCGGCCGGATCGCCAGCCAGTCACCGTCGTCGTCCACCAGGACTGGCTCCAGCCCCTCCGGCAAATCCACGCGGCCGTTGACCAGCTGCAGTACGCGGCGCCCGTCCAGGGCCTCGGCCAGATCGTCCCCCTCGCCGGCCGCGGTCTTGTGCGCGGTCACGAAACGGGCCCGGTACATCGGGTCCTCATGCGCGGTGCCACCGGCCTGTTCGGCCACCAGCAGCCCGCCCATGCCCAGCCCGACCACCGGGCGCTGCGACCGGCGGAAGATATCGATCAGGGCCAGCTCGTCGGGGACCTGCGGGTTTTCTTCATGGTCGGCGGTCGGCCAGGCGCCCCCCAACAGCCACAGACCATCGAACTGGGCCGCCGACCCGGGGAGGTCCTGCCCTACAAACGGCCGGTAATAGGAAAAGCCGATATCGCGCTTCTCGAGCTGCGACTCGATCAGGCCGAGAAACTCGGAATAACTATGCTGCACTACGCAGTAATTCTTCATGTCGCGTCTTCTATTCGATTGGATTCTGTATTCGCGGGGTTACCCTCGGCCGCGCCGGGCCCCAGGCCCGTGCAGTAGCCGCGCAGGAACTGCATCAGCACCTCCAGCGTCGGCACGCGGAACTGCTGGCGCGCATGCACCAGCGAGATCGGGCGTTCCAGCGGCGGGTCCAGCGGGATCGCCGCCAGCTCGCCCAGCGTCAGTTCCTTGGCGACCACAGCCTCGGACAGTACCGACACGCCCATGCCCGCCGCCACGGCGCCCTTGATGGCCTCCGGGCTGCCGAGCTCCATACACCCGCGCAGGGTATTGCGGTCGTAACCGGACCGCCCAAGGTACTCCATGATGACCTCGCGGGTCCCGGAACCCTCCTCGCGGCATATGAATGGCTGCTCGACAAACTCCGCGACCCGCACACTCTTGCGGCTGGCCAGTTCGTGCTCCGGCGGCACGATCAGGCGCAACTGGTCCACCGTGCAGGGCTGCACCAGCAGGGTGCGATGGTTCACCGGCGCCTCGACGATCCCCAGATCGACACTACCCTCTTCAACCATCGCGACGACATTTTCGGTGTTGCCGACGCGCAGCCGGATGCCGATGTCCGGGTGTGCCCGACGGAAGGCCCCGAGCAAGGCCGGGAGCATGTACTCGGCCACCGTCATGCTCGCGCCGATCACGATCGCCCCGCCGTCGGCCCCCTTCAGCTCGCGCAGCGCGGCCTCGAGTTCGCCATAGGTATCGAAGATGCGCTCGGCATAGCGCTGCACCAGACGCCCGGCCTCGGTCAGGGTCACCCGATTGTGATTACGGTCGAACAGCCGCGTCTCCAGCTGCTCCTCCAGCTGGCGCACCTGGAAGGTCACCGCCGGCTGGGTCATGTGCAGGACCTCGGCCGCCCTGGTGAAGGACAAAAGGCGCGCCACCGTAAGAAAGACCTGCAAGCGTCGATCGGCCATGCCCCACTCCGCAACCCGTACGATTCGGCATGCTACCAAGCCACTCGCAAGGGGGACAGCCAGAGGCACACCCGTGAACGACTGGCACCAGCCAGTGACCGGGGAATGAACTCACCAGTCTCGCGGGAATCGATATATAAAGTAGGGACAAGCTGACAAAACTCATTCCACCAAGGAACGCGCATGGAGCGGCTTTCGGAGTTTGACCGACCCTGGCGTCCCGAATCCTGGCTGGGGGTGACCGGCGCCTGGCGCCTGACCGGCGTGGGACTGGTCCTGATCCTGATGGCCGGCGTCACACTACTGGTCTATCAGACCGGCGGCACCAGCACCGCCTATCTCAACTTCATCCTGATCCCGGTACTGCTGGGCGCCGCCCTGATGGGCCTGTGGGGCGGGCTGGCCTTCGGCCTGCTCGCCGGGCTTCTGCTGGGGCCGTTCATGCCCCTGAACGTGGACGAGGGGATCGCCCAGCCGACCCTCAACTGGGTGACCCGTGCCGGGATCTATCTGGTGCTGGGCGGGTTCAGCGGCTGGCTGTTCTCCCAACTGCGCCAGCACGCGACGCGGCTGCTCGATCAGGCCTACCACAACCCCGTCACCGGCCTGCCCAACCGCGAGTCACTGGAACAGCATGTCCGACAACTGATGACCCAGGCGGAGGGCTCGGAACAGCCCGCAACCCGGGTGTTCGTGATCAGCCTGCAAATGGAAAACTATGCGGACACGATCAGCGCCCTGGGCTTCGCCGCGGAGAGACCCCTGCTGACGGGGATTGCCGAACGACTGCAGGCCGTCGCCGGGGGCCCGGACACCCTCGTCTACCATATCCACGACGACCACTTCGCCTTGCTGCTGCCTCACCGCAGCCGCCAGGAGTGCCTGGCCACTACACAGGAGGCTGTGGAAGAGTTGCAGGCGCCATTCGAGGTGCTCGGGCTGCCGGTTTACGTCGGGGCTCACGCCGGGGTGTCCTCGTTTCCGTTCCACGAACAGGACGACCCGCAAAGCCTGCTGACCAAGGCCTGGATGGCGATGCACGAGGCCAGTCAGTCGGGCCGGCGCTACCGCACCTACGACCGGCGCAGCAACGACGCCGGCCGCCAGACCGTGGAGCTGCTGGGCGAGCTGCAAAGCGCCCTGGAGGGCGACCAAATCCAGTTGCACTACCAGCCCAAGGTGACCCTGCAGCGTGGCGAACTGTGCGGCTTCGAGGCCCTGTTGCGCTGGCAACACCCGCACCGGGGACAGGTACCGCCGGATCGGTTCATTGCACAAGCCGAGCGAACGGGGCTCATTCATGCCCTGACACTCAAGGTACTGGACCTGGCGATCGCCGACCTCCTGGTGCTGCGCGAACAAGGCATCCAGGCCCCGGTCAGCATCAATGTCTCGGCGCGCAATTTCCTCGATCCCGACTTTGCACAAACCATTATCGAACGTATCGAAGCCGCCGGCCTCCCGGCCTGCTCACTGGAGCTCGAATTCACCGAAACGGCCCTGATGGCCGATCCCGATCAAGTCATCGAGGCCCTGCGGCGTCTGACGGAGCGCGGGCTCGCGCTCTCCATCGACGACTTCGGCACTGGATACTCCTCTCTTGCCTACCTGAGGCGGCTCCCGATCACGACCCTCAAGGTCGATCAAACCTTCGTGTCCCACATGGCCACGCAGCGAGTGGACGAACAGATCACCCGCGCGGCCGTGGGCCTCGCGCACGACCTTGGCCTGAAGGTGGTCGCCGAAGGCGCGGAAGACAGCCAGACCCTCGACATGCTGCGCGAACTGTGCTGCGACGCCGTCCAGGGCTTCGGGGTCGCCCGCCCCATGCCCTTCAGCGAGACATTGCAATGGGCACGCCATCAGACGGTCGAGCCCTCGTTGCGACGCGAGTGCGCACTGGAGCAGGACGCTCCGTGATGATCTTGCGCCCGGCCGCCGGTTGGGCTAAGATCCGCCGTCTTTTGCTAGACCCAATTTCCGGAGTCCCCGAGATGGCTCGAGTATGTCAGGTGACCGGCAAACGACCGGCGACCGGTAACAACGTGTCTCACGCCCACCGCAAGACGCGGCGGCGTTTCCTGCCCAATCTGCACACCCACCGCTTCTGGGTGGAGAGCGAGAACCGCTTCGTGCGGCTGCGCGTGAGCAGCAAGGGCATGCGGATCATCGACAAGCTGGGCATCGATGCGGTGCTCGCGGACTGCCGCGCCCGCGGCGAAAAGGTGTAAGGAGCTCTCCATGGCAGCGAAAAGCGCACGCGACAAGATCCGCCTGGTGTCCTCCGCCGGCACCGGCCACTTCTACACCACGTCGAAGAACAAGCGGAACATGCCCGAAAAGATGGAGATCAAGAAGTTTGATCCGGTCATCCGCAAGCACGTGATGTACAAGGAAGCCAAGATCAAGTAGTCATTGCCCGGCGCCAGAGCGTCTGGTGGCAGATCTAAAAGCCCGGCCTGGCCGGGCTTTTTTATTGCCTGCAGCCTTGAGTGGGTGCACCATCACGGACACCACTCACTCGGAGCCCTATCCTCCCCCGGCAGTTCCCTGTTGTGTCGCCGTCTCGGCCCAGCGCACCATCATGCGGCCCCACTGATGGGCAGTAGACGGGTCCAGTTCTATCTTGGTGTAGCGGCCGCCATCGCGGATAATGACCCTCAGGAGAGGGATCCCCGAGTCGTGCAGGATCTGCCGCAGCTCCACGACCTCGCCAAACGGCGCATCAATGGACTCCATGATGTGTTCGCTCTCTCCCGGGCCGGCCACACGCAGATCGGGCCGCCTCGCTCATCAACTGGCAAAGCGCAAGCATGCACCCTATTTTTGTCGGCCGGCAACCCATCTTCGATGCGCACGAGCGCCTGGTCGGTTTCGAACTCCTGTTTCGCGCCGGCCACCGTAGCGAGGCGGCGGTGACCAATGGCGACGAAGCCACCTCGGACCTGCTGCGAAGCGCGTTCGTGGATATCGGCCTGCCCCATCTGGTCGGTCCGCACCTGGCCTTCGTCAATCTGACACGGTCCTTTCTCGACGACGACATCATCACCGGCCTGCCCCCCGATCAGGTGGTCCTGGAGATCCTCGAGGACATCGAGATCGATTCCGAGGTCGTCGCCGCGGTGCAAAGACTGAAGCAGCGCGGTTTTCGCATCGCCCTGGATGACTACCAGTTTCAGGTCCACCACTCGCCGCTGGTGGCGCTGGCGGACATCGTCAAACTCGATGTACTGGCGCTTTCCGCCGAGGCGCTGGCACGCGAGGTCGAGACGTTGCGCACGTTCGGCGTGGAGCTGCTGGCAGAGAAGGTCGAAACCGCCGAGTGCTACCACCACTGCCAGCAACTCGGTTTTCGCTACTTCCAGGGCTACCACCTGTCGCACCCCCACGTAATCGAAGGCCAGCGTCTGGAGAGCCTGGAAGTCGCCCTGCTGAAGCTGCTGAAGACCCTGCACGATCCCCACCCTGAACCATCGGAACTGGAACGCCTCATTGGCGCCGAACCCGATCTGGCTACCCAGATCCTGCGCATCGCCAACAGCCCCGCGTACCGCGCCGAACAGCCCACGGACGATCTGGCTTCGGCGCTCGATCGTCTGGGGCAGGGGCGAATCCGCCGCATCGGGATGCTGCTGGTGCTCCACAATGCGGCCGGGCCCTCGGCCGCGGTCGAACAGGTCATGATCCGCGCCCGCATGGGGATGCTGCTCGCCCGGGCGTGCAATCTGACAGCCCCGGAGTGCGAGTGCCACTTCTCTCTGGGGATGCTCTCCGGACTGGATCGCGTACTGGGCATCCCGCTGCGGCGCATCCTGAACGAACTGCACCTGGCGCCGGAGGTGGAAGAGGCGCTGATCGAGCACAAAGGCCCGCTGGCCCCCTGGCTGGAGACCATCGAGGCGTTCGAGGGGCCGGCAAACCCGCCCCCCGTCGGAGAATCCCCGGTGGCGCCACAGGTTGCCAGCCGGCTCTACCTGGAATCGGTACGCTGGACCGAGGACATACTCGACGCGCTGTCCAGGACCTGACTGATGGCACCCCACCTGCACAACCGGCTCGTCTCGCCCGGGACGACGCTCCCGGACGGCCTCCACGTGCGGCTGGACGCAAGCGCGGGCATTCATGCCGAAAGCGGCCAGATCGAGGTCACCCCGGGTCTCGAGGCCCTGCCTCCGGATCTCTATATCGAGAACTGGTGGGGAGACGGCCCGGCGCGCGGCACCAGCGCCGCCCCCCTGCATCTGCTGGAGTTCGACGACGTCCTGTTCGCCGCCTGGCAGGGCCCGGATCACCCTCTGCGCGAACAAACCAAGCAGGCCTACCGTCAGCTGCTGAACGCCTGCCGGGAGCGCCGCTTCGAGCATCCGGCACGCATCTGGAACTATTTCTCCGACATCCACGGTGACGAACAGGGCCAGGAACGCTACCAGGCCTTCTGTATTGGGCGCGCCGAGGCGCTGGAGACGCTCGAGGTCCCGCTGGGCAGCATGCCCGCGGCCACCGCGATCGGCACCCGGCAACCGGGCCTGTTCGTCTACCTGATCGCCACACGCGCCCCGGCTCGCGCGATCGAGAACCCGCGCCAGGTCAGCGCCTACCACTACCCGGAGCGCTACAGCCCGAGGAGCCCGGCGTTCGCCCGCGCCACGCTGCTGCTGACCGCGACCGGGCCCATGCTGATGGTCTCCGGCACGGCGAGTATCGTCGGCCATGAAAGCCGCCATCCGGACGACGTGGTGGCCCAGGCACGCGAGACGGTGGCCAACCTGCAGGCCCTGCACGACACGGCGGGGCGCGAACTCCCCGGCCCTTCGTGGTTGCGGGTCTACCTGCGGCGCCCCGAAGATCGCGCCGCCGTCGCGGGGGTGATCGCCGAGCACTACAAGGCCATGAAGCCGGGCCCCGTGATCCAGTGGGCCCAGGGCGACATCTGCCGGCCAGAACTCCTGCTCGAGATCGAGGGCGTACATGCCTGAGCTCCCCGAGGTCGAGACCACCCGGCGCGGGCTGTCGCCTCTTCTTGAAGGCCAGACTATCGAATGGCTCGAGGTACGCAATGGGCGCCTGCGCTGGCCCGTACCGGAGGAATTGCCCGGGCGTCTGGCCGGGGCCCGCATCACGACACTGGCGCGACGCGCCAAATACCTGCTGCTGAACACCGATCGTGGCGGGGCACTATTGCATCTTGGCATGTCCGGCTCGCTGCGCCACTGCATGCCGGGCGTCCCGCTGCGCACGCACGATCACCTGATCCTGCATCTGACGAACGGCGCGCAGGTGCGCTTTCATGATCCGCGCCGCTTTGGATGTTGCCTGCCGCTGCCGGAGACCGGCGAGCCACATCCCCTGCTGGCCGCACTGGGGCCGGAGCCCCTGGACGCCACATTCAACGGCGACCACCTGTTCCGCCGCAGCCGCGGGCGCCGGGGTCCGATCAAGGCCTTCATCATGGATCAGGATGTCGTGGTCGGCGTGGGCAACATCTATGCGACCGAGGCGCTGTTCCTGGCCGGAATCCGTCCGGGGCGGGCCGCCGGGCGCGTGACCCGGGCGGAATACGAACGACTGGCCGGATTCATCCGCACCGTGCTGGGCGCGGCGATCGAACAAGGCGGCACGACCCTGCGCGACTTCCTGCGCGAGGACGGGACCCACGGGTACTTTCGCCAGTCACTGCGGGTCTACGGACGCGCCGGAGAGCCGTGCCTGGAGTGTGCGACACCGCTGCGCAACCGACGCATCGGGCAGCGCGCCTCGGCGTACTGCCCGACCTGCCAACGGTAGCGAGCGAGCCGCGCGCGAACAAGCATCGCCCGGGAACCCTGCTAACCGCGCTGGCGCGCGATACGCAGCACATCCGGCAGGCGCCGCAGGCCTCGCATGATCTGGGCCAGGTGCTGGCGATCGCTGACCGTCAGCAGGAAGGTCATCGCGGTGGAGTGCCCGTCCTGTTCGTTGAACGAGATGTGCTCGATATTCGAGCCGTTGTCGGCGATCACGGCCGCCATGTCGGCCAGCGCACCGCGCCGGTTGGCGGTGCGGGTGCGCACCGCCGCGGTGAACTGCAGTTCCGGCTCGTGTGACCATTCGAGCGCGATTGTCTTGTCCGCCCGGTCGCGGCTCTCGTGCAGCACGTTACGACAGCTCTCCCGGTGCACCACAAGGCCACGACCCGCGCTCAGCTGGCCGATAATCGGGTCGCCGGGGATCGGGTGGCAACAGCGGGCATAGTTCAGCACCAGACCCTCGGTACCCTTGACCGCCAGCGTGGTCTGGGTAGTGTTGTCGGCCTCCGCGCTCTCCTTGCCCACCATCTGGCGTGCGACCAGCGAGGCCATGCGGTTGCCCAGCCCGATATCCACCAGCAGGCTGTCCAGGTCCTGTAGCTGCATCGCGTCGAGCAGCTGATCCAGGCGCGCCGGCGAGATCTGCTTGAGGGAGGTGTCCAGTGCGCTCAGGGCCTTCTCCAGCAGGCGTTCGCCAAGGGCACGGGCCTCGTCCGACTGCATCGACTTCAGGCAATGCCGGATGCCGGACCGGGCCTTGCCAGTGACAACGAAGGACAGCCAGGCCGGGTTGGGGCGCGCGCCGGGGGCGGTGACGATCTCCACCGTCTGTCCGCTTTGCAGGCGCACCGAAAGCGGTGCCAGCTGGCGATCGATCTTCGCCGCCACGCAGCGGTTGCCGACGTCGGAGTGCACCGCGTAGGCAAAATCGATCGGTGTCGCATCGCGCGGTAGAACCAGGATGTCGCCCTCGGGGGTGAAGGTGTAGACCTCGTCCGGGAACAGATCGACCTTTACGTTTTCCAGGAACTCGATGGAGTTGCCGACGCTGTTCTGGATCTCCAGTACATCCTTCAGCCACTCGCGGGCCCGGCTCTGCGCGGTGCGCGCGGACTCGCCCCCGGCCTTGTACTGCCAGTGCGCGGCGATCCCGCTCTCGGCCACGCGATCCATCTCGGTGGAGCGGATCTGCACCTCGATCGGGATGGCCTGCGGGCCGAACAGGATGGTATGCAGCGACTGGTAGCCGTTCGACTTGGGGATCGCGATGTAGTCCTTGAAGCGCCCCGGCACCGGCTTGTAGAGGTTGTGCACCACACCCAGCGAGCGATAGCAGGTGTCGACATCGTCGACGATGATGCGGATCGCGAAGACGTCGAACACCTCCTCGAACGAGTGGTGCTTGTCGCGCATCTTGCGATAGATGCTGTACAGGCTCTTTTCGCGCCCGGAGATTCGCCCGACGATCCCGGCCGCCTCCATGCGCGAGCAGATCGCCTGTTCGATGTTCTTCATCGGTTCGCGCCGGTTGCCCCCGGCCCGCTGCACGGCGCGTTCCAGGACCGCGGCCCGCCAGGGGTGCTTGGCGGAAAAGCCGAGCTGCTCCAGCTCGCGGCGGATCGCGTTCATCCCCAGGCGCTGGGCAATCGGCGCGTAGATCTCCAGGGTTTCCTTGGCGATGCGGCGGCGCTTGTCCGGGCGCATCACGCCCAGGGTGCGCATGTTGTGCAGGCGGTCGGCCAGCTTGATCAGGATCACCCGGATATCGCGGGTGATCGCCAGCATCATCTTGCGGAAATTCTCCGCCTGCGCCTCGGCCTTGGACTGGAACTGCAGGTGGGTGAGCTTGGAGACGCCATCGACCAGCTCGGCCACTTCCTCGCCGAACTCGGCGTGGATGCGATCCTTGCTGGTGGCGGTATCCTCCATGACGTCATGGAGGATCGCGGCACAGATGGCCTTGTGGTCCATCCGCATCTCGGCCATGGTCCGGGCCACGGCCAGGGGGTGGTAGATGTACGGCTCGCCGGTCTTGCGGGTCTGACCTTCGTGGGCCTCCGCGCCCAGCAGATAGGCGCGATAGACCTCCTCGACTTCGTCCGGCTCGAGGTAAGACTCGAGCTCGGAACATAGATCGCTGATCAGGAATCGGGTCGAGTCACCGGGAACCGGCGATGCGGCCCCGGGCACGGCTGGCTGCCCAGCGGCCATGAGTCAGTGTTTCCCTAGCGTTCGTCGGCTTCCAGCTGCTCCAGATGGCGGATCGTGCTGAAGTCCAGCATCTGCTTCTGGGGCCGTTCATCGTGCTCGTCGAACACCTCGGTGCCGACCAGCCCTTCGGCGATCTCGCGCAGGGCGATGACCGTGGGCTTGTCGTTGTCCTCGGATACACGGGGCTCCTTGCCGTGGGCGATGTGACGGGCCCGGCGGGCCGCCATCAGCACCAGTTCGAAGCGATTGTCCACTTTTTCGAGGCAGTCCTCGACGGTGACGCGTGCCATGGGTACTCCGGTTATGAGTCGTTAATACTGCATGTTACGCCGTGCCCGGCGTACTCGCCAACAGATTCCGTATCGTCGATGCGGAACGAATCTCCTGCTCCACCGTGCGCAGACGGTTGGAGCGGAAGATGCTGGCCAGGTCACTGACCGCCCGCTCGAAATCCGAGTTGACGACCGTGTAGTCATATTCACGGAAATGCGTGCAATCGGACTCCGCGTCGCGCAGGCGGCGCTGGATCACCTCTTCACTGTCCTGCCCGCGTCCGCGCAGGCGCCGCTCCAGCTCGTCGCGCGACGGCGGCAGGATGAAGATCGAATGTGCATCCGGCACGGCCGCGCGCACCTGGCGCGCGCCCTGCCAGTCAATCTCCAGGATCACGTCCATGCCGGCATCCAGGCGTTCCTCAACGCTGGCGCGCGCGGTACCGTAGAAGTTGTCGAACACCTTCGCGTGTTCCAGCAGTTGGCCATCCTCGATCATGCCGAGGAACTCCTCGGCCGAGACGAAGTGATAGTGCTCGCCGTTCACCTCGCCGGCGCGCGGCTTGCGCGTCGTATGCGAGACCGAGACCTCGACCTGTTCCACCCGCTCCAACAAAGCGGCAACCAAGCTGGTCTTGCCTGCGCCCGATGGCGCGGAAACGATATAGAGGGTGCCGCGAACGGCCTGGGAAGTGGCGGTCATGAACGCGTCCGCAGGAGCAGAACAGGAATGGAATCATCGGCTGGCTGCCGGCCAGAAACGACCCGGCACACCAGGGAAATAGAGTTGGTCGGAGTGAAAGGATTCGAACCTTCGACCCCTGCCTCCCGAAGGCAGTGCTCTACCAAGCTGAGCTACACTCCGAACCGAGCCCGCTATTATGCCGAGCCACTACGGGCGTGTCCATGCCCTGTGCCAGCCGAACCTTCGATCCCATCGACGTCACCGGCAAATGGCCCCAAACCGCCGGTGTGAACGGGTCAGTGATCGCGGCCGACGGCGAAACGCGCGAGGTCGATCAGGGCCTGGCGGTGTGGCGACTCGGGGAGCACGGACACCGCGGCAATCGCCGCCTCGGTCTCTGCGGCCGCGCGTTCGCGGGCGTAGTCCAGGGCCCCGGTGGCGTGGACGATCTCGAGGACCGCCTCCACCTGCTCACGCCCGCCGTCCTCGATCGCCTGACGCACCACGGTCTGCTGCTCCGGCGTACCGACCCGGATCGCCTGGATCAGCGGCAGGGTCGGCTTGCCCTCGGCCAGGTCATCGCCCATGCGCTTGCCGGTCACGGCATCGTCGGAGGAATAGTCGAGCACATCGTCGATCAGCTGGAAGGCCGTACCCAGATGCATGCCATAGTGGGCGAGCGACTCTTCCTCGGCCCGCGGACGCTCGCCAAGGATGGCGCCCAGCTGGCAGGCGGCCTCGAAAAGCTTGGCCGTCTTCGACTGGATCACGTTCATGTAGCGTGCCTCGTCGACGTCGGCGTCATGGCAGTTCATCAACTGCATCACCTCGCCCTCGGCGATCACGTTGGTCGCGTGGGCCAGGATCTCCATCACCCGCATCGAGCCCACCTCGACCATCATCTCGAACGCGCGCGAGTAGAGAAAATCGCCGACCAGCACCGCGGCTTCGTTACCGAAGATGTGGTTCGCGGTCTCGTTGCCCCGGCGCATCTCGGAGGCGTCGACCACATCGTCATGCAGCAGGGTCGCGGTGTGGATGAACTCCACCACCGCGGCCAGTACGACAGGCTCATCGCCCTCGACCGCACAGGCTCGCGCCGACAGGGTCGCCAGCAAAGGCCGCAGGCGCTTGCCCCCGGAGTGGATAATGTAGTGGCCCAGCTGGTTGATCAGCACCACCGGCGAACTGAGCCGGTCACGGATGCACTGGTCGACCGCCTGCATGTCGTCTGCAGCCAGCTCTCGGATTGCGTTGATGGACATGCGGGTAGGCGCGCCAGTATGAGGAAGTTGGTAGGCGCTGGCATGCTAGGAAGGCCCCGGTGGGGTGTCAAGCGCGCACCACGGGTTGGCATTGACCCGGGAGCCACTCGCTGCTAGCATTTCCGCCCTTTCGCGAGACCGGCTTGAGTTCCAAACTCTACGGGCCGGTCCACACAGGTATCGCAACGGAGTCCCAGGGAAATGTACGCGATCATCGCAACAGGTGGTAAACAGTACCGCGTCGCCGAAGGTGACGTGATCCGCATCGAAAAGCTTGAGGCCGAAGCCGGCTCCGAGGTCGAGTTCGACCAGGTGCTGATGGTCGGTTCGGGCGACGATGTCCGCGTCGGGGCCCCGCTGGTCGACGGCGGCAAGGTAACCGCCAAGGTCGAAGACCATGGCCGCGCCAAGAAGGTCCACATCATGAAATTCCGGCGCCGCAAGCATTCGCAGAAGCAGATGGGGCACCGTCAGCACTACACCACCGTGCGCATCACCGGCATCGCCGGCTGAGGCACTGGGCATTACTCAGGAGATTTTGAGGCATGGCACATAAGAAGGCAGGCGGGAGTACCCGCAACGGGCGCGATTCCGAGAGCAAACGCCTGGGCGTGAAGCGCTTTGGTGGCCAGGTCGTGCGCGCCGGCAACATCCTCGTCCGTCAGCGCGGGACGCAGTATCATCCCGGCGAGAACGTGGGTTGTGGCAAGGACCACACGCTGTTCGCGAAGGTCGACGGCCAGGTCGTGTTCAAGGTCGGTGGCCCGAACAACCGGCGCTTCGTGAGCGTGCAGCCGCAGCAGTAAGCGGACACGCCACTGGTAGCGCCGAAAAGCCCCGTTCCGCGGGGCTTTTTTTATTTGTGCATACCGCAATCCATCCGCATCCCCCCAAGGAAACAACGGCATGAAATTCATCGACGAGGCGACCATCACCGTGAAGGCCGGAGACGGCGGAAACGGCTGCGTAAGCTTTCGCCGCGAGAAATTCATCCCGTTCGGTGGTCCCGACGGGGGTGACGGGGGCGACGGCGGATCGGTCTGGCTGATCGGGGACGAGGGTCTGAACACCCTCGCCGACTTCCGTTACCAGCGCCGCTTCGATGCCCAGCGCGGCGAGAACGGCATGGGTCGCCAGCGCACCGGCGCCTCCGGTGAGGATCTGGTGATCCCGGTCCCGGTCGGCACTCAGGTCCGTGACGCCGACACCGACGAGGTCCTCGGCGATATCACGCGCCACGGCGAGCGCCTGCTGGTCGCCCAGGGGGGCTTTCACGGGCTCGGCAACACGCGCTACAAGTCCTCCACCAACCAGGCCCCACGCCAGAGCAAGCCCGGCACCCCGGGCGAGCTGCGGCGGCTGGGGCTCGAGCTGATGGTGCTGGCCGATGTCGGGCTGCTGGGCCTGCCGAATGCCGGCAAGTCCACGCTGCTCGCGCGGGCATCGGCCGCGCGCCCGAAGATCGCGGACTATCCGTTCACCACCCTCGTCCCGCAACTGGGTGTGGTCCGCATCGGGCCGAACCAGAGCTTTGTGATGGCCGACATCCCCGGCCTGATCGAAGGTGCTGCCGAGGGTGCGGGGCTGGGCACCCGCTTTCTCAAGCATCTGGCGCGCACGCGGCTGCTTCTGCATGTGGTGGACGTGGCCCCGCCCGATCCCGAAGCCGATCCCGTCGCGGACATGCAGACCGCGCTGGGCGAACTCGAGCGCCACAGCGACGACCTGGCGAGCCGGCCGCGCTGGATCGTGCTCAACAAGAAGGAACTGCTGGACACCGAATCGCTGGATGGCCTGATCGCGAGGGTTCGCGAGGTCGCCGGGCCCGAACGCCCGGTATTCACGATCTCCGCCGTCACCGGCGATGGCGTCGACACGCTGTTACAGGCGGTCATGCGCCACGTCGAGGAGGCAAACCGCGAGCCGCAGGCACCGCGCGCAGAAACCTCCGGCGAGGCCGGGGAGGGCTCCGCGTGAGCAACCGCACGCTGCGCGAACTGCCGACCGTACGCCGCGTGGTCGTCAAGATCGGCTCCGCACTGATCACCGCCGATGGCGCCGGCCTGGACCGCCCGGCGCTGGAATCCTGGGCGCATCAAATCGCCGCGCTCCGACGCAAGGGTCTGGAGGTGATCCTGGTCTCCAGTGGCGCGGTGGCCGAGGGCATGCGCCGACTGGGGATGAGCGAGCGCCCGCACCAGTTGCATCGCCTGCAGGCCGCCGCCGCTGTGGGGCAGATGGGTCTGGTGCAGGCCT
Organism: Thioalkalivibrio sp. K90mix; assembly: GCF_000025545.1. Classification (NCBI taxonomy): domain Bacteria; kingdom Pseudomonadati; phylum Pseudomonadota; class Gammaproteobacteria; order Chromatiales; family Ectothiorhodospiraceae; genus Thioalkalivibrio; species Thioalkalivibrio sp. K90mix. Next base: position 2,132,302 of record NC_013889.1, read on the forward strand.
ACGAGCGGGAGTTCGCAAGCCACGGCCTGCACGCGGCACAGGTCCTGCTGACGCATGACGACCTCGCCGATCGCTCGCGCTACCTGAACGCCCGCTCGACCATGCAGGCCCTGCTGGAGATGGGGACCATCCCCGTGGTGAACGAGAACGACACGGTCGCCTACGAGGAGATCCGGCTGGGGGACAACGACACCCTGGCGGCGCTGGTTGCCAATCTCGTGGTCGCCGACCTGCTACTGATCCTGACCGACCAGGACGGCCTGTTCGACCGCGATCCGCGCCAGCACGCCGACGCGCAGTTGATCCACGAGGGCCGCGCCACGGATACCGAACTGCACCGCTTCGTGGCCGCCGATTTCGGACGCCTGGGGCGCGGCGGCATGGCCACCAAGCTCAAGGCCGCGGAGCGCGCCGCACGCTCCGGCACGCATACCGTGATCGCCTCCGGGCGCGAGGCCCAGGTGATCGGCCGCGTACTGAAGAACGAGCGCCTGGGCACCTGGCTCAAACCCGACCGCGAGCCGCTGGCCGCGCGCAAGCGCTGGCTGGCCGACCAGCTGCATTCGCGCGGCGAGCTCCTGCTGGATGCCGGCGCCGCACGCGTGTTGCGCGAGTCGGGCCGCAGCCTGCTGCCGGTGGGCGTGGTGGGCCTGCGCGGCGACTTTCGGCGCGGCGAGGTCGTGACCTGCGTCGACCCGGACGGCCGCCCGTTCGCACGCGGACTGACCAACTACGCCTCCAGCGAGGTGGAACGCATCCGCGGCCTGCGCGCGGACCATATCGAGGCGGAGCTCGGCTACCTTCTGGAACCCGAGCTCATTCACCGCGACAATCTCGTTCTCCTGTAGATGCATTGTCCCGGCGATCCCACCGCTCAACGAATGCGGTAAGGTGCCCGCATCCCGAATCACCGACCCGAGCCAAGGAGCCCGCATGTCGCGCGAAATCATCCAGACCGAAAACGCCCCGGCCGCGATCGGCCCCTACTCCCAGGCCGTGCGCGCCGGCGACACCCTGTACCTGTCCGGCCAGATCCCTCTGGACCCGGCCACGATGGAACTGGTCGACGGCGGCATCGAAGACCAGATTCGCCGTGTGTTCGACAACCTGAAAGCCGTGCTGGAGGCCGCCAATGCGGATTTCTCCGACATCGCCAAGCTGAACATCTTCCTGATCGACCTGACCCACTTCCCGCTGGTCAACAAGATCATGAGCGAGGTCTTCGCCGAGCCGTATCCGGCCCGCGCCGCGATCGGCGTGGCCGCCCTGCCCAAGGGCGCGCAGGTGGAGATGGACGCCATCGCCTGGTGCCCGCGCGGCTGATCCGCGCGCGGCGACCGCGGTGGACCTGCAGACGCCGCTGACGGGGTTCAAGGGTGTCGGCCCCGCGGTGGCCGAGCGCCTGGCCCGTCTGGGCCTGGAACAGGCCCGGGACCTCCTCCTGCACCTGCCACTGCGTTTCGAGGACCGCACCCGGCTGACCCCGATCCGCGCCCTGCGCCCGGGACTGTCCGCCCTGTTCGAGGGCCGGGTCACCCACGCCGAGGTCGTCCATCGCCGCCGCCGCATGCTGGTGGTCACGCTGGAAGAGGACGGCGCGTCCATCCTGCTGCGGTTCTTCCATTTCGGCAGCGGCCAGCAGCGCCGCCTGAGCCCGGGTACGCGCATTCGCGCCTTCGGCGAACCGCGCGGCATGCCCGGCGCGATGGAGTGCGTGCACCCGGAACTCCAGGTGGTAGGCACGAAACCACCCGTGCTGGAAACCCACCTCACCCCGATCTATCCGACGACCGAGGGCATCTCGCAGAAGCTCCTGCGTCAGCTGGTCACCGAGGCCCTGCCGACGACCGAGCAGCTGCCCGACCTGCTCCCGGAACTGAACCAGCGCCAGCTACCCGGGCTGCACACGGCCCTGCAGCAGCTGCACCACCCCCCGGCACGGGCCGAGGTCCTGGATGCACTGGACACCGCCGAGCAGCGCGGGCCCGCGCGCACCCGCCTGGCACTGGAGGAGCTGACCGCCCACCAGCTCGCCCGCATGGAACAAAACCGCACCCCACAGGATGCGCGCCGCGCGCCGGTCATCCGTCCCGCGGGCGCGCTGTGGCGACAACTGCGCGACCAGCTCCCGTTCGCACCCACCAGCGCACAGGAGCGCGTGATCCACGAGGTGCGTGAGGACCTGGCCCGCCCGACCCCGATGAACCGGCTGGTGCAGGGCGACGTCGGCTCCGGCAAGACCCTGGTCGCGGTCGCGGCCGCCCTCGCGGCAGTGGAAGCCGGCCATCAGGTCGCATTCATGGCCCCCACCGAGCTGCTCGCCCGTCAGCACGGGCGCAATCTCGCCCAGTGGCTGGAACCGCTGGGCGTTTCGGTGGCATGGCTGGGCGGACGCCAGGGCGCCAGCGAGCGGGGTCAGTTGCTTTCGGAACTGGCCAGTGGCCATCGCCAGGTCGCGATCGGCACCCACGCCCTGTTCCAGGAAGAGGTCCGCTTCCACCGCCTGGGACTGGCGATCATCGACGAGCAGCACCGCTTTGGCGTGCACCAGCGCATGGCCCTGCGCGACAAGGGCAATGGCCAGATGCCGCATCAGCTGATCATGACCGCAACACCAATCCCGCGCACGCTGGCCATGGCCCTGTATGCCGACCTGGACAGCTCGGTCATCGACGAGCGTCCGCCGGGGCGCACGCCCGTGCGCACCGCACTGATCAGCCACGAGCGTCGTGACGAAGTGATCGACCGCATCCGTGCCGCCTGCGGCTCCGGGACCCAGGCCTACTGGGTCTGCCCGCTGGTGGAGGAATCCGAACAACTGGAGGCGGAATCCGCCGAAGCAACCGCCGAACGCCTGCGCGAGGCGCTGCCGGAGCTGAGCATCGGACTGGCCCACGGGCGCATGAAGGGGCCCGAGCGCGATACGGTGATGGAACGCTTTCGTGCCGGCGCGCTCGATCTGCTGGTCGCCACCACGGTGATCGAGGTCGGCGTGGATGTCCCCAATGCGAGCCTGATGATCATCGAGAACGCCGAACGCATGGGGCTGTCACAGCTGCACCAGTTGCGTGGCCGTGTCGGGCGCGGCAACACCGCCTCTGCCTGCGTGCTGCTTTACCGCCCGCCGCTGGGCGAAACCGCCCGCGAGCGCCTGGAGGCGATGCGCCGGACCGACGACGGCTTCGAGATCGCGGAGGTGGACCTCCGGTTGCGCGGCCCCGGCGAGCTGCTGGGCACGCGCCAGACGGGCGACCGCAGCTTCCGTGTGGCCGACTGGTCGCGCGATCAGGACCTGCTGGAGGAGGCCACAGAGCTGGCCCTGCGCATGCGCGAGGACCCGCCACGCGCGGCGGCCCTGATCGAACGCTGGCTGGGCAGCGCCACGCGCTACGCCACCGTCGGCTGAATCAGGGCCGCACGGAACACCCGCCCCGGTCATCCATCAGACAAGAGAGCAAAGGAGCACTCAATGCCCGTTGAATCACTGTTATTGCTGCTGCTGATCGGCGGCATCGCCGGCTGGCTCGCGGGGTTGCTGGTCCACGGCGCCGGTCAGGGCATCCTGCTGAATATCGTGATCGGGGTCATCGGGGCGGTGCTGGGCGGCTGGCTGTTCACCCAGCTGGGAGTCCCGACGGCCGGCCTGATCGGCACGCTGGTGGCGGCCACTGTCGGGGCCATCCTGCTGCTGGCGCTACTGCGCCTGATCGCACCACGCAAGTGGTAAACAAACCGCATGGAGGGAGACGCGATGATCCAGATCCTCGGCATTGTCCTGCTGGTCGGTGGCCTGATCGCGGCCATCGTCGGCCTGCAGGACAGCTTTGGCCTGCGTGAGCGGGCGGCGCGCCTGTTCCTTGGCCGCTTCACCCAGCGCACGCTTGCCCTGCTGATCGGGGGCATCACCGCCGCGGTCGTGGGGCTCGCCCTCCTGGTCTGACCCCCCTCAGCCACCCCTCAGAGCATGATATTTATCATGCTCTGACACGGCAAAAAGGTTGGCGAATATCATTCTACCCGGTAGGGTCCGAACCGGGAGCAGGCGGTCACCCCGGGACAGGGGCCAGGCCCTGCCCCGCCCATAACAAGACCAGGGGGACCGCATGACGCACCATTCCACGCGCCGACTGGCGCTCTGTGTCGCCGTCGCCGGCGCCATGTTCGCCGCGCCGACCACCCTGCTCGCGGCGGGGTTCTACATCCAGGAACAGGGCGTCACAGGCCTTGGCCGGGCCTACGCCGGCGAGGCCGCCGCAGCCAATGATGCCAGCACCATCTACTTCAACCCCGCCGGCATGACGCGCCTGGAAAGCGGCGAGTTTCAGGCCAACGTGCACCTGCTGATGCCACGCACACGCCTAAGCGACCAGGGCTCATCGGCCACCGGCGCCTTCGGTGAACAGCCCATTGACGGCGGCAGCGGCGGCAACCCATACGATCCGACCCCCGTCCCGAATCTCTACTGGGCCGAGCGCTACGGCGAGCGCCTGTGGCTGGGCGTGGGGCTGACCGCACCCTATGGCCTGGCCAACGACTACGACGACGATTTCTTCGGGCGCTACGACTCCACCGATACCGACCTGAAGGTGATCAACCTGCACCCGTCGATGGCCTTCGAGTTGAGCGAACGCGTTTCCATCGGCGGTGGTCTGGACCTCCATTACGCGAACGCGACGCTGCGCAGCGCCGTCCCCTCGCCCGCGGGCCCCGACCCGGACACCGATGGCGAATTCAAGCTGGAGGGCGACAGCTGGGATGTCGGTTTCAACCTGGGCCTGCAGGCCGACCTGACCGACGCGACCCGGCTGGGCCTGCACTACCGCCACGGGGTGAGCCAGACCCTGCGTGGCACGGCGACGGTTACCCCACCGCAGGGGCTGGGCGAGAGTACGACGATGTCCGCCCAGGCCCGGCTCAAACTGCCGGATGTCGCGAGCGTCGCCCTGTCGCACGAGTTCGATGCGCGCTGGACCGGGCTTGTTCAGTACACCTGGTTTCGCTGGTCGAACTTCGACGAAATCGATGTACGCAGCGCTGGTGGTTCCATCCAGACGGTGGAGCAGGCCTATCGCGACAGCTACGCCATCGCGCTGGGCGCCGAGTATCAGGCCAACCCGCAGTGGACGCTGCGCGCCGGCATCCAGTACGACCGCACGCCAACCCGCGACGGCTTTCGCAGCACGCGCACACCGGATGGCGATCGCATCTGGTACACGGTCGGCGCCAGCTACCGCGCCAGCGATCGCTTCAGCTTCGACTTCGGCTATGCCTATATCGACGTCGGCAGCGAGTCGATCGAGCTCGAATCGGAATTTGCGGAAGTCGGGGTGAGCACCGAGACTCGCGGGCGCACGCGCGGCGATGTGCACGTCCTGTCGGCCGGGTTGCGCTACCGCTTCTGATGCCTGCCGGGGCGAGGGATCACGCCCCGGCCCTTCACGGCGTCACCCGTTCTACTCCGCACGACTCCACTAGGGCCGCTCGATCCGCCGGGGCCAGGTCCTCGCGACCCGCGTTCGCCGGGCCCAGCTCCGCGTGCATGACCGCGGCGGGATCATCGACGTGCCCGATCCCCAGGGCATGGCCGAGCTCGTGTGCCAGCGTCAGGCGCAACTCGTCAAAGTCGCTCGCCTTGTAGACCGTGATGCTGCGACGGTTGCCCTGTTGCTGGTAGATCGCCATGTCGAAACCGCTGCCCATGGCCGCTGCCCGGTTGTACTGCTCGACCTGTTCATTGAAGGCCGCAACCTCGCGTTCCAGCTCGCGCCCGGCCGCGTTCAGATCCGCCCGGCGATCCTCCAGCCCGCGGCGGCGTTCCTCCAGTCGATCGTGCTCCTCGCGCAGCTCTCGCGCCCCCTGCTCCAGACGCTCGCGGGCCTGTGCACTGTGCTCCACCCGACCCGCGTTCCAGTCGGCGACCCGGCCTTCATGCGCGCGGCGCCGCTCGTCGAACCCGCGCACGCGGCGTTCGTACAGCTCGACGTCGGCATTCAGCGCCGAGCGATGGCGTTCCAGGCGCTCGCGGGCATCGTCGATATCCTCTTGCGCCCGATCCAGCTGCGCGCGCGAGCGCTCCCGTGCCATGGCGCCGGCCTGACGTTCGTCGAACACCAGCCGCACGGCCATTCCCTCGCCGTCGCGCGCGGTGAACAGCCGTTCTTCGGTATGGGTCTCCCACATCGCCACCGCGGCATCGAGTGCGCGGCGCACTTCGTCGGGCTCCAGCTCGAAGCGCGGGTCGATCTCGCCCAGATGCATCTCCACCGGAATCGCACAGCCGGGCGCGGCCGGATGCCCCCCGCCCGCCAGGAAATCGCGCGGATCGCCATCCAGCAACACGGCCCCGCCCAGCACCACGGCACCCGCACCGCCCAGCACCCATAACGGTATGGCCATGCATCCCCTCCGAGATCCCCAAGCGCAACATGCCACCGATCTGCGGCATTCGCCAATTTGCTCCCCTGCAGACGCCGAGGCACCATGAACCGCACACATTTCGCAGGGAGAGCCCCATCATGATGCCTCGTTTCAGCCTTTACGGCCTGCTGGCCGCCATCCCGTTCGCGTTCCTGCCACTGGTGGCCCAGGCCGAAACACCGAACATTCAGCCGGGCGAGTGGGAGTACACCAACACCACCACCATGGAAGGCGCACACCAGATGCCGGAGCAGACCGAGACCTACACCGAGTGCGTGACCGAGGACGACCTCGCGCGCGGCGAGGAGATGATCGAGGCGCCCGAGGGCTGTAGTGTGGACAGCATGGACATGCGCGCGGACGGCGTGGACTACACCATGACCTGCACCGATCCCGACGGCACCAGCATGGACATGCAGGGCTCGATGCAATTCATGGGAGATCGCGCCGAGGGTGAAATGCGCAGCGAGATCGACTCGCCGATGGGCCCCATGTCCGTGCGCATCACCGTTGAAGGCCAGCGCATCGGCGACTGCTAGGAGCTGTTTTTTGCCATATCGGCCCGGCCCCGGTAATACCGGGCCGGGTACTCAACGCCTTACGGTCGCACGCAGTGCGAGACGCACGAGCGACTCCACCGAGTCGGCCTGATCGCGCACGGCGGCGACCATCTTCTCCGCGCTGGCGCGTGGATAACCCAATGACTCGAGCGCTGCCAGGGCCTCGCCGTCCATCGCGGCACCCGGGATATCGGCCCCTGCGTCGGCACCCCCCGGCGCAGCCGCGAATCCCATCTCGGCCAGGCGCTCGCCCAGCTCCAGCACCACGCGTTCAGCCGTGCGCTTGCCGATCCCCGGGACCTTGGCCAGCCCGGTCACGTCACCGCCGCTGATCAGGCCGGCGAGTTCGTCACCCGCATAGGTCGAGAGCATCGCGAGCGCGAGTTTGGCCCCGATCCCGTTGACTCGGATCAGGCGCCGGAACAGATCGCGGTCGCGCTTGTGCATGAACCCGAACAGCTGGTGCGCATCCTCACGTACCACGAGGTGCGTGGTCAGGACCACGGTCGCGCCCGGCTCCGGCAGGGCCGCCAGCGTGGAGAGCGGGACCTCGACCTCGTAGCCCACACCCCCCGCATCGATCACCACGCCATTCACCTCGCGGCTGATCAGCGTCCCCTCCAGCCGGGCAATCACGGGCGCCCCCCAATCACGGCCGAGGCGGCGCCTGCCAGACGCGCCTGGTGCTGGGCGGTATGGGCATGGCACAGCGCGACGGCCAGGGCATCGGCGGCATCGCTGCTGGCCGGTTCGGTCAGACGTAACAATTGCTGCATCATGTGCTGGACCTGCTCCTTGTCCGCGCTGCCCACGCCGACCACGGCCATCTTGATCGCACGCGGGGCATATTCATGTACCGGGAGCCCGGCCTGAGTCGCCGCGCAGATGGCGGCCCCCCGGGCGTGCCCCAGCTTGATCGCCGACTGCGCATTGCGCGCGACGAACACCGTTTCGATCGCCAGCACGTCGGGCTTGAGTTCGCCGATCACCTCGACCACGCCGGCGAAGATCTCGCCCAGTCGTTCGGGAAACCCCTTGGATCTGGGCCGGATCACGCCATGGCCGCGGGAACGGCCCTGGCCCTTGGCGTACTCGATCACCGCAAAGCCAGTGATCCGCGATCCGGGGTCGATACCAAGGATGCGCATTCGCTTGTCCAGGAACTCGCGCTACTGCCCCACGCCTTCCGGGAAGTCGGCGTTGGTAAAGACGTTCTGCACGTCATCCAGGTCGTCCAGCATCTCCAGGAGTTTCAGCACGGATTCGGCGGTCTCCGCATCCAGTGGCGACAGGGTCTCCGGGCGCCAGGTGACCTCCGAGCTCTCCGGCTCCAGCCCTCGGTCCAGCAGCGCCTGGCGCACGTCCTGATAGGTATCGGGCTCGGTAATCACCTCGATCGCGCCGTCGTCCTCGACCTGCACGTCCTCGGCCCCACCCTCTAGCGCGGCCTCCATGACCGTCTCGTCGTCCAGCCCCGGCGCAAAACGAATCACGCCCTTGTTCTGGAACAGGTAGGCCACCGAGCCATCGGTCCCCAGGTTGCCACCCATCTTGGAGAAGGCGTGACGCACCTCGGCCACGGTCCGGTTGCGATTGTCGGTCATGCAGTCGACCAGGATCGCCGCGCCGCCCGGGCCATAGCCCTCGTAGCGGATCTCCTCCATCGCGGCCCCGTCGGTCTCGCCAGCGCCGCGCTTGGCCGCGCGCTCGATGGTATCCCGCGTCATGTTGGCGCCGAGCGCCTTGTCGATCGCCAGGCGCAGGCGCGGATTGGTCTCGGGGTCGGACCCGCCCTGCCGGGCAGCGACGGTGATCTCGCGGATCAGCTTGGTAAAGAGTTTGCCGCGCTTGGCGTCCTGGGCGTTCTTGCGATGCTGGATGTTCGCCCACTTGCTGTGGCCTGCCATTCGGTCACGACTCCTTGGGTTGGGTTCGTTGGGCGCGGCCAGGCGACCGCGAGACCCGCACAGTCTAATCGACTGGGGCTGTCGGGTTCATGCCAGGATGCGAAGTGACGCTGGATGGAACCGCGCAGGGCTTGCACGGGAGCAGGAAAGGTCTGTCTTTCTAAGGACGCAGCAACGGTCCCTCGACGGCCTCGCGGGCCTCGCGCCCGGCCAGTTGCTCGATCAGGGTCAGGGCAAAGTCCATCGCCGCGCCCGGACCGCGGCCGGTGATGATGCGCCCGTCAACCTCGACCAGTCCCCCGGTAGAGGGGATGCCCGATTCATCCAGCGCACCGGTAAACGAGGTCACCCGGTGACCTTCCAGCACCCCCGCCTGCGCCAGCGCCTTGGGCCCGGCGCAGATCGCGCCCAGCCAGCCGTCGCGCTCTGCCTGCGCCCGCAGCATCGCCTGTACATGCGGGTTGTCGCGCAGGTGATCGGCCCCCGGCAGACCACCGGGCAACACGATCAGGTCGAAGGCATCGTCCTGAATGGCATCCAGCGTGGTATCGGGCTGGATCACCGTCCCGCGGGAACAGCGCACGGGGCCCTGTTCGAGCCCCGCGACCGTGACCTCGAAGCGCGCGCGGCGCAACAGGTCGATGATGGTGACGGCCTCCAGCTCCTCGGCCCCGGCCGCCAGCGGCACCAGGACACGTGGTGTTTCCTCCGTCATGGCCGCACCCCCAATCAGCGCTGACTGTAGATGTTCAGCCCTTTGAGCAGATTCAGGGCCTCGCTCAGACCGTAATCACGCTCGGCCAGGCTCTCGCCATTGTCGTCATCGTCTTCCGGCACGTCCTCGCCCTGCAGCTCGCGCTGCATACGCGCCTGGGCGTCACGCTCATCCTCGCCTTCGGCACGCGTGACCGTCAGGTTTTCCAGCCGGATGTCGGGTGCTACTCCCTCTTCCTCGATGTTGCGCCCATCCGGCGTGAAGTAACGCGCCGTGGTCAGCTTGATACCGGTGTTCTCGGTCAGCGGCAGGATTGTCTGCACCGAACCCTTGCCAAAGGTGTTCTGGCCCATGACCACCGCGCGCTTGTGATCCTGCAGGGCGCCGGCCACGATCTCGGAGGCCGAGGCCGAACCCCGGTTCACCAGTACCACCATCGGGGCACCGCCGAGCACATCACCCGGCGAGGCCTGATAGCGGAACTGAGAGTCCTCCAACCGACCCTCGGTATAAACGATCAGCCCTTCCTCCAGGAAAGCATCGGACACACCGACCGCACCATTCAGGATGCCGCCCGGATTGTTGCGCAGATCCAGCACCAGGCCGCGCAGATCGCCCTCTTCCTTCAGCTCTTCGACGGCTCGCACAACGTCACGCGCGGTGCGCTGCTGGAAGTTGCTGATACGCAGGTAGCCATACCCGTCTTCGAGAATCTCGGAGCGCACACTCTGGACCTGGATACGGTCACGGGTAAGGGTGATCTCCTTCGGCTGGTCCTCGCCCTCGCGGACGATGGTCAGAGTAATGTCGGAGCCCTTCTCGCCGCGCATCTTGGAGACGGCATCGGACAGCGTCATGCCCTGCACCGATTCACCGTCCAGGCGAATGATCAGGTCACCCGCCTCGATGCCGGCCTTGCTCGCCGGGGTGCCATCGATCGGGGCAATGACCTTGACGAAGCCATCCTCCATACCGACCTCGATCCCCAGACCGCCGAACTCGCCGGAGGTGCCGACCTGCATGTCCTCGAAGTCCTGTTCGTCCAGGTAGGCCGAATGCGGATCCAGCCCGGACAGCATCCCCTGGATGGCGTTATCCAGCAGCTCCTTGTCGTCCACCTCGGTGACGTAATTGCGCTTGATGCGCATATACACCTCGGTAAACCGCTGCAGGTCCTCCACCGGCAAGGCATTCTGTGCGCCATTCTCGCGATCGGCATACACCGCCACCGACACGCTAAGCATGACACCGACCACCAAACCCACCACCAGGGCGTACCCGGTGCGACACGACTTCTTCATTACCGATCCTCTAGAAACGGAGGTATTTACCGGGTCGATGGTAGCACCGGGAATCTGACCCATGCCTGAACGCCCGACTGCGTCTGCTGTTTTCGCCCGACAAATCCTTCAAACACGGTCACGTTTTTTTCGTGATGCTCGTCATTGAGATAGCCACCAATCCTCAGGGTTCAACGGATCGCCATTTCGCCGAATTTCGAAGTACAGCCCCGGCGCGATCGCCTCGCGACCCGCGCCGGCCAGAGCCATGCGCTCGCCGCCTTCGATTTCCTCGCCCTCGGCGACCAGGATCTCCTCCAGGTTGCTGTACAGCGTCAGGTAACCGCCCCCGTGATCGAGGATGACCAGAAAGCCGTATCCCTGCATCCAGTCGGCGTAGACCACGCGGCCAAAGTGGACGGCATGTACCGCCTCGCCATTGTCGACCTCCAGAACGGTCCCCCGCCAACGGGACTGCAGACGACTGCCACGCGGCTCGTTGAAACGCCGGACGACCGAGCCTTCGGCGGGTCTGGGGAGTTCCCCCTGGAGGTCGGAAAATGCCACATCGGACCGTACGGGCCCCCGATCGGGCGGAGGGTCGCCACGCGCCGCGCGCTCTTCGCGCTCCGCCGCATCACGCTCCACCTCGCGGATCAGCTCCTCCAGCGTCTCGGCATTGCGCTCCAGGCGCGCCAGCTCCAGCGCCTCGTCCTCGATCGCGCGTTCCAGCTCGTCCATCGCCGCGCGCTGCCGTTCCTCCTCGCGCTCGAGCTCGGCCACCACCTCGCGCAGCTCCGCCTCCTGCTCGGCCAGCACCGCCTGCTCGCGCTCCAGATCATCGCGGGCGGCCCGCAACACCTCGAGTTGCTCGCCCAGGGCCGCCAGTGCCTCGGCCCGTGCCTCGCGCAAGCGCGCGGCGATCTCCGGATGCAGCCGGCTCAGCTCGCCGTCGCCACCGGTACCCGGCACCCGCCCCGGGTGCCGGTCGCGCTGCCACTGGTCTCGCAGCAGTCGCCCCGCCTGCACGCGTTCTTCGCGCAGGCGATCCTCTTCCTGTTCGACACGTGCCTCGTGCTCGGCGATCACCTCGGCCTGCTGCTCGCGTTCGGCCTCCAGTTCGCGCAGTTCGCGCCGCGACTCGCTGCTGCCCCGGGCCGCCCGCTCGAGCTCGTCCTCCAGGCGCTCGAGCGCCGCCTGGCGCTCCTCCTGGCTGCGCTCCAGGTCGCGGATGGCCTCCAGCGTCTCCTCCAGTTCGGCCTCTGGTTCAAACGCCGACACGGTGCCCGCGGGGGCCAGCAAAAATGCCGCCAGAACAAGCAGTAAGGGGTATCGGGAAGTCAAGATTGCGCAAATTCGCATATCGGGGTACGTTTAGGTACTTATATTCTCACCCGGTTACGGGCCTGCTGTTTCGCAAAATAAAATAAAGAGGCATGCCGTGAGCAACGAAACGGTCGAAGAAGAAAAGATGGTCGAAGACGAACTGATGTCCCAGGACGAGGACATCGAGCGGGCCTCGCGCTCGCTCAAGGCCATGTCCCACCCCCTGCGGCTCAAGATCCTCTGCATTCTCGGCGATCGCGAGATCAGCGTACAGGAAATCGTCGATCAGGTCGGGACCTCGCAGAGCAACATTTCGCAGCACTTGGGCATCCTGCGCGACAAGGGCATCCTGGCGACCCGCAAGGATGCGAACCGCGTCTACTACCGGGTGGGGGACTCCCGCACGCTGCGCCTGATCGGTATGATGCAGGACGTTTTCTGCAGCTCCTGACATCCTCATTACCGACCCGGCCGCCTGAATGCTCGAAAGACTCCCTGAATTCCTGTCCAACCACCCGATCCTGACCGGTGCCCTGCTCGCGGTCGTCGGGATGATCCTGTTCACCGAGTTCCGCCGCCTGACCCGCAAGTACCGCACCCTGTCGCCGAGCGAGGCGGTGCGCGTAATCAACCAGGACGACAGCCTGGTGCTGGACGTGCGCGAGGACAACGAGATCGCCTCCGGCCGCATTGGCGGTGCCAAGCACATCCCGGTGGGCAGTCTGCAAAAGCGTATGGACGACATCGCCCAGTACAAGGACAAGCCGGTGGTGGTGTACTGCCGCAGCGGCAACCGCTCCGCGACGGCCGCCTCGCAACTGACCTCGGCGGGTTTTCAGGATGTCGTGAACCTGCAGGGTGGCATCCAGGCCTGGCAATCCGCGGGCATGCCAATCAAGAAGAAGTAATGCGCTTCGAGGTCTATGGCACGGTCCGCTGTCCCTTCTGTCTGCTGGCCCGCCGGCTGCTGATCCACCACGGCTATCCCTTCGACGACCACCCGGTGGATCGCGAACCGGGGGCGCGCGCGGAGATGGAGCAGCGGGCCGGGCGCAGTTCGGTACCACAGATCTTCCTCGGCGATACCCACATCGGCGGCTACGACGAGTTGCAGGCGCTGGATCGCTCCGGTGAGCTGCAACGCATGGCCGAAGCGGCCGGGATCGAGCGCACCGGCGTGAGCTGAGCCCATTCCGGTGCCGCATTCCTATACGATGCCCCGACACGAACCCAACTTCCACGACTCGGAACGACATCATGGCTGAAGAAACCTCCAACACCAGCGGTAACGGCGCGGGCGCCCAGGGCAACACCCAGGACAACCCCGGCTTCTCCATCCAGAAGGTATTCATCAAGGACATCTCGTTCGAATCGCCGGACGCTCCCGAGATCTTTCTGAATGAGTGGAAGGGTGACACCAACATTCAGCTGAACACCAACGCCCGCCCGATTCGCGAAGAGGAAGGCGTGTTCGAGGTCGAGCTGAAGCTGACTGTAACCACCGAGTCCAATGGCAAGACCGCCTACCTGGTCGAAATCAACCAGGCCGGTGTCTTCATCATCCGGGGCTTTCCGCGCGACCAGCTCAACCAGCTTCTGGGCTCCTATTGCCCGAACCTGCTGTTCCCGTTCGCGCGCGAAACCGTCGCAGACCTGGTGCTCAAGGGTGGCTTCCCGCAGCTGCTGCTGCAGCCGGTCAACTTCGAGGCGCTGTACCAGCAGCACCTGGAAGACCAGAAAAAGGCGTCCGGAGACTCGCAGGCGGCCGCGCCGGAGTCGACCTCCCAGGCCTGACCGGGGCCCGCACCCGTGCGCATCGCACTCCTGGGTGGCGGCTCCTGGGGTACCGCGCTGGCGATCCACGCCGCGCGGCTGCACCAGGACGTCGTGCTCTGGGTCCGCAAGGACGAGACGGCCGAGCGGCTGAACCGCGAGCGCGAGAACGCCCGCTATCTGCCTGGCATCCCGTTCCCGGAAACCCTCTCCATCACCGCCGACCCCGGTGCGATCGACGACGCGGACCTGATCCTGATCGCGGTCCCGTCCGGGGCCTTTCGCGAGACCCTGCGCTGGATGCAACCGCGCCTGTGTGAAGGGCAGACGGTCGCCTGGGCGACCAAGGGGCTCGAGACCTCCAGCGGAGCGTGGCTGCACGAGATCGCCGAGGAAGAACTGGGCACTGACTTCCCGCCTGCCCTGGTCTCCGGCCCCTCCTTCGCCGCCGAGGTGGCCCGCGGACAGCCCACCGCGCTCACGGCGGCCTCGCAGAGCGGGCGCAGCCTGGACCAGCTGACCGGAGCCCTGCACGGTGAGGCCCTGCGCATCTATCGCAACCCCGACGTGATCGGCGTAGAGCTCGGTGGCGCGTTAAAGAACGTGCTGGCAGTCGCGACCGGGATCGCCGACGGCGCGGGCTACGGCGCCAACGCCCGTGCGGCACTGATGACCCGTGGACTGGCCGAGATGCAGCGCCTGGGCGAGGCTGTCGGGGCCCAGCCAGGCACCCTGACCGGGCTGTCCGGACTGGGCGACCTGATCCTCACCTGCACCGATGACCAGTCGCGCAACCGCCGACTGGGGCGCCTGCTGGGCCAGGGCTATGACCTGGAGACGGCCCGCGCCCGTATCGGACAGTCGGTCGAAGGGGTGGAGACCGCACGCCAGATCAGTGCCCGCGCCAGGGCCCTTTCGGTGGACATGCCCATCTGCGCCGAAGTCCACGCGGTGCTCTACCAGGGTCGCCCCGTGCGCGAGGCCGCCCGCCGGCTGCTGGAGCGCGACCCGACCCACGAGAACCCGGCCGGGTAACCCCGAGCCGAACCCGCGCAATCGCAGCCGCCCGCATGGTTCGTTACGGTGGACGGATATCGTTCACAGCTGGGAGGCATCCATGCGCAAGGCGTGGAAGGAACTGGATCTCGAGGGCGGCGGCCTGCAAGCGATCAACGCAAAACTCGCGGCCGAGATGCGCGCGCGCCCGCCCGCCTACATCGCCTGGATCCTGTTTCCCCTGGGGCTGCATCGCTTCTACCTGCGCGAACCGCTGGGCGGAATGGGTTTTGTCGGCCTGAGCGTGGCGACGCTGATCGTGGCCTGGCTCCTGGCCGGCTGGTGGTGGCTGATTCCAGCCGGTGCCATGCTTGGCTGGGCGGCATTTGATCTTGTCTGGATCGACCGCCGTGTGACCGACTACAACAAGGAGCTGCGCAAACAGCTGTTCCTGCGCAAGGGCCACAAACCGCCGCAGGACTATCGCGGCCGCTATACCAGCGACGAAGACGCCCAGCGCGAACTGGCCGAATACCAGTCGATCAAGGAAGGCGAGCGCGCCGGGCACCCGGGCCCGGCCGGGGCGAATCGACGTGATCGCGATGTGGGCGGCAAGCGGCGCATGCCGAGCTTCAACGAGCAGGAAGCCATGCTGCGCCAGATGCGCTCACGCAAGAACAGCGAAACCGGGGACGACTGACGCCGCCCCAGCCCCGGAACCCACGCCCGCACGGGCGGGTACAAACGCCCCCTAGTTATCGCCCGGACGCCAGACGCCACTGGCCTCCTGTTGCGGCGGCGGGGCGGCCTGCTTGCGGCTCTCCATATCCACGAACACCGACTCGGTGAACTGCGAGAGCTGCTTGAGATACTCCTTGCGCTCGTTCACCGACTCCGGCATCTGGGCCACCAGAAAACCGGTAATCGCGCTCAGATACTGCACGGCCACGATGGGCTGCTGGGCCTTGGGATCGGTCTCGACCAGCACATCCTGAATCTTCTGGATCAGGTCGCCGGACAGCTGCAGGGTATCGTCGCTCATGATGCTCTCTCGGTTATCAAATGTGTGAACAGGCTAAGGCAAGGCCGCCGTGCCCAAAAGTGAACGCAAAGCCGGGGGGACTTTCCGCTGAATCGTGCGAGGCGCAAGGTCCTCACCACGGCCGTGGCGGTGGCTCGCGCTCGTCCTTGCCGTCATCGTCCGGGCCGGATTCGGGCGCATCATCCTCGCTGTCATAGTCCTCGTTCATGCGATCCGCCGGAACCTGCCAGGGCTCGCTGGGCAGAACCGTCCGCTCGCCCGGGCGTGGGGCCCAGCGTTCCTGCTCCAGCCCCCGGATCAGCCCGACGATCATCATCAGGATCACCAGCGAAAATGGCAGGGCGGCCAGGATCACCGCGCTTTGCAGGACCTCCAGCCCGCCCGCCAGCAACAGCACCGCGGTGATCAGGCCAATCAGGGCACCCCAGATGGTCAGGTGCCGCTTGCGATGCACGGTAGAACCGTGAGCCAGCAGGGTGTTGATCACGACGATCCCGGCGTTGGCCGAGGTCAACAGGTAGGTGGCGATCAGGATCGTGATCAGCCCGCCCCCGATCTTCGCCACCAGCCAGGGCTCCAGCGTGTCCATGGTCGCAAAGGTCGCCATGGTCAGGTCCTCGGAGACCTTGTCGGCAATGTCCGCGACCCCGTTGACCTCCGCGTACAGGGCTGTACCGCCCAGCATGGACAGCCAGAAAAAGGTGATAACCGTGGGCACCAGCAACACGCCCAGGACGAATTCGCGCAGCGTGCGCCCGCGCGAGATGCGCGCGATAAACAGCCCGACGAACGGGGCCCAGGCCAGCCACCAGCCCCAGTAGAACACTGTCCAGTCGGAGTGCCAGGGATCCGTCTGATGGGCGTGGGTGTACAGCGAAAGCCCCAGCAGATTCTGCAAATAGCTGCCGGAGGACTGGACGAACAACGCCAGCAGGTACTGGGTCGGCCCCCATATCAGCAGCAGTCCCATCAGGGCCACGCTCAGCCACATATTGGCCTGCGAGACCCGCTGCACGCCGACCTGAACACCGGTAATCACCGAAACAATCGCAATCACCGTCAGCAGCGCCGCCAGGAACAGCTGTCCATTTTCGCCGCCGGAAATCCCCAGGGTATGCACCAACCCGGTGTCCAGCTGCTGAATACCCAGCCCCAGGGTGGTCGCGATCCCGAACACGGTGGCGAGGATGGCCAGCAGATCCACGATATCGCCGGGCCAGCCATGGCTGTACTTTCCGATCAGGGGATGCAGCGCGGAACGAAGCGCCAGCGGTTGCCCCCTGCGGAAGCCGAAATAGGCGAGGATGAGCGCCAGCAGGGCAAACACCGCCCAGGCATTGAGACCCCAGTGAAAATAGGTCAGCACCATGGACATGTCGGCGGCCTCGGCCGTCTCGCCATTGTCCAGCAGGAACGGGTTGCCCCCGTAGTGGCTGAGCGGCTCGGCCACCGCCCAGAACAGAAGGCCCACGCCCATGCCGGCGGCGAACAGCATCGCCAGCCACGACACCGTGGTGAACTCCGGTACCTCGTCGTCGCGCCCCAGGCGCACGTTCTTGTAACGCCCGACCCCCAGCCAGATCACGATGACCAGGAACAGGGCCATCGCGACCACGTAGTACCACTCGAGAAAGGGTGTCAGAAAGGCGCGGGTATCAAAGACGACCCGTTCGAGCTGCTCGGTGCGGTAGATCGCAAACAGCGCGATCAGCACCACCAGCAGCAGCGCGATCGGGGCCACACGCGGGTTCAGCCCCTTGAAGGGTCCTCGGGTCGCGACGTTGTACATGCGCTTCCTCCCTGAAGTGTCCGGCCCTCAGACGCGGTGCGTATGCAACAGTTCCCGCTCGCCTGCGGACCGGTTACCGGTGCGGAAATCCTGGATCACCCGATGCACGAAACCCAGTTTCGAGATCGCTTCCGGCGTCAGCACGAATGGATAGACATGGGCATGACCCATGCTGCGATTCAGGCTGTTCAACGCCGCGGCCAGCGGCAGCCAGTGCGCGACCAGGGCGTCCGGATCGTCGGTCGCGTAGGCATCGAAATGCGACTGCCCGCCCTGCGGCCCGAGCCTCGCCGCCTCTCCGACACTGGGCGCGACATCCATACCATAGGCCGCCGCCGTGTCCAGCGCATCGACGATATGCAGGTAATGCGCCCAGGTCTCGGCCCAGTCCTCCCATGGGTGGGAACTGGCATAGGCGGATACGAAATGGTCCTGCCAGTCGCTGGGCGGGCCGTTCTCGTAATGGCGGCGCAAGGCCTCGTCGTAGGCAATGCGTTCGTCCCCGAAACGATTGCGGAAGTACTCGTGCCAGCGCGTGCCCCGGATCAGCCGGTCCCAGTAGTAATGCGCCGATTCATGACGAAAGTGGCCGAGGATGGTGCGGTAGGGCTCGGCCATGGCCTCGCGCATGCTCTCGCGCACGGACGGGTCCGCCTCCGCGATGTTGAGTGTAATCACGCCGTTCGCATGCCCGGTTACCACGCCGCCACCCTCGTGGAAATCGGGGTTCGGGTCGGCAAGAAAATCGAACGCCACGCCGGCGGAGTCCGTCTGCTTGGACACAACGGGTAACCCCAGGCGCAACAGGCTGTAGACCAGGCGCCGCTTTTCCGTCTCCATCCGTTCCCACAGGCGCGCATTGCCGGGCACGCTCAGATCCGGGATGGTGCGGTTCAGCCGGCACGCGCGGCAATAGCCCTCCGGATCATCGTGGCGCACCATCCAGTTACAGACCGCGTCCACCGCGTAGTGGCGGCACTGGCGATAAAGCGGCCCATCGGGTTCGCCCGCGACACGCCACAGCCCGCCCGGGATCGGCTCCCCGGAGGAATACAGTGCATCCCCGGCCATCTCCAGCGCCGACAGCTCAAGACGGTCGGGCAGAAAGCCCAGGCGATAACCACAGCGATTGCAGTAGGTGTTGTCGAAGTAAATGACACTACCGCAGCTTTCACACTCGAACAGCTGCATTGCGACCTCCCGAAAAGCGCACCACCGCGATTCACGGCGCGCCTTTCAGCCTACGCCAAAACCGCTGCATGCGTCGCGTGCATTCCCATCCCCGATCGCCCTGTCAGGAGCCAGACTCGAGCAGCATCTGCACCCGCTCCAGCGCCATCGGATGCGTGAGAATCCCCGCATGCGTGGTATCCACCCCATAGACGCTGCTCGCCATCGCCTGAATCGGGGGGTACAGCATGGTCGCCAGGGTGAGCACGCCGTCCGTACCCGCACGCGCCCCGCTTTCCGGGCGGCGGAAGCTGAACAGCAGATGCAGTTCGGTCTCCTCCAACAGCTCCGACTCGAACAACCGCCGCTGGTATTCACTACCGGGCACCATGTCGCGCCAGACCGGGATCACCACCGGCGAGCGATCGACCCCCGACTGCGCAGCCGCATGCCCATGCCAGGGCGTAGACAGCGCAATCATTCGCGGGATATGGGCCGGCGACGCGCGACGTGCGCGCTCATGCAGAAAGCCCTTTGCCACCAGGCCGCCCATACTGTGCGCAACGACCGGCAGCGACTCCACTTCATAGCGCAACTCGATTTCTTCCAGAGTCTGGGCCAGGTGTGCGGCGATGGACTGCAGGGGGAGCCCGGACGGGTAGTAATACAGCCAGGGCTGGTAGCGCTCGCGATCGAGTTGGTCGATGAGTTCGGCGAACCCCCGCGGGGAGCCATTCATCCCATGCACGAACAGCACCGGGATGCGGTCGGGGTCGTAGGGCTCCAGGAAATAGATCCCGGCATAACCAGCCAGCATGAAATCCACCGGCCGCCACTGGCTCCCGCGCGCGACATCGTCGTCGAAACGCGGATCATCCAGCGTGGTCACTTCCCCGAACGCCGTGACCCCCCCAACGCTGATGGGACTGCCATCCGGACCGGCACCGCGCATGACGGGCAGCGCGATCGCATGCCCCGCGACCCCTTCACCCTCGATCTGGATCTCCATATTGCCCAAGCGCGTGCCCGCAGGGCAGTCCAGCATGCCGCCCTGGTTCGCCAGGTATACCGGCGCCCCCGCCTCGTGCTGGCCGTCACGTTCGGGGTCGGCAAAGGCCAGGACCTGGTAACGCCCCGGCGCCAAGCCAAAGAACCACTCGCCGCCACCGGCACTCACGACATGGTCCACCGGTTCCGGAACCGCGCCCTCCTCCATCGGCGCGCGGAATACCGCGACCACATACGGCCCCGGGACCGCGTCATCCGCCACTACGGTGCCGGAAATCGTGCAGGCCTGGCCCATCATCTGCATTTGTCCACGCGCATCCCACAACCCGCAGCCCGTCAGCCACCCCGCCGCCAGCACCAGCGCGGCAATCCTTGCTCCGTCCATGTCCGCCTTCCTGCCCACCCGGATCAGTCCAACAAGCGGCTCGTGCGTCTCGCCGCCCACCTGTTCCTCTCAGGATAGCGGCGCACGCGCCCGATCGCCTGCTGCCACCCGGTATCACCGTGACCGGAACGCCACGGACTTCCCACAAAAAAGGCCCGCACGCAGCGGGCCTTGCGATCATGGACAGAAGCGGACCGGATCAGGCGGCCGCCGCGGCGCGGGTGAAGGCCAGATGCCCGTCGGCCATGTCCACCTCGATGGTGTCGCCAGGGCCGAATTCGCCGGCCAGCAGCGACTGTGCCAGCGGATTCTCCAGCTGGGTCTGGATCGCCCGCTTGAGCGGACGCGCGCCGTACACCGGGTCGAACCCGGCCGCGCCCAGGTGATCCAGCGCGGCGTCGGTGATGGTGATCGACAGGTCGCGCTCCTCCAACCGCTTGCGCAGGTACTGCAACTGGATGTCGGCGATCGCGCGGATCTGCTCGCGTTCCAGCGGGTGGAACACGACCACGTCGTCCACGCGGTTGATGAACTCGGGGCGGAAGTGCTGCCCGACGATCTCCATCACCGCGGCCTTCATCGCGTCGTAGTTCTCCTCGCCGGCCATCTCCTGGATCTGCTGCGAGCCAAGGTTGGAGGTCATCACAATCACCGTGTTGCGGAAGTCCACGGTACGGCCATGACCATCGGTCAAGCGGCCGTCGTCCAGAACCTGCAGCAGCACGTTGAAGACATCCGGGTGTGCCTTTTCGACCTCGTCCAGCAGGATTACGGAGTACGGCTTGCGGCGCACGGCCTCGGTCAGGTAGCCGCCTTCCTCGTAGCCGATGTAGCCCGGGGGCGCCCCGATCAGCCGCGCCACGGAGTGTTTCTCCATGAACTCCGACATATCGATGCGCACCATGGCCTCTTCCGTATCGAACAGGAAACTGGCCAGCGCCTTGGTCAGCTCGGTCTTGCCCACACCGGTCGGACCGAGGAACAGGAACGAGCCGTTCGGGCGATTCGGGTCCGACAGGCCCGCTCGCGAGCGGCGGATGGCATTGGCCACCGCATTGACCGCCTCGGACTGGCCGACCACGCGGGCGCCGATCGCCTCCTCCATGCGCAGCAGCTTGTCCTTTTCGCCCTCCAGCATCTTGGAGACCGGGATGCCGGTCCAGCGCGAGACGACCTCGGCGACCTCTTCGTCGGTCACCTTGGTACGCAGCAGCTTGGTCTCCTGGCTCTCCATCTCGTGGGCCATGGCCAGGGACTTTTCCAGGTCCGGAATACGGCCATACTGCAGCTCCGACATGCGCGAGAGATCCCCGGCGCGGCGGGCCGTCTCCAGCTCCATGCGGGCACGCTCCAGTTCTTCCTTCAGTTGCGCGGCGCCGGAGACCGAGGCCTTCTCGGACTTCCAGACCTCTTCCAGATCGGAGTACTCGCGCTCCAGGCGCTCGATCTCCTCCTGCAGCGTATCCAGACGCTTTTTCGAGGCATCGTCGGATTCCTTTTTCAGGGCCTCGCGCTCGATCTTCAGCTGGATCAGGCGGCGTTCCAGACGATCCATGGATTCGGGCTTGGAGTCGATCTCCATCTTGATGCGGCTGGCCGCCTCGTCGATCAGGTCGATCGCCTTGTCCGGCAGTTGCCGGTCGGTAATGTAGCGCTGCGAGAGCTGCGCGGCGGCCACGATGGCCGGGTCAGTAATTTCGATCCCGTGATGGACCTCGTAGCGTTCCTTGAGCCCGCGAAGGATGGCGATCGTGTCCTCCAGGGTAGGCTCATCCACCAGTACCTTCTGAAAGCGGCGCTCCAGCGCGGCGTCCTTTTCGATGTTCTGGCGGTATTCATCCAGCGTGGTCGCGCCGATGCAGTGCAGCTCGCCCCGTGCCAGCGCGGGCTTGAGCATGTTGCCCGCATCCATCGCACCCTCGGCCTTGCCGGCACCCACCAGGGTGTGGATCTCGTCGATGAACAGGATCACGCGACCCTCTTCCTGCGAGAGCTCCTTGAGCACGGACTTCAGCCGTTCCTCGAAATCGCCGCGGTATTTGGCCCCGGCCAGCAGCGCCCCCAGGTCCAGCGCGAGCACGCGCTTGTCCTTGAGCCCCTCGGGCACCTCGCCGTTGATAATGCGCTGGGCCAGGCCCTCGACGATCGCGGTCTTGCCGACGCCGGGCTCGCCGATCAGCACCGGGTTGTTCTTGGTGCGGCGCTGCAGCACCTGGATCGAGCGGCGAATCTCCTCGTCACGCCCGATCACCGGGTCCAGCTTGCCCTGCTCGGCGCGCTCGGTCAGGTCGGTGGTGTATTTCTCCAGCGCCTGGCGGCTCTCCTCGGCATCCGGGTTGTCCACCTGGTTGCCACCGCGGATGTCATGTATGGCCTTGTCCAGCGCGTCCTTGTTGGCGCCGGCCTGGCGCAGCATCTCGCCCACGCCACCCTTCTCGTCGACGGCGGCAAGCAGGAACAGCTCGCTAGAGATGTACTGATCCTTGTTCTGCTGGGCCAGCTTGTCGCAGACATTCAGCAGACGGCCCAGGTCATTGGAGACATGGACCTCCCCGGCCGCGCCCTCGACGCGAGGCATGCGGTCCAGCGCCTCGCCCAGTGCCGAACGCAGCTGGCGCACGTTGACGCCCGCGCGGTCGAGCACATGGCGCACGGTACCGCCATCCTGGTCCAGCAACGCCAGCAACAGGTGGGACGGTTCGATGAACTGGTGGTCGCGGCCAACGGCAAGTGACTGCGCATCGGCGATCGCGGACTGGAACTTGGTGGTCAGGCGATCCATTCGCATTGGGAAACCCCTCGGTCAAATCTTGGTGAACTGACACGAACGATGGGGGCAATGCTCGCAGCTTCAAGCTGGCAACGCCGAATACCGGTTCTACCAGGGAAACGAGGATTCTTCTGCCATGCCACGGTCATCGTCCGGCTCGCCGATCCAGACCAGGGTGCCCATGCGCCCGGTCTCGCCGTCCCGGCGGTAGGAGTAGAACCGCCCGGCCTCCGAATAGGTGCAGCGCCCGCCGCCTGCCACATGCACGACATCGACCCGCTCCAGGCGGTGCCGGGCCAGCGCGTAGATGTCCGCGTGGAAATGCCCGTTCGGTCCGGGGCGGAACGCGGGCGCGGCCTCGACATCGTGATCGAGGAAGGTATCGCGTACCTCCGGCCCGACCTCGAAGGCCTCCGGCCCGATCGCCGCGCCCATCCAGGCGCGGATCTCCGCCTCCGGACGCGTAATGCGCAAGGCCTCGACGGCCGCCTCCAGCACCCCGTCGGCCAGCCCGCGCCAGCCAGCATGCGCGACGGCCACTGCCTCGCCATCGTCGGTCGCCAGCACGACGGGCAGGCAGTCCGCCGTCTGCACGGCACAGACCACACCAGGGACGTCGGTGAACACTGCATCGGCTTCGGGCACCTCGTCCTGCTCCCGGGCCTCCAGCAGGTCCTCGGCCCGAATCACGCGCGTGCCGTGGACCTGCCGCGGCCAGGCAACGGGCTCCGCGATCCCCAGGCTGTGTTCCAGGCGGTAGCGGTTCTCGGCGACATGTTCGGGGTCATCGCCGGTATGCAGGGCGAGATTCAGCGAGTGCCAGGGGCCCGTACTCACGCCCCCCTCGCGGGTGCTCTGTACCGCCCAGACACCCGACGGAAGGTCGCCGAAATCCGGCGCGAGCGTGGGGATCAGTTCAGCGGTCATGGTCAGCCTCCCGGTCGGTACGCAGGGCGGCGAGCAGGGCCTCGAAATCCTCGGGCACGGGGGCCTCGAAGGCGAGCACTTCGCCACTGTCAGGATGCTCGAATTCCAACCGCGCCGCATGCAGTGCCTGGCGGCGAAAAGCCGCGAGCGCCGCCTTCGCCGCCTCGCCCATGCCGCGCACCGGGCGCGGGCGCCCCCCATAGGCGGGATCACCCACGATCGGGTGCCGGATATGCGCCATGTGCACGCGGATCTGGTGGGTTCGCCCGGTCTCCAGACGCACGTTCAGCAGGGTATGCGCCGGGAAACGCTCCGCCACCCGGTAGTGGGTCACCGCCGGCTTGCCACCCCCCGTGACCGCCTGACGCTTGCGATCCACCGGATGGCGGCCGATCGGCTCTTCGATCGTGGCACCGCTGATCACGCGACCCTGTACCAGCGCCCGGTACTCGCGGTGCACCGTACGCTGCTGCAACTGGCGCACCAGCGCGGTCTGCGCCTGCGGCGTACGCGCCACCACCATCAGCCCGGTGGTGTCCTTGTCCAGCCGGTGCACCACGCCGGCGCGCGGCAGCTGCGAGAGGTTCGGGTCATGGTGCAGCAAGGCATTCACCAGGGTGCCGGCACGATGCCCCGCCGCCGGATGCACCACCAGCCCGGCCGGCTTGTTGATCACCAGTACGGCGGGGTCCTCATGGACGATATCCAGCGCAATGGGCTCGGGCTCGGCCTCCAGGACCGGGGCCTCCGGGGGCTCCAGCACGACATGCTCGCCGCCCTGCACCGGCGTGCGCGGTTTCGGCTGGCCACCGTTCACGGTCAAGGCCCCTTCCTTCAGCCACTGGGTCAGCTGGCTGCGCGAATACTCCGGGAACAGCCGCGCCAGCGCGGCATCCAGCCGCTGGCCGGCCTCTTCCTCGGGGAGTTCCGCGGATCGCGGTTCGTTCATTGGCGATACTCGTCTCGATTGTCCCGAACCTGCGAACGGCCAGGCACCGCCATCAGGTGTGATGTTGTAGAATCCGCGAACATTGGTTCATCTGCGAGGCCCCATCGTGATTTCTGCCCCGAACCTGCTGCGTCTGCTGGCCGTACTGCTCCTGGCGCTCATGATCGCCGGTTGCGCCGGCCGCGAAGACCCGACTCTTGGCTGGTCGGCCAGCCAGCTCTACGGCGAGGCCAAGAACGCGCTGAACGAGGGCAATTACGACCAGGCCGTTGAATACTACGAGAAACTCGAGGCCCGCTATCCGTTCGGCCGCTACGCCCAGCAGGCGCAGATCGAAATCCCGTATGCCTATTACAAGGCCCGCGAGCCGGAGGCCGCCATCGCCGCGGTGGACCGCTTCATCCAGCTCAACCCGCGCCACCCGAATCTGGATTATGCCTACTACCTGCGCGGGCTGATCAATTTCAACCGCCAGCAGGGCTTCCTTGCCAACCTGTTCCCGCGTGACCCGGCGGAGATGGACCCCGAGCCCTTCGAGCAGGCCTTCCAGGATTTCGACCGCCTGATTCGAGAGTTCCCGGACAGTCGCTACGCGCAGGACTCCTACCTGCGGATGGTCTACATCCGCAACGCGCTGGCCGCCTACGAACTGCGCGTGGCCGAGTTCTACATGGAGCGCACCGCCTGGGTGGCGGGCGCCGAGCGCGCGCGCCACGTGCTGGCCACCTATCCCGGTGCCGAGGTCCAGCCGCAGGCCCTGGGTGTGCTGTGGCGCGCCTACACCGAGCTGGGGCTCGAGGACTATGCCGACGCGACCATGCAGGTCCTGGAGCTGAACTACCCCGACGCGGCTGTCGCCGTACGCGCCGGCGAGCCGATCGAGATGCGCGAGCCGCGCGGCGGCCTGTGGCGCGTGTTCGACCGCCTGCCGTTCTTCACGAACTGACCGGGGAGCATGCCTGCTCCCCGGCCGCGCGAAAAAGCTGTCATTGCGAGGAACCGCAGGCGACGTGGCAACCGCGGCTTCCTGAACCCGTAGTGTCCGCGGCGGGTGCGTTGCTCAGCCCGCCTGCGACGAGCCCCTGGGGTTAGTTACAGCGCCTCGCTGCCCTCTTCGCCAGTACGGATGCGCACCACGCGGGCCATATCGGAAACAAAGATCTTGCCGTCCCCGATTTTGCCGGTGCGCGAGGCCTTCACGATCGCGTCGATGCAGGCGTCCACGCGGTCGTCGTCCACCACCAGTTCCAGCTTCACCTTGGGCAGGAAGTCGACCACGTATTCCGCACCCCGATAAAGCTCGGTATGGCCCTTCTGCCGACCAAAGCCCTGGACCTCGGTCGCGGTCATGCCGGCAATACCCATCTCGGTCAGGGCCTCGCGGACATCCTCCAGCTTGAACGGCTTGATGATCGCCTCGATCTTCTTCATGCGAATCCCTTTGGTTGTGCCCGCCGCGCGGGCGCTCGTCTTGCATCCGAAAGTGTACCAAACCGCCGCCACGGCGCCGTCATGGCGGGCCGATTCACCATCCCGTCATTGCGTACATGGACGCCCCCGGTTTGCCAAGCGTTTGAGTAGATGGTTTCGGGGCGACGATTGCTCCCGTACATTCGGACTGCGTGTGCGGCTTTCATTCGCCACGGTCCCGGATGGATTCCGCGGGTGGAGGGTCCCAGCGAGGTCGCGCACTCGAGGTGCTTCGCAATGATCGGACTGGCCCCCACCGGGATCGCTCCCGTTGCCATCATGCTCAATCGCTTGCGCAATCGAGGGTTGGGTACGTAATAACGCGTTCGCTTCTCCGTTTTTTCAGGCTTACGCGGCGGCGCCGCGTAAGCCGGGGTCAAACGTCCGGTCATGGGCCATCAGGGCCCAGACCGTGCGGGCATTCTTGTTGGCCAGGGCCACGGTGGCCACGTTGGAACCGCGCCGCTGGCGTAACCCTTCGAGCCAAGGGTCGCCGCCCTCGCCGCGGCGCTGATCCGCCAACAGGGCGGACCGCGCCCCGTGGATCAGCAGCATGCGCAGGTAGCGGTCGCCGCGCTTGCTGATCCCCAGCAGGTTCGACTGGCCGCCACTGGAGTGCTGCTTGGGCACCAGCCCCATCCAGGCGGCCAGCTGGCGACCGTTCTTGAAGTGCCGGGCATTGCCGATCGCGGCGACCAAGGCGGTCGCGCTGATCGATCCGATCCCCGGGATCTCGGCCAGGCGCCGGCTGACTGCATGACTTCGATGCCAGGCCTGGATCTGGCGCTCCTGTTCCTTCACGGCCTGGTCCAGTCGCCGCAACTCGTCGAGCCGGTCGGCCA
Source organism: Thioalkalivibrio sp. K90mix (assembly GCF_000025545.1). NCBI lineage: Bacteria > Pseudomonadati > Pseudomonadota > Gammaproteobacteria > Chromatiales > Ectothiorhodospiraceae > Thioalkalivibrio > Thioalkalivibrio sp. K90mix. Next base: position 2,159,628 of record NC_013889.1, read on the forward strand.
GCAGCGTGCGGAACAGATCCGGCAAGCCGTTCTCCGCGTCCTCCAGGATCCCCGGGAGCTCGCGGAACAGGGTCGTCATCCCCTGGGGCACCACGATCCCGAACTCAGCCAGCAAGCCGCGCAACTGGTTGGCCTGCGCGGTGCGCGCCTTGATCTGGCCCTCGCGCACCCGGTGCAAAGCCAGTACCGCCTGCTGGTCGGGCGTCTTGATCGGCACGAAACGCATGTTCGGGCGGGTCACCGCCTCACAGATCGCCTCGGCGTCCGCCCGGTCGTTCTTGTTCGTCTTCACGTAGGGCTTCACGAACTGCGGCGCCATCAGCCGCACCTCGTGCCCCAACGCCTGCAACTCACGGGCCCAGTAATGGGCACTCCCGCAGGCCTCCATGCCCACCCGGCACGCCGGCAGCTGCGCCAGGAACGCAAGCAGCTTCTTCCGCGTGATCGCCTTCGAAAACACCTTCCGGCCCTGCGCATCCACGCCGTGGACCTGAAACACGTTCTTCGCGAGATCAATGCCGAGTGTTGTAACCTGCATCTGGACGCCTCCGTCGCTTCGAGTGAGAGTTCACACCCCCACTCTGGCACATCGCGATGCCGTAATAGGGCGGGGGCGTCCATTCCATTGAGGAGCCGAAGGCGACGTGGCAATCGGTTTCCTGAACCCGCGTCGTTTGCATCCAGCGCTGCGTTTGCCCGGCCCGATTGCTTCGTTGCTACGCTCCTCGCAATGACCGGGTCCGACGCCGCGATCTGCGGAGCACTCAGTCCGGGCGGTAGCCGGAGGTGATCGGGTAGCGCCGGTCGCGGCCGAAGGCCCGCCGGCTGACACGCACGCCGGGCGGGGCCTGACGTCGCTTGTACTCGGCCCGGAAAACCAGCCGCGCGATGCGCTCCACAGTGGCATGATCAAAGCCATCGGCCACGATCTCCTCCACCGAGCGCTCCTGTTCGACGAAGGCCTCCAGCACCGCATCCAGCACCTCGTAGGGGGGCAGCGAATCGGCATCCTTCTGGTCGGGCGCCAGTTCGGCGCTGGGCGGACGCTCGATCACCCGCTCGGGGATCGCCGCGCCACGCGTATTGCGCCAGCGCGCCAGGCGGTACACCCACTGCTTGGAGACATCCTTGAGTGGGGCAAAGCCGCCGTTCATGTCGCCATACAGCGTGGAATAGCCGACGGCCATCTCCGACTTGTTGCCGGTCGCCAGCAGCAGCTTGCCGCTGCGGTTCGACAGTGCCATCAGCAGCACCCCGCGGGCGCGCGACTGCAGGTTCTCCTCGGTCACATCCCCCGCATGGGCGGGCATCGCGTCGAACGCCGGTGACAGGCCCTCGAGGAAGTCCTGCACCATCGGCTCAATCGCGATCTCGTGGTACTCGATACCCAGCAGCCGGGCCTGTGCCTCGGCATCCTCGATACTCATCGACGCGGTGTAGCGATACGGCATCATCACCGCCGTCACGGCGGCCGGACCCAGGGCGTCCACCGCCAGTGCGGCCGTCAGCCCCGAGTCGATGCCGCCGGACAGGCCCAGCAGCACGCCGGGAAACCCATTCTTGGCGACATAGTCGCGGATGCCGATCATCAGGGCCTGGTAGAGGTCGCGGGCATCCGCCTCGTCCGGCTCCGGGCCGGGGTCGGTCAGCGTCGGGCGGATGCCGCAGGCGGACAGGTGCATGGTCTCGGGACGGGGCTGCAGTTCGATCCCGGACGGTCCGCGCCGGCCCTGCACCAGGGCATACCCGGTCGCCCAGGCCGGCAGCACCGCGCGCGCGCCATGCGCGGCGTCGTGCACGAAGGAGCGGCCGTCGAACACCAGCTCGTCCTGACCGCCCACCTGGTTCACGTAGACCACCGGGCAGCCGGTCTCGGCGACCCGCGCGCCCACCACCTGCAGGCGCTCCTCGGCCTTGCCGCGATGATAGGGCGAGGCATTCAGGTTCAGGATCAGTTCGGCGCCGGCCGCCTGTGCGGCAGCGGCTGGCGCCGCCTGCCAGATGTCCTCGCAGACGGTCAGGCCGATCCGCCAGCCCGCCAGCTCAACCACGCAGGCCTGATCGCCCGCGACGAAATAGCGCTGTTCGTCGAATACCGAATAGTTGGGCAGGACCTGCTTGGCATAGCGCGCGATCTCGCGACCGTCGCGCAGCCACAGCGCGGCGTTCACCAGACCCTTCTCGGTGGGAACCGGCGCGCCGAGGATCACGTCGATGCCCGCTACCGAGCGTGTAATCGCGGCCAGGGACTGCTCCACCGCGCGCAGGAAGGCCGGGCGCAGCAGCAGGTCCTCCGGGGGGTAGCCGGTCAGGGCGAGTTCGGGGAAGACCACCGCGCGCGCACCGGCGGCGCGGGCCTGTTCGATCGCGTCCTCGATCAGGTGGCGGTTCGTATCCAGCCCGCCCACGATCGGGTTGATCTGGGCCAGGGCCAGCGGCAGGTCATCGGTGGACGCCATCGCGGCGTATCAGGCGCGATCGAGCGCGGACTGCATGGCCTGGCCGAGTTCGGCCGGGCTCTCGGCCACGCTCGCCCCGGCCGCACGCAGGGCCGCCATCTTCTGTTCGGCCGTGCCCTGGCCGCCGGCGATGATCGCCCCGGCATGGCCCATGCGACGTCCGGGCGGCGCGGTGGCGCCCGCGATGTAGGCCGCCACCGGCTTGTCGAACTCGTTCTCGATATAGCGCGCGGCGCGTTCCTCGGCATCGCCGCCGATCTCGCCGACCAGCAGCACGCCGTCGGTCTCCGGGTCGTCGCGGAACAGGCGCAGGCAGTCGACGAAGTCAAGCCCCTGGATCGGGTCGCCACCGATACCGATACAGGTACTCTGGCCCAGGCCCCGATCCGAGGTCTGCTTGACGGCCTCGTAGGTCAGGGTGCCGGAACGCGAGATGATGCCGATGCGCCCGCGCTGATGGATATAGCCGGGCATGATGCCGACCTTGCAGGCATCCGGCGTGATGATGCCGGGGCAGTTCGGCCCGATCAGGCGCGTCGAACTGCCGGCCAGGACCTGCTTCACGCGGATCATGTCCTGTACCGGGATGCCCTCGGTGATGCACACGGCCAGCTCGATGCCGGCATCCGCCGCTTCGCAGATCGCATCGGCCGCGAACGGGGCCGGGACATAGATCATGCTGACGGTCGCGCCGGTCTGCGCCACCGCATCAGCGACGGTATCGAACACCGGACGGTCCAGATGCGTCTGCCCACCCTTGCCGGGCGTCACGCCCCCGACCAGACGGGTGCCGTAGGCGATCGCCTGCTCGGAGTGGAAGCTGCCCTGCTTGCCGGTAAAGCCCTGGCAGATCACCTTCGTATCGCGGTCGACGAGGATGCTCATGCCACGGCCTCCACCACGGTGCGCGCCGCGCGGTCGAGGTCCGCGGCCGGGATCACGTCCAGACCGGAGCTGGCCAGCGCCTCGCGGCCCTGTTCCGCGTTGGTACCCTCCAGCCGCACGACCACCGGCACCTGGACCTGCACCTCGCGGATCGCGGCGATGATGCCCTCGGCGATCAGGTCGCAGCGCACAATGCCGCCAAAGATATTCACCAGCACCGCCTTCACCGAGGGGTCCGACAGGATCAGCTTGAACGCGGCCGTGACCCGCTCCACCGTCGTGCCGCCGCCGACATCCAGGAAGTTGGCCGGCTCGCCACCGTGGTGCTTGATCAGGTCCATCGTGGCCATGGCCAGCCCCGCGCCGTTCACCATGCAGCCGATGGAGCCGTCCAGGCGGATGTAGTTGAGGTCGTGCTCGTGCGCCTCTTCCTCGGCCGGGTCGCGCTGGCGCGCGTCACGTTCGGCCATCAGCGCCTTCTGGCGGTAGGCGGCGGAGTCGTCCACGGTCAGCTTGGCGTCGATGGCCAGCAGCTGGTCGTCAGCGGTCAGCACCAGCGGGTTGATCTCCAGCAGCTGCGCATCCACCTGCTGGAACAGGGCATGGGCATTGGTCACCAGTTGCGCCATCGCCTTGGCCGGCTCGCCCGACAGCCCGAGGGCAAACGCGACCCGCCGTCCGTGAAACGGCATCACGCCCGTGGCCGGGTGGATCGGCAGGGTGATCACCGCCTCGGGCCGCTCGGCGGCCAGGGTTTCGATGTCCATGCCCCCCTCGGCGGAGACCACCAGCGCCAGGCGCTCGCGGGCCCGGTCCACCAGCAGGGCGAAATAGAACTCGCGGGCGATGTCCGCGGCTGGCTCCAGCAGGAGCTGATCCACCGGCAGGCCCTCGGGGCCGCTCTGCCCGGTGACCAGACGCGAGCCCAGCAGCTTCTCCGCCGCCTCGCGCGCGGCCTCGGGGGAATCCGCCATCACCACGCCACCGGCCTTGCCGCGTCCGCCGGAATGCACCTGAGCCTTGACCAGCACACGCTCGGCGCCCAGTGCCTGCCAGGCCGCGGGGAGTTCGTCAGTGTGGGTGATCACCTGTCCGTCGGGAACGGGGATGCCGGCGTCGCGAAAGCGCGCCTTGGCCTGAAATTCGTGGAGATTCATGGGTGTGGAGGATAGCGGTGCGCCCGTTGCCCTACAACTACGGGGCCCTACAACTGCAGGGGCGAACGCGAGGGGTGGTTTCTCAGGCGGCCTGCACCGGGATGCCGTGGCCGGTGCGCACGATCGCGTTGCGGGCGTCGAGATACACGAGGTTCGGGGTGAATTCGCGGGCCGCGGCGGCCTCCATCTGCGCGTAGGCGCAGATGATCACGCGGTGCCCCACCGCCGCCTTGTGCGCGGCCGCGCCATTGACCGAGATGATGCCGGAGCCCGGCTCGCCCTCGATCGCGTAGGTGGTGAAGCGCTCGCCGTTGTCCACGTTGTAGATCTGGATCTGCTCGAACGGCAGGATGCCGGCGGCTTCCAGCAGCCGCGTATCAATGGCGCACGAGCCCTCGTACTCCAGCTCACAATGAGTGACCTGGGCCTTGTGCAGCTTGCCCTTGAGCATGGTGACGTGCATCGGCGATTTTCCCGGCGATAACCTCTGGGGGCGCAAAATTATCCGCGATTGTGCCAGGCGCGGCAAATGCCCCACCCCGAATCGGGCACGGATCAGTTCGTCGGGCGGGTGCGGACGTTGTCGATCAGACGGACTTCCGCCAGCCACGCGGCGGCCAGCACGACCAGGTCCTGATCGGCCAGCGCCACGCCATGCTCCGGCTCGGCCAGGTCCTGCGCGCGGCGGATGGACAGGTATTCGGGGTCGAAGCCGGCCTCGCGGAGACGATCGCAGGCACGCCCCTCGACCTCGGGGATGCGCTCGGCATCGAATACGGTCGCGCCCCGGCAGACCGTGGCCACTTCGTCCAGCACGCGCTTGAGCTCCGGCGCGATCACCCGCGCCTCTTCGGGCAACTGGTCGTTGCGCGAGCTGCAGGCCAGGCCATCCCTCTCGCGTACTGTCGGGATTGCCTCGACCCGCACCGGGATATCCAGCCCCTGCACCATCCGCTCGATCAGCTTGAACTGCTGGTAGTCCTTCTCCCCGAACAGCGCGATATCCGGCCGCACCAGGTTGAACAGCTTGGTTACCACGGTGGCCACGCCGTCGAAGTGCCCCGGACGAAAGGCCCCTTCCAGAATCTCCGAGAGCCCCGGCACCACCACGCGTACCGGTGGCATGCCGTCGTTCGGGTACATGTCCTCCTCCGACGGGCAGAACACCGCGTCCACACCCGCCTCGGTCAGCAGGCGCGAGTCCTCCTCCAGGGTGCGCGGATAGCGCTCCAGGTCCTCGGGGCGGTCGAACTGCATCGGATTCACGAAAATCGAAACCACCACGCGCTGCGAACGCGCCCGGGCATGCCGGATCAGCGTCATATGCCCCTCGTGCAGGTGCCCCATCGTGGGGATCAGGGCAATGGTTCCGCGGCCCTTGCGGGCCCATTCTCGATGCATGGCCACCAACTGGGGCCGGTCACGCAGGATTCTCATGGGCCAGGGGTCTCTTGGGCCGGGGTCCTCATGGACGGAAAAAAGAAAGAACTAACGGTACGTGTGCACGCCGGATTCAGGGAACGTGCGCGCACGCACCGCCTCGCAATAGGCGCGAACTGCGCCCTCCAGCGAGCCACCGTCGCCCAGAAAGTCGCGGGCGAAACGCGGCGGCTCGGGCGTCAGACCAATCACGTCCTGGATCACCAGGACCTGGCCATCGCAGCGCGGGCTGGCGCCGATCCCGATCACCGGGATATCGGTCGCGCGCACGATCGCGTTCGCCAGCTCCTCCGGTACGCTTTCCAGGAGCAGGCCCTGGGCACCCGCCGCTTCCAGGCGTGCGGCCAGCGATTCCATCTCGGCGGCGGCGTGCGGGTCACGACCCTGTACACGATAGCCACCCATGCGATGCACCGCCTGCGGCGTCAGGCCCAGATGGGCACAAACGGGAATCCCGGCGGCCACCAGGCGCTCGACGATCGGCAGCTCGGCCAGACCGCACTCGACCTTGACCATGTGCGCACCGGCACGCAGCAAGGCCCCGGACTGCTGCAACGCGGTCGGTGCATCGGCGTCGCCAAGAAACGGCAAGTCCGCCATAATCATTGCGTTATGGGTCACACGAGCAACATTTGCGACGTGATAACACATGTCGTCAATTGTCACCGGCAGCGTGGTCGGGTGCCCCTGCACCACCATGCCGAGCGAATCCCCGACCAGGATGACGTCCACGCCACAGCGATCCAGTAGCGCGGCAAAGGACGCATCATACGCCGTCAGACAGGTAATCGGTTCGCCGGCCTGCTTGCGCCTGGCCAGCGTATTGACCGTGATCGGCCGCATCAGTCTGCCTCCCGGGCGGGATCGGTCTGCCGCACGTCAGAGCGTGATCGGCAGCGGATTGAAATAGTGTCGGCCACCCTGGATCGGCTCCAGGAACTGCACCAGCTGTTCGAAATCGGCCGGATTGTTCACCCAGTCGATCTCGGTGGCGTTCACGATCACCAGTGCCGCCCCTTCGAAATGATAGAAGAATTCCGCATAGGCGGCGTTCAGGCGTTCCAGGTAATGCGCCTCGATGTGACGTTCGTACGGTCGCGCACGCTGGCGAATGCGGTCCAGCAGCACTTCCACGGGCGCCTGCAGGTAGATCACCAGATCAGGTCGTGGCAGACCCGCGCGCAGATGCCGAAACATCTCGCGGTAGATCTCCAGCTCGTCAGGGTGCAGGTTGAGCTCGGCGAACAGCGGGTCCTTGTCCATCACGTAGTCGGCCACGTGGCGCTGCTCGAACAGGCCCTTCTGGCTGACCGGCGTCAGCTGCCGCACACGCTGCACCAGAAAATGCAGCTGCGTGGCCAGGGCGTGTTTGTCCGGCTCCTGGTAGAAGCGCTCGAGGAACGGGTTCTCGTCCGGTGCTTCAAAAATTCCCTCAGCCCGCAGGTGTTCCGACAGCAGACGCGCGAGGCTGGACTTGCCCACCCCGATCGGTCCTTCCACCGCAACAAAATCGAAGTTGCTCAGACTCACCGCTGCCCTCCAGCACGGGCAACGTTCGGGTCCTCCAGCGCGACCAGCGAGGCGCCATCGAAGCGGCGGGCGAGCCGCTCGATCAGGCCCTCACCCGGAATCTTCAGACCCGGTGCCAGCTCGGCCAGCGGCAGGACCACGAAGTCGCGCTCGGCCAGGCCCGGATGGGGTACATGCAGCCCGGGCAGGTCCAGCACCTGATCCCCGTACAGCAAGATGTCCAGGTCGAGCAGGCGCGGCCCCCAGCGGGTGCCATCGCGCTCGCGGCCACAGTCGGCCTCGATCGCTTGCAGCGCATGCAGCAGCTCCAGGGGTTCGAGCCGGGTGTGCAGCCGGGCCACGGCATTCACGTAGTCCGGCTGGTCCTGCGGGCCCATCGGCGGGTTTCGGTACAGCCGCGACTGCCCCGTCAGCAGCGTCTGCGGCACGTCACCGGCCAGGCGCCGAAAGGCCTCGCGCACCTGATCCTCGGGGTCGCCAAGATTGGCGCCGATGCCCACGAACACCTGCAAACCAGCGTCGGTCATGCCGCATCCCCGCCGTCATTCGAGCTGCCGGCTTCGCCATCGCCCGTGCGTCGACGTTTTCGGCGACGCCCGCCACGGCGGGCACGGCCCTTACCCTTGCCGCCGCCCCCAGCCATCTTCTTCTGCTCGCCCTCGTCCTTCTCCTGGAACTCGGTCCACCAGCGACACAGTTCCGGGTCGGCATCGCCCGCGCGGGCGCGCAGGCAGAGAAAATCGTATCCCGCTCGGAAACGCGGATGCGTCAGCAGGCGCAGCGCGCGGCCACCCCGCGCCCGTTCCAGCCGCGCCTGCAGCTCCCAGATCTCACGCACGATCAGGCTGAAGCGCTTGGGGATCGACACCGTCTTCACCTGGCGATCCAGCACCTCGGCCATCGCCTGCTGCCAGGCCGGGATCTCCTGCTCGCCGTCCTCGATGCGCCGGGTCGCCGCCACCTGCACCGGGGCCCACAGGATCGCGGCATAAAGAAACGCCGGGTTGACCCCAAGCTCTTCGTTGATGCGCTTGTCAGTATTGAGCAACGACTCGACCAGGAACTGCCGCCGCTCGGCGCCCACATCCGGATCGGCGAAGCACTCGGCCGCCTCCGGGAACATCGGCGCGAACAGACCAAAGCGCTCCAGTTCATCCAGGCAGGTGACCGCCGCACCACTGTGGAACAGCTTGATCACCTCGTCGAACAACCGTGCCGGGGCCACCGTCTGCATCAGGCCCGCGAGCTCGCGGATCCCGGCCTCGACCTCGGGCGCAATGCGCAGCCCCAGCTTCGCGGAGAAGCGCACGGCGCGCAGCATGCGTACCGGGTCCTCGCGCAGCCGCGTCTCGACGTCGTCTCCGATCAGGCGCAGCACACCCTCGCGCAGGTCTTCGACCCCGCCGGTGTAGTCGAGCACCGAGAAGTCGTCGATGTCGTAGTACAGCGCATTCACGCTGAAGTCCCGCCGCACCGCATCCTGCTCGATCGTGCCGTAGCGGTTGTCGCGCAGGATGCGACCCTCTTCGCTCAGCGCCACCTGCCCGTCGTTGTCGTCGTCCTCGTCGTGCGGCGCACGGAAGGTGGCGACCTCGATCACCTCGCGACCGAACAGGACATGGGCCAGGCGGAAACGCCGCCCGATCAGACGGCAGTTACGGAACAGCCCGCGTACCTGATCCGGCGTGGCATCGGTCGCGATATCGAAGTCCTTTGGCTCGCGCCCCAGCAGCAGATCGCGCACTCCCCCACCCACCAGGCAGGCGCGATAACCCGCATCGCGCAGGCGATAGAGCACCTTCAGGGCGTTATCGTCAATCGCGGCGCGCGAAATGCCGTGTTCCTCGCGTGAATACACGCGCGGTTCGGGGATCGCGGCGGACGGGGTTGCAGGATCGGCCTGGGTCACTCGGTTCGGGTTCCGTGAACGAAAGCGCAGTATGGTAACAGCAAGCCGGTACGGGAAAGGACCGGAGGTTCGGACATCATGTTCCGCCCCCTGGCCCCGCCCCCGGCGACATCAGGCGCAGCGGCGCCGTTTCGCCGGTCAAGCGGTAGCGCAGATAGTCATCGAGGATGCGCCGGTGGTCAAAGACCAGGGGCTGTCCCTGATCGTCGGGATCCAGCCAGGCACAGTCCGCCGCATCATCGGCCGCACGGGCCTCGCCAGCGCCGCGCGCCACGAATACAGCACTGACGGTGTGCCCGCGCGGATCCCGTGCGGGATCGGAGTAAACACCCAGCAGGGCTTCGAGCGTGACCTGCAGGCCCGTCTCCTCCAGGGCCTCGCGCACGGCGGCCTGCTCGACCGACTCACCGACATCCACGAAGCCCCCGGGGAGGGCCCAGCCATGGGGCGGGTTGCGCCGCTCGATCACCAGAACACGGCCAGGGTGGGCGGGGTGATGGATCACCACATCCGCGGCCAGCAAGGGTGTTTGGGGTGGGCCACTCATTCGTCTTGACCGTCCTGGCGGATGAAACGCCGGATCTGGCGGCGCTGGCGCTTGTCCGGGCGGCGACTGGGGGCGCTGTCGGCCACCGCCCGTTCCGAGCGCCGACGTTCGGACTCGGCCTCGCGCCGGGCCTCGCTCTCCGACGTCTCGGCATACAACTCGCGCGCCTCGGGGGCGGGCCGACGCTGATCATTCAGCGCCCGTACGTCGATCTCCCAGGTCTGCTGGCCGCGATGAATCGTCAGGCGATCGCCCGGGTGCACCCGGCGAGCGGGTTTGCAGCGCTCGCCGTTCACATGGACCTTGCCGCCACTGACGGCCTCGGTGGCCAGCGCGCGGGTCTTGAAGAAGCGCGCGGCCCAAAGCCACTTGTCGATGCGCAACCCGCCGGCGGGCGCTGCGCGTGCCTCAGCCCCGGCCAAGAGGCCCTCGCACTGGAGGCACTGGACTTTCCCGCCGGATCGCGGGCATGGACAATGCGCGACTTTCCACCATCAGAGGATGGGGCCCCGCATGGGGCTTCGGCACGTCATGAAACTCCCGCATCTGCACCTGATCAGCTTTGACCTTTGTCCTTTCGTTCAGCGTAGCGTGATCACGCTGAAATACAAGCAGGCACCGTTCGAAGTGACCTATATCGATCTCGCGAACCCGCCCGACTGGTTTCGCGAGCAGTCTCCGCTCGGCAAGGTGCCGATCCTGAAGGTCGATCACGACACTGTGCTGTTCGAGTCGGCGGTGATCAACGAATACGTCGATGCCATCACCCCACCCCCTCTGATGCCGGACCCGCCGCTACAGCAGGCCCGCACGCGCGCCTGGATCGAATATCTGGGCGAGCAGACCATGACGCAGTACCGCTGGATGACAGCGGGCGACGAAGAGGCCTTCGAGATGGAGCGCCATGCGGCCTCGCGCGGGCTGGAGCGGCTGGAACGAGAACTGGCGACCGATTCGTTGCTCATGGGGCATGCCTTCACCCTGATCGACGCGACCCTCGCGCCGGTCCTGCTGCGCTACAGCCTGATCGACGACATCGACAACCCCTGGGAGCCGGAGGCGTTTCCGCGCCTGGCCGAGCGCTGGGAAACGCTGCGCGACATGGACGCGGTCTCCACCTCGGTCCCCGCCGACTTTGCGGCGCGTCTGGCCGCCTACCTGCGCGCACAGAAAGGCTTCGCCCCGGCGCACATCGCCTCGCGTCTCGCCGATACGACCTGAGGCCAGGCCCGGGGCCCCGCCGGGTCGGACGTGGCAATAGCACACGTCTCTGTGGCCGGCTCTGGTTCGGCATCCGGTGTTCACGTGCTTTCGGCCGGCCGAAGCCACCGTAAACACAGGATGACCAACCGGGCCCAGCTACAAAGCGGCCGGACTGAAAAGCCGCGCGAGGGCGCGTCAGACCGGGCGGTGGGGGCAGGCGCTGTCGCTGCAGTCGCCGTACAGGACCAGGGCGTGGTCCTTGATGGAGAAGCCGTGCTGGCGCGCGACCTCCCGCTGGCGGGTCTCGATGGTCTCGTCGAAGAACTCTTCGACGCGGCCGCACTGGTTACAGACGATGTGATCGTGGTGTCCGCCGCGCTCCAGCTCGAACACGGCCTGGTTGCCTTCCAGATGCAGACGGCAGACCAGCCCCGCAGCCTCGAACTGGGTCAGCACGCGGTAGACTGTCGCCAGCCCGATCTCCTCGCCAGAGTCGAGCAGCTCGCGGTAAATGGCCTCGGCGGTCAGGTGACGCGTTTCCGAGTTCTCGAGGATCTCGAGGATCTTCATCCGTGGCAGCGTGACCTTGAGCCCCGCTTTCTTGAGATCGCTTGTTTCCATCCTTCGATTCCCGTCACCCGATTGCTTGAGAGCATCCGGACGCTTTGGTGTACCATGCGCGTTCAACGGCCCATCCGACTTCTGGGGACCCGCCGGCTCGATGATCAAGATTCTCATTTCTATTGCCGTGGCTGCAAGCCTGCTCAGCGCCTGCAGTGGCTTCAACCAGTTCCGCCTCGATGTACAGCAGGGCAATGTCATCGACGCGACACAAGTCGCCCAGATCCAGCCCGGCATGACCCCGCAGCAGGTCCGTTTTCTGATGGGTACGCCGCAGATCGACGGCGCGTTCAAGCGCGAAGACCGCTGGGATTACGTCTACTATCGCCGTCCCGGAATCGGGCCCACGGAGCAGCGCCGCGTAACGGTGTTCTTCGAAAATGGCGTAGTCAGCTACGTCGACTCCGACGTGCCGCAGCCGATCGCGCTGGACGAGTACCCGGTCGAGCTCGACGACAACTGATCGCGACCGGCCGGCTCAATCGCCGGCCGAATCCTTCCCGCTCCCGGCCCCGCCCTCCGGCTTTTCGCCCGCGGGCTTTGCGGACGCCTGATCGCCCGCCTTCTGCGCGTCCCCCTTGCCGGGCTTCTTCCGGTTCTTGCCGGCCCGTTGACGACGCACCTCTTTCGGATCGGCGATCAACGGCCGATAGATCTCGATGCGATCCTTCGGGCGCAACACCGTGTCGCGTCGGGTGAGCTTGCCGAAGATCCCCACCTTGGCGTTGTCCAGATCGATCTCGGGAAACTGCGCGTCGATCTCCGACTGGCGCAGGGCCGCGTCCACGGTCGTGCCTTCGGGCACGACCAAGGGCAGGATCACCTGGCGGTCGGGGCGCGCATAGGCGACCTCGATACGGATTGTCCCGTCCCCCGCCTCCGAGCTGACGGCCTCCCGATCATCGGACACCGTAGACCTCGCGCGCGCGCCGCACAAAGGCGTCGACAAAGGAGTTGGCCAGCTGGTGGAAGATCGGTCCGATCGCGAACGACATCAGGCGGCTGGCAAACTCGAATTCCAGCTCCAGCGCGATGCGCGTCTGGCCATTGTCCAGCTCGGTGAAACTCCAGGTGCCGTGCAGGCGACGAAACGGTCCGTCCGCCAGACGAATGTCGATGCGCTCGGGGCGCTGCACGCGATTGCGCGTCGTGAACGACTTGTGCAGGGCGCCCTTGGCCATCTCGATGGTCCCCTCCACCTCATCCTCTCCGCGCATGCGCGCACGCGAGCTGCGGCAACCCGGCAGAAATTCCGAGTAGGAATCCACGTCATTGACAAGGTCGAACATCTGCTCGCGGGAGTACGGGACCTCCGCCGAGCGCCGGACTGTCGAGGACATCAAATAAGCTCCACCGCGCGCAGGAACACAAACAGAATGGCAATCGGGGCCACGAAGCGCACCAGGAAATACCAGACCTGGTACAGACCCCCGAGTTTCATGCGCAGCTCGGACTGGACCGAGCGCTCGGTCATGCGCCAGCCCACAAATACCGCGATCAGAAACCCGCCCAGCGGGAGCAGGATGTTAGCAGTCACGTAGTCCAGCAGGTCCAGGATCCCCATGTTGAACAGGGTGTAATCCGACCAGACGTTCAGCGACAGCAAGGCCCCGATCCCCAGCAGCCAGGCGGCGATGGCAATGCTGGCGCTCGCGGCCACGCGCGTCATGCCGACATTCTCCACCAGATAGGCGACCGCCGGCTCGATGATGGAGATCGACGACGTCCAGGCCGCGAACACCAGCAGCACAAAGAACATCGTCCCGAAGTAGAGCCCGCCCGGCATCTCCGCGAACGACAGCGGCAGCGTGACGAAGATCAGCCCCGGCCCCTGCTCCGGCGAGAGCCCCGCCCCCAGCACGATCGGGAAGATCGCCAGCCCGGCCATGATCGCCACCAGGGTGTCGGCCCCCACCACGGCCGCCGAGGTCCGTGCGATCGAGGCCTCGCTCTGCAGATAGCTGCCGTAGATCATGATCGCGCCCATGCCGAGGCTCAGCGTGAAGAACGCCTGCCCCATCGCCAATAGCACCGCGTTGGCCGTCAGCGCCGAGAAGTCCGGATACAGCAGGAACTCCAGCCCCGCGATAAAGCGCCCTTCCACCATTGCGTAGCCGACCATCACCACCAGCATCACGAACAGCAGCGGCATCAGGATGGTCACGGCCTTCTCCAGACCGGACTGCACCCCGCGTGCGACCACCATCGCGGTCATCACCATGAAGATCGTATGCCAGGCCAGCAGGGCCTCGGGATTGGAGAGCAGGCCATCAAACATGGCCTCCGAGCCATCCGCATCCAGGCCCATGAAGCCGCCACTGCCAGACTTGAACACGTAGGACAGCGACCAGCCGGCCACCACGCTGTAGAACGACAGGATCAGGAACCCGGCGAGCACTCCGATCCACCCAACCATGCCCCAGCCACGGCTCAGGCCCTCCTCGCGCGCCAGCGTCACCATCGTGTTGATCGGGCTCTGGCGGCCGCGCCGCCCCAGCAGGATCTCCGCCATCATCACCGGCAGGCCGATCAGCAGGATGCAGCCGAGGTAGACCAGCACAAAGGCCCCGCCCCCGTTATCACCGGCGATATAGGGAAAACGCCAGATGTTGCCGAGTCCGACAGCCGATCCGGTGGCCGCAAGAATAAAGGCCAGGCGGGTCGTCCACTGACCGTGGATGGAAGTCGTGGCAGGCATCAGCGGCTCCTTGTTGGTGGTACCCGTTCCATCGCTCGGCGCGGCCAGATCGATGCACGGTCAACGGCACATGGCGGCACAAGCAGGGCTTCGAGTCGCCCGGAATTGTGGGGCAGGCTTCCCGCGGGCTCAACTGTGCGCGGCAAACGCCGACCCGCGACGCGCGCGATCCTGTACGTTCGTGCGTGTTTCCTCGGCTTTCGCCCCGCGCGTGCAGTACACTGCGCGGGCCATGGGAAAGCCAAACAAGAAAAAGGACGCCGGTTCCAACACCATCGCGCTGAACCGCAAGGCGCGCCACGATTTCTTTATCGAGGACCGCCTGGAGGCGGGGCTGGAACTGCAGGGCTGGGAAGTCAAGTCGATGCGCGCCGGGCGCGCCCAGCTCAGCGAGGCGTACGTGCTTCTGCGCAAGGGCGAGGCGTTCCTGTTCGGGGCCCACATCACCCCACTGCCCACCGCCTCTACCCATATCAACCCGGACCCGAGTCGCACGCGCAAGCTGCTGCTGCACCGCTCGGAGATCAACCGTCTGATCGGTGCGGTGGAGCGCAAGGGTTATACCCTGGTCCCCATGGCCCTGTACTGGAAACGCGGCCGCGCCAAACTGGAGATCGGGCTGGCCAAGGGCAAGAAGGATTACGACAAGCGCGCGGCCAAGAAGGACAAGGACTGGCAGCGCGAACGCGCGCGCATCCTCAAAAGCGGCTGAGGAAGCAATCGAGGCGTGGCATCACTCCGGCGGTTGGGCCTGCCCCTTCCTCCACCAGTGGCGGGTCAGCCAGCCCATCTTGGTCACCGCCAGCACACCCGCCGTCAGTGCCTTCACAGGCCGCAGCAGGCGCAGCCCGCGCAGCTGATCGACCGCAAACCCCAGCAGGAACGCCCTGGGAACCATCTCCGGCGAACCCAGACGCTGTAACGCGCGCCACCAGCCGGTCGCACGCACATCGTCACGCAGTTCGTCGACCTCGCCCTGCAGCCGCAGGCGCAGTTCGCGAGCATGGCCCCGCAGGCCCAGCCAGGTGCCAGCCATGGGCTACTCGGTATCCCGGCTCTCGGGCCGTGCGACCAGATTCCGCACCAGGGCGCGTGTCTCCGGGTAGGTCATGCCGTGCAGCAGCCGGCCGATCCCGCGGGCAACCAGCCATGCCAGCACGCCGGTCAGCGCCGCCACGATCACCAGCGACAACGCCGGCGACACGCCCGCGTAGGCCTGCAGCAGCATTACCACCGCCGCGACCAGCGCCAGCCACACCGTGACCAGCAGCAGCCCCAGCACCACCGCGAACACGATAACCCCCACCGCATTGCGCACCAGTTGCCGGGTCTCGGTCCCCAACAACTCGCGCGAATCTCCCAGGATGCGGCCGAGGTCCTGCATCACGTCCCCGGGGTCGGCGGTATCGGAATCCGATCGCTCGCGCGCCGGTCCGTCATCCTGCGCCGCCATGACTTACTTGCGGCGAGTCAAGGCCGAGAACAGGGTCCCCGCCACAAAGGCCAGGCCGATCGCCGTCAGCGGGTTGTCGCGCACATAGTTGCCGACCACGCGCAGGACGTCCTCGGAACTCTGACGCGCCTTCTCCGCCCTCTCGCGAACCTCTTCATCCGCATGCGAGAGGCCCTCGCGGATGCGTTCCTCGGCCGTGCCGGCATGTTCCGCCACGCGGTCCACGGCCTCGTGGGCCTGGGCCGCCACGCGCTCGGTCGTGGAGGCCTCGTGTTCCGCTTCGTCCTGCTTCTTCGCACTGCTGCTTTTCGTCGTTGCCATTACACGCACTCCTTATCGCGGGCCTGGATCATCTTCCGACCCCTCCCCCGCGGAATTGGTTGCAGGGTCTTCGAAATCACTCAACCCCGTCAGGATTTCCGGGTCTTCCTCAATCACCTCCGAGGTATCCACCAAGGCCGTACTCCACTTGACCCTGAAGTGCTTCCAGAGGCTGGCCACAAACGCCGACAACGGCACCGCCAGGATCATGCCGATAATGCCGCCCAGCGCCGTCCCCCAGAAGAAGATCGAGATCACGACAATCGCCGGATGCAGCCCGGAGCGATCCGCCATGATCTTCGGCGTCAGCAGCCAGCTCTCGATCAGCTGCACCACGGCAAACACCACAAGCACCAGCGCGACCAGCGTCAGTCCGCCGCCCTCAGGCTGGAGATAGGCCACCGGCAGAGCCAGCGTCAAGCCGACGATCGTCCCCAGATAGGGCACGATATTGAGAAACCCCAGCATCAACCCGAACAGGATCGCCGCCTGCAGGCCGATCAACGAAAACCCGACGGCCAGCAGAACCCCCATGATCAGGGCGATCACCACCTGCCCCTGGAAAAACGCCGTCACGTAGCCGACAAACAGGCGACCCAGGAACATCAACTCACGCTGGGTCTGGGGCCGAAAGACCGACAGAACCTCGCGCCCACCCTCCTTCAGGCGTTCCCCGGACAGCAACGCAAAGAACAGATACAAGGGCACAAAGGCCAGCCCGACGACCACCGTCACGTAGTGCATCAGTTGCGAACCCACGCCTTCCAGGTTCGGCATGATGCTCTGGAGGTCCAGTTCTTCCAGCATCGAGGCCACGCGCTCGGTGGCGTTAGGGAAATTGCGCGAGAATGACTCGTAGGCATTCTCCGCCAGCTCCGGGGCACCCTTGATGAACTCCTGAACCTGATGGCTCGCCGTAGGCACCACCAGTACCGAGACGACCACCAAGGCGATCAACACCACACCGAACAGCGAGCTCACCGCCCCCATCCGTGAGAATCCCGCAATCCGCTGCAGCCAGCGCACCACCGGGTAGAGGATCAGGCTCAGCACCCCGGCCACTGACAACGGCAAGAGCAGCGCGTAGAAAAACGACACCACCTGCCCCAGCAACCAGACCAGCAGGGCCACCAGCCCGGTCAACACCATGAAGGCGGCGAGCACGGCGACATAGCGGAACAATGTCCGCTCGAAGGCGCTGAATTCGATATTCGATTGCGGCTGGTTTTCCACGCAGGGCTCGCATGAGGGGATCGTTCGACCGTAACCACCCGGCCATGATCTGCCACGGTGCGCACCACCGTTTCAGGCACTGCGTCACAAAAATATGGCGCTCGACCCTGGCCCGCGCCAGAGGGACGCTATTCAATCCCTAGAACAAGTCCGCCCACTCCGTCAGGGCAAACCAGATCACGTAGCCCCCGTAGAGAATCAGGAAAATGATGCTGAGGATGGTGATCGGGCGAAAGCCCTTCACCCGCACCTCGTAGGAGACATCCTCGCCGCGTGCTCGCCGGCGCCGCACCTCCAGCCAGCGCGATACCCGCCACCAGACAAACAGCAGGATCAGGACAACGGTCAGGAACTTCAGCATCGCGGTTCATTTCCTCGCACGGGACTGAGGGAAACACTGATCAATGTACACGCTCGCGCTCGAGTCGCTTTTGCGTGCGTTTAATGCGCGGCGACTGCCGTGCAGTCATTCTGCACAAGGGAGCCGCAACGCCGTTCCCGCGCAAAAGCGGCCGAGCCCCTTCGGGGTTGGTACCCCAGGTTCCGCGATCCTGCGTTGCACCGCTTGCGGCTAGAACCACTACCCGCTGCACGCCGCGCCTTGTCTCGGAAAACCTGGGGTACCAACGCGAGTGTGCACATCGATCAGTGTTTCCCTAGGGGAGTCGCTGAACGCGACACTACCCGAGAACGCCACCCGCCGCATCGTCATCCCACCGCAGCACCCCACTTCGCCATCCCTGCCACAGCACAGCGACGAGCCGGGATCTCCATGGCCATGCACTACCCTAACGCCCGAGATCCCGGATAACCGCTCTGCGGTTTCCGGGATGACGACACAGAAGCTAATAAACGGCGTCCCGTATTGCCCGGGTCCCTGTGGGAGCCTGCTTGCAGGCGAAGCCCCTGCCAGCCCCGACCCTGCCTACCCGCGCCGCTTCGTATGCCGCGTGGCCGGCGCATTCCATGGATCCTCCGGCCAGGGGTGTTTTGGATAGCGCCCCTTGAGCTCGCGGCGCACGTCGGGATAGCCGTTCTCCCAGAAGCTCTTCAGATCCTGGGTGACCTGCACCGGGCGCCGCGCCGGCGACAGCAGGTGCAGCACCAGCGCCATGCGGCCGCCCGCTACCCGGGGTGTCTCGCCCAGGCCGAACAGCTCCTGCAGCTTCACCGCCAGCACCGGGGGGTCCTGCGTGTAATCAATGCGATGGGCGGAACCAGAGGGGACCTCGATCCGCGCCGGCGCCTCCCGCTCCAGTTGCTGCTGGTGATCCCAGTCCAGCCGCGCGCGCAGGATCGCTGCGAGGTCCAGCCGCTCCAGATCCCGACGCCGTGTGATCCCGGCCAGATACGGCCCCAACCAGTCCTCAAGGGCCCTCAGCAGCGCGGTGTCGCGCAGATCCGGAAAGCCGCCCTCGGGCATCGCCTCGTGCAACAGCTGGATGCGCGCGCGCAGCTGGGTCGCGGTGTCATCCCAGGGCAGCAGCGCAAGGCCCTCGCGGCGCAGCCGTTCGCACCAGCGCGGGATGGTGGCGGCGGGGTCGTCCAGCGCGACCATCTGCCGCTCCACCACCAGCGTGCCGATCCGCCGGACCCGCGCGTTCTCCAGCCGTGCGCCATCCTCCACCCAGTCGCAGCGCGTCTCGCGATGGAAGAGTTCCGGGGCCTCCTGCTCCAGTGCGGCCAGATCCAGCGCCACCGCACAGCGGATGCGCGCCTCGCGGTCGGCATCCGTGCAGTCCACCGCGACCAGGTAGTCGGTATGCGCCAGACGCTCGCGTTCCGGCAGCCACGCGCCGCGACCGTTCCCCATCACAAAGCGCCCGGCCGCCTCGCCGCGACGCCGCGCGATGCGCTCCGGCCAGGCCAGCGCCGCCAGCACGCCCAGCGCCGAACTTTCGTCCAGCACTGCTTCCGTGCCAACGGGGCGGCCCCCGACGCGTGCCAGCGCCTGCTCCAGACGCCGCAGACCGGATGGCCAGGCCCGGCCACCCGAGCGGCGCGCGCGCTCCAGGCGCGCGCCCAGCTCCAGCGGTGGCTCCGGCCCGGCCACGCCGGGTTCTTCCACGGCTACCGCCAGTTCGCAGGCCAGGCGCGCCAGCCCCCGCTCCCGGCCCCGCAACAGCATATGCGCCAGACGCGGGTGGGCCGGCAGGCGCAGCAGGGCCTGCCCGTGCCCGGTCACCCGCCCGTCGGCATCCACCGCGCCCAGCTCCGCAAGGACCGCCTGTGCGGAGGCCAGGCCCTGCGCGGGCGGCGGCTCCAGCCAGTCCAGCTCGGCCACCGCCTCGCCCCAACCGGCCAGTTCCAGGGCCAGCGGCAGCAGGTCCACCTGCTGCATCCCCGGGGTGGCATAGTCCGGGCGCGCGACCTCGTCGGCCCGCGACCACAGGCGGATCGCCACCCCTGACTCAGTGCGCCCGGCGCGCCCGGCCCGCTGCTCGGCGGCAGCCTTCGAGGCCGGCCGCGTCACCAGTCGCGAGAGCCCGGTCGCGGCATCGAAGCGCGGCTCGCGGGAAAGCCCCGTGTCGATCACCACGCGCACGCCCTCGATGGTCAGGCTGGTCTCGGCGATATCGGTCGCCAGCACCACCTTGCGCTCGCCCGCCGGCGCCGGGCGCACGGCCCGGGCCTGCTCCTGGGCCGATAGCCGGCCGAACAGCGGTGCGATACGCGCGGGGCCGGCAGGCGTGTCCACCCCCTCGCCCAGGCGCGCGGCCACTTCGCGGATCTCGCGCTCGCCGGGCAGGAAGACCAGGATCGAGCCCGGCTCCACCGCCAGCGCGTCCCGAACCGCCTGTGCCACACCGTCGGCCAGCGGCGCATCCTTCGCCGTTGGGGCATAACGGACCTCGACCGGGAACTGCCGCCCACGGGCGCGCAGCACCGCAACGGCATCTGCCTCCGGGCCGGCCAGCAGCCGGGCCACGGCCTCGTCGTCGAGGGTCGCCGACATCACCACGATGCGCAGCTCCGGGCGCAGCAGCCGACGCACCTGCAGGGCAAAGGCCAGCGCCAGCTCGGCCTCCGGCCGGCGCAGATGGAATTCGTCGAAGACCACCGTACCAACCCCTTCCAGCAGCGGGTCGCCCTGGATGCGCCGCAGGAACAGGCCATCGGTCACCAGCTCCACCCGGGTGCGCTCGGAGACCTTCTGCTCGTCGCGCACGCGGTAGCCGACCGTCTGCCCGGCCGATTCGCCCAGCTGCCCCGCCATATAGGTCGCCGCCATGCGCGCGGCCAGCCGGCGCGGCTGCAGCACGATCACGCGGTCCTCGCGGTTGCAGGCGGCCAGATGCAGCGGGACGCGGGTGGTCTTGCCGGCACCGGGCTCGGCCACCAGCACAGCGGCACCGCGCGATTCCAGCGCAGCATCCAGGGGATTCAGGAGATCTTCCAGCGCCCGGGCCTGCGGCGCCTCGCTCGGATCTTTACTCATCTACTGCGGTCAGTTCTCGACCACACGCGTACCCGCCTGCACACGATCCCCCGGGCGGGTGACCACACGCTCGCCCGCCTCCAGGCCCTCGAGGATCTGCGTGGCGAAGCCCGAGCGCCGCCCCACTTCGACCCGGCGTGGCTCGGCACGGCCGTTCTCGACCACGAACACCGACCACTCACCGCGGTCGCGGAACAGCGCGCTGGTCGGAACCTGCAGTACCTCATCTCCTTCCCACAGCAGGAACTCGGCCTCCACGCGGTAGCCCACCGCCAGCCCGGCCATGCGCGCCTCCACCGCGTCGAGGTCGAGGATCACCGGTACGCGCTGCTCGTCCACGCCCAGCGCGGAGATCCTGGTGAAGCCGAACGGCTGCACCCGGCGTACGGTGCCTTCCAGCTCGGCATCGCGGCCCCAGTCGGTCAGGCGCACGCGCATGCCCGGCACCACGCGCACCGCGTCCATCGACAGCAGGTCCACCTGCACCTCCAGGTCATCGAGATCGCCCACGACCAGCACCGCCTCGCCGGCCCCGATCGTGCCCTCGCAGCAGCGATAACGCTCCAGCACCACGCCCGAGACCGGCGAGCGTACGGACAGGGTCTCGGTCTCGGACTCGGGCATCTGGCCGCTGGCAATTTCCAGCACGATTCGCGCACCCTCAATTTCGCTGCGCGCGACCTCCACCGCGGATTCGCCGGCCCGCACCGCCGAACGTGCGCGGTCGCGCGCGGTCTCCATACGCTCCACCTCGGTGGCCGACACCGCCCCGCGCTCGAACAGCTCCTGGTGCCGGCGATACTCGGACTCGGCGAAGCGGGCCTCCGCCCGCAGGTTCTCGAGATTCGCCTCGGCGCTTTGCAGGCGCGACCGCGCGGCGGCGAGGTTCTCGCGCGCCTGCTCGCGCGAACGCACATCCAGCGCCGGGGTCGGCAGCGGTTCCATGCGGAACAGCGTGTCGCCAAGCTCGACCGCGTCGCCCTCCTCCAGCTGCACGCGATGCAGGAAGCCCGCGATCGGTGCCGAAACGGTAAAGGTGTCGCGCAGCCGCGTGCGGCCTTCCTCGCGCACGGTCTCCTCGAACGGGCCGGCCTCGACCGTGGTCAGCGATACCGGCACCGGCTGCGGGCGCAGCGCCCACACCAGCGCGGCCACCCCCGCCAGCACGATCAACCCAACCGTGATTCGCTTTTTCATCGCCATAGGCTCAGTCTCGCAAATCCCGCCATCCGGCGCTTCCCCCTCATCGCCCGGCACGCCGATATACAAGGTGCCACCCTCGATTACTAGCCGACTTGTGGCTGGTCCTGGTTCATCCTCCGGTGTTTACGGTGGCTTCGGTCCACCGACTGCCAAGCGCTCACTCGCGAGCGCACCGCGAGGTACTTCTTTGCTCGTGCAAAGAAGTACCCAAGAAACACGCCCGACTGCCGCGACCCCGGCCCGCTGCGCGGGCCGGGGTTTCCCTCGCTCCGAGGGTTTTCGCGGGCGGCGCTGAAACTCGCTTCGCTCAGACAGTCAGCGCCTCTCTTCCCGCGAAAACCCTCTCCACTCGGCGCGACGACAACGGGGGGCAAGGTCAAGACAACGGCCGTCCCGATGGTCTTGCCAGTGGGGGATGGCTAGGTCTTCCGGCATCTGGGCACACTCGGCCTTTGGCCATAGCGTGCCGCGCCCGCAAGCGGGCGCCGGGGGCTTTCAGGCGGTGATGCCTATGGTTAAGCGCAAACGTGGGGACACGTTCGGTTTTGACCTTCGCCTCCCGTATGGAGCCCCTTGCGGAAGGGTTCTCGGGCCGGGAGAAGGCGCTGGATGTCTGAGCGAAGCGCAGCGTAGCGAGTTCAGCGCCGCCGGCCCGAGAGCCCTGGAGCAAGGTTCCCGGGCGGAATCCGGGTGCGCCTCGACGGGTACTTTCTTGGGCAAGCAAGAAAGTACCTCGGGGCGCGCTGGCGAGTCAGTCCTCGGCAGTATGTGGCCCGGAGGCACGTAAACACCGGATGCAGAACCAGGGCCAGCCACAACAAGGCAGGCGGCCAGCCGAAGCCCCCAAAGGCTGCTGAGGACTACTCCGCCGCCTTCAGGGCCTGCACGCGGTCGAGCTGCTGCAGGCGCCGCCAGGCGAGGAAGGCGGTCAGGCCGGCCGCGACCAGGATGCCCAGCGCGGCGAAGCCGTAGGCCTGTGACGTAATCACAAATGGCACGCGCATCAGGTCCATCGCGAAGGCCTGGTTCAGCAGCCAGGCGAACCCGGTGCCGGTCAGCCAGGCGACCGGGATCGCGGCGAAGGTGAGCACCGCGATCTCGCCCAGCAGGATCCAGCTCACCTGGCCGCGCGAATAGCCGAGCACCTCCAGCGTGGCCAGGTCACGGGCGCGCTCGGCATAGGTGATGCGCGCATTGTTGTAAGTCACGGCGAAGGCAATGGATACCGCCAGTGCAACGAATACCAGCGCGAACACGATGATGGTCTCGCCGATGTACTCGCGGATGTTGCGCTCGGCCTCCGCGATCAGACCGACGCTGGCGACCCGCGGGCGATCGGACAGGCTGCGGAACAGAGCCTCCTCCTGTGCGCGGTCGGTCAGCAGCCAGGCCCCGGAGACGGCCGGCCCCTCGCCGATCAGGCGATTCAGCGCCGGGCGGTACATGTAGGCGCCGACGCCGATCGGCTCCTCCACCACGCCGGCCAGCGGCACCGTGACGGTGCGGCGGCGGCCCTCCAGGATCTCCACCTCCACCGGGTCGCCCACGCGCAGCCCGAGCTGTTCGGCCAGGTAGTCGGTCAGCAGGATGCCCTCCTCGGGCAGCCGGCCGCGCCCGCCCGCCATCGGCAGCTGCCGCAGGCGCGGCGCGGCGTCCAGCCCCAGCAGGCGCACGCGCTCCTCGCGGTTCACCCCAACCAGCCGCACCGGCACCGCGCGGAAGGTCTCCACCGCCAGCACGCCCGGCTCGTGGCGCAGCTCGCCGGCCGCGCGCGCCGGCACGGGATCGGTGAACTGCAGATCGATGTCCATCTGCAGGACCTGCCCGTACTGGGTGTCCAGCATCTGATCTACCGCGTTCAGCTGGTAGGCGCCCATCAGCAGCAGCCCGCCGGACAGGCCGATGCCGATCACCGACAGCAGGGACTTGAGCCGGTGGCGCGCCAGGTTGCGCAGGATGATCCGGGTCGGCTGGTCGATTGCCCGCCAGGCCGCCGAGCGCTCCAGCCAGCCGCGATGAAAACGCTCCGGCGCCGGTGGACGCATGGCCTCGGCCGGGGCCATGCGCACCGCCTGCCAGACCGCGCGGAAGGTGCCGAGCATCGCCGCGCCCATCGCCACGGCCACCGCCAGCACCATCACCCAGGGCTGCAGGCGAAAGCTCATCTCCGGGAAGCGGAAGTACTCGGCATAGATGCCGGCCAGGCCCTGCGCGGCCCAGGCCCCGAACGCGAGCCCCAGCACGCAACCCGCCAGCACGATGCCCCCGGTCAGCAGGCCGTAGTGCGCGGCAATCGCGCCGTTGCCGTAGCCAAAGGCCTTGAGCACCGCGATCGGCTCGCGCTGCGAGCGGATGATGCGCCCGACCACGACGTTCAGCAGAAACGCCGCAACCGCCAGGAAGATGGTGGGGAGGATCGCCGCCTGGGCGCGCAACTGGGTCAGCTCCTCGGACAGGAAACGGTGCGAGAACTGGTCCTCGCGCCCGTAGGCGCCCAGGCCACCGTAGCGGGCCAGCGCGCGGTCCATTGCCTCGATTACGGGCTCCGGGTCGGCGCCCGCTTCCAGACTCACGGCGACGGAGTTGAACGCCCCTTCCATGCCGTAGGCGGCGGCCAGCGCGCGGCGGTTCATCCACAGGATGCCGTAGCGCTCGTAGTCCGGCAGCAGGTCGGTGGGGCTGATCTGGTAGACGAACTCCGGCGACAGCGCGATGCCGCTGATCTGCAGGTCGGTCAGGCGGCCGTCGATGATCGCGCGCAGGGTATCCCCGCTGCCCAGTCCGTGCGCCTCGGCGAAGGCCTCGCTGACGACCACCTCGCGCTCGCGCCCGGGCTCGGGCAGCCGGCCCTCGCGCAGGTAGAGCCGGTTCAGCAGCGGCTCACCCCCGTCCGGCAGGGAGAGCATAGTGCCCCGGATCGGGTCGTCGAAGCCGGCGACCTCCAGACGCACCGGGGCCTGTACGCGGGTCTCGATCTGGTTGATGCCTGGCGCATCGCGAAAGCGCTCCACCGCACTCTCCGGCGCGCGCGTGATATCCGCGAAGACGTCGGCAAACTGATATTCGGAGTAGAAGCGTTCCTTGGTGATGGTCAGGGCGTCGAGGCTGGTGACCGCGATCACCAGCGTCATCACGCCGCTGGCGATCACCAGCGCGATCGCGGCCGCCTGCCCCTTCAGGTGGCCAAGGTCACGCAGGATCTTGCGGTTCAGGGCGCGCATGAGACGCGGTCGGTGCTGCTACCAGTGCAGCGAGGAGGGAGACTGGCGAGTGGCATTCTCATGGATCTCGCTCACGCGACCGTCGCTCAGGTGGATCACGCGATCGGCCATCTCGCCGATCACCGCATTGTGGGTAATGATCGCCACCGTCGTATCCAGGCGTTCATTGATGTGCTGCAGCACTTCCAGCACGCGAATACCGGTCTTCGAATCCAGCGCGCCGGTCGGCTCGTCACACAGCAACACCGCCGGCTGCTTGGCGATCGCGCGGGCGATGGCCACCCGCTGCTGCTCGCCGCCGGAGAGCTGCGAGGGGAAATGGTCCATGCGGTCCTCCAGCCCGACCAGCGCGAGCGCCTCCTCCGGTGGCATCGGGTCGCGCGAGATCTCGGTGACAATCGCCACGTTCTCGCGCGCGGTCAGGCTGGCGATCAGGTTGTAGAACTGGAACACGAAGCCGACATGGTCGCGACGAAAGGCCGTCAGCGTGCGCTCGGAGGCCTGCGCCAGGTCCTGGTCGCGGTAGCGCACCTCGCCCTCGGACGCGGTATCCAGCCCGCCCATGATATTCAGCAGCGTCGACTTGCCGGAGCCCGAGGCCCCCAGCATCACCACCAGCTCGCCGGTGTAGAGCTCCAGATCCACCCCGCGCAGGGCATGGATGGTCACCTCGCCCATGCGGTAGACCTTGGTCACCCCCGCCGCGCGAAAGATCACCTCCCGCGTGGCCGCGGGGGCCGGGGACGCGCTCATGCGGGTGCGGCCACCACGTGCGTGGTCGGCGGCGCCGAGGCCCCCGGCTCGGGCGCGCTTGGAAGGATGCCGCCTTCGCCGTCCAGGCTCATGGACCACAGGCTCAGCAGCAACAGCAGAATAATCAGGATCGGAATCAGTACGCGCGGATTCATCAATCGCACTCTCGGTCGCGGGAATAGCCCCATGCTGCCACAAAGCCCCTGGCACAACGTGGCGATCGCCGCCCAGAACCACCCGAGCCCGCCGCACAGCCAGCTTCACCCGATTGCCACGGCCCCTGCGGGGCCTCGCAATGACGACTTTTTACGGCGTGTTCGACCTCGTCATTGCGTACATGGACGCCCCCGGTTTGCCAAGCGTTTGAGTAGATGGTTTCGGGGCGACGATTGCTCCCGTACATTCGGACTGCGTGTGCGGCTTTCATTCGCCACGGTCCCGGATGGATTCCGCGGGTGGAGGGTCCCAGCGAGGTCGCGCACTCGAGGTGCTTCGCAATGATCGGACTGGCCCCCACCGGGATCGCTCCCGTTGCCATCATGCTCAATCGCTTGCGCAATCGAGGGTTGGGTACGTAATAACGCGTTCGCTTCTCCGTTTTTTCAGGCTTACGCGGCGGCGCCGCGTAAGCCGGGGTCAAACGTCCGGTCATGGGCCATCAGGGCCCAGACCGTGCGGGCATTCTTGTTGGCCAGGGCCACGGTGGCCACGTTGGAACCGCGCCGCTGGCGTAACCCTTCGAGCCAAGGGTCGCCGCCCTCGCCGCGGCGCTGATCCGCCAACAGGGCGGACCGCGCCCCGTGGATCAGCAGCATGCGCAGGTAGCGGTCGCCGCGCTTGCTGATCCCCAGCAGGTTCGACTGGCCGCCACTGGAGTGCTGCTTGGGCACCAGCCCCATCCAGGCGGCCAGCTGGCGACCGTTCTTGAAGTGCCGGGCATTGCCGATCGCGGCGACCAAGGCGGTCGCGCTGATCGATCCGATCCCCGGGATCTCGGCCAGGCGCCGGCTGACTGCATGACTTCGATGCCAGGCCTGGATCTGGCGCTCCTGTTCCTTCACGGCCTGGTCCAGTCGCCGCAACTCGTCGAGCCGGTCGGCCAGCAGCGTGCGGAACAGATCCGGCAAGCCGTTCTCCGCGTCCTCCAGGATCCCCGGGAGCTCGCGGAACAGGGTCGTCATCCCCTGGGGCACCACGATCCCGAACTCAGCCAGCAAGCCGCGCAACTGGTTGGCCTGCGCGGTGCGCGCCTTGATCTGGCCCTCGCGCACCCGGTGCAAAGCCAGTACCGCCTGCTGGTCGGGCGTCTTGATCGGCACGAAACGCATGTTCGGGCGGGTCACCGCCTCACAGATCGCCTCGGCGTCCGCCCGGTCGTTCTTGTTCGTCTTCACGTAGGGCTTCACGAACTGCGGCGCCATCAGCCGCACCTCGTGCCCCAACGCCTGCAACTCACGGGCCCAGTAATGGGCACTCCCGCAGGCCTCCATGCCCACCCGGCACGCCGGCAGCTGCGCCAGGAACGCAAGCAGCTTCTTCCGCGTGATCGCCTTCGAAAACACCTTCCGGCCCTGCGCATCCACGCCGTGGACCTGAAACACGTTCTTCGCGAGATCAATGCCGAGTGTTGTAACCTGCATCTGGACGCCTCCGTCGCTTCGAGTGAGAGTTCACACCCCCACTCTGGCACATCGCGATGCCGTAATAGGGCGGGGGCGTCCATTCCATTGAGGAGACGAAGGCGACGTAGCAATCGCTGAAATCGAGCGCAAAGCCAGCGCGGCCCCAGTACCCGACACCCCCCCGATTTGTTGTTTTGCGCCCAAATATTTACCCTATGCCCACCGTCCGGCCTGCCGCAGACGCGCCGAGCATCCCGAAATCGCGCGCCGCAGAGCCGTTTTGGCACCGCGATCGGTGCCATGCCAACCCGTTTCAACAACGCAAGGAGTCAACATGTCCGCACTCATCTGTGGGTCCATCGCGTACGACACCATCATGGTGTTTCCCGACCGCTTCAAGAACCACATCCTGCCGGACAAGGTGCACATGCTGAACGTGTCTTTCCTGGTCCCGGACATGCGTCGCGAGTTCGGTGGTTGCGCCGGTAACATCGCCTACAACATGAAACTGCTGGGCGGCGACCCCACCATCATGGCCACCGTCGGCGGCGACTTCGCCCCCTATGCCGACTGGATGGACAAGCACGGCATCTCGCGCAAGCACATCAAGGAACTGAACGACACCTACACCGGTCAGGCGTTCATCACCACGGACCAGGACGACAACCAGATCACCGCCTTCCACCCGGGCGCGATGGGCTTCTCGCACCAGCAGAAGGTCACCGAGGCCGACGGCATCAAGGTCGGCATCGTCTCCCCGGACGGCCGTGACGGCATGATCGAGCACGCCCAGCAATTCGCCGAGGCCGGCATCCCGTTCATGTTCGACCCGGGCCAGGGCCTGCCGATGTTCGATGGCGACGACCTGAAGCGCTTCATGGAGCAGGCGACCTATGCCGCGTTCAATGACTACGAGGCGCAGCTGACCGCCGACCGCACCGGCCTGAGCCTGGAGCAGATGGCCGAGATGGTCGACGCGATGATCGTCACCCGTGGTGGCGAGGGCTCCGACATCTACACCGGCGGCAAAAAGATCACCATCCCGTCGGTCGAACCGGCCGCGATCAAGGACCCGACCGGCTGTGGCGATTCCTATCGCGCCGGCATCCTGTTCGGCCTGGAAAAGGGCTATGACTGGGAGACCACTGGCCGCATCGCCTCGCTGATCGGCTCGATCAAGATCGCCCACTCCGGCACCCAGAACCACCACTTTACGCCGGAAGCGTTCGCCGACCAGTTCGAAAAGGCTTTCGGCTACCGTTACTAAGCGACCTCACGCTGCCCCGGGCACCCCGCCCGGGAACGCAAAAGGCCCGGCCCGAGTTTCCTCGGTCCGGGCCTTTTTATTGGTTTATTGCGCCCCGTAGGAGCCTGCTTGCAGGCGAATGCCCCTGCCTGCCCGCGTCCGATTCTGGCGGGAGCCTCGCCTGCAAGCAGGCTCCTTGTGTCTTGCGGTTCACGGATCGCTACCATGAACCGTATTGGGCTCGGGTAACCCGTCAGGCTCCTGAGGTCACGAACCTGTTCTGTAGATTGGCCCCGAGTCCTTTCTCATCTCGAAGTTTGAACGGTATCCAAGACCCCCCTCCGTGACGGACGGGTGAGGCTGTACGGACAAGGCGAGAGGACGAGATGGCTCATATTGGCGTTGATGTTAGCAAGAACAAGCTCGACTGCATGTGGGTCCGGGATCTGGAGGCGGGCAAGGTGAAGCCCAAGGTGTTCCCGAACCGCCAAGACCAGTACCGGGAGCTGCTGCACTGGCTCGAGCGCAACACCGGCGAGACCCCCGAGGGGCTCCATGTGTATCTGGAGGCCACTGGCATCTACCACGAGCCGCTGGCGTACTGGCTTCATGATCAGGGGGTGCAGGTCCACGTGCTGAACCCGGCCCAGGTGCGTTCGCATGCCAAGGGCATGGGGGTGCGCAACAAGACCGACCGCAAGGACAGCATGATGCTGGCCCGCTACGGCATCGAACGCGCACCACGGCGCTGGCAGCCCGAACCGCCGGAGGTGCGGGAACTCAAGCGCCTGCTCAGCCGCCTGGAGGCTCTGGAACAGGATATGCGGCGCGAAGAGAACCGCCTGGAGAAGGCGCGTTTCAGTGAGGACACCCTCGCTCAGGCGTCGATCGACAACGTCCTGCAGGCCCTGCGTGAGGAACACCGTCGGCTCCAGCAGCAGATCGACGATCACTTCGACGCCCATCACCACCTGAAGCGGGATCGGACCTTGCTGGAGAGCATCCCCGGCATCGGCCGCGTGCTGTCGGCCTCGATGACCGCAGCGCTGCGCAGCCGCGCGTTCACGAGCGCTCGACAAGCGGCGGCGTTCCATGGGCTGGCGCCGGTCCTGGAAGAATCGGGGGCCACGGTCCGGCGGCCCTCGCGGTTGGCAAAGATCGGTTCCAGCCGACTGCGCAAGGCGCTCTACATGGCGGCGGTGGTGGCGACCCGGTACAACCCGGACGTGCGACACCAACATCAACGTCTGCTGACACGCGGCAAGGCCAAGATGTCGGCGATCGGGGCGGCCATGCGCAAACTCCTGCACATCGCCTTCGGTGTGCTCAAATCCCAAACCCCGTATCAAGCCCGCCATGAAACCCCTTGCACCCCGTAGGGCAAGACGGTATCTACGGGGGGTTAGCCAAAGGTCAGTCGCGCTGGTAGGTACCAACCAGCCGGTTCATGCCGATCACGTGGGGTTCGGCACGATCCAGGAATTGCCAGAGCGTGAGGCCGGCGGGGAGCTGCAGATCGCGGTCCAGCGCCAGCAGCCAGAAGAAGTAGTGGTGTTTGCTGTGGCCCTCGGGCGGCATCGGGCCACCGTAGCCGGTGCCACCAAAGTCGTTCTCGCCGACATCGCCCAGCGTGGCCGCCTCAGGCAGGCCGTCGGTATCCGGCGGCAGGTTGTACAGCACCCAGTGCACAAAGCCGTAGGTGCCGGACTTGATCAACGGGGCATCCGGATCATGGCAGATGACGGCCAGCGAACGCGTTTCCCGCGGGAGGTTGCTCCACTTGAGCGCCGGCGAGGTATCCTCGCCTTCGCCCGTATGGCGCTTCGGGATCGGCTGGCCAGGGCCGAACGCGGAACTGGACAGCTGCAGGTCGGACAGTGCAAAACCCATCGCCAATCTCCTGATCAATGCGTACCCGCCACCCTAACGCGCGCCCCGGGCCCACACCAACCGGTTGCAGCCGCCCGCCGTCACGCGGATCATCGAGGGCATGCTGAATGCCGTAAAACGCTGGCTGGGCCGAGAAGATCCCCTGACCGGGGCTGCACGGGCGATCGACCGCGGCCGCTCGGGAATCGAGACCGTGCTGGGCCTGCCACACCGGCTCGCCGTGCCACTGTTACGCCGCCACTTTGGCGAGGCGGTTCACCCCTCCGACGAAGAATTCCGCGAGACGGGCCAGAACGGGTACTGGTCCCTGCCCGCGCCCGGCTCGGAGTTCGAAGTGCGCCTGTTCGGCGACGATACCGGACGCATCACCGTCGGTACCGTCCGCGGTACCAGTATCTATGCGGGCCTGGTGGTGATCAGCGAATGGTCGCCGGAACACCCCGTCGCCGTATGGCAGGTGCGCCTGGAAGAGTCGGCCACGGAGTCCGCCCGGACCCTGCACGACTTCCTTCTGGGTGACACCTCCTCGTAACCCCATCGAGCCACCGCAGGATGCACGATCACGAACAGTCGATTTCGCTGGTACTGGGCAGCGGTGGCGCCCGGGGCCTGGCCCAGATCGGGGTCATCCGCTGGCTGGAGGAGCACTCCGACTACCGCATCCGCTCCATCTCGGGCGCTTCCATGGGCGCACTGATCGGCGGCATCTACGCAGCCGGCAAGCTGGATATCTACGAGGACTGGGTCAAAACCTTGCGCCGCCAGGACGTCTGGCGGCTGCTCGACTTCTCGTTCCGCGGTGCCGGGCTGATCCGGGGCGACCGCCTGATCGGCAAACTGCGCGACATGCTGGGCGACATCGACATTGAGGAACTGCCGATCTCCTTCACCGCTGTCGCGACCGACATCGAGCGCGAACGCGAGGTCTGGCTGAACTCCGGCTCGCTGTTCAACGCGATTCGCGCCTCCATCGCCATCCCCACCGTGTTCACTCCCGTGCGCCATCGCGGCCGCCTGCTGGTGGATGGCGCCCTGCTAAACCCGGTCCCCATCGCGCCGACCCTGAACGACCACACCGACATTACCGTGGCCGTGAGCCTGAACGGACGCATGGGAGACGAACTCACGCGCGTCACCCGCCCCAACGCCTTCGACGACGTCGACGCCGAAAAACTGGGGCGCAACCGCCTGAATCAGCGGCTGCAGGGCGTATTGCCGGACCGGGTCGGCGGCTGGCTCCAGGACTGGCCAGGCAGGCTTGGCCTCGGCTCCACCACCGCCGGCATGAGCCGCGCCCAGGAGGCCCGGGCGCTCAGCCTGATCGACGTGGTCTCCCACTCCATCGAGGCCATGCAGGGCTCGATCGCGCGCTTTCGCATCGCCGCCTACAACCCCGAGTACCTGATCGAAGTGCCGGTCAACGCCTGCGGCATCTTCGACTTTCACCGCGCCCGCGAGATGATCGAACTCGGCTACCACCTCGCCGAACGCAGCCTGGGCAACCAGGACCCGTCGCCCCGCCCCCTGTAGGAGGCCAGCCCTCTGGCCGATAGGGTTTTGCCGGCGCCGAATCGGCCAGAGGGTGGCCTCCTGCAACGGAAGAGAGAACGTTGTCGGTCAGTGCTTGAAATGCACAAACAACCGTCCATGGTTCTTCGAGTCCTTCTCCACCCGGTGGTAGCGCTGCTTGATCTCCGGCTGCTGCAAAAAACGCAGTACGCGCTTTTTCAGTTGCCCGCTGCCCTTGCCGTGGATGATCTCCACCGTCTTGATGCGCTTGTCGCAGGCCTCTTCGATCGCGCCATTCAGCGCCGCATCGATCTGGCGCCCGTTACGAAAGCATTCGTGCAGGTCGATGGAAAGCCGCGACATCGCGGGACCTCAATTAACCGTCACCACAATGCAGCGCGCCAGCTGCTGCACCTTGTGCGACACGCTGCCGGCCAGCAGCCCCTGCAACCCCCCCAGCCCGCGGGAGCCCATGACGATCATGTCCACATCGTGATACTCGGCCTGCTGCAGGATCACCTTGGCCGGGGAGCCATCCTCGACATGGTGCCCGATATCCGTCACACCCAGGGCGGTGAAGTACTCGTGGGCCTGCTCGTTCAGTTTCTTTGCGATGTCGCGCAGCACCTTCGGCGGCACCGACGAACCCACCGCCGCGCCCCCGACCGCGAGCGGTGGATCATTCGGGTCGGGCAGATCCGACAGCTTGCGGATATGCGGCGGCACCTCGCCCTGCAGCAGCACGCTCACCAGCACCACCCTTGTCTGGTATTTGGCGGCCAGGTCAGCCGCCACCTCAACCGCGCGCCAGGCGTTGGCCGAGCCGTCTACCGGCACCAGCATCGTCTTCAGTTCCATCGGCTCCGCGCTCCTCGTTACCGGCCACCGTCCAGCCTGCCAGAGTTGCCGCGTCCCCGCACCCGCGTGTCGTCCGCGCCGGCGAACACCCTATACTCGGGGCAATGCCGAGCCGGGAGAACCCATGACACGACTGTTCGAGAAAACCTATCCGCAGCCCGGAACGGCCCCGGGCCACGGCGCACACGCTCACGAACACCCCCACCCTTCCGAGGCCGCTGTTTCCGCATGGCTCTACCACAATGAACAACTGAACCCGCAGGATCCGGACGCGATCCTGCGCAAAGGCACGCCGACGGACGGGTTCGTCTGGCTGCACTTCCAGGGGGCACCCAGTCCCCATCAGCTGCAGCGCCTGGGCGAGGCCTTCGGGCTGCACCCACTGGCGCTGGAGGATGTGCGCCATCGCGGCCAGCGCCCCAAGCTCGACTACTTTGACGACTACGCGGTCATCATCCTCAACCAGCCGCAGCTGGACGGCGATAGCGTGCGCCTGGAGCAGTTCAACCTGTTCGTACACCCGCAGTTCGTGATCAGCGTGCACAGCGGCGAGACCGACCCGTTCGAGCCCATCCGCCAGCGCATGCGTGGCACCAACCGCAACTTCAATCGCCTGGGCGCCCCATACCTGGCCTATGCCCTGATGGACGTGGTCGTGGACCAGGCCTTCCCGCTGATGGAACAACTCGGCGACCGCATTGAAGACCTGGAAGAACGCGTGCTCTCGCAGCCCAACCACGACACCCTGAGCCGCATCCATGTCGTGCGCCGCGAGCTGCTGGTGCTGCGCCGCCAGCTCTGGCCCACGCGCGACGTGATCACCCGCCTGATGCGCGACGACCAGGACCCGTTCGGCCCCGACATGATGCCCTGGCTGCGCGACGTCCACGATCACACCATCCAGATCATGGACCTGCTGGAGTCCTATCGCGACATGGCCTCCAGCCTGATCGAGGCCTACCTCTCGGCCGTCAACCAGCGCTCCAACGACGTGATCCGTGTGCTCACCATCATCGCCACCATCTTCATCCCGCTCACGTTCATCGTCGGCATCTACGGCATGAACTTCGACCACCCCGACAGCCCGTGGTCAATGCCCGAGCTCTACACCTACTACGGCTATCCCGTCCTGCTCGGCATCATGCTCGCCATCGTCCTCGGCATGCTCTACCTGTTCCGCCGCCGCCGCTGGCTGTAGCCCCACCATGTGGGAGCGGGCTTGCCCGCGAAGACATTGCCCAACAAAAAAGCGCCCGGGTCACCCCGAGCGCCTTTTTGCTTGAACCGGGCTCGTCACCCGGCACGTGCCGTGCCTACTGCTGGAACTGCTCCAGGTCGAAGCGGTCGGCGTTCATCACCTTGGTCCAGGCCCGGATGAAGTCCTGCACGAACTTCTCCTCGTTGTCGTCCTGGGCGTACACCTCGGCGTAGCTGCGCAGGATGGAGTTGGAGCCGAACACCAGGTCGATGCGGCTGGCGGTCCACTTCACTTGATCGTTCTGACGATCACGCACCTCGTACACGCCGCTGCCTGCCGGCTGCCAGGCATAGGCCATGTCGGTCAGGTTGACGAAGAAGTCGTTGGTCAGCTGCCCTTCGCGGTCGGTAAACACGCCGTGCTTGCTGCCACCATGGTTGGTGCCCAGCACACGCATGCCGCCGATCAGCACCGTCATCTCCGGCGCGGTCAGGCCCATCAGCTGGGCGCGGTCGAGCAGCATCTCCTCCGGCTTGACCACGTACTCCTTCTTCAGCCAGTTGCGGAAGCCATCAGCCAGCGGTTCCAGGGGCTCGAAGGAGTCGGCGTCGGTCATCTCGGCGCTGGCATCACCCCGGCCCGGGATGAACGGCACCAGGACATCATGACCGGCCGCCCGGGCCGCCTGTTCGATGCCCACGCTGCCGCCCAGCACGATCAGGTCGGCTACGCTGGCCCCGGTCTCGGCGGAGATCTGTTCGTAGACCTTGAGCACGCGCGCCAGGCGCTCGGGCTCGTTGCCTTCCCAGTCCTTCTGCGGCGCCAGGCGGATGCGGGCGCCATTGGCGCCACCGCGCATGTCGGAACCACGGAAGGTACGGGCGCTGTCCCAGGCGGTCGCGACCAGCTCGGCGATACTCAGGCCACTCTCGGCAATCTTCTGCTTGACGGCCTCCACGGAATAGTCCGTGTTGCCGGCCGGCACCGGGTCCTGCCAGATCAGATCTTCTTGCGGCGCGTCCGGCCCGATGTAGCGGGTCTTCGGGCCCATATCGCGGTGGATCAGCTTGAACCAGGCACGGGCGAAGCAGTCCTTGAAGTACTCGGGGTCCTTGCGGAACGCGTCCATATACTGGCGGTAGACGGGGTCCATCTTCATCGCCATGTCCGCGTCGGTCATGATCGGGTTATGGCGGATGGACGGGTCCGTGGCGTCGACCGGCTTGTCCTCCTCCTGCATATCCACCGGCTCCCACTGCCAGGCCCCGGCCGGGCTCTTCTTGAGCTCCCATTCGTGGTCGAGCAGGGCCTCGAAGTAGCCCATGTCGAACTGCGTCGGGTTCTTGGTCCAGGCCCCCTCGATGCCGGAGGTAATGGCGTTGGCGGCCTTGCCCTGCATGTTGGGGTTCTTCCAGCCGAAGCCCTGTTCCTCGACATCGGCGCCTTCCGGTTCCGGGCCCAGCGCGCCGGCATCGCCGTTGCCGTGGCACTTGCCCACGGTGTGGCCGCCGGCGGTCAGCGCCGCGGTCTCCTCGTCGTTCATCGCCATGCGGGCGAAGGTCTCGCGCACCTGCTCGCCAGTCTTCAGCGGATCGGGCTTGCCGTTGACCCCTTCCGGGTTCACGTAGATCAGACCCATCTGCACGGCCGCCAGCGGGTTTTCCATGGTGGAGGGCTTCTCGACGTCGCCGTAGCGCTCGTCGGAAGGTGCCAGCCACTCCTTCTCCGCGCCCCAGTAGGTGTCCTTCTCGGGGTGCCAGATATCCTCGCGGCCAAAGGCGAAGCCGAACGTCTTCAGGCCCATGTTCTCGTAGGCCACGTTGCCGGCCAGAATGATCAGATCGGCCCAGCTGACCTTGTTGCCGTACTTCTTCTTGAGCGGCCACAGCAGGCGGCGCGCCTTGTCGAGGCTGGCGTTGTCCGGCCAGCTGTTGATCGGCGCGAAGCGCTGGTTGCCGGTGCCGCCGCCACCGCGGCCATCGGCGATGCGGTAGGTACCCGCCGCGTGCCAGGACATGCGGATCATCAGCCCGCCGTAGTGACCCCAGTCGGCCGGCCACCACGCCTGGCTCTCGGTCAATAGCGCGTGCATGTCCTTCTTCAGCGCTTCGAAGTCGAGCTTCTTCACCTCTTCCCGATAGTTGAAGTCCTCGCCCATCGGGTTCGTCTTGCGATCATGCTGGTGCAGGATGTCCAGATTCAGCGCTTCCGGCCACCATTCCGTGACGGAGTGACCCGCGGTGGTCTGGCCACCGTGCATGACCGGGCACTGGCCCATGTTCTGCTGCTCACCCATATCGTTCTCCATGTTCGCTGCGTTGAGCTTGATCGCGTTTCGGGAACCGCCATCCGCACAGAAGATGGTTGTTCCCGGAGACGGCAAGCCGTTTCCACTTCGGGCCGACACCGGCCGCGGAGCAGCCTGCTGTCTGTCTAACCTTGAAGTT
Organism: Thioalkalivibrio sp. K90mix; assembly: GCF_000025545.1. NCBI lineage: Bacteria > Pseudomonadati > Pseudomonadota > Gammaproteobacteria > Chromatiales > Ectothiorhodospiraceae > Thioalkalivibrio > Thioalkalivibrio sp. K90mix. Next base: position 2,196,470 of record NC_013889.1, read on the forward strand.
AGGCCCCGGAAGTCACGGGTACCAGTTGAGATTCCCCATCAATCCGATAGCCTGGGGTTATCACACCGGCGGGCCGCACATTGATCAGTGTTTCCGTAGGGAGTCCGACCGCCCCGGCCCCCTCCAGTTCATGGCCACGCGCAACACGCCCCGTCCGCGCAACCACGGATCGTGGATCGGGGGCGTTACACTGGGCCGGTATCCCTGTCCCGCGACACAATCATTATGCTGCTCACGCTGCTGATCATGTTCGCTGTATTGGGCCTTGGCGTCGCACTGATGCTCTGGCACGCAAGGCTGGTCTTTTCAGTGGAACTGCGCGAGGGCGCCGCCCGCGTGCGGCGCGGCAGGCCGCCGTCCGGGTTCGCACGCGGCTGCGAGGATGTGGCGCGAAGATACCGCCTGGAGCGCGGCCGGATCGATGCCGTGCGTACTGACCAGGGTGTTCAGCTGCGCTTCTCCCGTCATCTCCCGCCGAAGACGCACCAGGCCTTTCGCAACGTCTGGACACCCCCGCCGGGCGGAGGGGGCGGCGGCATGCGCGCGACGGGATAGCGGGCCGGTCCGCGAGATTGCCTCGGCCTCTGCGAGGCCCCGCAATGACAAAGGGCCCAGGTTCGCACCAAGACACCAACGAAATGCATGATATGGGCGAGGGGCAACGCTACCTTCTGGGTGGTTCACGGAAAGATGACGGGTAACGACCCGGCGGAGTCAGGGGGCGATCGTACAACTGAATATCGACGAGCCGAGCCAGTATCGGTTCGCCCTGAGTCACCTGGGCTTTCGCCCGTTCCTTTTGCTGGCGGGGTTGTACGCCGTGCTGGTTGTGGCTTGGTGGAGCTCGCTCGGTCCATGGCCCCGTCGTGCGGCTGCTCGCCGCCTGTGCCGCAGCCGCCTCGGTTCTGGCCCATGGATGACATGCGGGACGGAAGCATTTAGCGTACACGCATGTCTGAGCCGCTCAGACGCAATGTTTCCAGGGAGGGAAACGATGAAGAAGACACGCAGTTCTGCACGCCCGGGCCTCATGCGGCCCACCACCCCGACCCGAGCCACCCGAAAGCCATCTTGCTGGCCACGCGCCCCGTCTCGCGCGGCCGCGGCGCTCGGCTCGCTCGCGCTGATACTAGGCTTCAGCGCCCCGGCCGGGGCCGAAGAACCACCCGAAATCCTGAACATCCTGAGTCAGTTCGTCGCATCCAGTACGGCCGCGGCCCGCTGCGACGAAATCGATGACGACCAGATGGTCGCGTTTCTGGCCAACCAGCAAATGATCTACCTGCAATCCGTCATGGCGCTGCAGGAACAGCACCCGGAAGCGACGGGAGAGCAGATCGCGGAAACCCTGATGCGTGGCCAGGAAGACATCCAGTCTCAGGTGGGGCAGCGCATCGACGCGCACGGCTGTGACGATCCGAACGCCCGGGCACTGATCGAGCTGTTCGCGGTGCAGGCCGAGTGGCGCCCGGGCGAATCGCCGCGACAGGATGCCGACGACTAGCGCTCTCAACACGTTTGCCTGCGACACAGGCCAGCGTGCCGATACGCAGCCACCAGCGAGTTCCCCATCACGGAGTGTGCCCACATGGAAGGGGCCCTGAGAGTTACCCTGAAAGGCATCATGCTGGCTGCCCTGGCCTGATCGACAGTGGTCTTCTGGTGCCTGTTCCGGGTCGCCTGGCTGGCGAGCACGTATGTCACGCCAGATCAGGGACTCAATCAGGTGTTTAATCAAGTACCAGAGGCACTTGTGCGTGAACACGGCATTGGCGATGAGGAAATCGCGAGGGCCAAAGTTCTCTTCGAAGCACGAAGCATATTTGGCGCACTCGCGGGCCTTTGGGGCTGGGTTGCACTGTACGCCGGCGCGGCCCTGATCAATCGAGCGTATCAAAGGGCGCCGCTGGCGATCAGAGCGGGGCTGATCGCGGGGATTCTGGCCGTGGCGGCCATTCCGGGTGCCGGCCTGACACTCGCGAGCTATCCCGTCGCAACGTCGGCACTGCTGTTCGCTATATGGTGGCTGAACCCCGTCGGCGAGAAGACCGGAACGATTTGATTCAGTACTGGCAGGCCACCAAGGGCCCTGGACTGTTTTCGCGCAAGAGGCGATAGCAAATGCTGCTCGCTCGGGGCTTGTGTCTGCGATGATGCAGGCCGTAGACGGCCCGCGTGCATAACACAAAGGCAGCGGCCGGGGCCGGTGCGGCACAGTGCGGGAAAGAGGGAGCGATGCTGGAGCTGGGTGTGGTCGCACTGGCGACCTTTTTCGTGACGGTCGGGCCGGTGGATGTAGCGGTGGTCTTTGCCGTGCTGAGCCAGGGCATGGGCCGCGCGCAACGGCGCCGGATGGCCTGGCGCGCGGCGTTGCTGGCCACCGGCATCCTGATGCTGTTCGCGCTGTTTGGCGAGGCCGTGCTCTCGGTGCTGGGCATCACCATGCCGGCGCTGTACACGGCCGGCGGCATCCTGCTGTTGCTGATCGGGATCGACATGGTCTTCGCGCGCAGTTCCGGTGGGGTGTCGGCAACCCCGGCGGAGACCAGCGAGGCGCGCAGCCGGGGAGACATCTCGGTATTTCCGCTGGCCACGCCCATGCTCGCCGGGCCGGGGGCGATGGGGGCGGCGATCCTGCTGATGAGTCGGGCCGGCGATGACTGGATGGCCCAGGCGGTGGTGCTGGGCGCTCTGGCGGCGATCATGGTGCTGGCGCTCGTCTGCCTGCTGGTGGCGTCGCGCCTGCAGCACCTGCTGGGGGTGACCGGCGCCCATGTGCTGACCCGCATCCTCGGCGTCCTGCTGTGCGCACTGGCGATGCAGTTCATATTTGACGGCCTCGAGAAAAGCGGCCTGCTGGGCTGAGCCCCGGCGTCGTACGCGGCCGGGATCACAAGCGGGATGTTCGACAGCAAACCCTTCGCGGGGGTCTACACTTCTCAGGATGGCCTAACGGATTCCTCGGGATTGATGGGCGCGCCCTTTTGCCAGCGCTTTCGCTCGATTCGCAATGGCCCCGGATCAGCCCCCGGAGGATCTTATGCCCGCCCACTCGCAGAATGGACCCACCCCCTGGCCCGAACTCCCACCCCTCGATCAGTGGGCGGATACCTGCACGACGGTCCACATGTGGACACAGATTGTCGGCAAGATCCGTCTCGAACAGGGGCCCTGGGTGAATCACTCGTGGGGTTCCACGCTGTATGTCACCAGCACCGGGCTGACGACATCGCCGATTCCCTATCAGGGGCAGACCTTCACCATCGACTTCGATTTCGTTGCGCACCAGCTGGTGATCACCACATCGAACGGCCGCAAGGTGGTCTTTTCGCTGGAACCGATGAGCGTTGCCGATTTCCATGACAAGATCTTTGACGCACTGGCGTGCCTCGGCATTCAAGTACACATCCTTGCGCGCCCGGTGGAGGTGCCGGAAGCCATCCCCTTTGCCAGGAACACACGAAACCGCAGCTATCATCGCCAGGCCATCCACGCTTTCTGGCAGGCACTGGTGCAGGTGAACCGGGTGTTCTCGGAGTTCCGCGCGGGCTTTCTGGGAAAGTGCAGCCCCGTGCACTTTTTTTGGGGTGCGTTCGATCTGGCCGTCACGCGCTTTTCCGGCCGCGAGGCGCCGAAGCATCCCGGAGGTGTCCCCAACTGTGCCGACTGGGTGATGGAAGAGGCTTATTCCCATGAGCTGGCGAGCGCCGGCTTCTGGCCCGGCACGGGACTGGGTGAAGCGGCTTTCTATGCATATGCCTACCCGGAACCTCACGGATATCGCGAGGCCGCCATCCAGCCCGCCGCGGCCCGCTTCCACGAAGGCCTCGGGGAATACATCCTGCCATTCGACGCTGTTCGGGCGTCGAGCGATCCCGATGCGGCGCTGCTGAGCTTTCTGCAGAGCACCTACCAGGCGGCTGCCGACAATGGCGGATGGGACCGCGAAACCCTCGAGTGCCTCCCTCCCAACCCGAAATAGCGGCGGAAAGGCACTTCGGAGCCGCGCGGCGCGCACACAGGACTCGCACATGCACCGAGGCTCCCGAAACCCAGCGCAAACGCGCGCATTTGGTGCTATGAACTAGTTAATCGCCGCCTGTTCGCATTCCGTTCGCTGTGGGCCGCGGTTCCCGTCCTGTTGCATTGCTTTGTGTTCGGTTAGGGGGAACCGAGGGAGGCAGCCATGAACACCCTACCGAGTTTTACCGTGCCAGCCGTCGCGGGTCTGGCTTTTGTGTTGATCACGTTTTCCGGCTGCGGCCAGTCGAACGACTCGGCCCAGGCCGCGGAACAGCACGCCCCGATCCAGGAAGAACCGGACGCGCCGGCGATGGAGCGCGCGATCGGCTTCATGGAGTCCTGGATCGAATTGTTCGACGCCATGAGTGCGGAACTGGCCGGGGTCGACAGCCAGGAGGCCGCCAATGAGCACGCCACCTGGCTGACCGAGGAACTGACGCCACGCCTGGAACAGCTGGCGGGCGAGATGATCATCTTCATGGAGTCGATCGAGGAACACGAGATGGAGCTCATGGAGGCGTCGTTTGATGCCCCGGAAAACCACCAGCGCATGCTGGAACTGGAAGGACGCATGGAGCAGTCGCTGGATCGACTGGAAGAGAACATCATGCGTGTCGAGAGCACGTACGCAACGCCGGCACTGGAGGTGGCATGGATGAACTTCGCCCGGACCAACGAGCGGCTGGAACGGCAGATGGAGGCCACGTTCGCCGGTGGCGCACAGGCGGTGGGCAGTCCCGCATGGTGCGACGCCATGGCCAACACGCCCCAGGCCCAGTGGACGATGAACGACGCCTTCGCCTTTGCCAACCACTGCGTGGGTCGGTGATCCGGGGCTCCGGACGGTACGGAATTACTCGCGCAGGCCGGCGCGCGGCCACATCGCCCGTGCGCTCATGCCACGCTCAGCTCCACGAGATCCGTGTGCCCGAACCCCTTCGAGTAATCAAGGACGGATATCACCGTCGGGGTCACGCGGAAGATCCGGACGTCCTCCGGGCTGGGCATCTCCATGTCCAGCTTGGCGGTGTCCTGCTCGGGATAGGCCTGCACGAGCAGGTCCAGCACCTTCTGCGCTTCATCCCGATCGACCACGGGCTCTGCATGCGCCGCCATGGACAGCCCCGAAATCGCCATCAGGTCGGAGGTGTCGTGATCGATGGTGAGAGAAACCCGGTTGTCGTGCGCCAGGTTTCGCGCCTTCTGGCTGTCCAGTCCGCAGAGGAAGTACAGCGTCATCCCTTCATGCACGTAGCCGACCGTCGTCACCTGGGGCCAGCCATCCTCGCGCAGGGTGGCAATGCTCATGATCCGGTGTTCGTCCAGCAGGACCTGGATCTTCTTTCTGAGTGCCTCGTCCATCTGCCACCTCCTGAAGATGCGTGGACTCCAGGGCGACGGAATCGCCCGATGGCCATTTCATGCACCCGCTCGCGAGATCGCAGGAAAGCGGCCAGGATCTTTCGATATATAGACGCTCTCCGGACGATGTAGACGCGCTCGACAGCGTGCCGCACGGCCGGACCCGCGATGCGCTCCCCAGGTCCCGCCGCACGTACGCACAGGCGGTTACTGCGAACAGAGGCCGCCGTCGACGACGTAGGTGTTGCCGGTGCAGCCGGAGGCGGCGTCGGACAGCAGGAACACCGCCATCCCGGCGCATTCCTCGTTGCTGACGTACCGACCCAGCGGGATACGCGCCTCGAAGGACTTGTGCACCTCGTCGGCGTGGCCCGGGTTCGCCTGCTCCTCGATGGACTGCATCATGCGGTTCGCGACCGGGCCGGGGTTAAGCGTATTCACGCGGATGTTCTCCGGCCCCAGCTCGGCGGCCAGACACTTCATCATGCCCACCACCGCGTGCTTGCTGGACACGTACGGCGAGAGGCCGGCGGCCCCGCGCAGCCCGGCTACGCTGGAGGTGATCACAATGCTGCCGCCATTGCCCCGGCGCAGCGCCGGCAGGGCCGCCTCCGCGCCCAGGCGCACGCCATGCACATTGACGGCAAAGACCTTCTCCCACGCCGCGTCGGAGCGGCTGTCGAACGGGCCAACCTCGCCCTCGATTCCGGCGTTCAGGAAGACCCCATCCAGGCGTCCGAAACGTTCCAGTGCCGTCGCGACCATGCGCTCGTTGTCCTCGCGCCGCGTGACGTCCACGGCCAGGCCCACCGCCCGCTCACCCAGGGACTGGGCAATGGCCTCCACCGGCCCGGCCTCGCGGTCGGTAATCACCACACTGGCGCCCTGCGCGTACGCCGTGCGCGCCGTGCTCTCGCCGATACCACCGGCGCCACCGGTGATTGCGATCACTTTTCCTACCAGGGGGCTCATGCTGTGTCTCCTTCGTCATGCAGTCGGGGAACCGCGGCAAGACGCTCGCGGACAAGACCATTATCAGCCCGGCAAAGGCCAGGAATCTTGATCCGGGTCACGACTCTTACCGCATACGCCTCGGGGCGGGACGAACGAGCGATCTACAGGTTCGTGTACTTGCGCGCGAGACCCCGCGCCTTGTCCACCGGGTATTTTTTCGCGTTGATTTCCAGCTTGTCGCTCGCCGCCTGCACGAGGTCGATGTTCAGCTTGCGCGCCAGCATCAGCAGATAGATCTGCACATCCGCGATCTCGGCCCGCACTTCCTCCAGCGCCTCGCCGGACAGGCCACGCGACTGCTCCTCGGTCAGCCACTGGAAGTGCTCGATCAGCTCGCCGACCTCCCCCGCCAGCGCCATCGAGAGATTCTTCGGCGAATGGAACTGCGCCCAATCGCGCTCTTCGACGAACGCCTCCAGCCGAGCCGCCAGTTCATCCTGCTCCCGCGCGTTATTCGACCCCATAGCCATCACTCCTGTCGCATCCATCTCTCTGGACTCGACACCGTAACGAACTCTCGCGGCGCCGTAATCCGCCTGGGAATGGCTCGCGGAGTAGCAGGAGCAACATCACCGGGACCTTCATATGCCGGAGATGCCCGCTCTTCGCTTCGCTGCGGCCGGGATGACATGGGATGAGATGCGCCGACCAACCGATGCCAGGCCTATCGCGACGCTAACCCGTTCGGCGTACCTAGCTGCTGCGCCAGGAAGTCGATCAGGGCGCGGGTCTTGGGCAGGAGATAGCGGCGGCTGGGGTAGACCGCGTGGATGCCGAGCGTGGCGGTTTCCCAGTCCGGGAACAGCACCTGCAGGGCGCCGGTTTGCAGATGCGGCTGCAGCAGGAACTCCGGCTGGTAGACGATGCCCTGCCCGGCCAGGGCCGCGGCGACGCAGGTCTCGCCGTTGTTGCTGCGCAGCACGGGGCGGGTCGTGACCGCGACCGGCCCGTCCGGGCCCGTGAGGGTCCAGTCGTCGCCGGTCGCGTGGTAGCTGTAAGCGATGGTGGCGTGGTCCGCCAGCTCGCGCGGGTGTGCGGGCAGACCGCTGGCCGCCAGGTAGTCCGGCGCGGCACAGATGCGCATGCGCGTGGTCGCCAGGCGGCGCGCGACCAGGCTGGAGCTGTCGAGCGTGCCAATGCGCACGGCCAGGTCAAAGCCTTCGTCGACCAGATCCACCGAACGGTCGTTCAGGGTGACGTCCAGCTCCACCCTGGGGTGTCGGGCCGTGAATGTGCCCCACAGCGGCGCCAGGTGCTGGATGCCGAAGCTGACCGGTACATTGATGCGCAGCCGGCCGCTGACGGCGGTGCCGCGTTCGCTGATCTCGCCCTCGGCGGCGGCCAGTTCCTCAAGCAACAGCTTGCTGCGGCCAAAGAAGGTCTCGCCCTCGCTGGTCAGCGACAGGCGCCGGGTCGTGCGGTGCAGCAGCCGAGCACCCAGCCGTTCCTCGAGGCCGTTCACCGCGCGCGAGACGGCCGCCTTGGACAGGCCCAGCGTCTCCGCCGCATGCACGAAGTGCCCGGTCTCGACTACGGCCACGAAGATCTGCATCTGCTGGAAACGATCCATTGTTTCGACATTTGCAACTATATGTGCCCTTTATAGCCGTTTATTGCTCATCAAGAAATATCCAGACTCTCCCTGACCGGCCAGAACCGCCGGCCTTCGCAAACCCTCCAGGAGAGTCAAAATGAATTCGTCCTTCATGCAGCAGCTGTTTGGCACCAACGCCGGCTGGGCGGCCCTCGCCCTGCGCATCCCGGTCGGGATCATCTTCATGGCGCATGGCGCGCAGAAACTGTTCGGCTGGTTCGGCGGTCACGGTCTGGAGGGGACCGGCCAGTGGATGGCCTCGATCGGGCTGGAGCCGGGTTTCCTGATGGCCCTGATGGCCGGCGGCGCAGAGTTCTTCGGCGGTCTGGCCCTGATCATCGGGTTGCTGGTGCGCCCGGCGGCAGCGGTGCTCGCCTTCACCATGGTCGTGGCGATCTTCGCCGTACACTTCGAACATGGCCTGTTCATGAGCAACAACGGCTACGAGTTCGCGCTGTCGCTGCTGGCTGTCTCCGTCGCACTGGCGATCAGCGGCGCCGGTCGGGCCTCGATCGACAACCGCCTGGCCGGGACGTACCGCGGCTAGCCGCACTCCCCCTTGCCGGGCCATCTGGCTCGGCAAGGGTCGCCTGATCGGTAACACCCGGGAGGAGGACACCATGATCACCCTGCGCCCCAGTGCCGAACGCGGCCATGCCCGACACGGCTGGCTGGATTCCCGCCACAGCTTCTCGTTTGCCAGTTACTTCGACCCGGAGCACATGGGGGTCTCCGACCTGCGCGTGCTGAACGAGGACCGGGTCGCACCGGGTGCCGGCTTCGGCGCCCACCCGCATCGGGACATGGAAATCATCACCTGTGTGCTAGGAGACGCTGATTGAATCGCGCGTCCGCGCTCGAGTCGCTTTTGCGTGCGAACAAGGCGCGGTGACTGCCGTGCAGTCATTCTGCACAAGGGAACCGCAACGTTGTGCGCGCGCCCGTTCTTGATAACAACGGGCGGCCGAGCCCCTGCTTTCAATGGCTTGTGGGGTTGGCGCCCCCTGTTCCCCGATCCTGCGTTGCGCCCCGAATCAATCAAGAACGGGCGGGTAGAACCACTACCCGCTGCACGACGCGCCTTGTCTCGGAAAACGGGGGGCGCCAACGCGGACGTGCGATTCAATCAGCGTCTCCCTAGACGGGGCCATCGAGCACCGGGACACGATGGATCACCAGACCCGGCTGAGGGCCGGCGAGGTCCAGGTGATGAGTGCGGGCACGGGCATCCGGCACAGCGAGTTCAACGCATCAACCACCGATCCGCTGCACTTCCTGCAAATCTGGATCATCCCGGATCACAAGGGTGGCGAACCGTGCTACGCCCAGAAGGATTTTTCGGGTGCCGGCGGGCACGTCCTGCTGGTCTCGCCCGATGGCCGGGATGGCTCCCTGCCCATCCGGCAGGACGCCTGCATCCACAGGCTCCGGATGGCGCACGATGCCACTCGGTTTCCGGCGGACCCGAGCAGGGTCTATTACGTACAGATCACCCGAGGCGAACTGACCCTGAACGACCAGACGATGGCTGCCGGCGACGGCGCCACCATCCGCCAGGAACGCGGGCTCGAATTCACCACCGACGGCGAGGCCGAGGCCCTGCTGTTCGATCTGCGCGGCGGCTGATGCCGCCCCCCTGACGAGGACACACCCATGTCACTGAAGCTTCAGACCCTCATCGCCAGTACCCGCCCGGGCCGCATCGGCCCCTCCGTGGGGGACTGGTTTCATACGCTGGCCAGTGAACACAACGCGTTCCAGTGCGAGCGGGTCGACCTGGCCGACTTCCAGCTGCCGGTATACGACGAGCCCCACCACCCCCGGACGCAGAAGTACACGCAGGAGCACACCCGGAACTGGTCGCGCAGTGTCGCCAGCGCCGATGCCTATGTGTTCGTGATCCCCGAATACAACTACTCCGCACCCCCCGCGCTGATCAACGCCCTCGATTACGTCTATCCAGAGTGGAATTACAAGCCCTGCGCGTTCGTGAGCTACGGCGGGGCCTCCGGCGGGCTGCGCTCGGCACAGATGGCCCGGCAGATGGTGACGGCCCTCAAGATGATGCCGATCCCGGAGGGCGTGATGATCCAGATGCCCTGGAATCACCTGGACGACGAGCGGCGATTCGTCCCCGAACCGATGCACGATGAATCCGCCCGGGGCATGCTGGAAGAACTGGCGAAATGGGCCCGCGCCCTCCGGCCCATGCGCGACGCGACACCCGGAGCCCCCCGATGAGCAACACCCTGGAGACCACCGAACAGCCCTGTATCGCCTCGCCTGCCCCCTGCGCGGCAATCGAGACCGTGCTGCAGCCCCGCGAGCGCGACCTGGGCGGCTTCTCCGTGCGCCGGGTGCTGCCCACCGCACAACGGCGGATGGTCGGGCCGTGGATCTTTTTTGATCACATGGGCCCGGCGCGCTTCCCCGCAGGCGAGGGGATCAACGTGCGCCCGCACCCGCACATCGGGATCGCGACGGTCACCTACCTGTTCCAGGGCGAGATCCTGCATCGCGATTCGCTGGGCTCGCACCAAGCCATTCGGCCCGGGGATCTCAACCTGATGGTCGCCGGACGCGGCATCGTCCATTCCGAGCGGGAACGACCGGAGGTCACAGCCGAGGAACACACCCAACACGGGCTGCAGCTGTGGCTCGCCCTTCCGGAAGCCGACGAGGAAACCGAACCCGCCTTTCACCACTATCCGGAACAGACGATCCCGACCGTCACCGTCGAAGAGATCCCCGTCCGCGTGATGATGGGTAGCGCCTATGGCGTGCAGTCGCCGGTGCGGGTGTTTTCCGAGACACTCTATCTGGAGGCCCGCCTGCAGCCCGGCCAGACCCTCACCCTGCCCGATGGCGACGAACGCGCCGTCTATGTGGTCTCCGGCGAGCTGCGCGCGCAGGACACCGCGATGCCAGCCCATTCGATGACGATCTTCTCCCGCCAGTCCGGCATTGCAGTCACCGCCACCACGGCCTCGACCATCGCCCTGGTTGGTGGCGCACCCGTGGGCGAGCGCCACATCGAATGGAATTTCGTCTCCAGCCGCCGCGAGCGCATCGAGCAGGCCAAACAGGACTGGCAAGGCGGCCGCTTTCCCAGGGTCCCCGGCGACGAAGACGAGTTTATCCCCCTGCCCTGAAGGTCCCCTGCTGGCGACGGACTCGAGCTACACGAGCCGCGTTGCCACAACCAGCCCCTGCCGGGCGGCATTCGGGCGCACTGATCAGGCCGGTAGCGGCAGGTGCCCCTGATAAAGAAATTGGCTCAACGGGAATTCATACAGAGTGCCGTCGCGGGGCTTGAGGAAGCGGACGCATTCCGCGTTGAGCTGGCACAGCCAGGGGTCCTGGCGCGTCGGCTTGTTGCGGGTAAACGGGCGCGCATTGAAGAGCGCGAGGTTCAGGCCGGCCTCGCGGTCACGGGCAGACGCATACTCGAACAGGTCGACGCCGCTCTCGCGCATGATGGCACCCAGGGCCTGTGTGGCCTGGTAGTCGGCGGGGTGCCGCAGCCGCTTTATGTGTTCCGCGAACGGAGGCTCGTGGAGCTGCAGGCCATCGGGGCTCAGGTAGCGCGCGGCCAACAGGGTGTGCTGTGTATCCAGCTTGCGCGCTGGCGGCGTCGCCATGCCGTGCCAGAAGACGAACCGGTAATAAGCGGCCTCGGCCAGGACGGTGCGCTCGCGCAGGGCGCCGTAGAACAGGCTGGGCTCGTGGCGACGGCCGAAGCGCGAACCATGGCGCAGTGGCGGATAGCGAAACGGGGTCGCCAGCAGATAATGCAGCCGTTCCGTGCCCGGGCGCCGGGGCGGCTTGGTCGCCTCCAGCATCTCCTCCAGCACAGCCTGACGGTCGAGTGAGGAAACGAGCTGGTTGGTAGCGACCTGCTCCTGGCTCTCGACCAGGCGCAATACCTCCCCTCTCAGCGTGACGCGCGGCGCGGCTTCGACCAGCGCATTCCAGTCCGGCATGTCAGTTTCGCATCACAGCTTGCCGCGGATCGCGTCGAGATACTCCAGCACGCCCACCAGCCCCTGCACCGTGCGGATCTGCTCGGCGGGCACTCCGCCGGTGTGATGATTCTGCGTGTGCATCCAGTGTTTCATGGCCGCGGCGTCCCCGCCGGTCAGGACGTACAGCGCGCGATAGCAGCGGATCAGCAACAGCGCCAGCTCGCCCGGCTTGCTGGCCGGATCGATGTTGCCGCGGCTGATATCCGTACGGCCGCGCCCGACGACGTCGCCCAGATCAGCCTGGGTGAGACCCAGCGCCTTGCCGGCATTGACCAGCGCCTCGCGCAGGACATCCGCGCGCTCCGGGACGGCTACCGTTGCGACACTCATGGCACACCTCCACACCAATCATGCACATTTACAATCATTATGTGCTTTATGCACATTATGGATCGAGATCCCGCGAAATACCAGCAGCCTGGACATCCACGCACCCCGGCAAGCCACAACGGGCACACTGTCACGAACTGGATGCGCACAGGGCTCCCGGTCCGTGACAAAACCCTCTATGTTGAGGGTGTCGATGGACACAAATCACAACGAGGCAAGGAATGACGGTGATCAGAATGCGAGCGGCGTACGGACGACTGGCAGCGGTGCTGGCGCTGGTCGGAGTATTCGTGCTGGCCAGTGCCTGCGCGCCCCGTGTATCGGTACAGGAGGAGCGCGAACTGGGGGACGAGCTGGCCCAGGACCTGAACGCGGAGCTGCCGATTGTCGAGGCGCCCGCGATCCGCGATTACATCAACTCGCTGGGCCAGTCGATTGCGGCGGTGGCCGATGACCGCGACGAGATCGACTACACCTTCTATGTCGTCAACGGCCCGGACGTGAATGCCTTCGCCGTACCAGGCGGGCACATCTACATCTATCGCGGGCTGATCGAACGCGCCGACGACATGTCCGAGCTGGCCGGGGTACTGGCGCACGAGGTCGGACACGTAGTGAAGCGCCACGGTATCGACCAGTGGCGCCGCGCGCAGCAGGCGGAAATGGGGCTTGCGGTCGTCTACGGCGTGATACTCGGGCGCGACCCCGGCGCGGCCGAGCAGGTGGCCGTGCAAGTGGGTGCGGCGGGCGTGTTCGCCGGCTACAGCCGCGAGGCCGAACGCGAGGCGGACGACGTGGCCATCGGCTATCTGGTGGATGCGGGTATCCATCCGATCGGCCTCGTCTCGTTCTTCGAGACCCTGCTGGACGAACGCGATCGGGACCCCAGCCGGGTCGAGCAGTTCTTTGCTACCCACCCCGCTACCCGCGAGCGCGTTGAAAACACCCAGGCCCGGATCGACTCGATACCGGCGGAGACGCTGGACGGCCTAGCCCGCGACAGCGACGATTTCCAGCGTTTTCGCCGCGAGGTCGAGGCGTTGCCGGAACCGGAGTCGGACTAAAACGCCATGTCCATGCTTACCGCGTTACTGCTCATGATCGCGCTTCTGCTCGCAGCAGCAGCGCTGATCATCTGGCAGGCCAGCATCCTGTTCAGCATCGAGATCACAGACGGCAAACCCCGGGCACGACGCGGCGACGTGCCCATGCACTTCGAACATGCCGCCCGGGATATCGCCCGCCGCTACGGGATCCAGCGCGGGCGCCTGACCGCCATGCGCACCCGCGAGGGCCCTCGCCTGCGCGCCTCCAGCTCTATCCCACGGGAGGCGCGCACCGAACTGCAGACCGCCCTGCAACGCATCAAACTCGGGCGTCGCCGCAGAAGAAGACGCCGCTAAGGGAGACGCCGAACAGGGCTACGTCGGCCTGCCCAAAGGCCGTCAGGACCGGCACGCCCCGCTTTGTGCCCCCATCGTCCGCAGATCCTCCGGACCCGGGATGATCAAGCCGCCCCTTCGCCATGATCGGGGGAACGACTCGATGCCGCCCCGGTCGGAAAACCGCACGGAACCACAACGCACGAAAGGACAACGGCCCATGGCTGAGCAGGATGACGCACTTTTTCGCCCCTACAGTCTGGGCCCGCTGGAACTTCCGAACCGGATGCTGATGTCGCCGCTGACGCGCTCGCGCGCCGGACAGCCAGGCGATGTGCCCACGGACCTGAACGCCGAGTACTACGCCCAGCGCGCCGGCGCCGGTCTGATCATCAGCGAGGCCACCCAGGTCTCGCCGCAGGGCAAGGGCTACGCGTTCACCCCGGGCATCCACTCGCCCGAGCAGATGGCGGGCTGGCGCAAGGTGACGGACGCCGTGCATGGCGCCGGCGGACGCATCCAGGCGCAGCTGTGGCACGTGGGCCGGATCTCGCGCCCGGAGCTGCAGCCCAATGGCGCACTCCCCGTCGCGCCCTCCGCGATCAAACCCGAGGGGGCCTACACCTTCATCAGCGCCGAATCGGGCATGGTCGAGGTGCAGCAGCCACGCGCGCTGGAGCTCAACGAACTGCCCGGGATCGTGGAGCAGTACCGTCAGGGCGCTCGGAATGCCAAGGCCTCCGGCTTCGACGGCGTGCAGATCCACGCGGCCAACGGCTATCTGCTGGACCAGTTCATCCGCAGTGGCAGCAACCATCGCACCGACGCCTACGGTGGGACGGTGGAGAATCGCATCCGCCTGCCGCTGGAGGTGGTGCGCGCCGTGATCGAGATCTGGGGACCGGAACGTGTCGGCATCCGCGTGAGCCCCACCGGCAGTTTCAACGGCATGCACGATGATGATCCGCTAGAAACGTACAGCGCCTTCGCCGAGGCCCTAGACGCCACCGGCATCGCCTACATCGAGGTGGTGGAGGACTCCTTCCAGGGCAACCACGAGACCGGTCGCCCGGAATCCATCATCGAGGCGATCCGTTCGCGTTTCAGGCGTACCTACATCGGCAACGGCGCCTACACCGCCGAAGAGGCCCGCCAGCGCATCGACGCCGGCCGCTGCGACCTGGTCACCTTCGGCCGCCCGTTCATCGCCAACCCGGACCTGCCCGAGCGCTTCCGCCGGGGCGCCTCGCTCAACGAGTGGGACGAAGCCACCTTCTACGGCGGCGACGAACACGGCTACACCGACTACCCGGCGCTATCCGACTGAAACCGACCCCCGGGGGTCCCCGGGGGTCATTTACGCAACCCATGCACGCGTGGCGTCTTGCCCTTTTCCTGGACCCGGCGTAGAATGCGGCTCGATGCGCACTGCCAACCGTCATACGTGGCTGCACGCCCTGCTGGTCCTGAGCCTGGTGCTGGCCGTGCCCCTGCTGCAGGGCGCAGGGCTGCACCTGCACGTGGGCGATCACGATCATCACGATCACCCCTCGCCGCTGCATGCGGCGCACGATGCCGAGCATGTGCACCATCATAACGAGGCGGCCGAGGTCGATCTGACGCCGCAGGCCACCGGCAAGCCGGTGATCGGATTCGATCTGCCCGGCGCGGCGCTGCCCACCACGGCCGGCGACCTGTCCGTGGCGACCCCACGCGCACCCCCGCGCATCGCCGACCTTGCCTGGCCCCTTCGCGCATCCCCTCCCTGGCTCGCGCCGCCGCTGCGCGGGCCGCCCGCCTGACCCGTTGATTCGAACGTAGCGTGCTGACGCCTTTCGGGGCGCAGCCTGGATCGTCATCAATGGGGAGTGCTTCCCATGCCCAATTCGGTAACTTCCTGGTCGGTCGCCGGACTGATCGGACTGCTTTGCCTGCCCGCCGTGCACGCGGACACGGACCGCTGGACCCTGGAGCGCGCGGTCACGCACGGGCTTTCTGTGGCCCCCGAGGCCGAGGCCTTCGAACACCGTATTGACGCGCAGCGCGGCGCGCGCGATCAGGCGGGACGCTGGCCCAACCCGACACTGGAGGCCGAGGCCTCCGACGGGCTCGGGATGGAGGACGGGCGCGGCGGCTATTCGCTGAGCGGGATCGCCGTGACTCAGCCCCTCCCGCTGTGGGGGCAGATCGGACACCGCCGTGATGCCGCCAGCGCCCGTCTCGCCGCGACCGAGGCGCAGACCCACGCCGACCGCCTGGAACTGGAAGGCCGGATCGGCGCGGCGTTTCATGCCTGGCAGCAGGCAGAGGCGGGGTTCGAGCTGGCGCGCGAGCGCCTGGACGAGGCCGAGCGCCTGGGGCGCATCGCCCGACTGCGACAGGAACGCGGCGACCTCTCCGAACGCGAGCGGCTGCGCATCGACCTGTTCCGTTCCGAGGCCATGCGTCAACTGGAGGCCGCCGAGGGCGAACGGACCGAGGCCCGCGCCACCCTCGCCGCCTGGCTCGACCGGCGCCCGGCCGGGATGGGCACCGCCCCCGCCTTCGACGCCCCGCCGCCGCGGCCCACCCGGGCCGCGCCCGGGACGGTGGTGGACCGCCACCCCGCCCTGCGCGCTGCCTCCGAGCGGCAACAGGCGGCGCAGCTGGAGATTGCCCGTGCCCGCGCCGAAGGGCGCCCGGACATCGGCATCCGGCTGTTCCAGGAACGTGAGGTGATCGACGGCCGCCGCGACACCTCGACCGGCATCGGGCTACAACTGGAACTACCGCTGTGGGACCGCAACCAGGGTCGCGTGCGCGAATCGGTGGCGGATCACTACACCCGCCAGACCGAGCGCCGGGCCCTGCAGCGCGACCTGACCCGACAGGTCGAGGTCGGCACCGTGCACCTGGCGCACCTGCTGGACGAACTCGAGCGCCACCGGGGCGAGACGCTGGCACCCGCCCGGCGCGTGCGCGAGCTGACCTACCGCGGCTACGAGGCCGGCGAGGCCTCGCTGCTGGAGCTGCTCGAGGCCTACAACACCCATTTCAACGCGATCGAACAGGAACACGAGCTGCTCGCCCAGAGCTGGGCCGAGTGGCGCGAACTGCGCATCGCAGCGGGGCTTAGCCTCGTGGAGGACACCCAATGACCCACCGAATCGCCCACCGCATCGCCCACCGCGTCGCCCATCGGATCACGCGCATCATCACCCTGCTGGCCCTCGCCCTCGCGACGGCCCTCGCTACCGGTCCCGCCCTGGCCGACGACCTCGAGATCACGCACTGGGGCGCCGAGCTGGAATGGTTCCTGGAGGCCGGCGCCCCGGCGCCGGGGGCAACGGAGACCTTCGTGGTCCATGCCACCTGGCTGGACGACTTCCGGCCGGTCACCACGGGGGAGGTAACCCTGCAGATGCATAACCGCTACGGGGAGATATTCAGCGAGGCCACGGCCGGCCTCGACCGGGAAGGCATCTTCGCGGTCCCCCTGACCCTGCCCGCGCCGGGACGCTATTACCTGACGGCCGTCCACGAAGACGCCGACGGCATGCGCGAGAGCACGCTCGGTCAGGTACACGTCCCCGGGGATCACGACCAAGGGGACGAAGATCACGGTCACGACCATGACCATGACCATGCGGGCGACGACCGCAGGCATGCCCATGGCGAGGACGACCACGGAGACGATCACGGCCACGATGACCATGGACACGATCACGGCCATGGCGACGAAGGGCACGCGCACGACGCGGACGACACGATCACCTTTCTCAAGGAGACCCAGTGGCGCATGCGCTTCGCCACCGCCCCGGCCCGTTATGAGCCGTTCGCCGAACGCATCGAAGTCCCGGGGACCATCCGCGAGGTACCCGGCAAGCGCACGCGGCTGATCGCGCCCGCCGATGGCGTCATCACGGCCGACGGGGAATGGCCGGCACCCGGGCGCGAGGTCAACGCCGGGGACAGTCTGATGCGTCTGGCGGTCTTGCCGGACAGCGGCACCTCCAGCGGCCTGGCCCTGGATCTCGCCCGCGCACAGGAACGTCTGACCGCGGCCGAGGCGGATCTGGAGCGTCTGACGGCGCTCGCCGAGGAGGGCGTGATCGCCGACAGTCGGGTGGTGGAGGCCCGCCGCGAACGCAACACCGCGCGGGCCGAACTGGACGACGCCCGCGACCGCCAGGAACGGCTCGACGGTAGCGCCGTCTCCGGCACCCTGGCCCTGCGCGCCCCGGCGGGTGGCCGGGTGGAGTCCCTGGATGTCAGCCCCGGAGAGGTCGTCCAGGCCGGCCAGCAACTGGCCCGCGTGCTCGATGGCGAGACGCTGTGGCTGGTGGCGCACCTCTACCCGGCGGACCTGGAGCGGGTCACCTCCCTGGCCGATCCGGCCATGCGCCACCCGGGCAGTCGCGAGTGGCATGCCATCGGCGGCGAACCGGTCTGGGAAGGCGGTGCATTCGACGGGCCCGGGCAGACGCTGCCGGTCGCCTTTGCGCTGGAGGACACGGACACCCGGTACCGGCCCGGCATGCCGCTGACCGTCTCGCTGGCGGCAGGGCCATCGCGGCACCGCGTCACGCTCCCGGCCGCGGCACTGATCGACGACGACGGCGTGCAGGTGGTGATGGTCCAGACCGGGGGCGAGACGTTCGAGCGGCGACCGGTGCGTACCGGGATTCGTTCCGCCGGCCGGGTGGAGATCCTCGCCGGGGTCGAGGCGGACGAACGGGTGGTGGTCCAGGGCGCCTATGCAGTCCTGCTCGCGGGCCGCGATACCGATGACATCGGCCACGGCCACAGCCACTAGGAGGCCACCCAATGCTGGATCGACTGATTCGATGGTCCCTCGCCAACCGCCTGCTGGTGATGGCCGGGGCCCTCGGCCTCCTGCTGCTGGGCGCCTGGCAGGCCAGCCAGACCCCGATCGACGTATTCCCGGACCTGACCGCACCCACCGTAACGGTGATGACCGAGGCCCCCGGCCTGGCCGCCGAGGAGGTGGAACAGCAGGTCAGCTACCTGATCGAGTCCGCGGTCAGCGGCGCGAGCGGGGTGCGCCGCGTGCGCTCGCAGTCCGTGGCCGGCTTCTCGCTGGTGTGGGTGGAGTTCGAGTGGGGCGAGGAGATCTACCAGGCCCGGCAGGTCGTCAACGAGCGGCTGGGGCGCGTGCAGGCGCAACTCCCCGAAGGCGTCGCCGCCCCGCAGCTGGGGCCGATCAGCTCGATCATGGGCGAGATCGCCTATCTCGGCGTACGTGACGACGCCCGTGCGGATGGCATGCGCGCCCGCGAAGTCGCGGACTGGGTGGTAGCGCGGCAGCTGGAGGCCATCCCCGGCGTGGCCCAGGTGACCACCCTGGGCGGCCAGGTCCGCCAATACCAGGTGCAAGTCTCCCCGGAGCGCCTCGCGGCGTTCGGCCTGAACCTCGCCGAGGTCCGGGACGCACTGGAACAGGCCAGCCGCAATGCGGGCGGCGACCGGCTCAGCGAGGGCGGCCAGGACTACCTGATCCGCTTCCTCGGTCGCGCCGAGCGGCTGGACGAGATCGAACAGGCCGTGGTCGCAGTACGCGACGGCATGCCGATCCTGGTACGGCATGTCGCGGAGGTCGCGATGGGGCCCTCCATCCCGGTCGGGGATGGCGGCGTGAACGGCCACCCCGGTGTGGTGCTGGCCGTCTCCAAACAGCCAGATGCCGACACCCTCGACCTGACGCGTTCGATCAACGAGACCCTCGCGCGGCTCGAAGCCGGCCTGCCCGAGGGTGTCACCATCGAACCCAACCTGTTCCGCCAGGCCGATTTCATCCAGACGGCAGTGGCGAACGTGGGCAAGGCCCTGCGCGACGGGGCGATCTTCGTGGTGCTGATCCTGCTGGTGTTCCTGCTGAGCGTACGGATCACGCTGATCTCGGCGCTGGCCATCCCGCTGTCGTTGACCGTCGCCCTGCTGGTGCTGCACGCGCTGGGCATCACCATCAACACCATGACCCTGGGCGGCATGACCATCGCCATCGGCGCGCTGGTCGACGATGCCATCATCTTCGTGGAGAACATCTATCGCCGCCTGCGCGAGAACGGCGGCGACCGCGATCGGGCCAGCCTGGACGAGACCGTACGCCGGGCCTGCTCGGAGATGCGCTATCCGGTGGTCTATTCCACCGTGATCATCATGCTGGCGTTCGCCCCGCTGTTCTTCCTGAGCGGGGTGGAGGGCCGCCTGCTGCAGCCGCTGGGGCTGGCCTATCTGGTCGCGATCGCGGCCTCGCTCATGGTCGCCCTGACCGTGACGCCGGTGCTCGCCCGTTGGCTGCTGCCCGCGGTCGCGGAGCGTAGCGCGGGTCGCGAACCGCCGGTGGCCGCGGCCCTGCAGCGCGCCTACCGCCCGCTGCTGCGCGCCACCCTGCGCTTTCGCCGCAGTGTGGTGGTCATCTCGGCAGCCCTTGCCATCGCCACCCTGGCGGCCACGCTGCTGCTCGGGCGCTCCTTTCTGCCCGACTTCAACGAAGGCAGCCTGACCATCGAGATGGCGACCCCGCCCGGCACCGGCCTGGAGACCGCGGCGGAGATGGCCGGCCAGGTGGAACGCTGGCTGCTGGAACAGGATCCGATCCTCTCCGTCGCCCGCCGTACCGGACGGGCCGAAGGGGCCGAACACACCCAGCCGCCCCATCTGAGCGAACTGGATGTCCGTCTGGGCCCGCTGCCGCAGGGGAAGGAAGCGTTTCTCGAGGAGCTGCGCGAGGGGCTGGCCGCGTTTCCTGGCCAGTTCAACATCGGCCAGCCGATCTCGCACCGCATCGACCATATGCTGACCGGCGTGCGCGCGAACCTGTCGGTGAAGATCTTCGGCCCGGGCCTGGGCGAACTGCAGCGCCTGGCGGGCGAGGTCGAGCGAACCCTCGAGGGCATCGACGGCCTGGTCGACCTGTCGATCGAGCCCGTCGCCGCGGTGCCACAAATCCGGCTGCATGCCGATCGCAGCGCCCTCGCCCGCTACGGCCTGACCGTGGCCGACGCCGCGGAGACCCTGGAGACCGCTTGGCGCGGCGCCCGCGTCGCCCAGATCTTCGAGGGGGAGCGGCGTTTCGACCTGGTCGTGCAGCTGCCCGTGGAGCGGCGCGAGCTGGACCGCCTGGCCGACATCCCGATGCGCACGCCGACCGGGCACAACATCCGGCTGGGCGACGTGGCCGAACCGCGGATCGAACGCGGCCCCGCCCAGGTCAACCGCGAAAACGCCGAACGCCGCCTGGTGGTCAGCGCCAACGTGGCAGGGCGTGACCTGCGCGGGGCGGCCGACGAGGTCCGCGCCACCATCGACGAACGGGTAGCACTGCCCGAGGGCTATCGCGTGGAACTGGGCGGCCAGTTCGAGGCCGAGGCCCAGGCCAGCCGGACCATCGCCATCGTGTCCGCCGGCGTCCTGGTCGCCATGCTGGTGGTGCTGCAACTGGCCCTGCGCTCGCTGACCCTGGTCCTGCTGGTGATGGTCAACATCCCGCTGGCGCTGATCGGCGGGGTGATCGCCGTGTTCGCCATGGGCGGCGTGCTGACCATCGCGGCGCTGGTCGGGTTCATCACCCTGTTCGGCATCGCCGTGCGCAACGGGCTGCTGCTGATCAGCCGCTACCAGAGCCTGGCGGCCGAGGGCGTGCCGCTGGACGAGGCCGTGGAACGCGGCGCACTGGAGCGGCTGACGCCGATCCTGATGACCGCGCTCACCGCCGCGCTGGCGCTCGTCCCGCTGGCGCTGGGCCTGGGCGAGACCGGCACCGAGATCCAGGCCCCGATGGCCATCGTGATCCTCGGCGGCCTGCTCGGCTCCACCGCGCTCAACATGATTGTGCTGCCGGCCCTGTACCACTGGGTCCGGTCGCGCGCCGCGGCGCGGGCCTGACGCCGGTTCGACCCTGACGCTGTGGCGTCATGACGCCACAGCGCTACAATGAACCTTGTATCCATCATCCCGGAGGCTCCAATGAACGAGCCGAACAAGCGTTCCACCGTGTATTTCGAACCGGACCTGCACCGCGCCCTGCGTATGAAGGCCGCCTCCACCCAGTGCTCGATCTCCGATCTGGTCAATCGCGCCGTGCGCCAAGTACTGATCGAGGACCAGGAGGATTTGAGGGCGTTCGAGGATCGCGTTGCAGAGCCGACCATGTCCTACGAGGCGCTCCTCGACGACCTGAAGGCGCATGGCAAGCTTTGAGGTTGTGGTCCGCAAGTCCGTCGCCAAGGATCTGCGACGGGTTCCCGACAGGGACGTACGCCGCATCCTGGAGCGCATCGCTTCGCTGGCAGAGGACCCCCGCCCACCGGGCAGCGAGAAGCTTTCCGCGCAGGAACGCTACCGTGTGCGGCAAGGCGCCTACCGCATCCTCTACGAGATCCAGGACGAGCAACTGATCGTCACGGTGGTGAAGATCGGCCACCGCCGTGAGGTCTATCGGTAACTCTAGGTGTGATCTCTCAACAGGCTGTCAGACGGCGACGTCGGCCAGGTGGCCCTTGCCTTCCAGCCAGGCGCGGCGTTCGGAGGCGCGTTTCTTGCCGAGCAGCATGTCCAGCAGCTGCATGGTGTCGTCGGCGGCGTCGAGGGTGAGCTGCACCAGGCGCCGGGTGTCCGGGTTCATGGTGGTCTCGCGCAGCTGTAGCGGGTTCATCTCGCCCAGCCCCTTGAAGCGGGTCACGGAGACCTTGCCCTTCATCTTTTCCGCCTCGATGCGTTCCAGCACGCCGGCCTTCTCGTCGTCGTCCAGGGCATAGAAGGTCTGCTTGCCGACGTCCACGCGGTAAAGCGGCGGCATGGCGATGTACACGTGCCCCCGCTCCACCAGCGGGCGGAAGTGCTTCAGGAACAGCGCACACAGCAGCGTTGCGATGTGCGCGCCGTCGGAGTCGGCATCGGCCAGGATGCAGACCTTGCCGTAGCGCAGCCCGTCCAGGCTGGCCTGGCCCGGGTCCACACCCAGGGCCACGGAGATGTCGTGGATCTCCTGCGAGCCCAGCACCTGGTCAGGGTCCACCTCCCAGGAATTCAGGATCTTGCCACGCAGCGGCATGATCGCCTGGAAGTCGCGATCGCGCGCCTGCTTGGCGGAGCCGCCGGCGGAGTCGCCCTCGACCAGGAACAGCTCGGTGCGCTCCAGGTCCTGGCTGGCGCAGTCGGCCAGCTTGCCCGGCAGGGTCGGGCCCTGGGTGACCTTCTTGCGCACCACCTTGCGCCCGGCGCGGCTGCGCTTTTGCGCGTTCTGGATCGCCAGTTCGGCGATGCGCTCGCCCTGCTGCGGGTGCTGGTTCAGCCACAGACTGAAGGCGTCCTTGACCACGCCGGAGACAAACGGCGCGGCCTGACGCGAGGACAGGCGTTCCTTGGTCTGCCCGGCGAACTGCGGGTCCTGCATCTTGAACGACAGCACACTGGCGACCCGTTCCCAGACGTCTTCCGGGGCCAGCTTGATCCCGCGGGGGAGCAGGCTGCGAAACTCGCAGAACTCGCGCACGGCCTCGGTCAGGCCGGTGCGCAGGCCGTTCACATGCGTCCCGCCCTGGGTGGTCGGGATCAGGTTCACGTAGCTCTCGCTGACGACCTCGCCGCCCTCCGGCAGCCAGGTCACCGCCCAGTCGGCGGCCTCGGTGGCCCCGGAGACCGACCCCATGAACGGCTCCTCCGGCACCCGCTCCAGGCCGTCCAGGGCCTCCACCAGGTAGTCGCGCAGCCCCGCCTGATAGCACCACTCGCAGGCCTCGCCGGTGGTCTCGTCATGGAACGTGACGGTCAGGCCCGGGCACAACACGGCCTTCGCGCGCAGGATGTGCTTGAGCCGGGGCACCGAGAACTTCGCGGAATCGAAATACTGCGGGTCCGGCCAAAAGTGCAGCGTGGTGCCGGTGTTGCGCTTGCCGACGTCGCCGACCGCCTCCAGATCCTGGGTCTTGTACCCGCCGGCGAACGCCATGCGGTACTCGCGGCCATCGCGCTTGATCTGCACCTCGAGCTGCTTCGACAGCGCATTGACCACCGACACGCCGACCCCGTGCAGGCCACCGGAGAACTGGTAGTTCTTGTCCGAGAACTTCCCGCCCGCATGCAGCGTGGACAGGATCACCTCGACCCCGGGGCGATTCTCGCGCGGGTGCAGGTCCACCGGCATGCCGCGACCGTCATCCGACACCGAGACCGAGTCGTCCTTGTGCAGGATCACGTCGATGCGCTTGGCGTGGCCGCTGATCGCCTCGTCCACCGAGTTGTCGATCACCTCCTGCGCGAGGTGGTTCGGGCGGGTCGTGTCGGTATACATGCCCGGGCGCTTGCGCACCGGGTCCAGCCCCTCGAGGACCTCGATATCGGATGCGGAATAGCTCACGTAATGGTTCCTGTGTCGATCGCGCGCTCGCGGATGCGCGAAGGGTAGCAAATCAGGGCTGCTTGCAATCGCCCCCATGATCCCAACAATTGCATTGCAAAT
Source organism: Thioalkalivibrio sp. K90mix (assembly GCF_000025545.1). Classification (NCBI taxonomy): domain Bacteria; kingdom Pseudomonadati; phylum Pseudomonadota; class Gammaproteobacteria; order Chromatiales; family Ectothiorhodospiraceae; genus Thioalkalivibrio; species Thioalkalivibrio sp. K90mix. The sequence goes on from NC_013889.1 coordinate 2,220,662, forward strand.
TCCGTATTCAAGCGTTTCAGGAGGGTTCCCATGGCAGAAGCCGCAAGCGCAACCGGCGAGGACATCCTCGACGTCACCCAGGAAAGCTTCCAGCAGGCTGTGCTGGACGAGTCCCATCAGCGCCCGGTGGTGGTCGACTTCTGGGCCGCTTGGTGCGGGCCTTGCCAGCAGCTGATGCCGCTGCTGCAGCAACTGGCCGCGCAATACGCCGGCAAGTTCCGCCTGGCCAAGGTCAACAGCGACGAGCAGCAGGCTCTGGCCCAGCAGTACGGCGTGCGCAGCCTGCCCACGGTGATGGTGTTCCGCCACGGCAAGCCGGTGGACCAGTTCATGGGCGTGCAGCCGGAGCCGAACATCCGCGCGATGATCGACCGCTATCTGGAAAAGCCCTCGGACAGGATCATCGAGCAGGCGCGTGAACAGGCCCGAACCGGCGACGTGGATGGGGCCCTGGCCACGCTCAAGGCCGCGCTCGAGGAGGACCCCGACCATGGCGACCTGCGCATTGAACTGGCCCGCGCGCTGGCCCAGTCCGGCGATGCGGACGCCGCCGAAACGGAGCTGAACAAGCTGCCGCTGGACCAGCACGAACAGGATGCAGTGAAGGAACTGCGAGCCCGTCTGGTGTTCGCCAAAACCGCTGCCGGCATCGACCCGCAGGCCGTGGCGAAGGAGATCCAGTCCGGCGACCCCAGTCCCGAAGCGCTGGAGAAGATGGCCGCCTACGCGATGCTCTCCGGGCGTGCCGAGGAGGCTCTGGGGCTTTACCTGCAACTGATGAAACAGCACCGCGCCTACAACGACGGCGCCGGCCAGAAGGGCCTGCTGGCAGCGTTCAAGGTGCTGGGCGACGACCACCCCCTGGTCGGACAGTACCGGCGGCAGATGGCGTCGCTGCTGTATTGATCAGGCAAACACCGACGCCCTCATCCACGCGTCGGGGACCTCGCAGGCAAGCCCGATCCTGCATGTGCTGCATCGGCCAGAGGGCTGGCCTCCTACAGGGCGATGTCCCGGGATGGATCGAGGCAACACCACCCGGGAGCTGCTGGCTCAGCTACCGCCGACGATCCGTTCGATCACGGCCTCCGGCTCCTGGTAGCCGGACATCTGCTGGCCGTCCTCGGTGATCAGGGCCGGGGTCCCGCGCACGTTCAGCTGCTGGCCCAGTGCCAAGTGTGCATCCTGCGGGGTATCGCAGCTGCCGTCGATATGGTCCAGGGTGTCGCCAGTCTTGGCGCGGTCCATCGCGTCCTCGCGGTCATCCGCGCACCAGATCCGGTCCATGATCTCCGGGGAATTCTGTCCCAGCACAGGGAACATCAGGTAGCGCACCTTGATGCCGGCCTCCAGGTACTGCGGGATGTCCTGGTGAAGCTCACGGCAGTAGGGGCAATTCGGATCGGTAAAGACATTCAGCACGCCGCGGGTGTCGCCGTTCGGTGAATAGACCACCAGTTCGCGGTCGTCGATCTCGGCGAACATGTCAGCGCGCACACCACGCAGTGACCCTTGGGTCAGGTTGTCGCGGGTATCCAGGTCAATCAGGTTGCCCTGCAGCAGGTACTTGCCATCCCCGGAGACATAGAAGATCTCGGTGCCATAGCGCACCTCATAGATCCCGTCCATGCCGGTCTCCTGGATGCTGTCGATCTCGGCATTGGGGATCACGTCCGCCATGCGCTCTTCGATGGCATCGGTCGCGGCGGCGGTGGAGGTGAAGGCGGCCAGCAGCATGGCCAGGGGCAGTGCGCGTTGTACAAACATGGACTCTCTCGTAGCTGTGCAAGAAAACGGGGCCAGTCTAGCAGTCCCGAAGCGGGGTGCCTGCCGAGGCCGGCAAGATCGCAGTAATAGACGTCAGCCGCGGGGATGATGTTCCGCATGCAGGCTCTGCAGGCGGGCGCGTGCGACGTGGGTATAGATTTGCGTGGTCGACAGGCTGCTGTGGCCCAGCAGCATCTGCACCACACGCAGATCCGCGCCGTGGTCGAGCAGATGGGTCGCGAACGCGTGGCGCAGGGTATGGGGCGACAGCGGCACTTCGATTCCGGCCACTTGGGCGTAGTGCTTGATGCGATACCAAAAGGCCTGACGGGTGAGCCCCCTGCCTCGCCGGGTCACGAACACGGTATCCACTGGCGGATGGCCGGACATCAGTGCACCGCGTGCCTCTCGCAGATAACGCGCCAGCCAGTGGGCAGCCTCCTCACCCAGCGGTACCAGGCGTTCCTTGTCGCCCTTGCCAGTGATGCGCACCACCCCCTGACGGCTGTTCACCTCGGACTGCTCCAGCCCAACCAGCTCGGATACGCGCAGGCCGGTGGCGTACATCAGTTCGAGCATCGCGCGGTCACGCAGACCCACTTCAGTGTGCAGCTCGGGGGCCGCCAGCAGCGCATTGACTTGAGTCTCGGACAGGCTGTCCGGCAACGGGCGGCCGGCACGCGGGGATTCGATTCCGGCGCTGGGATCGTCCTCGCGTTCGCCCTGATGCACCAGATAGCGATAGAAGCGACGAATACTGGACAGCGCGCGGGTAATGGATTTCGGCCGTGCCCCCGCCTGCATGCGGGCACTGACGAACGCCAGAAGATCGGCGCTACTGGCTGCCTCGAGCGCAACCCCGCGCCCATGCAGCCAGCGCGCCAGGGCCTCGAGGTCGCGCCGGTAGGCCGCCAGGGTATGGTCCGAGAGGCCCTCGACCGCCCAGAGCTCGTCCAGGAAGCGGTCGAGGACCGGTGAGGTCGTCGCGGCGGTGGTCACGCGTTACGACTGACCGCCTCCGGGAGTACCCGGGTTGCCCATATTGCCGGGCGCCTCCGGGTTCTCTGCACGAAACTTGCCGGCGAGGTTCTCGAAGACCTTAGTCAGCTCCAGCGGCAACGGGAAGAAGATGGAGTTGGCGTTGCCGTTGGTCGACATGTCGGCCATGGTCTGCAAATAGCGCAGCTGCAGCGCGGCGGGGCTCGCCTCCATCTTCTGCGCGGCCTGCACCAGCTTTTCGGCCGCCTGCAGCTCGCCCTCGGCGTGGATGACCTTGGCGCGCCGCTCGCGCTCGGCCTCGGCCTGGCGGGCAATGGCGCGAATCATCGAGTCGTCCAGGTCGACATGCTTGATCTCGACATTGGTGACCTTGATGCCCCAGGCATCGGTCTGGCTGTCGAGGATTTCCTGGATGTCGTTGTTCAGCTTGTCGCGCTCGGAGAGCATCTCGTCCAGATCATGCTTGCCGAGCACCGAGCGCAGCGTGGTCTGCGCAAGCTGGCTGGTGGCCGCGTAATAGTCCTCGACCTGGATCACCGATTTGGCGGAATCCACTACGCGGAAGTACAGCACCGCGTTCACCCGGACCGTCACGTTGTCCTGCGAGATCACGTCCTGGCTGGGCACGTCCAGCGTAATGATGCGCAGGTCGATCCGCACCATCTGCTGGATGCCCGGGATCACGATGATCAGGCCCGGGCCCTTGACCGACTGGAAGCGACCGAGGAAGAAGATGACGCCGCGCTCGTACTCGCGCAGCACCTTGATCGACATCACGATGATGGCGACCAGGATGACTAGCGGGACGACAAAGAAACCGAGATCGTTCATGTCCTGCTCCTTCTTGTTGTGAACACCGTTCGACCGGTCAGCCGGCCGAGGCGGTATCCGGGGTGTCTTCTTCGGTCACGGGTTCGACCTGCAGCTTCAGGCCGTCGATGGCCGTTACGCGCACTTTCTGCCCTTCGCGGACCGGTGCGGAGCTCTCCGCGTTCCATTGCTCGCTGTGGACCCATACCCGGCCACTGTGGTCGAAGTCCTCGCGCGCCTCGCCGATCATGCCGATCATCTCTTCATAGCCGGTGGCGGGCTTCTTGCCACGCAGACTGAACAGCCGGCCCAGCACCCACACCGACAGGATGCCAATGGCAATGGCGGTGCCGATCACCAGCGGGATCGCCACATTCAGCTGCGGGTCGTCCCACAAGATGATGGAGCCAACGGTAAAGGCCACGATTCCTCCTATGCCCAGCGCCCCGAAACTGGGTACGAAGGCCTCTGCAATCATGAAGATCATGCCCAGCAGCATCAGCGCCAGGCCCGCGTAGTTCACCGGCATCACCTGCAGCGCGAAGAACGCCAGGATCAGCGCGATCGAGCCGATCACCCCGGGATAGATCGCACCCGGGTTGGCCAGCTCGAAGATGATGCCGTAGATCCCGAGCAGCATCAGGATATAGGCAATGTTCGGGTTGGTGATCACTGACAGCAACTGGGTGCGCCAGTCCGGGTCCATGCGCACGATCTCCAGCCCCTCGGTGGACAGTGTGCGCTCGCCATCGTGCATGCGCACAGTGTGGCCGTCGATCTGTGTCAGCAGGTCGTCGAGGTTGTTCGCGACGAAGTCGATCACGTTCTGTTCCAGCGCGGCAGTCGCGGTCAGGTTGGAGCCCTCGCGCACGGTCTCCTCGGCCCACTCGGCGTTGCGGTCGTAGCGCTCGGCCAGGCCGCGGATGTAGGACACCGCATCTTCCAGCACCTTGCGCTCCATTGCATCGCCCCCGCGACGGGGCGAGGGCGGATCGTCCTCCAGCAGCTCGTCCTCGGTGGCCGGCTCGACCTCGCCGTTATCATTGCCATTACCGTTGTCGCCGTTCTCCCCGTTCTCGGCGCCGTTCCCACCGTTGCCGTTGTCATTGGCCTCGTCGGCAGCCTCTTCTGCCTCCTCTTCCGGCGGATCCATACCCGGCAGACCGCCCCCGCCCATCTGCACGGGGGTGGCAGAGCCCAGATTGGTGGCTGGCGTCATGGCCGCGACGTGCGAGCCATAAAGAATGTAGGTGCCGGCACTGGCGGCGCGTGCGCCCGACGGGTGGACATAGGTGACGACCGGCACATCCGACTGCAGGATGTTGCGGATAATGCTGCGCATGCTGGAATCGAGCCCGCCGGGCGTATCCAGCATCAGCACCATCACCTCCGCATCGTCGGCCTCCGCACGCTCGATACCGCGGCGAATGTAATCTCCAGTAGCCGGCCCAATGGCATCCTCTACGGTCAGCACCAGGGCGTGCCGTTGTCCGGTTTCCGCCAGTGTGGACACCGCCAGCCAGCCGGCCCCCAGCAGCAGGAACGCCAGCCAGATTGCGGTTCGCCAGACGCGCATGCCGCCTCGCTTCATGGGCTTCCTCTCCCGTCGGTCCTGTTTCGTCGTACACTCGGCAACGCTTCACCCGGTACGTGCCCCCACCCTAAACCATAGGCTATTGCGCCGCTGATTCCCCAATCCCGATGTCCGCATCCCCCACGAACAAGGCAATGCATCCGCCGCTTGGCCTGGTTCTGGCCGGCGGACAGGGTCGGCGCATGGGCGGGCGCAACAAGGGCTGGGTGGAGTATCGGGGCCGCCCGCTGGTGGAACAGGTGATCGAACGTCTCGCGCCGCAAGTGGACTCCATCGTGATCAGCGCCAACACCGATATCGACCGTTATCGCGCGCTAGGGTTTCCCTGTCTGCCGGATACCCGTCCGGACTACCCGGGACCGCTGGCCGGGATCGCCGCGGCATGGGCGCACTACCCCGGACACACCCTGCTCAGTGTCCCGGTGGATGCCCCGCACCTGCCGCTCGACCTGTCCGAACGACTGGGTCAGGCGCTGGACACCGGTGACGCCCCGGCCGCGATCGCCCACGACGGCGAACGGCTGCAACCGCTATTCGCCCTGCTCAGACCCGACCTGGCCGCGCGCCTGGAGACGGATCTCGCACATGGCCCACTCGCAGTTGGCCGCTGGTTTCGCGATATCGGCGCCACGGTGGTCGACTTCTCCGACCAGCCCGGCGCCTTCGCCAACCTGAATACGCCCGAGGACCTGGTCGGCTGAACACCCCCTCCCGCTGCCGCCGGTTATCGCTATACTCGGGCGTGCATAACGCAAGCCAACGACCATGACGCCACACCCGTTCAATCTGCCGCGCATCGGCTTTGCCGCCTGGAGCGGCAGCGGCAAGACGACCCTGCTCAAGGCGGTAATCCCCGCCCTGCGCGCCCGTGGCCAGCGCCCGGCCGTGATCAAGCATGCCCATCACGCCTTCGACGTAGACACCCCCGGCAAGGACAGTTACGAGCTGCGCCATGCCGGCGCGGACCAGATGCTGGTCGCCTCCTGCCGGCGCTACGCCCTGATGGTGGAGACCCCGGAGACCGACGATGGCCGCGTACCGGACCTGGACATGCTCTGCTCGCGCCTGGACCCGGAGCGCGCGGACCTGATCCTGGTCGAGGGCTTCAAGCAGGCCGACCTGCCGAAGATCGAGGTCCACCGCCCAGCCGTCGGCAAGCCCCCGCTGTACCCGGAGATCCCCGGCGTGATCGCGGTCGCGACCGATGCCGCCGAGCTGGACTTTGACGGCCCCCTGCTGCCGGTCAACGACCCCGATGCGGTCGCGCGCTTCATCATCGACTATTGCAACCTGAACCCCTGACCCGGAGACGCCGAGCGCCATGTCCGTGCCCAGCTGCGATGAGTTCGACCCCAACGCCCTGACCCTGGAACAGGCACGCGCGGCCATCCTGCAGGCCTGCGATGCACTGACCGAATCCGAGACCGTACCGCTGGAATCCGCGCTGGGGCGTACCCTGGCCGAGCCGGTCGCCGCCCGCATCGACGTCCCGCCGGCCGCCGTCTCCGCGATGGATGGCTATGCCCTGCGCGCCGACGATGCCGTCGCGGGCCGCGAGCTAATGCTGGCCGGGACCTCGGCCGCCGGGCATCCCTGGGATGGCCGCGTGGAACCGGGCCAGTGTGTGCGCATCCTGACCGGTGCCGTGGTCCCGGACGGCGCCGATGTC